>NZ_JBVIEB010000001.1:499157-914232 GCF_055572075.1 Streptomyces sp. NPDC030820
TTGGGGAAAAAGAAAACAACCATGGTCGCCTCTGCTTGGGACCCCCACAAAGAGGGCGGATCCCGGGGGTGGGGGCCCGGTCCCTGGACCCCCCCCCACACCCACCGGGGCCCGGTTTGACCCTCCAGGTCATGGCCCCGTAACCTTGACCGTCGGCGTGTCCACTGAACATGCCACATCCCCGTAAACCTCTTCCTCCCGGGCACAAGGTTGGCCGGGAGAGGTCGTCCGTGGTGTTTCTGGGCGGCTGGCCTGCGGGGGTGCCGTTTCTTCGAGCGAAAGAGAGATCCGCGTGTACGCCATCGTGCGCAGCGGTGGTCGCCAGCACAAGGTTGCTGTCGGCGACATCGTTGAGGTTGACAAGATTTCCACCGCCAAGGTTGGCGACACGGTCGAGCTCTCGACCCTGCTCGTTGTCGACGGCGACGCTGTGACCAGCGACCCGTGGGTGCTGGCCGGCATCAAGGTCCAGGCCGAGGTCGTGGACCACCACAAGGGCCAGAAGATCGACATTCTGCGCTACAAGAACAAGACCGGCTACCGCCGTCGGCAGGGCCACCGCCAGCAGTACACGGCGATCAAGGTCACGTCGATCCCCACGGCTGCGAAGTAAGGGACTGAGGAGACATGGCACACAAGAAGGGCGCATCGTCCACCCGGAACGGTCGCGACTCCAACGCCCAGCGGCTCGGCGTGAAGCGCTTCGGCGGTCAGGTCGTGAACGCTGGTGAGATCCTGGTCCGTCAGCGCGGCACCCACTTCCACCCCGGCGCCGGTGTCGGCCGTGGCGGCGACGACACGCTGTTCGCCCTGCAGGCCGGTGCGGTGGAGTTCGGTACCCACCGCGGCCGCAAGGTCGTGAACATCGTTCCGGTCGCCTGAGTCATCTGATCAACGGCTGATTCAGCACCGAACGCTTTCGCGAGGCGGACCTCACTTCCCGGTCGGGAAGGCGGGTCCGCCTTTCGCGTGTTGACCACTGTGTCGACGACGAGACATACCCGTACTTTCTGGAGGCACTGAACCATGACCACCTTCGTGGACCGCGTCGAACTGCATGTCGCCGCGGGTAACGGAGGTCACGGCTGTGCCTCCGTACACCGCGAGAAGTTCAAGCCGCTCGGCGGCCCGGACGGCGGCAACGGCGGCCGCGGCGGTGACGTGATCCTCACCGTCGACCAGTCGGTGACGACACTTCTCGACTACCACCACTCCCCGCACCGCAAGGCCACCAACGGCAAGCCCGGCGAGGGCGGCAACCGCTCCGGCAAGGACGGCCAGGACCTCGTCCTGCCGGTGCCGGACGGCACGGTCGTGCTGGACAAGGCCGGCAACGTGCTCGCCGACCTGGTCGGCCACGGCACCTCGTACATCGCCGCGCAGGGCGGCCGCGGCGGTCTCGGCAACGCGGCGCTGGCCTCCGCCCGCCGCAAGGCGCCCGGTTTCGCGCTGCTCGGCGAGCCCGGGGACCTGCACGACATCGTCCTGGAGCTGAAGACCGTCGCCGACGTGGCGCTGGTCGGCTACCCGAGCGCCGGCAAGTCCTCGCTGATCTCCGTGCTCAGCGCGGCCAAGCCGAAGATCGCCGACTATCCCTTCACGACCCTGGTGCCGAACCTCGGTGTCGTGACGGCCGGTTCGACCGTCTACACCATCGCCGACGTGCCGGGTCTGATTCCGGGCGCCAGCCAGGGCAAGGGCCTGGGCCTGGAGTTCCTGCGGCACGTGGAGCGGTGCAGCGTGCTGGTGCACGTGCTGGACACCGCGACCCTGGAGTCCGAGCGCGACCCGGTCTCCGACCTCGACGTCATCGAGGAGGAGCTGCGCCAGTACGGCGGCCTGGACAACCGGCCCCGGCTCGTCGTCCTGAACAAGGTCGACGTGCCCGACGGCAAGGACCTCGCCGAGATGGTCCGCCCCGACCTGGAGGCCCGCGGCTACCGCGTCTTCGAGGTGTCGGCGGTCGCCCACATCGGGCTGCGCGAGCTGTCGTTCGCGCTCGGTGAGCTGGTCGCCAAGGCACGCGCGGCGAAGCCGAAGGAGGAGGCGACCCGGATCGTCATCCGGCCCAAGGCCGTCGACGACGCCGGTTTCACCGTCACCCGCGAGGAGGTCGGCGGCGAGCCGCTGTTCCGGGTGCGCGGCGAGAAGCCCGAGCGCTGGGTCCGTCAGACCGACTTCAACAACGACGAGGCCGTCGGCTATCTCGCCGACCGGCTGGGCCGCCTCGGCGTGGAAGAGGAGCTGATGAAGGCGGGCGCCCGGGCCGGCGACGGCGTCGCCATCGGTCCCGAGGAGAACGCGGTCGTCTTCGACTGGGAGCCGACGGTCATGGCCGGCGCGGAGATGCTGGGCCGCCGCGGCGAGGACCACCGCTTCGACGCGCCGCGGCCCGCGGCGCAGCGCCGCCGGGACAAGCAGGCGGAGCGGGACGAGGCTCTGCGCGAGTACGACGAGTTCGACCCCTTCGAGTAAGGCTCGGTCAAGCGCGGGACGGGCTGTTGAAATGAACGTCGGACAAACATCCCGCACACTCCAGAGCAACCCCGTCCCGGCCCGGTGAGTCGAACCGTGCGGCGTGGAGAGGTACTTGAGCCTCGCCACGCCGCATTTCTCTGTCTCCACGACTCCCGGAGCCGACGTGTCCCAGTCGTCCCAGTCCCGTTCCTTCCGCCGGTGCACGCTCGCGATCGCCACCGGTGTCGCGCTGGCCGCCGCCGGTGCCCTGCCGGCCCTCGCCGCGAATGCCGCCGCGCAGCAGTCCGTCCGGCAGTTGCGCGCCGACTTCAACGACGACGGCTACGAGGACCTGGCGGTCGGCGCGCCGTACGCCACCGTGGGCGGCAAGACCCACGCGGGCTATGTGGCGGTGCTGTACGGGTCCCCCAAGGGGCTCTCGGCGAAGAAGGTGTACACGCAGGCGTCCCCCGGCATACCCGGCGCCGTGGAGCAGGGCGACCTGTTCGGCTCCCGGCTGGTCACGGCCGACCTGGACGGTGACGGGTACGGCGATCTGCTCGTCGAGTCCGGGGGCGAGCGCTGGAGCCAGGGCGGCATCGGCCGGCAGGGCAGCCGGACCGTGCTGTGGGGCGGTCCGCAGGGTCTCGGCTCCGGCACCCTGCTGCCCGCCGAGGGCACCGGCATCTGGCAGGCGCCGACAACCGTCGCCGGTGACTTCGACGGCGACGGCCACCTGGATCTGGCGCACAACGGCCGGGTGCTGTTCGGCCCGTTCGGGCGGGACGGCCGCCCCGCGGGCGCACAGGAGGGCGCGGACTTCGTCGACGGCGACCTGAACACGGTCGCGACGGCGGTCGGGGAGACCGACGGCGACGGCATCGACGACCTCGTGACGCTGGCCCGCACCTACGACCCGGACGACGAGGGCCACTACGGCACCTACGTGTACTACGCGCGCGGAAGCCGGGACGGGCTGCGCGCGCCGGTGCGGCTGGACGCCCTGACCGGGCCCAGTGCCGACACCGTGGCCCTCGGCGACCTCGACGGCGACCACCGCGCGGATCTCGTCGTCGGCGGGGAGTACCTGCGGATCGTCTACGCGGGCAGCCAGGGCCTCGGCCAGGGTGCGCCCCAGGTGATCACCCAGGACACGCCCGGGGTGCCCGGTATCCAGGAGGCCGGGGACGAGTTCGGCCGGTCCGTGTCCGTCCGGGACGTCGACGGCGACGGCTACGGCGACATCCTCGCGGGCATCCCGTACGAGGACTTCGGCCGGGTGACGAACGCCGGCACCTTCGCCCTCGTACCGGGTGGCCCCTCGGGGGCGACCGGCGCAGGGACCAGAGGGTTCAGCCAGGACGGCACGGGCGTACCGGGGACCGCCGAGTCGGGGGACGTGTTCGGGGCCACCACATACCTGGTGGACGGCAACGGCGACGGCAGGGCCGAGCCGGTGGTCGGCGCGCCGGGGGAGGACTCCGGCGCCGGCGCGTTCTGGGTGTTCCCGGGCCGTACGACCGCCCAGGGCTCCTACGCGGTCACCGCCCGCACCCTCGGCACGACCGCCTCCGGCGCGGGGCTCGCCACCGACTTCCCCGACTGACCCGCCCGGCTTCGGCCGGTGACCGACCTGCCGTCAGACGCCTGGGACCGCAGGAGCCCGGGACCTATCGCGGTCCCAGGCTCCGCTCAGCCCCGCCTCAGGTGAGGCTCTTACCGTCCCTCAACCATGGAGACGGCCTGTACGACAACCCCCGCACCCCTGCCCCCGGGCACCCACCTGCTGCACATCGGCCCGCACAAGACCGGGACCACCGCCATCCAGGGTGCCCTCTTCGCGGCCAGGGACCGCATGGCGGAACACGGCGTCGCGTTCCCCGCGCACACCCCGCATCCCATGGAAGCCGCCCTCGCCGCCTGCGCCCCGGCCCGCGATGACGGGCGACACCGTGCCCACCGACCGGCACCGGCGGCGGCTGCTGGACCAGGTGGCGGCCACCGGCGGACTCACCTCGGTGATCAGCAGGGAGTTCTTCGCCGACGCCCAGGGCGACGGGACGATCGCCCGGATCGTGGAGCAGCTCGGCGGCGACCGCGTGCACGTGCTGGTGACACTGCGTCCCCTGGCGAAGATCATGCCCTCGCAGTGGCAGCAGTACGTGCAGAACGGCCTGCGCATGGGCTATGCGGACCGGCTGGAGCACATGCTCCGCAGGCCGCCGTACGAGAAGCCCAATCCGAGCTTCTGGCACCGGCACCGGCACGACCGGCTGGTCGAGCGCTGGACGCGGGCGGTCGGTCCGGAGCGGGTGACCGTGGTCGTGGTGGACGACCGTGACCGCGGCGGTCTGCTGCGCACCTTCGAGGCGCTGCTCGGGCTGCCGGAGAATCTCCTTGGGCCCGTCCCGACGCCGCTAATCGGTCTCTTACCCTCGCCGAGACCGAAATGCTGCGGAATCTTAATGTCGAATTCCGCGGCAATGGACTGCCGGACGAGCTTTATTCCCGTCTTGTCCGGGGCGGCGCCGTGCTCCACATGAAGAATGCGTGCCCTCCCGAGCCGGGGGACGTGAAGATCGTGACCCCGCGCTGGGCGGTCGAGCGGGTGGCCTCGATCGGCGCCGAGTCGGCCGGGCGGATCGCCGCGCTGGGTGTGCGGGCAGGCCTTCGTGCGGACCGTGCACCAGACGTCGTCGAGGGAACTCGTGCGGGTCCTCGGGCACCGCTGTCTGAAGCGGCTCGGGCGGCGCTGAACCGCGTCCGCTCATGACTCCGTGACGGACCTGTGGACTTACTCACAGCAAATTCACGGGCGTTCGCCAGGTTCCGGACCCAATCACCAGGGGTGCAAGGTGAATGACAGGTTGCGCTCACATATGCATGGGATGTCACTCACCTTGCACTGCGCTTACCTAAAGTGGGACCATTTCGCAGTTCCCTGTCGCCCCAAGGTAGGTCAGCCTGTGTCCCAGCACATAGCCAAGCCCCGAACCACCGCAGTGATCCTCGCCGGTGGCACCGGCCAGCGGGTGGGTCTGTCGATCCCCAAGCAGCTGCTGAAGATCGCCGGCAAGGCAGTCATCGAGCACACCCTGACCACCTTCGAGAAGGCGGACTCGATCGACGACGTCATCGTGCTGATGGCGCCGGGCTATGTCCCGGACGTCGAGAAGATCGTGGCCAAGGCCGGCTTCACCAAGGTGAAGAAGATCATCGAGGGCGGCTCGACGCGGAACGAGACCACCGAGCGCGCCATCTCCGCGCTGCGCGAGGGCCTGGCCGAGGGCGAGGACCTCAACGTCCTCTTCCACGACGCCGTACGCCCCCTGCTCTCGCAGCGCGTCATCGACGACTGCGTGGCCGCGCTGGAGCGTTACCAGGCCGTGGACGTGGCCATCCCGTCCGCGGACACCATCATCGTCACGCGCACGCACGGCGGGGACGGCGAGTTCATCACCGAGATCCCGGACCGCTCCCGGCTGCGCCGCGGCCAGACCCCGCAGGCCTTCAAGCTGTCCACGATCCGCCGGGCCTACGAGGTCGCCGCCGGCGACCCCAACTTCCAGGCCACGGACGACTGTTCCGTCGTGCTCAAGTACCTGCCGGACGTGCCGATCCACGTCGTCGCGGGTGACGAGTACAACATGAAGGTGACCCAGCCGGTCGACGTCTTCATCGCCGACAAGCTGTTCCAGCTGGCCTCCACCGCCGCGCCCGAGCAGGTCGGCGAGGAGGCCTACCGCGACCTGCTCACCGGCAAGACGCTCGTCATCTTCGGCGGCTCCTACGGCATCGGCAAGGACATCGCCGAACTCGCCGAGTCCTACGGCGCGAACGTCTACGCACTGGGCCGCTCCACCACCGGCACCCACGTGGAGAACCCGGAGGAGGTCGACGACGCGCTGTCCAAGGCGTACGCGGAGACCGGCCGGATCGACTACGTCGTCAACACCGCGGGCGTGCTGCGCATCGGCAAGCTCGCCGAGACCGACAACGCCACCATCGAGGAGGCGCTGAAGGTCAACTACCTGGCCCCGGTGCAGATCGCCCGTTCCAGCTACAAGTACCTCGCCGAGACCAACGGCCAGCTGCTGCTGTACACCTCCAGCAGCTACACCCGCGGCCGCGCCGAGTACTCCCTGTACTCCTCCACCAAGGCCGCCATGGTGAACCTCACCCAGGCGCTGTCCGACGAGTGGGCCGGCGACGGCATCCGCGTCAACTGCATCAACCCCGAGCGCACCGCCACCCCGATGCGCACCAAGGCCTTCGGCCAGGAGCCCGCGGGCTCGCTGCTCTCCTCCGAGGCCGTGGCCCGCACCTCGCTGGACGTGCTCCTGTCGGAGCTGACCGGCCATGTCATCGACGTCCGTCAGCAGGACCCGACGGCGGGCGCCGCCAAGGCCTCCGGTTTCGAGCAGGCGCTGGCCACTGTTCTGGACCGCCAGGACAGCATGTAATAATTCGTCAATAGCTTTTAGGAATTTCAGGCCTCTGCCGTCGCTCATTAACCGGGCGTTAGCAGAGGCCTGAATCCGTACATCTCTCACCACCCCCCGCGAACCGGCACTCCCCCTCCCAGAGCAGGTTTCTCCGTGATATCCACCGCTATTCGCGTCGCCCGGGTGGGCAGCGCGGCCGAGTTGACCGCGGCGGCCCTCATGATCCTGGGCTTCCCGGCGCTCATGCTGGCCGCGCTCGCCCCGAGCGTTCCCGCCTTCGCGGCCCTGGCCGCCGTGACGTACCTGGCGGATCACTATCTGCACCGCAAGGGCAGCTATCTGATCAACCGCCTCAGCAAGATCCGGGCGGGTCTGTCGATCCGCTTCCTGATCCGGCAGCTGCTGCTGATCCTGCTGCTGGCCCGCCTGTCGCACGCGGACGACCTGATCTTCTACGGCGCCGTCGCCTGCTTCATCGCCTTCTACGGCCTCCAGGCCCCGCACGGCGCGCTGGTCACCCTCATCCGAAACCGCCGCCGGATGCCGGTCGCCACCCGCAACATCGACCTGAAGTCGCGCATCCGCATCCCGGACGCCCCGCCGCGCCGGCTGCTGCACCGCAGCGCGGAGAAGATGCTCCACCTGGACCTGTTCGCGATGACCGGCATCCTGGTCTCGGCCGGGCAGGACTCGCCCGCCGCCCCGGGCTTCGCCGGCGTCGGCCTCACCGTCGGCCTCGGCGTCCTGTACGTCCTCGTGCTCGTGCCGTACGTGCGCGGCCGGAAGATCCCGCCGAAGGCCGAGGTCGTCCTCGCCGCCGTCGACGACTGGCTGGCCGGCTACAAGCCCGAGACGGTCCTGTACTTCTCCGGCTCCAAGGACTCCGCGTACCAGGTCAACATGTGGCTGGAGACGATGGAGCAGCTGGACACCCGGCCGCTGATCATCCTCCGCGAGCGGGCCATCCTGAACAACCTCGCGCCGACCACGGTCCCCGTCATCTGCGTGCCCGGAGGGGTGCACCTGATGAACCTGGACCTGTCGACCGTCCGCGTAGCCCTGTACGCCGCGAACGTCGGCAAGAACATCCACCTGCTGCGCGTGCCCACCATGAAGCACGTCTTCATCGGCCATGGCGACAGCGACAAGCTCGCCAGCGTCAATCCGTACAGCAAGGTCTACGACGAGGTGTGGACCGCCGGGCGCGCCGGCCGTGACCGCTACGCCATCGCCGACGTCGGTGTCCGCGACGACGACATCGTGGAGGTCGGCCGTCCGCAGCTCGCCCCCATCCAGACCTGGCAGGGCGTGCCCGACGGGCCCCGCGACGGAGCCGCTGACGGACGCTGCCCGACCGTGCTGTACGCGCCCACCTGGGAGGGCTGGGACGGCAACCCCGGCAACACCTCGATCGTGCTCGCCGGCGAGAACATCGTGAAGAAGCTGGTGAAGGCCGACCCGCCGGTCCGCGTCCTGTACAAGCCGCACCCGTTCACCGGCACCGTCAGCAAGGAGGCCGGCGCCGCGCACAAGCGGATCACCGCGCTGGTGGAGAAGGCCGCCGCCGAGCGTGCCGCCGACTCCCGCTTCACCGCCGACGGCAAGGCGCTCGCCCAGGCCAAGGCCGAGCTGACCCGGATCGAGGCCCGGCTCGCCGAGCTGGCCGCGGTCGGCGGCGACAAGGGCGACGAGGCCGAGGCCACCCGGGACGGCGTCGTCGACGTGGCCAAGCACGCGGAGATCGCCCGGCTGCGCACCGAGTGGAACACCGCCTACTGGCGCTCCTTCCCGTCGTACGAGCACCGCGTCATCACCGGCGCCGAGCCGCGCCTGTACGACTGCTTCAACGTCTCCGACGCGATGGTCTCCGACATCTCCTCCGTGGTCTCCGACTTCATCGCGAGCGGCAAGCCGTACGCGGTCACCGACTCCGGGGAGCTCGGTCACGAGGAGTTCAGGCGGCAGAACACGGCGGTGCGTGCCGCGGTGATCCTGTCCAACGACGCGCGCGAGCTGGGCGGGCTGCTGGACGCCGTGCGCGATCCGTCGGCCGACCCGCTGAC
The DNA here is from genome assembly GCF_055572075.1 of Streptomyces sp. NPDC030820. Taxonomy (NCBI): domain Bacteria; kingdom Bacillati; phylum Actinomycetota; class Actinomycetes; order Kitasatosporales; family Streptomycetaceae; genus Streptomyces; species Streptomyces sp. NPDC030820. The sequence continues at coordinate 508,123 of NZ_JBVIEB010000001.1, forward strand.
GGAGGCCCGCAAGGAGCTCAAGCGCTATCTGCTGGGCCCGGACGAGCCGAAGTCCATCGACCAGTTCAACCACGCGGTGGCCGAGCTGGCCCTCAAGGCCGAGGCCCGAAACGTCGGCCAGCAGTCCCGGCTGGGCGCCGCGAGCGCGGACCCCGCCGAGGCCGCCGAGCTGACCAACGCGGTCCCCGGCCAGCGGACCACGTCCGCCGGCGACCAGGACGGTGTGAACGCGGGCTGACACCTTCACTGCCGGCGAGGGCCGGCCCCGGGATCGCTCCCGGGGCCGGCCCTCGCCGTTGTGCGGAATCCGTTGTTCAGGTTTCTTACGGGCGCTCTTACTCCGGCCGCCGACCGACGGTGAGCAACTCTTACCGACCCTACGTACTGTCGGGTGAAGACCCGGGCACCGGTGTGACCTGCACCACTGATCACCCCGTGCGGGGCAACCGCTCCCATGAGATGCCTGTCTTACAGGTTGCCATTGCGGCAATACGGGGAAAATTCGCTTTTGGTAAGTAAGGGGAAAGTGTGACCGTCGTGACGCAGCCTGATGTGAGCGTGATCATCGGGGCGTACGAAGCGATGCCGTACCTGGTCGAGTGCCTGGCGTCGGTCGAGGCCCAGACCATCGACCCGGCACGCCTCGAGGTCATCGCGGTCGACGACGGCTCGACGGACGGCACCGGCGAGTACCTGGAGGAGTTCGCCGCCCGCGCCCCCATGCGCGTCACCGTCATCCGCCAGGAGAACTCCGGCGGCCCCAGCGGTCCCCGCAATGTCGGCCTCGGCAGGGCGGCCGGCCGGTTCGTGTTCTTCCTCGACGCCGACGACCGGCTCGGCCCCGAGGCCCTTGAGCGCATGGTCGCCATGGCCGACGAGAACGGCACGGACGTGGTGCTCGGCAAGGTCGAGGGCATCAACCGCATTCCGCCGAAGTCCATGTGGGGCAAGACCCTCGGCCGTACCGACGTCTTCTCCTCCAACATCAAGTTCACGCTGAGCGCGCAGAAGCTGTTCCGCCGCGAGCTGCTGGACAAGCACGGCATGCGGTTCGACGAGTCGCTGTTCACCGGCGAGGACGCCCTGTTCACCATGGAGGCGTACCTGCGTGCGGACGGCGTCTCGGTCCTCGCCGACTACACCTGCTACTACCTGGTCGGCCGCGACGACGGCAAGCACGTCACCAAGAGCGGCAGCTACACCCTGCGCTTCGACTCCGCGCGGTCCCTGATGGCGCTGATCGCCGACATGGTCCCGGCCGGCGACAAGCGGGACCTGCTCATGGTCCGGCCCTTCCTCATCACCCTGCTGCCGCAGTTCGGACCGAAGTTCCTCAAGAACAGCGAGAAGGTCCGCCGGCACAAGTTCGAGCTGGCCAAGCCGCTGATAGACGCCTACTGGACGCCCGGAGTGGCCCGGCGGATGAAGGTGCACGAGCGGCTGCTTCTGCACCTGGTCGCCCTGCAGCGAGCCGATCTGCTGCTGGACGTCGTGGAGTTCGTCAAGACGAAGAAGGAGCCGGCCGCGATCCTGGAGAAGCGCGGCACCCGCGTCTACCTCGCCTACCCGCACTTCCGCTCGAAGACGGCCGGCATCCCGGACGACATCTACCTCGCCGCACCCCGCGAGGCCCGCGCCGTCCACGGCTACCGCGAGGCAGCCGCCAACTCCTTCCTGCGCCGGGTGCTCCGCAAGGTACGGCGGACGCTGTCGGCGAAGAACTTCAAGCCGGCGGCGGCCTGACGGGCCCGTACACACGCCGCTGCCGGCCTTTTTTGGGGGCGCTTGAGGGGCCGGGGGTTGTTTCTGCGGGGTTTGTGTGGCGGCGGGCTGAGCGGCGGGTTCGCTTCTGGCGGGTTTGTGTGAGGCGGCCTCAGTGGCGGGTTCGCTTTTGGCAGGTCCGCGTGGGCCTGCTTGAGCGGCTCGGTTCGCTCGCCGCTTACGGCGGACTGTGGGTGGGGCCCGCGTGGTCCGGCTCGGCTTTCCGGCCTGTGTGCGGTGGTCCAGGCGGCCGGGACTGTGCGGCACAGCGGTCCGGTGGCCCGGCTCGCTGCTGTGTGGCCGTATGCGCGGCCGGGCTCGTTGCTGTGTGGCGGTCCGCGCGGACCGAGCCCTACTGCTTGCCCGACTGCAGTGCCCGGCGCAGCGGGCGGCCCACCACGCGGCGGGCGCGGCGGTAGACGGACGCGGCGGGCGCGGGGGAGGTGCCCTGCGCCCTGCGCGACCGGGCCAGCTCCTTGCGCAACCTCGCGTTGTCCTGGGCCAGTTCGCTGACCTGGGTGTGCAGCCAGCCGAACCGGCTGCTGAGCGAGGCGAGGTCGGTGTCGTTCCACGGCCGGATGCCCGGCGGGAAGGACAGCGACCGCAACCGCTCCTCGAAGGCGGCGCCGCCGTCGCCGTGCGTGAAGGTGTTCCGCAGCCCGTTCCTGTCCAGGAAGCCGACGAACCGGTCGAACCGCTCCCGGTGGTGGCCCACCAGGCCGCCGAGATCCGCCTCCTCGTACAGCCGGGCCGGATCCGCCGCCTGCGGATCCGTGACCGCCTTGTCCAGTCGCTGGTGCGGGATCTCGAAGTACCGGCACAGCTCCAGCGTGCGCGAGTCGCCGCACAGCACGGTCGCGGGCGTCCCCGCCAGCAGCGCCGCGATGTTGCCGTGGATGCGCGAGCCGAAGGAGAAGTCGAAGCCGCGCAGATCGTCGATCCAGGTGACCGGGTCGACGTACACCCGCACCTTGTCCTCTCGGTACATCGGGTGGTCCGGGTGCGTCGGCATGGCGGTCACCCGGGAGTTGGGGTCCGTGAGGTCCCGCCAGTGCAACTGCCGTGCGTCGCTGAGGTTCTGGCCGATGAACCGCAGGTTCGGATACCGCGCGTGGGTACGGCCGATGATCCGGTCCAGGCCCTGCTTCTGCACCGCGCTGTGCGAGCCGTTGACCGCGATCCGCGACTCGGCACCCAGCACCGGCACCCGCTTGCGGACGTCGAGTTCGGAGCCGTACAGGAACATCGACGGGCAGCCGATGACCTCCACGTCATGGAAGCCCATGTCCCGCAGGTACTGCTCGGTGAACTCGCCCCGGACGCCGATCGACGCGCTGCGCTCCAGCACCGCCGCGCAGAACTCACGCACCGACTGCTCCATCGGCTTCAGCCGGGCCGGGTTGTAGCTCACTCCCGTCTGCGCGCCGACGCCCAGCACCACGACCGGGATCCGGAGCTTGTCGATCAGCCGGGTCAGCCGCTTCAGGCGGCCCTCGAAGGACGGCCGGAAGGCGTTGGCCAGCGGGACGACGAACGCGTCGTACTCCTCGTTGATCCGGGCGGCCGCGGCCAGGTCCGTGCCGATGCCGTTGGAGACGACCTCGGTGTCCGGTGCCTCAAGGATCTTGTGCGCCGCGTCACTGAAGATCAGATTTCCCGAGTTGGTGGCGATGACGTCCCGGTGCAGGGCCTCCTCGACGGACAGGACGTCGTACGGGCTCTTGCCCGATCGCAGCAGAATGCGCTTCACGATCTTCAACTTATGTTTGGACGAGCTTTAATTTCTATACGCAACCAGTACAACCTTTTTGCCATACGCAGATCGTGAAGGAACGGCTACGGACCGCGTGTCCGGAGGCTGGACCGGTGGGCGAGGGTCGATCCACTTCGCGTAGATTGCCGCTCAGGCAGCCGGAACAGCGCGCGGGCAAAAGAGGGGAACAGAGGGCAAGGTGGCAAGGGCAAGGCAGGCCGTGGGTGAGGCCCGCAGGATCGTCGTCAAGGTGGGCTCCTCGTCGCTGACCACCGCCGCCGGCGGTCTGGACGCCGACCGCGTCGACGCGCTGGTCGACGTGCTGGCCAAGAGCCGCAGCGGGGGAGAGCGGGAGGTCGTCCTCGTCTCCTCCGGCGCCATCGCCGCCGGCCTCGCCCCGCTCGGTCTGCGCCGCCGCCCCAAGGACCTCGCCCGGCAGCAGGCCGCCGCCAGCGTCGGCCAGGGCCTGCTCGTCGCCCGCTACACCGCCTCCTTCGCCCGCTACGGCGTCCGCGTCGGCCAAGTCCTGCTCACCTCCGACGACATGAGCCGCCGCGCCCACCACCGCAACGCCTCCCGCACCCTCGACAAGCTCCTCGCGATGGGCGCCCTCCCGATCGTCAACGAGAACGACACGGTCGCCACCGACGAGATCCGCTTCGGCGACAACGACCGCCTCGCCGCCCTCGTCGCCCACCTCGTCCACGCCGATCTGCTCGTCCTCCTCTCCGACGTCGACGGCGTCTACGACGGCGACCCCAGCAAGCCCGGCACCTCGCGGATAGCCGAGGTGAAGGGGCCGGAGGACCTCGCGGGCGTCGACATCGGCAGCGCGGGCAAGGCCGGCGTGGGCACCGGCGGGATGGTCACCAAGGTCGAGGCCGCCCGGATCGCGGCCGCGGCCGGCATCCCCGTGGTCCTCACCAGCGCCGTGCACGCGGCCGACGCCTTGAGCGGCGGCGACACCGGCACCTACTTCCACCCCACCGGCAAGCGCTCCGCCGACCGGCTCCTGTGGCTCCAGCACGCCTCCACCCCGCAAGGCGCGCTGATCCTGGACGACGGGGCGGTGGACGCCGTCGTGAAGCGGCGCACGTCGCTGCTGCCCGCTGGAATCGCCTCCGTGGAGGGCGAGTTCAGCGCCGGCGACCCCGTCGAACTGCGCGACACGACGGGGCGCGCGGTGGCCCGTGGGCTCGTCAACTTCGACGCCAAGGAGATCCCCCGGCTGATCGGGCGCTCGACCCGTGAACTGGCCCGGGAACTCGGCCCGGCGTACGAACGCGAGGTCGTACACAGGGACGACCTGGTGCTCTTGCACGCATAAAACGGGACGTAACGACAGCCCCCGGTGGGGGACGTTCCGTAAAACCGCCCCGCGGTGCCGTAGGGCCTGCTCAACTTTGTCTCAGAGAGACGTTCCGAGACACGTCCCCGAGCAGTGGGTGAAGGAGGCCGTCGTGAGACGAGTGCGCCCTGGGGTGGCCACCCGCGGTGCCCTGACGAGCGTCACGGCCGGTGACACCTATGAGGAGCCCAAGGACATGCCCCGGCTCTGGCACGTCACTCTCAGCGTCTCCGGCCCGGACGTCCCCCTCACCGATCTGCGGCGGGCCCTGGAACAGCTGGCCCACGACCACCCCTTCCTGCTGACCAGCCGGTATGCGAGCGACCACGCGGAGATCCGGTACTGGGAGGAGGCCCGTGACCTGCATGACGCCGCCGCCGTCGCCCTGCGCCTGTGGGGCGAGCACCGGCAGACCGCCGGACTGCCCCCGTGGGAGATCGTCGGCCTGGAGGTCATCGACCGCGAGACCTATCACCAGCGCATCGCCGAGGGCTACGGCCCGCCGCCCGCGACACCGGTGGGAGTCCATCCCTTTTGATCCCTCCTGAGACCGTGTCTCGGGGTTTGGGATGAGCGGTGACCGGCACCTGCCGCGCACTACCCTTCCTTCATGACCACGCTCTCGCCGTACGACTCGATGTCCCCGGTCACCCAGGCCGCCTACCGGGCCAAGGCCGCCGCCGCCGACCTCGCGCCGCTCCCGCGGGCCGTGAAGGACGACGCGCTGCTCGCCATCGCCGACGCGCTGGAGGTCCGGACCGCCGAGATTGTCGAGGCCAACGCTCACGACGTGGCCAAGGCCAGGGAGAACGGCACCAGCGAGGCCATCGTCGACCGGCTCACCCTCACCCCCGAGCGGGTCCGCGCCATCGCCTCCGACGTCCGCGACGTGGCGAAGCTGCCCGACCCGGTCGGCGAGATCGTCCGCGGCTCCACCCTCCCCAACGGCATCGACCTGCGTCAGGTCCGCGTCCCGCTCGGCGTCGTCGGCATCATCTACGAGGCCCGCCCCAACGTCACCGTGGACGCCGCCGCCCTCTGTCTGAAGTCCGGCAACGCCGTCCTGCTGCGCGGCTCCGCCTCCGCCTACGCGTCCAACACCGCCCTCGTCCGCGTCATCCGGGACGCCGTCGGCGGCGCCGGGCTGCCCGCCGACGCCGTCCAGCTGGTGCCGGGGGAGAGCCGCGAGAGCGTGCGCGAGCTGATGCGCGCCCGGGGCCTCGTCGACGTGCTGATCCCGCGGGGCGGCGCCTCCCTCATCCAGACCGTGGTGAGCGAGTCCACCGTCCCCGTCATCGAGACCGGCACCGGCAACTGCCACGTCTACGTCGACGCCCACGCCGACCTCGACATGGCCATCGACATCCTGATCAACTCCAAGGCCCAGCGGGTCAGCGTCTGCAACGCCGCCGAGACCCTCCTCGTCCACCAGGACATCGCCCCGGTGTTCCTGCCGCGCGCCCTCGACGCCCTCGCCGAGGCCGGCGTCACCGTGCACGCCGACGAGCGGGTGATGGCCTACGCCAAGGACTCCAAGGCGACGGTGGTGGAGGCCGTGGCCGAGGACTGGGAGACGGAGTACCTCTCCTACGACATCGCCGCCGCGGTCGTCGACTCCCTGGACAAGGCCGTGGAGCACATCCGGCTGTGGACCTCCGGCCACACCGAGGCCATCGTCACCACCTCCCAGCAGGCCGCCCGCCGCTTCACCCAGCTGGTCGACTCCACCACCGTCGCCGTGAACGCCTCCACCCGCTTCACCGACGGCGGCCAGTTCGGCTTCGGCGCCGAGATCGGCATCTCCACCCAGAAGCTGCACGCCCGCGGACCGATGGGCCTGCCGGAGCTGACCAGCACGAAGTACATCGTCACCGGTGACGGCCACGTGCGCCCCTGAGACTCACCCGTTCGGCCGTACGCCCCGCGCGTCGTGGCGGCGGCCGAAACGGCGTCTCACCAGTCAGACGAATTTCCATACCGTCTGCCCAAATTGACCCCCCAGGTCTACTCTGGATGCGTGCCGGAGGACGTGGGGGGCACGCCGTTCCCTGACGGCTGGGAGCCCGACGACGACCACGACCACGGGGTGTCGGACGAAGAGTTCGCCTCCGTGGTCTTCGACGAGGCCTTTGTGCAGGCGGCCACGGTTCATGAGCCGACCGCCGTCGAGCGCCTCCTTGCCGCCGCACAGGCCAGAGCCGAGGCCTCCGACGCGGAGGCCCGCCGCGCCCACGCCCGAGGCGAGCACTACGACGACGCCTACGGCCCCGAGGGGACCGATTTCGGCCAAGATCCGGACGACGACGAGCTGGAGGACACCTACGTCCTCGGCGACCGCCACTTCGGGGGATACGGCAAGCAGGTCCGCTGGCACCGTCCCGTGGCCTGGGTGCTGGCCGTCGTGATGGGCATCGGCATGGTCGCCCTGGCCTTCGCCGCCGTCTACCGCGGCGGCTCCGCCGGCACCCGTGACGGGATCCCCACGCCCGCCCCGCCGGGCCTGGAACAGGGCAGCGCCGCCGCGCCCTCCGTCTCCGCCGACACCGCCCAGCCGGCGGCCTCGGCCATCCCGCGCTCCCCCTGAACGCCCCCGCCCGGTCTTGGTGAGCACCTGTCAGAAGTTGTCGTGTAGCAGGGCGTTTACCTGAGGCCTACGCGACCTACTCTGAAAGTATGGGCGGGCCTGGAGACCCACCGGAGGGCACACCCGAGGGCGGCCCCGGAGGTGGCGAGGACGAGTACCGATCCGTCGTGTTCGACGAGTCGTTCGTCCGTGCTGCGCGCCTCCAGGAGTACTCTGCCGAGGAGCGGATGGCCGACCACGCGCCCGCCGTGCGCCGCCGTCCGCCCCTGCACCGCGGACTCACCCGGCAGGCCCTGATCCTGGTCCTGCTGATCGCCGTCGCCTTCGGCACCGCGATCTACATGGGCGTCCGCCACCCCTACGGCTCCCCGGAGACCCGGCGCCCCGTCGAACCCCTGCGGATGACGGTGATCCCGCTCGCACCCACGGGCAAGGTGCCCGGCACCGCCGACGCCGAGAGCCTGTACGCGCACAGCCCCGCCGCCTCGTACGACGTCGGCGCCGAGGGCATACCGCTGCCGGCCGCCCGCAGCACCGCCCACTTCTCCGACAGTCAGGTGGTGACCGCGCTCACCACCGCCAAGGACTACATAGTCCGCTCCTCGCTCGATCCCGAGGTGCTGACCGGCCGCCAGGTAAGCCCTGTCCGGTCCCTCATCGACGCCGACCAGCTCGGCCAGTTCGACCAGAGCTTCGACCACCCGGCGGCGGACGGCCGGCACGCCCCCACCGGCTGGCTGGTCCGTCTCGACCCCTCCCGCGTCCAGCTCGCCGCCGACGGACCGACCCGCGTCCAGGGCAACCTCCAGGCCGTCGAGAGCGACGCGGCCACGCTGGAGGTCACCGCCGACCACACCTTCGTCTACGCCCTGCGCCGCTCCGGTGCCGCGGCGGGCGCGCCCGCGTCCCTGTTCACCGTCCGCCGCGAGGTGACCTTCCGCTTCACCCGCGACGATCTGCGCACGCACCAGGTCCAGCTGGTCACGTCCTACGTCCAGGCGGGCCCGCTCGCCTGCGCCGAGGACTCCACGGCCTACCTCCGCCCCCTCCTGGCCGGCCAGACGGCTCACACCGGCGGCCCCGCGGGCACCGACCCCTACGAGACGGACAGCCCTACGGCCCTGTGCGGGACGCTGGCCGCTGGGGCTGAGCCGAAGGTGTGAGCCGGGGGTCGCCGGACTGGGGAGGGTACGGCGCCGCCGGATTCCGCCGCCGTGGCTCACAACGTTGCGGCGGGAAGGACACCTCGGGGCAAGCGGAGCCTGTGCGGGTGCCGCTGTGGCGGGCTGGTGTCACCCCTCCTGAGGGGCGTCCGCCGCGCCTCCCTTCGACGGGGGCGGGCTGCGGAAGCCGTCGAAGCCACGGCGGACCCGGCCGCCCAGGTCGCCCGCGCCGCCCGCGAGGTCCGAGACCAGCTTCATCAGCGGGTCCTTGGAGGTCTTCACATCGCTCGCGTAGCTGGCCGCCGACTCACGGAAGGAGTCGCTGACCGAGGTGTCCTTGTCCTGGTCGCGCCGCGGGTAGTGGCCGTCCATGATCCGCTGGAAGTCACGGGACTCGGCCCACTTCTTCAGCTCGGCCGCGCGGATCGTGGCGAAGGGGTGCGAGCGGGGCAGCACGTTCAGGATCTTCAGCACCGAGTCGCGCAGATCGCCCCCGGACTCGTACTCCTCGGCCTGCTCCAGGAACGCGTCCACGTTCATCTCGTGCAGATGGTTGCCGCCCGCGATCTTCATCAGACCGCGCATCGAGGCCCGGACATCCTGCCCCGCCAGCAGACCCGCCCGGTCCGCGGACAGCTCCGACTTGCGGAACCACTCCCGCAGCGCCGTCACGAGCGCCATGATCGCGAGGTTGCCCAGCGGAATCCAGGCCACCCTCAGCGCGAGGGTGGTCAGGAACAGCAGGATCGTGCGGTACACCGAGTGACCGGACAGCGCATGTCCCACCTCGTGCCCGACGACCGCCCGCATCTCCTCCTCGTCGAGGAGCTCCACGAGCCCCGTGGTGACCACGATGATCGGCTCGTCCAGGCCGATGCACATCGCGTTCGGCTGCGGGTCCTGGTTGACGTACATCGGCGGGACCTTCTCCAGGTCCAGGATGTAACAGGCGTCCAGCAGCATGTCGTGCAGGTGCTGGAACTGCCGCTCGGAGACCCGCACCGAGTCGGACAGGAACAGCAGTCTCAGGCTCCGCTCGGGCAGCAGCCCGCTGAGCGCCTTGAAAACGGTGTCGAATCCGCTCAGCTTGCGCAGCGCGACCAGGGCCGAGCGGTCGGCCGGATGCTCGTAGGCACGCGAGGAGATCCCCGGGAAGCGCCTGCGCTGCCTGCTCGGCACGCGCTCGTGCCCCGTCTGCTGCTGGCCGTCGTCGGACATGTCTTCCCCCATGTGCGTGTGAGTCCACTGTGCCCCCGAAGCGGAGCCCAGCCTAGGCGGAGATACCGTGGACGGGCAGTACAGCCGAAGGAGTCCCCTCATGGACCACCCCACAGCCGCCTGGCTGACCGATGCCGCCGCGAGCGCCGTCCAGCAGCACGGGTCGGGCAATCTGCTCCGTATCGTCCTGGTCGTGATGGTCCTGGGCTGTGCACTGACCGCCTGGTTCCTGCTGAGCGGCTACAAACGGAAAGACGACTGACAGCTCGCGAAAGTTCCCCGCGCGGGCCTGACGGCGGAGTCGGCGTGATCGCCGCCAGGTCCCCCGCATACGATGAGCCGACATCTTTATCCCGCCCACACGCGTTAGGTCCTGCCGAAGATGAGCCTTCCCAGCACCGCAGCCCACTTGGTCACCCTTGCCGAAGCCGAGGGCGGCCACCACAACAGCCTCAACCCCGCGGTCACCGGAGGCAGCGCCCTCGCCATCCTGCTGCTCCTGCTGTGGATCACCACCCGCTTCAACCGCGACCGCTGAGCGGGGACCCCGTCCCCGGCCGGACGCTTGGGGCCGGGCCGGTAGGGTCTGCACGCATGGGAGAGCAGGACATGCCTACCGGTCCGGCGTACGAGACCGCCGACGACACGGTCAAGCACCCTCAGTACCGTCCGTTCGGCGGCCCCGCCCACACGGGTAAGCGCCGCCTCGGCGTCATGGGCGGGACCTTCGACCCGATCCACCACGGGCACCTGGTGGCGGCCAGCGAGGTCGCCGCGCAGTTCCAGCTGGACGAGGTGGTGTTCGTGCCCACCGGCGAGCCGTGGCAGAAGTCCCACCGCAAGGTCTCCCCGGCCGAGGACCGCTATCTGATGACGGTCATCGCCACCGCAGAGAACCCGCAGTTCTCCGTCAGCCGCATCGACATCGACCGCGGTGGCCCCACCTACACCGTGGACACCCTGCGCGACCTGCGCGCCCTCAACCCCGACACGGACCTCTTCTTCATCACCGGCGCCGACGCCCTCGCCCAACTGCTGACCTGGCGGGACAGCGAGGAACTGTTCTCCCTCGCGCACTTCATCGGCGTCACCCGGCCCGGCCACCACCTGACCGACCCCGGCCTGCCGGAAGGCGGCGTCTCGCTCGTCGAGGTGCCGGCGCTGGCCATCTCCTCCACGGACTGCCGTGCGAGAGTCGCCAAGGGAGAACCCATCTGGTACATGGTGCCGGACGGAGTCGTGCGCTACATCGACAAGCGCGAGCTGTACCGCGGCGAGTGAGCCGAGAGGGGCACCGGTGAACGACCGATACGACGCGGGTGACGTTGGCTATGGCGCCGGCCCGTACGAAATCGTCGGCTACGACGAGTACGGCCGGCCCATGTACCGGCAGGTCCCGGCACAGCAGACACCGCAGGCTCAGCAGGCGACCTATGACCCGTACGCCCAGCAGCAGGGCTACGGCTACGACCCGTACACCACCGGCCAGCAGCCACCGGTGACCTCCTACGATCCCGGCCGGCCCGCACCCGGGTACGACCCCTACGGCTCCCAGGCCCCGTACGACCCCTACGGCACCGGCACCCGGCACCCCGCCGGCCAAGACCCCTACGGGCAGGCCGCGAACAGTGGACAGCAGCCCCCGGTCACCGAGCAGACCCCCCACATCCCGCAGCAGGCCGGCCCGGCGCAGCGCCCGCACGCCCCGGCGCCGTCCCAGGGGCCGCGTGACGCGGGCGAACGGGATTACCACACCGAGCAGTTCGCATTCGTCGAGGAGCCGGACGGCGACTCCGAGGACGTCATCGACTGGCTGAAGTTCACCGAGAACCGCACCGAGCGCCGCGAGGAGGCCCGGCGCCGCGCCCGCAGCCGGATCATCGCCCTCCTCGTCGTCCTCGCCCTCGTCGCCGTCGGCGGCGTCGGCTACCTCTGGTACGCCGGAAAGCTGCCGGGCCTGTCCTCCTCCGGCTCCAAACCCGGCGCGGCCACGCCGGTCGGCGCCCAGAAGCGCGACGTGATCGTCGTCCACCTGCACAACACCGGCAAGGGCGGCACCTCCACGGCGCTGCTGGTCGACAACACCACCACCAAGCAGGGCAGCACCGTGCTGCTGCCCAACTCCCTCGCCCTGAGCGACGACGACGGCTCCACCACCACCCTCGCCAAGTCGGTGGACGACGACGGCGCCTCCGGCACCCGCGACCAGCTCGACACGGTCCTCGGCACCGACATCCAGGGCACCTGGCGCCTGGACACGCCCTACCTGCAGAACCTCGTCGACCTGGTCGGAAACATCGACATCGACACCAACACCGACGTGCCCGACCCGGACGCCAAGAAGAAGGGCGCCGAACCCCTCGTCCACAAGGGCAGTGACCAGACCCTCAGCGGCAAGATGGCTGTCGCCTACGCCACCTACCGCGCCGCCGGCGAGTCCCAGAACGCCCAGCTGGAGCGGTTCGGCCAGGTCATGCAGGGTGTGCTGCGCAAGATGTCCTCCGACCCGTCGTCGGCCACGACCACCGTGCAGACCCTCGCGCAGATCCTCGACCCGCCGCTCACCGACAAGGACCTCGGCACCTTCCTCGCCAAGCTCGCCGACCTCGCCAAGAGCGGCGCCTACAAGACCGCCCTGCTGCCGGTGCAGGCCGACGGCACCCTGAGCGCGAAGACCAGCGACAGCGTGGTGAAGAACATCCTCGGCGGCACCGCCAAGAGCCCCGACGCCGGCTCCGCGGTCCGGGTCTCCGTGCAGAACGCCACCGGTGTGAAGGACGACGAGGAGAAGGCCCGCGTGGTGCTGCTCAACGGCGGCTTCACCTTCCTGGAGGGCGGGACGGCCTCTGGCGCGCAGGCCACGTCGAAGGTGGTCTACTCGGACGCCTCCCACAAGTCGGACGCCACCGAGGTCGCCAAGACCCTCGGCCTGCCCGCCGGCTCCGTGGCCAAGGGCACCGTCTCCTCCGGCGCCGACGTCTCGGTCGTCCTCGGCCAGGACTACAAACCCACCAGCTCCTGACCGGCCGATCCCGCGCACCCCACGTGCCACATAATCACGTGGGGTGCGCCCGGCGGTCCGTGAGACCCTTGAGGTCCAGTGACCGCCGACCGAAAGCTTCGTAGTGACCGCCACCGACCGTTCTCTTGAGCTCATCAACACCGCCGCCCAGGCGGCGGCCGACAAGCTCGCCCACGACGTCATCGCCTACGACGTCAGCGACGTACTGTCGATCACGGACGCCTTCCTGCTGGCCTCCGCGCCGAACGACCGCCAGGTCAAGGCCATCGTCGACGAGATCGAGGAGCGCCTGCTGAAGGAACTCGGCGCCAAGCCGGTCCGCCGCGAGGGCGACCGCGAGTCCCGCTGGATCCTGCTCGACTACGTCGACATCGTCGTACACGTCCAGCACAGCGAGGAGCGCGTCTTCTACGCCCTGGAGCGGCTGTGGAAGGACTGCCCCGAGCTGGAGCTGCCCGCCGACGCCAAGGCCACCCGCGGCAGGGCGGAGGAGCACGCGAAGCTGCAGGCCGCCGAGGCCGAGCAGGGGCCGGGCGGGGAGTGGCGATGAGCGCCACCGGCGAGGTCACCGACCGCAAGGACCGCGGCCGCCGCATCATCCTGTGGCGGCACGGCCAGACCGCCTGGAACGTCGAGCGCCGCTTCCAGGGCAGCACGGACGTCGCGCTGACCGAGACCGGCATCGGCCAGGCCCGCCGCGCCGCCCGGCTGCTGGCCTCCCTGGGGCCGGACGCGATCATCTCCTCGGACCTGCAGCGGGCGGCGAAGACGGCCGCCGAGCTCGCCGCCCTGACCGGCCTCGACGTCACCCGCGAGGAGGGCCTGCGCGAGACCTACGCGGGCGTCTGGCAGGGGCTGACGCACGAGGAGATCATCGCCCTGTACGGCGAGGAGTACGCCGCCTGGAAGCGCGGCGAGGCGGTCCGCCGCGGCGGCGGCGAACTGGAGACCGAGGTCGCCGACCGCGCGGCGCCCGTCGTACTGCGGCACCTCGAGAAGCTGCCGGAGGACGGCACCCTTGTCGTCGTCAGCCACGGGGGCACCATCCGCACCACCATCGGCCGGCTGCTCGGCCTGGAGGCCGGGCACTGGGAGAGCCTCGGCGGGCTCTCCAACTGCTGCTGGTCCGTGCTCGGTGAGGGTGCCCGCGGCTGGCGCCTGCTGGAGCACAACGCCGGCACCCTCCCGGAGCCGGTCCTCGGCGACGACGACTGAGCGCCTCGGGGGCGCGCGACCCCGGATTTCACTTTCTGGCAGGTCACAGGCTAAAGTTCTTCTTGTTCGCCCCGCCGAGCGGGGCGAGACACCATGCGGCTCCGCCGCGTGGCGCCAGGGGCTATAGCTCAGTTGGTAGAGCGCCTGCATGGCATGCAGGAGGTCAGGAGTTCAATTCTCCTTAGCTCCACTGATCGACACTCTGTTGAGTTGTCAAAGATCGGTGATGAAGGTCCCGTCCCCTCAGGGGGCGGGATTTTCTGTCGTGTACGTCGGCGGCCACAGCCGCTCTCTTCGCTCCCGCAGCAACGCCACCTTCTCGCGCGACTCCTCGTCCTCCGGGGTGTAGACGACGATCCGGCACTCGGGCATCCCGTCGATGGACAGCGACTGCGAGGTCATCCGCATGTCGCCCACCGCCGCATGACGGAACGTCTTCACCCGAGGGCCGGGCGGTATCACCTCGGCACCCGCCCACAGCCTTGCGAACCAGGGGCTCGCCGCCGACAGCGCGCGTATGTACTCCTCCCAGGCCGGCTCGCCCACGCGTCTGCCGTACGCCGACCGCAGCGTCGCCACCATCACCGGCAGCTCGCACTCCCGGGCCACCACCGGGCAGTCCTCGTCCGCCGCGGTGAACAGCGTCCACAGCGCGTTCGGCACACCGATCCCAGGGGCCTTCCGCACCGCGAACAGGACACGGTAGGCAGGGTTGGCGGCCAGGATGTCGTAACGCGAGTTGTAGACCACCGCCAGCAGGGGATCGAAGGCGTCGATGATGCCCTGCACCTCAGGGGCGACCCGGCGGGGCAGGGCACCCGGCTCTGCCTCGAACGGCACCTCCGCCAGCCGGTACAGATGCTCACGCTCCGGCGCGTCCAGCCGCAGCGTGCGGGCGACCGCGTCCAGCACCTGTGGCGAGGCGTTGATCGGCCGGCCCTGCTCCAGCCACGTGTACCAGGTCACACCCACGCCGGAGAGCTGGGCGACCTCCTCCCGGCGCAGGCCGGGTGTGCGCCGCCGCAGTCCCGGCGGCATCCCCACGTCGGCCGGTGTCACCCGCGCCCGCCTGCTGCGCAGGAAGGCGGCCAGCTCCGGCCTGCGGCGCTGAGCGCTCGTCGGCCGGATCGTCTTCGCCGTCCCCGCCCGGTTCGCCGTCCTCGTCGTCCGTGCCGTCTGCGTTGTCTGTGCCGTCTGCTGCGTTGTCTGTGTCGTCCGCGTCGTGTTCGTCGTGCTCACCGTCATCGTGCGACCCCCGTCGTCCCCGTCCATCCTCGTCATCCCCCGTCGTCCCCGCCCTCATCGTCGGCACCCGGGCCCGGCCCTGCCAGGTGCTGGCAGTACCAGCATCGCCGGGCTCTCGGCACCCGTACCGGAGCGTCGTCAAGCTCGACGCCATGACGACGACATCCCGAAACGGGCCGGGCAGCGGGCCCGCTGTGAACCCTGCGATCAGTGAAGCACCTGCCACTGACAGTGACCCCTCGACCGCCGACGGTCCCGCATCACCCGTCACGGACAGTGAAGCACCCGGCACTGACAACCGGCCCCGGCTGCTGCTGGCGGTCCTGCTCACCGCCCTGTTCATGGCGGCCCTCGACGTCTTCATCGTGAACGTCGCCGCTCCCACCATCGGTTCCGAACTCCATGCCTCGGGCGCCGACCTGCAGCTGGTCATCGCCGGCTATGCCATCTCCTACTCCGTGCTGCTGATCACCGGCGCCCGGCTGGGCGACCGGCTCGGCCATGCCCGGGTCCACCTCGCCGGTGTCGCCCTGTTCACCGCGGCCTCGCTCGCCTGCGGGCTGGCGCAGGGGGCGACCGAACTGATCGCTTTCCGGCTGGCGCAGGGTGCGGGTGCGGCGCTGGCCATCCCGCAGGTGCTCAGCCTGATCCAGCGCACCTTCACCGGCGAGGCCCGGGCCCGGGCGCTCGGCGCCTATTCGGCGGTCCTCGCCGTCGGTGCGGCGGCCGGGCAGATAGCGGGCGGTGTGCTGGTCAGCGCCGATCTGTTCGGGACCGGCTGGCGGCCGGTGTTCCTCGTCAATGTGCCGGTGGGCGCCGTGCTGCTCGTACTCGGCCGCCGGGTCCTGCCGCTGGGCGGCGCGGGAGGGAGGGAGCGGTCCCGTGCGCTCGACCTGCCGGGACTGGTGCTGCTGGGCGCGGCCGTGTCGCTGCTGACTGTGCCGCTGGTGCTCGGGCAGGAGGAGGACTGGCCGCTGTGGTCCTGGCTGTCACTGGCCGGTGCGGTGGTGCTGTTCGCGCTGTTCTGCGGGTACGAGACCCGGCTGGCCCGGCGCGGTGGCGCCCCGCTGATCGCGCTCCGGGTGCTGCGCCACCCCGGCATCGGCCTGGCCGTCTTCCGCATCCTCGTCGTGATGTCGGTCAACGCCGGCTTCCTCTTCGCGCTGACCCTGCACGTCCAGGGCGGCCTCGGCTACAGCGCGCTGCGGGCCGGCCTGAGCTTCGCGCCGACCGCCGGCGTCTTCGGTGCCGTCAGCCTGAGCTGGCGGAGGTGGCCCGCCGGGCTGCAGCGGATGCTCACCTCGGCCGGGTTCGCGCTGACCGCGGTCTCCGTGGCCGTCGTGGGGCTGGCCTTCCACGGGGGCGGTGACGGGGGAGCGGTCCTGTACGCCGGGTACGCGGGCGTGGGCGCCGGGCTCGCGCTCGCCTTCAGTCCGACGCTCACCCGCGCACTCGCCACCGTGCGGCCCGAGGACGCGGCGGACGCCAGTGGCCTGCTGGCGACGGTCACCCAGCTCGGTCAGCTGATCGGCGTGGCGTCTTTCGGCACACTGTTCCTGAACCGGGTTGAGTCACTGGGGCTTCCGCGCTCGTATACCTCTGCGGAGGCGTTCTCGGTGTGTGCCTGGGCGCTGGCCTCAGCGGCCGCGGTGGGCGCCGTGTCCGGACTGGTACTGAGGCGTCGCTGACCGTATTGCTCCGGCCGTGGCAGAATCAAACGGCCGGAAGGGGGCGCGGCCCGACGGGAGGGAGTAGCGATGCCTGCGAGCATCCTTGAGGAGGTCGGCCACCTCCTCGGTGCGGCGTTGATACGGGACACGACCACCCGGCTGAGCTGCCCTTCCTGTGGTTCCGCGCATGTCGCCCAGGTTCTCGGCGACAACGGCGGAATCTCCTACGTGTGCACGGCCTGCGGCCACATCTGGAGCTGATCGATGGGTGCACACAGGCGAAAGTGCGACTGGTGTGGGAGCGGTACGCCGATCGTCCGTGACATGGAGCCGATCAATCCCGACTACCAGTACTGGTGCGAGGAATGCGCGCGGGCGCTGATCATAAAAGGCGACCCGATCGAGACGTACCGGGAATTGGAGGGCGAGCCGATCTACGGGCGCCTTCTCGAGGAGCACTGCACACTCAAACGGTTCTACTCCTTCGTGACCGCCTGATACCGGATGCGCCGCTGTCGTGTTCCGGCGCCGATGTCCGGGTGAGCACGAGGGACAGCGCACCAGCGGCCGCGTAGAGCGCCGAAAGCGTCAATTCGCCGGGCGCCCCGGTTCAGTTCGGGCCGCCCGGTTCCGTGCGGCACCCACCAGGGGACGTACGAACAGAAGCCCAAGTGGCACACACCACACCCACTGGTGGGTCCACGACAACTCCGCCGCCGCGGCGGCCGCGCGGCCCAGAGCGGCCACGACGGCTGCCGGGCGCTCCAAAGGCCTCCCTGGTCGGGCGGATGCAGAACACGCGCCAGAAACGCCGCGCAGGGCCTGATCGGCTGCGTCCTCTGCATGACCGACCCGGCCCGCACGGATCACCGTGTCCGTCCAGAAGCGCCATGAGCCGTACGGCAGGACGGCCGCCCCGCGCGCGTGCCGCAGTCATGGCGTCGCGTCCCCGCCCGGCAGGTGGGCCGCGACGCCCGTCACGAGCAGGAACACCGGCCGGTGGGGCGGCGGGTCAGGCCCCACAGCACCAGAACGGCCGGCAGCGGGTGAGGGGCAGCGGTGTGAAGAGCCGGGCGGCGAACGGCGGGTGGGTGATGGGCAGGTGCGGCCGTCGCCCGCAGCGCGTACAGGTCGCCGCCGGCGCGCACGGTGGCGACCTCGGCCCCGTACACGGCGACGAGCTGCGCACGACACGATCAGGGCCGCAAAAGCAGACATTGGCGACGCATCGGTGCGAATCCGAAACCGATTTGGCGCTGCGCCCCCGGGCCTGTAATGTTTACGTCGTCGCCGGGGGAACCGGGCGAAACAACAAAACAAGGGGCTATAGCTCAGTTGGTAGAGCGCTTGCATGGCATGCAAGAGGTCAGGAGTTCAATTCTCCTTAGCTCCACAGAAGTCGAAGGCGGATCATCCCGACGGATGGTCCGCCTTCGGCGTGTTGCGTCGCCGAGATTCGCGGCCGAACGACGGCGGTCGAACGAAGGGGCGGTCACCCGAACCGGGAGGCCGCCCCTTGGTGTGCTCAGCGGCCGAGAGCGCGCCGGCCGCGGCCCTGGGAGACGACCGGCAGGTTGCGGGACGGTGCCTGCCCGCGCGTGTCCTCCTCGATGCGCAGGGCGAGCGCCGGGCAGCGGCGCACCGCACGCAGCGCCTTCGCCTCCGCATACCGCGGCACCTGTGCCTGGGCGACGGTCGGGAAACCGTCGGCGCCGAGTTCGAACACCTCCGGGAGGATGTCGGCACACAGTCCGTGACCCCGGCACAGCGTCCAGTCGACGTAGATCTTCTGGCGGCTGGCGCCGGTCTCTTCGGGCTCTCCGCCGCCCGGGATGCCCGTAGGGGCCCTGCCTCCCTCGAAGAGCGGCAGAACGCCCTCCACGGGCCGTCCGCAGCCGTTTCCGAGCACATGCGCGGCCAGGTCGTCGGTGAACGCCTTGATGGTCGACTCCAGGAACATCGCCGAGCCGTCCGGATGCGAACACGCGCCACGGCGCTTGACGTTCTTCGCGACCTGCTTCAGTGCCTCCAGCGCGGCCGGGCCGCCGCCGCCCAGGATGTCCTCCATGCCGCGTGCGGCGGCCGGCAGTCCGAGGTAGCAGGGCCCGCACTGGCCCGCGCTCTCCTCCGCCAGCCACTGCGCCACCCGCAGCGACTCGCCCAGCGGGCAGGTCTCCTGGCTGATCGGCAGAATCGCGCCGGCCCCCAGCGAACCGCCCACCGCATCCAGCGAGTTGCGGGAGACGATCGCCTCGTTGACGGTCGCCGCGTCGATCCACTTGCCGTGATAGCCACCGGTCAGCACGCCCTGCGGCACCGGCGGGGCGCCCGCCAGCTGCAGCACGTAGCGCAGCGGCACGCCCGTGGGCACCTCGATCACCATCGGGCGGGCGACCGCGCCGGACACGGTGAGCATGACGGTGCCCGGCTCGTCGTACAGTCCGGTGTTGCCGTAGCGCTCGGGGCCGATGCGGGCGGCGATGGCCAGCTGCGCGAACGTCTCCGCGTTCGACAGCAGCGTGGGCGCGCCGCCGACGCCGCTCTGCGAGGCGCTGATCTTGCGGCCGGGCGGGATCGCCGGGCCGCCGTCGACCGAGCGGATCAGCGAGGCCGCCGCCCCGGTGACCATCCGTACCGGGTTGCGCTGCACCCACGCGCGTAGCGCCGATCTACGGCTGTTGCTCAGCCCGCGTTCGGCGAGCGCGGCCTCCATGGAGCGCTGCGTCGACTCGCGTGTGACACCGATCACCAGCGTCCGCGCGCCGAGCGCCTCGGCGCACAGCAGTGCGCCGTCCAGGATCAGGTGCGGGGCACGGTTGATCAGCACCGTGTCCTTGCGGCAGGCAGGCTCGTCCTCGCTGCCGTTGACCACGACGACCGGCCGCACCCCGCGCTTGATCGCCGACTCGGCGACCGAACGCAGCTTCTTGTGGAAGGGGAAGCCCGCGCCGCCACGGCCCCTGAGGTTGATGCGTTCGGCGAGCTGAGCGAGCTGCTCGCCGCCGAGCGGATCGAGCGGCCCGTGCACCTTCAGGTGCATGGGCAGATCGAGCCGTTCCACAAGGTCGAAGCCCGACGTGAGCTGCGGAAGACCGACCACGCGGACTTCGGGTACGTCGGGCAGGGCCTCGTTCACTTAAAAGCCTCCGGACGGCGTGTTCCAAGGTTCGCCCGAACCCGGAGCGTCGTAGGACGCGCCGGGCAGCGTTTCGGTAGCGGGACCGCTGTTGTACGTGTCACTGGCGTTGTACGTGCCGTAGAGGCCGTTTGTCTCACCGGTGTCGTACATGTCACTTCCGGCGTAACCGGCGGTGCCCGAATTGCCGTAGACCGGAATGGTCTGCCCGGTGTCCTGGAACGGGTCGTACGCGGACGGCGGGGCCTCGCCGACCGGCGGCGGGGACGGGATCGGCCAGCTGCCCGAGGTGCTGGAGAGGCCGTCCACGCGCGGGATGGCCTCCGTGGCCTGCATGTCCAGCGGCAGGTCCACGCGGGAGGTCTGACCGGCCGGGTACGACTGCCGGGAGCGGCCGGGCGTGGAGACGGCGCGGTAGGCGGCCGCGAAGCCCGACGCGGGTTCCGCTGCGGGGGTGGCGGGGGACTGGTACAGCGGCGCCGAAGGGGCGGCGGCCCCCCTCGGCTCCCGCCGGCCCTCGAAGCCCGCCGCAGCCGGCTCGGCCGCCCGGGAACGGCTCGCGTCCAGCTCCTCGAGTCCCGGCCGCTCCGAGCTGCCGAACAGCGCCACGAGCCGGTCGGCGACCCGGCGCTTGACCGGGCGCGGGGCGGCGCGCAGGGCGAGGGCGGCCATCACGCCCAGCAGCGACAGGCCGTAGGAGATCACGAAGAACGGCTTGGCCGCGCGACCTGCGTATAGGCCGTGGATCAGCGCGGCGCACCAGGCCGGGTAGGCGAGCATGTGCATGGCGCGCCAGCGGGCGGCGACCGGGGCCGGGGTGGCGAAATTGCTGCGCAGGGCGCCGGTGACGCCCACGAAGATCATCAGCAGTCCCGCCAGCGAACCCAGCCCGATCAGGCCGCCGATTCCGGTGACACCGAGCGCGAACGGAATGATGGCGGCGATCGCCTTCGTGTGGCCGAGTGCCACCTTCGTGGTGATGTGCAGCAGGAGGAACGCGATCGAGGCGACCCCGAGCGTGCGGTGCACCGCCTGGCCGACGATCCGCTGCCGGATGTTCAGGAAGATCCGGTCCTGCGCGAACAGGCCCCAGATCACCGAGCAGCTGAGCGAGACCAGGGACAACACGCCCGCGCCGAAGTTGAGGAAGTCGCGGAACTGATTGCCTCCGGCCAGCACCACCACGGGTATGAGCAGCAGGACGACAGCCGATGCCACCCCATAGGCCGAGCGGCCCGGTTTGGGGAGGGAGCTGGTACTACGACGAGGGTTCATGGGGGCAACTCCGAGCAGTTTCGGGAAAGCGGTCCCGCTGCCGAACTCTAAGTGGCGCCATACCGATCAGTACGGGGTTTGAGTTATTGCGTTGTTATCAACGGACAGTGCGACTGGGAGTGACGTCCCTTAGCGGACGGTACGCGAAGTAATTGCTGACCTTGGTTCAGCCCTCCTCTTGCGTTCTGGCATGTCCACAAGGGATACGGACGCGGGCCGCGGCTTGCTCAAGGCCGTCGCCGCTCGCTGAGGGCCTGCGGTACCCTAACGCCATGCGTGCCGTACGCCTTCTGCTTAGCGGGCCGCGCTGATCAGTACCGACCCCGGGTCGAACCGTGAGGTCGGCATCGGCGCGGCGTCCCCTCCTGTGCGAGGGGTTTTTTCATTTCCGCAGGCAGAGACGATCGATGGAGCTTTGAGGATCATGAGCGAGACGAACCCCGCTGCCGCCGCCACGTCGGCGGAGGCCGCGCCGCACCGCTACACGGCTGCCATGGCGGCCGAGATCGAGGCACGCTGGCAGGACTTCTGGGACGCCGACGGCACGTACGCGGCGCCGAACCCCGAGGGCGACCTGGCGGGCGACCCCGAGCTGGTCGCCAAGCCCAAGAAGTTCATCATGGACATGTTCCCGTACCCCTCGGGTGCGGGCCTGCACGTCGGCCACCCACTGGGCTACATCGCCACCGACGTCTTCGCCCGGTTCCAGCGCATGACCGGCCACAACGTCCTGCACACCCTGGGCTTCGACGCCTTCGGCCTGCCCGCCGAGCAGTACGCCGTGCAGACCGGCACGCACCCGCGCGTGTCCACCGAGGCCAACATCGAGAACATGAAGGTCCAGCTGCGCCGGCTGGGCCTGGGCCACGACAAGCGCCGGTCCTTCGCCACGATCGACCCGGACTACTACAAGTGGACCCAGTGGATCTTCCTGCAGATCTTCAACTCCTGGTACGACGACGAGGCGAAGAAGGCCCGCCCGATCTCCGAGCTGATCGCACAGTTCGAGTCCGGTGAGCGCGCGATTCCCGGCACCACGCGCGCGTGGAGCGAGCTGAACGCCCGCGAGCGCGCCGACATCCTGGGCGAGTACCGCCTGGCCTACGCCTCCGACGCGCCGGTCAACTGGTGCCCGGGCCTGGGCACCGTGCTGGCCAACGAGGAGGTCACCGCCGACGGCCGCTCCGAGCGCGGCAACTACCCGGTCTTCAAGGCCAAGCTGCGCCAGTGGAACATGCGCATCACCGCCTACGCCGACCGGCTGCTGGAGGACCTGGAGGAGCTGGACTGGCCCGAGGCCATCAAGCTGCAGCAGCGCAACTGGATCGGCCGCAGCGAGGGCGCCCGCGTCGACTTCCCGATCGACGGCGAACACATCACGATCTTCACCACCCGCCAGGACACCCTGTTCGGCGCGACCTACATGGTGCTGGCGCCCGAGCACCCGCTGGTCGAGAAGTTCACCCCCGAGGCCTGGCCGAAGGGCACGCACGAGGTGTGGACCGGCGGACACGCCACCCCGGCCGAGGCCGTCGCCGCCTACCGCGCGCAGGCCGCCTCGAAGTCCGACGTCGAGCGCCAGGCCGAGGCCAAGGACAAGACCGGCGTCTTCACCGGCGCGTTCGCGACCAACCCGGTCAACGGCGAGCAGATCCCCGTCTTCATCGCCGACTACGTCCTGATGGGCTACGGCACCGGCGCGATCATGGCCGTCCCGGCGCACGACACCCGTGACTTCGCCTTCGCGCGCGCCTTCGAGCTGCCGATCCGCTGCGTGGTCGAGCCCACCGACGGCCGCGGCACCGACACCGCCACCTGGGACGACGCCTTCGTGTCGTACGACGCGAAGCTGGTCAACTCCGCGAGCGACGAGGTCTGCCTGGACGGCCTGGGCGTCGTCGAGGCCAAGGCCCGCATCACCGCATGGCTGCAGGACAAGGGCATCGGCGAGGGCACCGTCAACTTCCGTCTGCGCGACTGGCTGTTCAGCCGCCAGCGCTACTGGGGCGAGCCCTTCCCGATCGTCTACGACGAGGACGGCGTCGCCCACTCGCTGCCCGAGTCGATGCTGCCGCTGGAGCTGCCCGAGGTCGAGGACTACAGCCCGCGCACCTTCGACCCGGACGACGCCGACACCCAGCCCGAGACCCCGCTGTCGCGCAACGAGGAGTGGGTCAACGTCACCCTGGACCTGGGCGACGGACCGAAGAAGTACCGCCGCGAGACCAACACCATGCCCAACTGGGCGGGTTCCTGCTGGTACGAGTTCCGCTACCTGGACCCGCACAACGAGCGGCAGCTGGTCGACCCCGAGATCGAGCGGTACTGGATGGGCCCGCGCGAGGGTCGGCCGCACGGTGGTGTCGACCTGTACGTCGGCGGCGCCGAGCACGCGGTGCTGCACCTGCTGTACGCGCGCTTCTGGTCCAAGGTGCTGTTCGACCTGGGCCACGTGTCGTCGGCCGAGCCGTTCCACAAGCTGTTCAACCAGGGCATGATCCAGGCCTACGTCTACCGCGACAGCCGTGGCATCGCGGTGCCGGCCGCCGAGGTGGAGGAGCGCGACGGCGCCTACTACTACCAGGGCGAGAAGGTCACCCGCCTGCTGGGCAAGATGGGCAAGTCCCTGAAGAACGCGGTGACACCGGACGAGATCTGCGCCGAGTACGGCGCCGACACCCTGCGCCTGTACGAGATGGCCATGGGCCCGCTGGACGTCTCCCGTCCGTGGGACACGCGCGCGGTCGT
The DNA here is from genome assembly GCF_055572075.1 of Streptomyces sp. NPDC030820. NCBI lineage: Bacteria > Bacillati > Actinomycetota > Actinomycetes > Kitasatosporales > Streptomycetaceae > Streptomyces > Streptomyces sp. NPDC030820. The sequence continues at coordinate 532,261 of NZ_JBVIEB010000001.1, forward strand.
CGGCCAGTTCCGGCTGCTGCAGCGACTGTGGCGCAACATCGTCGACGAGGCGACCGGTGAGGTCACCGTCACCGACGCCGAGCCCGACGAGGAGACCCTGCGCGCCCTGCACAAGGCGATCGACGGCGTCCGCCAGGACCTGGAGGGCCTGCGCTTCAACACCGCCATCGCCAAGGTCACCGAGCTGAACAACCACCTGACCAAGGCCGGCACCGCGGTGCCGCGTTCGGTGGCCGAGCCGCTGGTGCTGATGGTCGCCCCGCTGGCCCCGCACATCGCCGAGGAGCTGTGGCGGAAGCTGGGCCGCACCGGCTCGGTCGTCCACCAGGACTTCCCGGTCGCCGACCCGGAGTACGTCGTGGACGAGACCGTCACCTGCGTCGTGCAGATCAAGGGCAAGGTCAAGGCCCGTCTGGAGGTGCCGCCCGCCATCTCCGAGGGGGAGCTGGAGAAGGTGGCGCTGGCCGACGAGAAGGTTGTCGCGGCGCTGGGCGGCGCGGGCATCCGCAAGGTGATCGTCCGGGCGCCGAAGCTGGTGAACATCGTTCCGGCGTGATGACCGGACACCGGCCACAGCCGGCATCGGGGTAGTCCCCTACGGGCAGGTTCGGGGTTTTTCTGGAACTCCGGGCCTGCCCACTGCGTTTACCGTGGAAAGCGCAGCGGCGTGTGCCGCACCAGCCGAGGAGGAGCGTCATGGAAGCAGTGATCGCCGTGTTCGCCCTGCTCTTCCTGCTCTTCATCGGCCTGGGCGCATACGCCACGGTCAAGGCGGTCGGCGCCGCCAAACGCGGGGTGGACCGGACGATCGAGCAGGCCCGCCGCACCGTCGAGGACCACACGCTGCGCGCCAAGTCCTTCGTCCAGATCGGTCCCGCCGCAGAGATCGCGCAGCTGAGGCTCGGGCTGCGCACCTCCATGCGCGCCACCCAGGACGCCCTGCGTGCGGGCGCGGCCGAGGACGAGTCGCTGAAGGAGTCCCTCGGCCTCTTCGAACGGCTCAGCGCACACGCACAGGAGCTGGACGCCGACCTCAGACGGCTGGAGTCGGAGCCGGACCGAGCCGAACTCGGCGCGCGGCTGCCCGAGCTGCGCAGCCGCACCGAGCGCATCACCAAGTCCGCGGACTCGCTGCGCTGGGCGGTCCGCGACCGGGCGCGCCGCTTCGTCGAGGACGATCTGGGCGCACTCAGCGACCAGATAGACATCGAGGCCGACGCCCTGCGCCACTGGACACCGGCCGGTTCCCCACCCGCTCAGGGACAGCGGCCCGACACATCCGCCGCGTCCACCCCCGGCGGCCCGGCGGCCCAGCACGCCCGCTCGCGCCCGTCCCGCCCCGGCGAGGACCAGGCGCGCCAGGCGATCACCCCGCCGTCGCCACGCCTCACCCACCCCTGGCAGAAGAAGCCGCGCCCCGAGAGCACCACCTGACCTGGCCGCTCCGGACCCGCACCACGGGGGCCGGGCTGCCACGCGAGCACTACGGCAGGTAACCTCCAGCTCATGTCCCGCCATGTCGCGATCGTCACCGATTCAACGGCCTACCTGCCGCCGCGGACGATGGAGCGTCACGGCATCACCGCGGTGCCCCTGACCGTGGTCCTCGGCGACCAGGCACTCGAAGAGGGCACCGAGATCTCCACCCGTTCCCTGGCCCAGGCGCTGCAGAAGCGGCGCCCCGTCACCACCTCACGCCCGAGCCCCGAGGTGTTCGCGGAAACGTACCGCAGGATCGCCGAGTCCGGCGCGAGCGGCATCGTCTCCCTGCATCTGTCCGCCGAGCTGTCCGGCACCTACGACGCGGCGGTCCTCGCGGCCCGCGAGGCGCCGGTGCCGGTACGGGTGGTGGACACCGGGATGGTCGCGATGGCCCTCGGCTTCTGCGCCCTTGCCGCGGCCGAGGCGGCTGGAGCCGACGGCACGGTGGACGAGGCCGTCACGGCCGCCGAGAAGCGGGCCGCGGGCACGTCCGCCTACTTCTACGTCGACACGCTCGACTATCTGCGCCGCGGCGGCCGCATCGGAGCCGCACAGGCCCTGCTCGGGTCCGCACTCGCCGTCAAACCCCTGCTCCAGCTCGACGGCGGCCGCATCGAACTGCTCGAGAAGGTCCGTACAGCGTCCAAGGCCATCGCGCGTCTGGAGGAGATCGCCGCCGAGCGGGCAGGTGATGCCGAGGTCGACATCGCCGTCCACCACCTCGCCGCCCCCGACCGCGCCGCCGCGCTCGCCGACCGGCTGCGGGAGCGGGTGCCGGGCCTGGCCGACCTCCACGTCAGCGAGGTTGGGGCGGTGATCGGGGCACACACCGGCCCCGGGCTGCTCGGAGCGGTGGTCTCACCCCGCTGAGCCAGTCACTCGTACGGGTGATGGAGTTATCCACAACGGGACGGCTGTCCCCGGGAATTGACCAAGATCATCGCCAATCGGCGGGATGTCCCATCCTCGTCGCATGGCACTTCGATCACGCTCACGCACAGCGACTCCGACCAGCGGCCCCGGCCGTGGCCCCACCTCGGACGGCCGCATCCGCCACCGCCGTGGCATCGACCGTGGCCGTGCCCGCAATCGCCGGCCGGCGCCGGCCGAGGAACTGCGCCGCCGAGCGGAACTCCTCTTCGGCGAACAAGCCGTGCGATGGCGAGAGTCGGGCAACGGACCGCCGGTCCGGGAGAGCACCGCGAATCCGGCAACCACGATGGCAACCGAGCCGGCGGCCGTGGCGGCCACGGCATCGGTCACGGGCCGGGCGCCCGGGCTGAGCCCGGCGAGGGCGGTGACGACCACGGTCGCGCCAGACCCGACCGAACGACCGCACGCCGCGCCGGCCGACGGGCCGACGCCCACGCCGACGACCACATCGGCACTGAGCCCACCTCAAGGCTCCGAACCAGCTGCAGACGTACACCCGTTGGAGTTCCCAGGACCCGTGGGTCCCGGCTGGCGGGAGCGGTTCGGGCCGGCGTTGCGGGAGCGGCTGCCGGTGTGGCTGCAGGCGCGGTGCGGTGTGGAGCGGCGGGGAGTCGTGGCGCTCGCCGTGGTGCTCGTGGCCGCCGCAGTGTTCGCCGTGCAGCACTTCTGGGCCGGGCGGACCGAGTCCGTGAGCGCTCCTCAAGCGGTCCGCGCGCAGGCGCCTTACACCAAGGCGGACAGGCCCTACGCCAAGAAGGAAGACGACACGAAGGCCGGTGCGGGCGCGGGCGCCTCGGCGACGCCGGGCGACCAGATCGTCGTGGATGTCAGCGGCAAGGTCCGTCGACCGGGGATCCAGCGGCTGCCGGCCGGTTCCCGGGTGGCCGACGCGCTGCGGGCGGCCGGCGGTGTCCGTCCGGGTGTGAGTACCGAGGGCCTCAACCGGGCCCGCTTTCTGGTCGACGGCGAACAGGTCGTCGTCGGCGCGCCCGCAGGGGCGGTGCCTCCACCCGGCCCGTCGGCCGGGGCCGCCCCCGGCCCGGCCGGCACGGGCCCCGCGGCGCCCGTCTCCCTCAACACGGCCACGGCGGACCAGCTCGACGCGCTGCCAGGAGTCGGCCCGGTCCTCGCTCAGCACATCATCGACTACCGCACCCAGCACGGCGGTTTCCGCTCGGTGGACGAACTGCGCGAGGTCAACGGCATCGGCGACCGCCGCTTCAGCGATCTGCGGAACCTGGTGCGGCCATGAGCCGCGCGATCGTCGACGGGTCGCAGGGGCGCGTGAGGACCGGAGGATTCGCGCACGCCCGGCGCAGAGGCGAGCGGTCAGGTAATCCGGGGTCCGGCGACGCAGTGGTCCGCGACACCGGGGAGAACGGGCCCACTGCTCGCGGCGACCGGGCAGGGCCCATGGACCTGCGTCTGGTGCCACCTGCGCTCGCGGCCTGGGGCACGGCGGCCCTGACGCTGGACACGCCGGCGGCCTGGACGGCCGGGATCGCGCTCGCCTGCCTGGTGGGCGGGGTCGCTCTGCTGGCGGCGCGGAGGTCTCCACGGCCCGCACAGTCCGTAGCGGCCGGGCGGATCACGCGGAGAGCGCAGGCCGGCAGGCCGCTCGGCGGGTTCGCGTGGGCCCGTGCTCCGATCGCCGCCGTGCTGCTGTGCGTTGCCGCGGCGGCCGCTTCGGCCGGACTGCACGGGGCGGACCTGCGGCGCGGGCCGGTGCCCGAGCTGGCCCGGAGGTACGCGATCGTGACCGCCGAGGTCGAGGTGAGCGGCGACCCCTGGCTGAGCAGGCCACGGGTGCGCGGCGACCATGCCGCGCCGCTGGCTGTACTGGCCCGAGTGGAGGTGCGGCGCGTCGAACAGAGCGACGGGACGAGCGTACGGACGCGCACTCCGGTGCTGCTGGTCGTCGATGCGGACGTTCCGGCGCCGGAAGGGACAGCTCTCCGGAGCGGCGGCTCTCCGGCAGAGGGGAGCGTGGCGCGGCCCGTCGACCCGGGCGGGCAGGGTGCAAGAGGGGTGGAGGGCGCGCGGGGTGCGCGGGGCACTTGGGCTTCGCGGGGTGCGGAGGGCGTACAAAGCGCGCAGGGTGCGCGGGGTGTGCAGCGCGGGCAGGGTGCTCGCGCTGCCTGGCTCGCGTTGTTGCCGTCCACGCGGGTGCGGGTCTACGGGCGGCTGGCGCCCGCGCCGGCGGGTGGGGAGCGGACCGCGGCCGTGCTGCGGGTGCGTGGCCGGCCGGCGCCGCGGATCGTAGCGGGGCCCAGCGGGCCACAACGGCTCGCGGGACGGCTCAGGGCCGGACTGCGGGAGGCGACCGGCACTCTGCCGGGGGACGCGCGGGCGCTCCTTCCCGGGCTGGTCGTCGGGGACACCTCACGGATCACGCCCGAGCTGGACGAGGCGTTCAAGGAGACGGACCTGGCGCACACGCTCGCCGTGTCCGGCAGCAACCTCACCGTCCTGCTCGCGCTGCTCATCGGGCCGCCCGGAATGGCCCGGCTGGTCGAACGCCGTGGCCTCGCTCCGCGCCTCGGGCTGTCGCTGCGGGCGACCGCACTGCTCGCCGGAGCGCTCACAGTGGGATTCGTGGTCGTGTGCCGGCCCGACCCCAGTGTGCTGCGGGCCGCCGCCTGTGGCACGGTCACGCTGCTCGCCCTGGCCACCGGGCGCCGCAGATCCCTGATCCCGGCACTGGCCACGGCGGTTCTGCTGCTGGTGCTCTACGACCCATGGCTGGCCCGAAGTTACGGCTTCCTGCTCTCCGTGCTGGCCACCGGCGCGCTGCTCGTCCTGGCACCGGGCTGGTGCGAGGCGCTGCGCCGGCGCCGGGTGCCGCCCAGGCTCGCGGAGGCGCTGGCGGCGGCCGCAGCGGCACAGGCGGTGTGTGCCCCGGTCACAGCCGTGCTGTCGGCGCGGGTGAGCCTGGTGGCGGTGCCGTGCAATCTGCTGGCCGAGGTGGCGGTGGCACCGGCCACCGTGCTGGGGTTCACGGCGCTCATGACGGCGCCGGTGGCGATGGCACCGGCCAAGGCGATGGCCTGGTGCGCGAGTTGGCCCGCCGAGTGGATCGCCCATGTGGCCCGGACGGGGGCGGCGCTGCCCGGCGCGGGAGTGGACTGGCCGGGGAGCTGGGCGGGAGCGCTGCTGCTCGCGGCGGTCACTGTCGCCGTCGTCCTGGCCGGGCGGCGGCTCACGCGGCATCCGTGGTGGTGCGGGCTGCTCGGGGTGCTGCTCCTGCTGGCGGTGGTGCGGCCGACGCCGCTGACCCGGGTGATCACGGGCTGGCCGCCGCCGGGCTGGCGGTTCGCGATGTGCGATGTCGGGCAGGGCGACGCGACTGTGCTGGCGGCGGGCGAGGGCGCCGGGGTGGTCGTGGACGCCGGCCCCGATCCGGCGCCGGTCGACCACTGTCTGCGGCAACTGGGCATCACGCGCATCCCGCTTCTCGTCCTGACCCACTTCCACGCCGACCATGTGGCGGGGCTGCCCGGGGTGCTGCGGGGCCGCTCGGTGGCCGCGATCGAGACCACGGGTTTCGAGGAACCTGCCGACCAGGCCGAGTTCGTCAGAAGGGAGGCCGCGGCGCGGCACATCCCGGTCACGCGGGCCGTAGCGGGAGAGGAACGGCGTGCCGGAGCGCTGTCATGGCGGGTCCTGTGGCCCCCACCGAGCACCCGGCCGCCTTGGGACACCCAGACCCCGGCCTGGCCGGGCCCGGTGCCCGAGCCGGACGGTCCGAACGACGCCAGCGTCGCGATGCTGGTGCGCTCGGGCGGGCTGCGGCTGCTGTTGCTGGGCGACCTCGAACCGCCGGCCCAACAGGCGTTGGTGCGGTCACCGGAGGCGGCCGAGCTGGCCGGCGTGGACGTCTTGAAGGTGGCCCATCATGGCTCGGCCTATCAGGATCCGGAGCTGATACGGCTCGCCGCTCCCCGGGTGGCGCTCATCTCGTGCGGCGCCGGCAACCCCTATGGCCATCCGGCACCGGCGACTGTGGCAGCGCTGCGGGCGGGCGGGGCGCTGGTGCTGCGCACCGACCGGGACGGGGAGCTCGCGGTCGGCGGGACGGGAGGGACGGGTGGGGAGGTACGGGTGGCCAGAGACTGAGGACCGGGTGTTCACCCAGACTGGTTCCATGAACTCAAGCCAGGTCGAGGCCTATCTCCGCCGGATCGGGGCCGAGCACCCGCAGGAGCCCACCGGCCGGGCGCTGCGCGAGCTGCAACTGTGCCATCTGCTGACCGTCCCCTTCGAGAACCTGTCGATCCACCTCGGCGAGGAGATCGTCCTGGAGGAGGAGCGGCTACTGGACAAGGTGGTCGGACGCGGGCGGGGTGGCTTCTGCTACGAACTGAACGGCGCGTTCGGCGCGTTGCTCGCCGCGCTCGGCTACGAGGTCGAGCTGCTCGCGGCACGCGTGTACGGCGACGAGGGGCGGCTCGGCATCCCGTACGACCATCTCGCCCTGCGGGTGCGGACGGTGGAGGGTGACACCTGGCTCGCGGACGTCGGGTTCGGCGCGCACAGCCACTACCCGCTGAGTTACGCGGAACGCGAGGAGCAGGTGGACCCCGGTGGTGTGTTCCGGGTGGGGGCGGCCGGGCCGGACGCGGCCGGGGTGAGCGGCGCAGGCTCGACCGGTCCCGGGGACCTGGACGTCGTACGGGACGGCAGGCCGCAGTACCGGCTGGAGACGCGGCCCCGCGTGCTTGCGGACTTCGCGGCCGGGGCCTGGTGGCACAGCACCTCGCCGCTGTCGCATTTCACCCGGTCACCGGTCTGCTCACGGGTCACCGAGGACGGAGGGAGGATCACGCTCAGCGGTCGGGAACTGAAGACGACCGCGGGCGACGGCAGGCGCGGAACACGGGAGTTGGAGACGGACGAGGAGGTGCTGACGGTGTACCGGGAGCGGTTCGGGATCGAGCTGGGCCGTGTGCCGACGGTGCGAAACCGGAACCGGAACCTGAATTCGTGATTCGGTCCAGTTCCGGTGCTTGTGTCTCGCCCGCCGTGCCCGAGGCCTGAGCTGGGCGTACGGGGCCGTCCCGGCTCCTGTGCACGGTGCCGGAGAATGGGCCCGTGAGCGATGTGAGACACGTGCTGGTGCTGCCCGACCGGGATGCCGCCGAGGAGGTGGCCGAGGCGCTCGGGCAGCGGTTCGGGCTGGACGAGGAGCCTCGGCTCGTCCGGGACGCGCTGGCAGGCGAGGACGACGCCGAGGACGCGCAGTGGCTGGTGGTCCTGCGGGACGAGGACGAGCGGCTGGACCCGGCGGAGCTGGACGAGTTCGCTGCGGAGTGGGACGGCTGGCGCGAGGAGCCGTGACCCCGAGGCGGACTCCGGGTCCGCTCCGGGACCGGTCAGGGTGCCGGGGCCGGTTCGTTGTCAGTGCCTCGTGGGATGCTGTCAGTGATGGCCAGGAAGACTGCGAATGACGACCCTCTCGCCCCGGTGACGCTTGCCGTGGGCCAGGAGGACCTCCTGCTCGACCGTGCCGTGCAGGAGGTGGTGGCCGCCGCCAAGGCCGCCGACGCCGACACGGACGTACGCGACCTCACCCCGGACCAGTTGCAGCCCGGCACGCTCGCCGAGCTCACCAGTCCTTCGCTCTTCGCCGAGCGGAAAGTCGTGGTCGTACGCAATGCGCAGGACCTGTCCGCCGACACGGTCAAGGACGTGAAGGCATATCTCGGGGCACCCGCCGAGGAGATCACGCTCGTGCTGCTGCACGCGGGCGGGGTCAAGGGCAAGGGGCTGCTCGATGCCGCGCGCAAGGCGGGAGCGCGGGAGGTGGCCTGCCCGAAGATGACCAAGCCGGCGGACCGGCTGGCCTTCGTGCGGGGGGAGTTCCGCTCCTTCGGGCGGTCGGCCACGCCCGAGGCGTGCCAGGCGCTCTGCGATGCCATCGGCAGCGATCTGCGGGAGCTGGCCTCGGCGGTCTCCCAGCTGGTCGCCGACGTGGAGGGGACGATCGACGAGGCGGTCGTCGGGCGGTACTACACCGGCCGGGCCGAGGCCTCCAGCTTCACGGTCGCCGACCGGGCCGTGGAGGGGCGCACGGCGGAGGCGCTGGAGGCGCTCAGATGGTCGCTGGCGACGGGCGTGGCGCCGGTGATGATCACCAGCGCGCTGGCCCAGGGCGTGCGGGCGATCGGGAAGCTGTCCTCGGCGCGCGGGGGGCGGCCGGCCGATCTGGCGCGGGAGCTGGGGATGCCGCCGTGGAAGATCGATCGGGTGCGACAGCAGATGCGGGGGTGGACGCCGGACGGGGTCGCAGTGGCGATGCGCGCCGTCGCCGAGGCCGACGCCGGGGTGAAGGGCGGGGGCGACGACCCCGGGTACGCCCTGGAGAAGGCGGTCGTGACAGTCGCCCGAGCGGCACGATCGAGAGGCCGGGGCTGATCCCCGTGCCCTGGCCTGATCAGGCGGCGACCCGGGCCTGATCGGGCGCCGACTCGGGCAGACCCGGCAGTGATCCGGGCGACCTCGGTGCCGACTTGGGGTGGTTCGGGCGTGGGCTTGGGGCTGGGGCGGCGATCCGGGCGACCTCGGTGCCGACTTGGGGTGGTTCGGGCGTGGGCTTGGGGCTGGGGCGGCGATCCGGACGACCTCGGTGCCGACTCGGGGCGGTTCGGGCGCCGACTTGGGGTGGTTCGGGCGCGGGCTTGGGGCTGGGGCGGCGATCCGGGCGACCTCGGTGCCGACTTGGGGCGGTTCGGGCACCGACTTGGGGCCGACCGGCGGCGACCCGGGCGGACCCGGCGCCGACCGGGGGCGGTTCAGGCGCCAACCTGAGGCCGATCCGGCGGCGACCCGCAAGGGCGACGACACCCTTCTCCACCGGGGGACACGGACACCCTCCGGGGCGTACCGACAGCGGCGGGCCGGACGCCAGCCCCCACACGGCCGATAGCCGCCCGCTGGCGCTGGCGCTGTCGCTGAGGCCAAGGGTCGGACGCCGCGACCCGACATCCACGGCCGGCACCATGCGCACCCACAGCGTGACCCCGGCCCGGCCGTAAGTCACGTAAGTCACGTAAGTCATAAGCCGTAAGTCATAAGAGGAGCGCATGCCGAAGGCCCCGGTGTCCGCCCTGGGGAAGGGAGGGTGCCGGGGCCTTCGGATCAAGCTGGTGGACTCGCACCCGCGTGGCGAACGCAGGCCGCGTGCGAATCCGGGGGTGCCGGACGGGAGCGGATGAGAGAGGGCCCGCTCTGGGTCCTTCCGGCGGTCAGATCAAAAAGGGGGTTCAGCCCTTGAGGGACGTGACCTTGGAAGCAAGCGCCGACTTCTTGTTGGCGGCCTGGTTCTTGTGGATGACGCCCTTCGAGACGGCCTTGTCGAGCGCACGCGCGGCAGCGCGCTGCAGCTCGGTGGCCTTCTCGACGTCACCCGCGGCAGCGGCCTCGCGGGCCTTGCGGATCGCGGTCTTCAGGGAGGACTTGACGGCCTTGTTGCGCAGCCGAGCCTTCTCGTTGGTCTTGATCCGCTTGATCTGGGACTTGATGTTCGCCACGAAGGAGCCTTTTCAGGTTCTGGTGCGGGGCCGCACGGGTCCCGTACCGGTGATCCAAAATTTCTCTGACGCGCCTCTCGCCGAGAGGGCAAGAGGCACAGCCATCTACAGTACCAGTGGCCCTGCGAGCGGCCCAAAACGGTGCCCGGTCCCTCCGCGTGGGACCATGGAGACTACGTATCGATCCGACCCGAGGCATAAGGCGCCTCAAGAGACAGGACCCTGCGTGCCCGCGACCCCTAACCATGTGCCCGAGCCGAGCCGTACCGACCCGGCTCTGATCCGCAATTTCTGCATCATCGCGCACATCGACCACGGCAAGTCCACGCTCGCCGACCGGATGCTCCAGCTGACCGGTGTGGTCGAGCAGCGGCAGATGCGTGCTCAGTACCTCGACCGGATGGACATCGAGCGCGAGCGCGGAATCACGATCAAGTCCCAGGCGGTGCGTCTGCCCTGGGCCCCCACCGAGGGCCCCGATCAGGGCACGACCCACATCCTCAACATGATCGACACCCCGGGGCACGTCGACTTCACCTACGAGGTCTCGCGGTCGCTCGCCGCCTGTGAGGGGACCATCCTCCTCGTCGACGCCGCCCAGGGCATCGAGGCGCAGACCCTCGCCAACCTCTACCTGGCGATGGAGAACGACCTCACGATCATCCCCGTACTGAACAAGATCGACCTGCCGGCCGCCCAGCCGGAGAAGTTCGCCGAGGAGCTGGCGAACCTGGTCGGCTGCGACCCGGAGGACGTCCTCAAGGTCTCCGCCAAGACCGGTCTCGGCGTCGACGCGCTGCTGAACAAGGTCGTCAAGGAGATCCCGGCGCCGGTCGGGGTCGCCGACGCGCCCGCCCGCGCGATGATCTTCGACTCGGTCTACGACTCCTACCGCGGTGTCGTGACGTACGTCCGTGTCATCGACGGCCAGCTCAACAAGCGTGAGCGCATCAGGATGATGTCGACCGGCGCCACGCACGAGCTGCTGGAGATCGGCGTCAACTCGCCCGAGATGCTGCCGGCCGACGGCCTCGGCGTCGGCGAGGTGGGCTATCTCATCACCGGTGTGAAGGACGTCCGGCAGTCCAAGGTCGGTGACACCGTCACCAGCCAGAGCAAGGGGGCGACGGAGGCGCTCGGGGGCTACAAGGACCCGAAGCCGATGGTCTTCTCGGGTCTGTATCCGCTGGACGGCTCCGACTACCCCGAACTGCGCGAGGCCCTGGACAAGCTGCAGCTCAACGATGCCGCGCTGGTCTACGAGCCGGAGACCTCCGCCGCCCTCGGCTTCGGCTTCCGCGTCGGCTTCCTCGGCCTGCTGCACCTGGACGTGATCCGGGAGCGGCTGGAGCGCGAGTTCGGCCTCGACCTGATCGCCACCGCCCCCAACGTGGTCTACCGTGTGATCATGGAGGACGGCAGCGAGGTCACCGTCACCAACCCGAGCGAGTTCCCCGAGGGCAAGATCGACGAGGTCTTCGAGCCGGTCGTACGGGCGACGATCCTCGCGCCGACCGAGTTCATCGGCGCGATCATGGAGCTGTGCCAGACCCGGCGCGGCACCCTGCTCGGTATGGACTACCTGTCCGAGGACCGCGTCGAGATCCGCTACACCCTGCCGCTCGCGGAGATCGTCTTCGACTTCTTCGACCAGCTGAAGTCCAAGACGCGCGGTTACGCCTCGCTGGACTACGAGCCCACGGGCGAGCAGAGCAGCTCCCTGGTCAAGGTCGACATCCTGCTGCACGGCGACAAGGTCGACGCCTTCTCGGCGATCACCCACAAGGACCAGGCGTACGCGTACGGCGTGCGGCTCGTCGCCAAGCTCAAGGAGCTGATCCCGCGGCAGAACTTCGAGGTGCCGGTGCAGGCCGCGATCGGCTCCCGGGTCATCGCCCGCGAGACCATCCGCGCCATCCGCAAGGACGTCCTCGCCAAGTGCTACGGCGGTGACATCTCCCGTAAGCGGAAGCTGCTGGAGAAGCAGAAGGAAGGCAAGAAGCGGATGAAGATGGTGGGTTCCGTGGAGGTTCCGCAGGAAGCCTTCATCGCCGTCCTGTCCAGCGATGACAGCGCGAGTTCGACCAAGGGCAAGAAGTAACCATCGGTAACAACGGGCTGCGTCCGTAAACAGGACACACGGGGGCCTGTCATGCGAAAGCGTGGCGGGCCCCTACGCGTGCGTAGCGTCGCTCTCTGTGGAAAGTGACAGGCCGATGCCCCTTACGCAGCGGCCGGTCGCGGCTTACTCTGATCCCTGCTCGATAGTTACTCGCGAGTTAAACAACAGCGATACAACAGCTCGAACCCCCACCGTGAGTTAACCCAGCCGCACCGAGTACAGCCGCACCGTCGCGGGCCCGGAGGATGTCGTGAGCGACACACAGACCCTGATCGAGAACCGTCCGCCGTCCGTGGCGGCCCTCTTCCTGGAGCGCGTGGCGGCCACACCGGACGCCGAGGCCTACCGCTACCCGGTGGCCCCCGCCTCCGGCCAGGGCCCCGACGACTGGAAGTCGCTCAGCTGGGCGCAGGCGGCCGAGCGGGTGTTCGCGATCGCGGCCGGCCTCATCGAGCTGGGCGTGCAGCCCGAGCAGCGGGTGGCGCTCGCCTCCTCCACCCGGGTCGAGTGGATCCTCGCCGACCTCGGCATCCTGTGCGCCGGCGGCGCCACGACCACCGTCTACCCGCAGACCAACGCCGACGAGTCGGCCTTCATCCTCTCCGACTCCGAGAGCCGGGTGCTGATCGCCGAGGACGCGGCCCAGGTCGCCAAGGCGGTCGAGAAGCGCGCCGAGCTGCCCGAACTGACCAAGGTCGTCGTCATCGACCCGGCCGGCGTCGAGACGGACGACTGGGTCACCACCCTCGCCGACCTGGAGCGGCGCGGCGCCGCCTATCTGGAACAACACCCGGAGCTGATCAAGGAGCGGGTCGGCGCGATCACCCGGGACCAGCTCGCCACCCTCATCTACACCTCCGGCACCACCGGCCGCCCCAAGGGAGTCAGGCTCCCGCAGGACAACTGGGCGTACATGGCGAAGGCGATCGCCGCGACCGGTCTGATCAGCGGCGAGGACGTGCAGTACCTGTGGCTGCCGCTCGCGCACGTCTTCGGCAAGGTGCTCACCTCCGGGCAGATCGAGGTCGGTCACGTCACCGCCGTCGACGGCCGCGTCGACAAGATCATCGAGAACCTTCCGGTGGTACAGCCGACGTACATGGCGGCCGTGCCGCGCATCTTCGAGAAGGTCTACAACGGCGTCGCCGCCAAGGCCCGCGAGGGCGGCCCGGCCAAGTACAAGATCTTCCAGTGGGCCGCCGAGGTCGCCCGCGAGTACGCCAAGGTCAGCCAGGACAACTTCCGGCGCACCGGCACCGCCGCGGTGCCCTTCGGTCTCGCCGCCAAGCACAAGGTCGCCGACACCCTCGTCTACGGCAAGCTCCGCGAGGCCTTCGGCGGCCGACTGCGCGCCTGTGTCTCCGGCGCCTCCGCGCTCGCGCCCGAGATCGGCTACTTCTTCGCCGGCGCCGGCATCCACATCCTGGAGGGCTACGGCCTCACCGAGTCCTCCGCGGCCTCCTTCGTCAACCCCGGCGAGGCCTACCGCACCGGCACGGTCGGCAAGCCGCTGCCCGGCACCGAGGTGCGCATCGCCGACGACGGCGAGATCCTGCTGCGCGGCCCCGGCATCATGGAGGGCTACCACGGGCTGCCGGAGAAGACCGCAGAGGTGCTGGAGTCCGACGGCTGGTTCCACACCGGTGACATCGGCGAGCTCTCGCCCGACGGCTATCTGCGCATCACCGACCGCAAGAAGGACCTCATCAAGACCTCCGGCGGCAAGTACGTCGCCCCGGCCGAGGTCGAGGGCCAGTTCAAGGCGGTGTGCCCGTACGTCTCCAACATCCTGGTGCACGGCGCCGACCGGAACTACTGCACCGCGCTCATCGCCCTGGACGAGCTCGCGCTCGTGGACTGGGCGAAGGAGAACGGCCTGGAGGGCAAGTCGTACGCCGAGATCGTCGCCGCGCCGCAGACCGTCGAGATGGTCGACGGGTATGTGCGGCAGCTCAACGCCGGGCTGCAGAAGTGGCAGACCATCAAGAAGTTCCGGCTGCTGCCGCGGGATCTCGACGTCGAGCACGGGGAGATCACGCCGAGCCTGAAGCTGAAGCGGCCCGTTGTCGAGCGGGAGTACAAGCACCTTATTGATGAGATGTACGCCGGGACCAGGGAGAAGTAGGGCGGTTCCGGAGGGGTGGCGGGGGGAGCGTCGGCGGCTGCGGGTCGTTCGTGGCTTGGCGCGCCCACGCGGCGGAGCCGCGTCTCGATGCACCCCCGCGCCCCTGGGGAGATTGCGCTCGCCGGCGCTCAAAAGGCGCCCTCTTCTGTCCATTTCGATAACTCACCGCTTATGAGTCCCGCCTTTCTGTCACCCTGGCCGCATGGACATGGCGGCCATACCGACACAGCGGGAGAGCGAGCCCCGGGCCTGGGAGGTGCGGGGGCGGGCCACGCTGCCCGGAAGCCCTCTCGCGCCCGGGGCGGCCCGTGCGCTGGTGCGGGCCGCGCTGGCCGAGGCGTCCGAGGGGTCCCGGATCCCGGGGCGGCTCGTCGACGACGCCATGGCCGTCGTCAGCGAGCTGGTCACCAACGCCGTCGTGCACGCCGGCACGGACGTGGAGGTCGACTGGCTGCTGGAGGAGACCGGCGCGTTCGTGGTGGAGGTGGGCGACCGGCATCCCTCCCGCGCCCCCCGCGACCCGCTCGGTGGCGAGGCACCCTACGACACCCCCGAGTACGGGCGCGGCCTGCGCCTGGTCACCACGCTCGCCGAGTCCTGGGGCGTCACCTACCGCGCCGGCGCCAAGACCGTCTGGGCGCGGCTGCCCCCGGGCGGCGTCGAGGACCCGGACGCCCCCGCCCCGGACGCACCACTGGAGGTCGCCGAGGACCTCTCCCCGCAGCCGCACCGCGCCCAAGGCGACCGCGACTGGCTCGGCCGGGGCGCGCTGTCGTTCCTCGCCGAGGCATCCGACCTGCTCGCCGGACAGCTCGACGAGAACCTGGTCACCGCCCTCACCGGCCAGCTCATCGTGCCCCGGCTCGCCGACTGGTGCGCGGTGTGGCTGGAGGACGAGGCGACCGTGCGCGGTGGCGCCGCCGGCGGTCCCGACCGGGTCTGGCACGCCAGCGAGAACCGCATCGAGGAGCTGCGGTGCGCCCTGGAGAAGGAGCCGCCCTGCCTGGGCGAGGGGCTGCGCTCGGGGCCCGAGCCGTACCCGTGGCCCGGCCATGCGTTCGGCCCGCGGGGCGCCGACGGCACGGCGCTGGCGTACCGGCTGATCGCGGGCGGCCGGCCGCTCGGCACGCTGGTCATCGGCCGGTCCGGGCTCGCGCGCTTCCCCGACGAGGTCACCGGGCTCGTGGAGGACCTCGGCCGCCGCGTCGCCCTCGCGATCGGCGCCGCCCGCCAGTACGCCCGCCAGGCCACCATCAGCGCCGTCCTGCAGCGCGGCCTGCTGCCCGGCGCGGTCGCCGAGATCCCCGGCGTGAGCAGCGCGCTCGTCCACGAGCCCTGCGACAAGGGCGGGCCCAGCGGCGACTTCTACGACCTGTTCCCGGCCGGCGACGGCCGCTGGTGCTTCGCCGTCGGAGACGTCCAGGGCAAGGGGCCCGAGGCGGCGGTCGTGATCGGCCTCGCCCGCCCCTGGCTGCGCCTCCTCGCCCGCGAGGGCTACCGCGTCGCCGACGTCCTCGACCGCCTCAACCAGCTCCTCCTGGACGACGCCACCGAGGCCGCCGACGCCGCCGCCCGCGCCCTCGTCGCCGCCGGCGGCCGGCCGGTGGCCACCGGGGACGGCCCGCAGACCCGCTTCCTGTCCCTGCTCTACGGCGAGCTGACCCCGTACGACGGCGGGGTCCGCTGCACCCTCGCCTCCGCCGGCCACCCGCTCCCGCTCGTCCTGAGTCCCGACGGCACCGTGCGCACCGCCGCCGGACCGCAGACCCTGCTCGGCGTGGTCGAGGACGAGACGTACACCAGCGAGACTGTCGATCTCCGGCCCGGCGACAGCCTGCTGTGCGTCACCGACGGGGTGACCGAGCGGCGCTCCGGCTCCCGCCAGTTCGACGACGGCGACGGCCTCGCCCGCGCCCTGTCCGGCTGCGCCGGGCTCAACGCCGAACTGATCGCGGAAAGGATCCGCCGCCTCGTGGACGACTTCGGCGGGGGCCCGCTCGAGGACGACCTGGCCCTGCTGGTGCTCCAGGCGGAGTGACCGCCGTCGTACGGGACAATGGAGTACATGCCTTCCGCACTCCCCGACGGCGAGCCCGTCCCCGCCGACGGCGCGCTGCCCGCGCACGCGCTCGCCGGAGCCGCCGAGCGGCCCCTCGGGTTCTATCTGCACGTCCCGTACTGCGCGACCCGCTGCGGCTACTGCGACTTCAACACCTACACCGCCACCGAGCTGCGCGGGACGGGTGGCGTGCTGGCGTCCCGCGACAACTACGCGGACACGCTGACGGACGAGATCCGGCTCGCCCGGAAGGTGCTCGGCGACGACCCGCGCCAGGTCCGCACGGTGTTCGTCGGCGGCGGTACACCCACGCTGCTGGCCGCGGACGACCTCGTACGGATGCTGGGGGCGATCCGCGACGAGTTCGGCCTGGCACCGGACGCGGAGATCACGACGGAGGCGAACCCGGAGTCGGTCGACCCCGCGTACCTCGCCACCCTCCGGGAGGGCGGCTTCAACCGGATCTCCTTCGGCATGCAGAGCGCGAGGCAGCATGTGCTGCGCGTGCTCGACCGCACCCACACGCCGGGCCGGCCCGAGGCGTGCGTGGCGGAGGCTCGGGCGGCGGGCTTCGAGCACGTCAACCTCGACCTGATCTACGGCACCCCCGGCGAGAGCGACGACGACTGGCGGGCCTCGCTGGACGCGGCGATCGGGGCGGGACCGGACCACATCAGCGCGTACGCGCTCATCGTGGAGGAGGGCACCCAGCTCGCCCGTCGTATCCGCCGCGGCGAGGTCCCGATGACCGACGACGACGTGCACGCGGACCGCTACCTGATCGCGGAGGAGACCCTGAGCAAGGCGGGATTCGACTGGTACGAGGTCTCCAACTGGGCCACCTCGGAGGCGGGCCGGTGCCTGCACAACGAGCTGTACTGGCGCGGCGCCGACTGGTGGGGCGCGGGGCCTGGGGCGCACTCGCACGTGGGCGGGGTGCGCTGGTGGAACGTCAAGCATCCGGGGGCGTACGCGGCGGCCCTGGCCTCCGGCCGCTCCCCGGGGGCGGGGCGGGAGCTGCTGTCCGACGAGGACCGGCGGGTCGAGCGCATCCTGCTGGAGCTGCGGCTGCGGGAAGGGGTGCCGCTGTCCTTGCTGAAGGAGGAGGGGCTTGCGGCTTCCCGGCGGGCGCTGGGGGAGGGGCTCCTCCAGGAAGGGCCGTACGAGGAGGGGCGGGCCGTGCTGACGCTGCGGGGGCGGTTGCTGGCGGATGCGGTGGTGCGGGATCTGGTGGACTGATCACTCCCGCGAGTGAATCCCTCCGGAACGCCGGTTCGGTCCCTAACCTGGTTCGTAGGCTGCCGCCAAAAGGACGCGGCGGATGTGGAGGGCCACGGAGATGACCGCTGTGGACGAGCGTGGGATGACCAAGTTCTTCGAGGAGTTCGAGCCTCCGGAGGGCGTCAGGGTCGAGCTTCTCCGGGGGGTAATCGTGATGATGGCCAGCCCTGATCTGGTCCACAACATGATCGTGGAAGACGTGCTTGACCAAATCCCGCGCAAGCGGTGGGCTCGGCTTCAGACCCAGGACGTCGACGTCCTTGACGAGGCCAGCGAGCCGGTGCCGGACTTGGTGGTAATGGAGCGCGACGCAATGCCGCGTTCAGGGCGCCTGTTGCCGTCTGGGCTGATCACGATGGTCGTCGAGGTCGTCTCCAAGTCCAGCGTCCACCAGGACTACGTGGTCAAGCGCTCGATCTACGCTGCGGGAAAGATCCCCGCCTACCTCATCCTCGACCCGGTCATGGCGCACTGCGTCCTGTTGACAAAGCCTTCGGGCCAGGGTGAGGACGCTGACTACCGCAGCCAGGAGATCATCAAGTTCGGTGATCCAGTCCCGTTGGAGGATCTGGGACTCGAACTGGACACCACCGAGTTCGGAACGTTCCCCAACGTCAGGCCCCACCGCTACCCGTGACGAAGTCGATCAGCTCCTCCACCCGCCCCAGCAACTCCGGCTCCAGGTCCTTGTAGGACCCCACCCGCTTCAGGATCGCCTGCCACACCGCCCCGGTGTTCTCCGACGGCCAGCCCAGCGCCCGGCACACCCCCGTCTTCCAGTCCTGCCCCTTCGGCACTGCCGGCCAGGCCTCGATCCCCAGCGCGGCCGGCTTCACCGCCTGCCAGATGTCGATGTACGGGTGGCCCACCACCAGCGCGTGTTCGCTGGTCACCGACTCCGCGATCCGCCACTCCTTCGTGCCCGGCACCAGGTGGTCCACCAGGACGCCCAGCCGCGCGTCCGGGCCCGGTGCGAAGGAGGCGACGATCGAGGGCAGGTCGTCGACGCCCTCCAGGTACTCCACCACCACACCCTCGATGCGCAGGTCGTCGCCCCACACCTTCTCGACCAGCTCGGCGTCGTGCCGGCCCTCGACGTAGATACGGCCGGCGCGGGCCACGCGGGCGCGGGCACCGGGGACGGCGACCGAGCCGGAGGCGGTGCGGGTGGGTCGTACCGGAGCCGAGGACGACGACGGGCGTACCAGCGTCACCACCCGCCCCTCCAGCAGAAAGCCCCGCGGCTCCAGCGGGAACACCCGGTGCTTGCCGAAGCGGTCCTCCAGCGTCACCGTGCCCGCCTCGCAGCGGATCACCGCCCCGCAGAACCCGGTGCCGGGCTCCTCCACCACCAGGCCCGGCTCCGCCGGTACCTCAGGCACCGGCTGCTGCTTCTTCCACGGCGGGGTCAGGTCGGCGGAGTACTGGCGCATTCGAGTGACGATAGGAGAAGCCGTACGGCCGCGCTCACGACACGCCGAAGCGGGCCGCCAGCTCGTCGCGTTGCCGTCGTACGAACGCCGCGTCCACCACCGCTCCGTGACCGGGCACGTACAGCGCGTCCTCGCCGCCCAGGGACAGCAGCCGGTCCAGGGCGTCCGGCCAGCGGGACGGGATCGCGTCCGGGCCCGCCTGGGGCTCGCCGGACTCCTCGACCAGGTCGCCGCAGAAGACCACCTCGGGATCTCCCGGGACCAGCACCGCCAGATCATGCGCGGTATGCCCCGGACCCACGTTCGCCAGCAGGACCTGCCGGCCGCCCCCGAGGTCAAGCGTCCACTCGCCGGAGACCAGGTGGCCGGGCGGCGCCAGCGCGTCCACCGCCTCGTCCGCGTCCGCCACCGCGAGTCCGTTGCGCACGGCGTCCATGCGCAGCTCGTCGCGTTCGCGGGCGAACACCGCGTCGACGCCCACCGCCCCGTACACCTCCGCCCCCGCGAAGGCCGCCGCTCCGAAGACATGGTCGAAGTGGGGATGGGTCAGCGCGAGATGGGTCACACGGCCGCCGGCCAGCTCCTCGGCCCGGGCCCGCAGTCGGGCGCCCTCAGCCAGGCTGGAGCCGGCGTCCACCATCAACGCCGTACCCTCCCCGAGGACCAGCCCCGCCGTGCAGTCCCAGCCGGGCAGCCGGCACCGGCCGACCCCCGCGGCCAGCCGCTCCCACCCCAGCTCTTCCCAAGTCACCGTCATACCGCGACGCTAGCTCCACGAGCCGCCGGGACCGCACCGACCTTGCCCCGGGTGTACCCGACAGCCGTACACTGGGCCCGGGAACGCTGGCACTCACATGCGAAGAGTGCCAGGCGGACGAACCGCAGGACCGAGTGGAACCGAGGAGACGACGTGCTGGAGGTGCGCGCTGATGCTGAGTGAACGCAGGCTTCAGGTACTGCGCGCCATCGTCCAGGACTACGTCGGCACCGAGGAGCCGGTCGGGTCGAAGGCCCTGACCGAGCGGCACAACCTCGGCGTGTCCCCGGCGACGGTCCGCAACGACATGGCGGCCCTGGAGGACGAGGGGTACATCGCCCAGCCGCACACCAGCGCCGGGCGCATCCCCACGGACAAGGGCTATCGGCTGTTCGTCGACAAGCTCGCCGGGGTGAAGCCCATGACCGCGCCCGAGCGGCGCGCCATCCAGAACTTCCTGGAGGGCGCCGTCGACCTCGACGACGTGGTGGCGCGGACCGTGCGGCTGCTCGCGCAGCTCACCCGGCAGGTCGCCGTCGTGCAGTACCCGTCCCTGACCCGGTCCACCGTGCGGCACGTGGAGCTGCTCTCGCTCGCACCCGCGCGCGTGATGCTCGTGCTGATCACGGACACCGGCCGGGTCGAGCAGCGGATGGTCGACTGCCCGGCGCCCTTCGGTGAGATTTCCCTCGCCGACCTGCGCGCACGGCTGAACAGCCGGGTCGCGGGCCGCCGGTTCTCGGACGTGCCGACGCTGGTCGAGGACCTGCCGGAAGCCTTCGAGCCCGAGGACCGCGGTACGGTCTCGACGGTGCTCTCCACTCTCCTGGAGACACTCGTCGAGGAGAACGAGGAGCGGCTGATGATCGGCGGTACCGCCAATCTCACCCGCTTCGGACATGACTTTCCCCTCACGATCCGGCCCGTCCTGGAGGCCCTGGAGGAGCAGGTGGTGCTCCTCAAGCTCCTCGGCGAGGCGAAGGATCCGGGCGTGACGGTGCGTATCGGGCACGAGAACGCCCACGAGGGACTCAACTCCACCTCAGTGGTGTCGGTCGGCTACGGTTCGGGCGGCGAGGCGGTTGCCAAGCTCGGCGTGGTCGGACCGACCCGCATGGACTATCCGGGAACGATGGGAGCGGTACGCGCAGTGGCACGGTACGTCGGACAGATCCTGGCGGAGTCGTAAGTGGCCACGGACTACTACGCCGTTCTCGGCGTGCGCCGCGACGCGTCGCAGGATGAGATCAAGAAGGCGTTCCGCCGGCTCGCGCGCGAGCTGCACCCGGACGTCAACCCGGACCCGAAGACCCAGGAGCGGTTCAAGGAGATCAACGCCGCTTACGAGGTGCTGTCGGACCCGCAGAAGAAGCAGGTCTACGACCTCGGCGGCGACCCGCTCTCGCAGAGCGGCGCCGCCGGCGCGGGCGGCTTCGGCGCCGGTGGCTTCGGCAACTTCTCCGACATCATGGACGCGTTCTTCGGTACGGCCTCGCAGCGCGGCCCGCGCTCGCGCACCCGGCGCGGCCAGGACGCGATGATCCGGATCGAGGTCGAGCTGGACGAGGCGGCCTTCGGGACGACCAAGGACATCCAGGTCGACACCGCGGTCGTCTGCAACACCTGCAACGGTGAGGGCGCGGCGCCCGGCACGACCGCCCAGACGTGTGACATGTGCCGGGGCCGCGGTGAGGTCTCGCAGGTCACCCGGTCCTTCCTGGGCCAGGTCATGACCTCCCGGCCGTGCCCGCAGTGCCAGGGCTTCGGCACCGTCGTGCCGACCCCGTGCCCGGAGTGCGCCGGCGACGGCCGGGTCCGCTCCCGCCGCACCCTGACGGTGAAGATCCCGGCCGGTGTCGACAACGGCACGCGGATCCAGCTCGCCGGTGAGGGCGAGGTCGGGCCGGGCGGCGGTCCGGCCGGTGACCTGTACGTCGAGATCCACGAGCTGCCGCACTCGACCTTCCAGCGGCGCGGCGACGACCTGCACTGCACGGTGACGATCCCGATGACGGCGGCGGCGCTCGGTACCAAGGTGCCGCTGGAGACGCTGGACGGCATGGAGGAGGTCGACATCCGGCCCGGCACCCAGTCCGGCCAGTCGATCCCGCTGCACAACCGGGGTGTCACACATCTGCGCGGCGGTGGCCGGGGTGACCTGGTCGTGCACGTCGAGGTGCAGACCCCGACCAAGCTGGACCCGGACCAGGAGCGCCTGCTGCGCGAGCTGGCCAAGCTGCGCGGCGAGGAGCGGCCCCAGGGCCAGTTCCAGCCGGGGCAGCAGGGGCTGTTCTCGCGGTTGAAGGATGCGTTCAACGGGCGCTGACGTGCGCTGCGGCGTGGCCGGGGGGCCGGGGGTTGTCCCCCGGGCAGGCACGGTCAGCCGGGGCAGCAGGGGCTGTTCTCGCGGTTGAGGATGCGTTCAACGGGCGCTGAGCCGCCGCCGGCGCAGGGCTGACGGGGTGCTTCGGCGCCCCGCATGCCACCGGTCTATGCCATTGCCCGCCTGGATTCGGACTTGTTCGAAGGACGTGACAACATGCGGTCATGTCCTCCGCGCTGACCGATCTCTTCCCCCACCCGATCGTGCAGGCCCCCATGGCGGGCGGTGTCTCCGTCCCGCAGCTCGCCGCCGCCGTCTCCGAGGCCGGTGGCCTCGGGTTCCTCGCCGCCGGGTACAAGACCGCCGATGGCATGTACCAGGAGATCAAGCAGCTGCGGAGCCTGACGAGCCGCCCCTTCGGCGTGAACGTGTTCATGCCCCAGTCCGAGTACCCCGGTGCAAGCACCGGCTCCACTGGAGCGGCTGACGCCGCGCCCCCTTCTGGCGCCGTCGAGGTCTACGCCCACCAGCTGGCCGGCGAGGCCGCCTGGTACGAGACCGAGCTGGGCGACCCGGACAGCGGCCGGGACGACGGCTACGACGCCAAGCTCGCCGTACTCCTCGACAACCCGGTGCCGGTGGTCTCCTTCCACTTCGGGGTGCCGAGCCGGGAGGTGTTCGACGGCCTGCGCCGCGTCGGCACCTTCACCCTGGTCACCGCCACCACCGCCGAGGAGGCCCGTGCCGTCGAGCGGGCCGGGGCGGACGCGGTGATCGCGCAGGGCGTGGAGGCGGGCGGACACCAGGGCACCCACCGGGACCTCCCCGAGAACGACGGCGCCGGCATCGGGCTGCTGTCGCTGGTCACGCAGATCCGCGAGGCCGTGAGCATCCCGGTCGTCGCCGCCGGCGGCATCATGCGGGGCAGCCAGATCGCCGCCGTCCTCGCGGCCGGCGCGAGCGCGGCCCAGCTGGGCACCGCCTTCCTCGCCACCCCCGAGTCCGGCGCCCAGGCCGTGCACAAGCAGGCGCTGACCAACCCCCTGTTCGCGCACACCGAGTTGACCAGGGCCTTCTCCGGCCGCCCGGGGCGCGCGCTGGTCAACCGCTTCCTGCGCGAGCACGGCCCCTACGCCCCCGCCGCCTACCCGGAGATCCACCACCTCACCTCGCCGCTGCGCAAGGCCGCCGCCAAGGCCGGGGACGCGCAGGGCATGGCGCTGTGGGCGGGGCAGGGGCACCGGCTGGCCCGCGAGCTGCCCGCCGGGGAGCTCGTGGAGGTGCTGGCCGCCGAACTCGACGCCGCCCGGACAGCGTTGTCGGCCAAGGGGGGCCTGCGATGACCGCGCCGGTGTTCGTCGTGGACTCGCTGGAGGGCGTGGGCCCCGGCTCCGTCGTCGACGTCGAGGGCCCCGAGGGGCGGCACGCGGTCTCCGTGCGGCGGCTGCAGCCCGGCGAGAACGTGGTGCTGACGGACGGCAAGGGGCGCGGGGCCGCCGGGGTCGTCGTCAGCGTGTCGGGCAAGGACCACATGGTGGTCGAGCCCTTCGAGTTCCCGGTGGAGCCGGAGCCCAGCCCCCGGATCACCGTGGTCCAGGCCCTCCCGAAGGGCGACCGGGGGGAACTCGCCGTCGAGACGATGACGGAGACCGGGGTCGACGCGATCGTGCCCTGGCAGGCCGCCCGGTGCATCACCCAGTGGAAGGGCGACCGGGGTCAGAAGGCGCTCGCCAAGTGGCGGGCCACCGCGCGCGAGGCCGGCAAGCAGTCCCGTCGGCTGCGCTTCCCGGAGGTCGCGGACGCGGCAACCACCAAGCAGGTTGCCGCACTTCTCGCCGAAGCCGACTTCGCCGCCGTGCTCCACTCCGACTTCGAGCACGCGAGCGAGCGGCTGGCGACCGCCGAACTGCCCACCGAGGGCGAGATCGTGCTGGTCGTCGGCCCCGAAGGGGGCGTCGCGCGGGACGAGTTGGCGCTCTTCCAGGAGGCGGGTGCGAAGGCGTACGTGCTCGGTCCTACGGTGTTGCGTACATCAACCGCCGGCACCGCCGCCGTGGCCCTGCTGCTGGGCCGCACCGGCCGCTGGTCCTGACACCTGGGGGACACCGTGGAACTCGCCCAAGTACGGCTCCTGGTCACCGACTTCGCCGCCTGCTACCGCTTCTACGCCGACGTCCTCGGCCTGAAGCCGCAGTCCGGGGCGACGCAGGGCCCGTACGAGAAGTTCAGCCCGCACGCCGGCTCCGCCGGGATCGCGTTGCAGGACCGGGCGATGATGGCCGAGGTGCTGGAGGAGCTGGGGGACACGGCCACCGGTCACCGTTCGCTGGTGGTGCTGCGCGTGGACGACCTGGACGCCTACTGCGCCGAGATCACCTCCCGCGGCGCCACCCTCCTGCACGGCCCGGCCCCCATGACCGACCGCATGCGGGTCGCCCACCTCAAGGACCCGGAGGGCAACCTGGTCGAACTCCAGGAGTGGCTGCTGCTGCGCGGCTAGGCGCTCCGCTGGTTCGACCGCGATGGGCAGTGCCGGGATGTCCTGTCGGACGGCTGCGGCGCCGTGGGCGGCTGCTCGCGCAGTTCCCCGCGCCCCTTCAGGGCGCGCTGACCGGGACCCCGAACGGGTGAGTGGCCGTATGTGGCCTTCCGTGCCGTGCGTGCCGGTGGCACTCTGCCGTGCATGGGGGCATTGAGGCGGATTCGGTACGGGCGACGCGGGACGCGTGCGGTGGCCGTGGCCGGGCTGGTCGTGGTGGCCGGTGCGGCCCTCGTGGCGTGTCAGCCGGACGACCTCAGCACCGCGTCCGTCGCCTACACCACCGACACCACAGCGACGGCCAGGCTCAAGCACCAGCATGTCGACGTCAGTTGGCTCACCTGCACCGGCAGCTACGGCAACGGCGGCAGGACGGCGCACGGGACGCCCGCGCCGTCCGCGACCACCGTCGTCTCCGTCGACTGCCAGGGTGAGACCAAGGACGGGCGGAAGATCACCGTCACCGGGAAGGTGACCAAGGCCGTCGACGGCGCCTGTGTGCGGGGGGATCTGACCGCCAGGGTCGGGGGCAGACAGGTGTTCCACGTCAGCGGGCTCGGTGACTGTGCCGCCACGCCCGGGCCGACGTACCGGCCGCCCACCTACCGGCCCGGGGGCGGGAAGCCGACCGTGACCGTCACGGTCACCGTCACCCGCACCATCTGGTGCAAGGGCGACCCCACGTGCTGGCCCGTCGAGGGGAAGTGATCCGAACACCGGGTGAGGCACAGCCGTCGCTGCGTACAGTGGCGGGGTGACTCAGGGTGCCGCCTATCTCCGATTCCCTCATGTACACGGCGACTTGGTGACCTTCGTCGCCGAGGACGACGTATGGCTCGCGCCCCTCGACGGCGGCAGGGCCTGGCGGGTCAGCGCCGACAACATGCCGGTGACCAAGCCCCGGATATCGCCCGACGGACGTTTCCTCGCCTGGAGCTCCACCCGGGACGGCGCGCCCGAGGTGCATGTCGCCCCCGTCGACGGCGGACCCGCCGACCGGCTGACCTACTGGGGCAACCGCCGCACCGAGGTGCTCGGCTGGACCGCCGACGGGCGGGTGCTCGCGCTCGGCGCGCACGGCCGGCACAGCTTCCGCCACAGCTGGGCGCACGCCGTCCCGCTGGACGGCGGACCCGCCGAGACCCTGCCGTACGGCCCGGTCGGCGATGTGGCCCTCGGGCCGGCCACCGTGCTGCTGTCCGCGCCGATGGGCCGCGAGGCCGCCCACTGGAAGCGCTACCGGGGCGGTACGGCGGGCAAGTTGTGGATCGACGGGGACGGGGACGGCGAGTTCGTCCGGTTGCATGAGGGTCTCGACGGGAACATCGAGTGCCCCGGGTGGGTGGGGATGGGGGTCCCCCCGCTCGAGCGAAGCCGAGAGTGGGGGAGGATCGTCTTCCTGTCCGACCACGAGGGCACCGGCGCGCTCTACTCCTCCCTCGCCGACGGCTCCGACCTGCGCCGTCACACCCCCCTCGACGGTTTCTACGCCCGGCACGCCTCCGGCGACGGCACCCGGGTCGTCTACAGCAGCGCCGGTGAACTGTGGCTGCTGGACGACCTGGAGGGCGCGGAGCCGCGCCGGCTGGACGTGCGCCTCGGCGGGCCCCGGATCGATCTGCGCCCCCGCCCGGTGAACGCCGCCCGCTGGTTCGGCGAGGCGGCCCCGGACCACACCGCGCGGGGCAGCGCCGTCTGCGTGCGCGGCGGGATCCACTGGGTCACCCACCGCTCCGGGCCCGCCCGCGCCCTCGCCGCCACCTCCGGGGTCCGTGCCCGGATGCCGCGCGCCTTCCGCGCCGAGGGCGAGGAGTGGGTGGTGTGGGTGACGGACGCGGAGGGTGACGACGCCCTGGAGTTCGCCCCCGCCACCGGGACGGTACCGGGCGCCCCGCCCCGCCGGCTCGCCGCCGGACAGCTCGGCCGGGTCCTGGAGTTGGCCATGGCCCCCGACGGCAGCCGGGCCGCCGTGGCCGCGCACGACGGCCGGCTGCTGCTCGTCGAACGCGAGACCGGAGAGGTCCGCGAGGTCGACAGCAGCGACGACGGCGAGGTCTCCGGCCTCGCCTTCTCCCCCGACTCCGCCTGGCTCGCCTGGGCCCACCCCGGCCCCCGCCCGCTGTCCCAACTGCGCATCGCCCACACCACCGACCTGTCGGTCACCGAGGCGACCCCGCTCCGCTTCCAGGACTACGCCCCCGCCTTCACCCTCGACGGCAAACACCTCGCCTTCCTCTCCAACCGCGCCTTCGACCCCGTCTACGACGAGCACGTCTTCGACCTCGCCTTCGTGGTCGGCGCCCGCCCGCACCTGATCACCCTCGCCGCCACCACGCCCTCGCCCTTCGGCCCGCAGCGCCACGGCCGCCCCTTCGAGACCCCCGACAAGGACGAGACACCGGACAGCGAGGGCACCCCCGCCACCCGCATCGACCTCGAAGGCCTCGCCGACCGGATCGTCCCCTTCCCGGTCGAGGCCGGCCGCTACTCCACCCTGCGCGCCGCCAAGGACGGCGTGCTCTGGCTGCGCCACCCCGTGCACGGCGTCCTCGGCACCGCCCGCGCCCACCCCGAGGACCCCGACCCGCACACCGAGCTGGAGCGCTACGACCTCGCCCAGCGGCGCCTGGAACACCTGGCCTCCGACGCCGACCACTTCGAGGTCAGCGGCGACGGCAAACGCGTGCTGCTGTGGAGCGACGACCGGCTGCGGGTCGTCCCCAGCGACCGCCGTACCGGCACCGACGACGACGGCGACACCAGCGTCACCGTCGACCTCGCCCGCGTCCGGCAGACCCTCGACCCGGCCGCCGAGTGGCGGCAGATGTACGACGAGACCGGCCGGCTGATGCGCGACCACTTCTGGCGGCCCGACCTCGGCGGCGTCGCCTGGACCGGCGTCCTCGCCCGCTACCGCCCCCTGCTGGCCCGCCTCGCCACCCACAGCGACCTCGTCGACCTGCTGTGGGAGCTGCACGGCGAACTCGGCACCTCGCACGCCTACGTCATCCCCTCCGGCGGACGGGGCGGCGGCCCCCGGCACGGACTGCTCGGCGCCGACATCTCCCGTCATCCGGACGGCAGTTGGCGCATCGACCGCATCCTGCCCTCGGAGACCTCCGATCCGGACGCCCGCTCCCCGCTCGCCGCACCCGGCGTCGCCGTCCGCCCCGGAGACGCGATCATCGCCGTCGCCGGCCACCAGGTCGACCCGGTGACGGGCCCCGGCCCGCTTCTCGTCGGCACGGCGGGCCACCCGGTGGAGCTGACCGTCTCCCCGGCGGGCGGCGGCGAACCCCGGCACACCGTCGTGATCCCGATCGCCGACGAGGAACCCCTGCGCTACCACGCCTGGGTCGCCGACCGCCGCGCCCACGTGCACGCCGCCTCCGACGGCCGGCTCGGCTACCTCCACGTCCCCGACATGCAGGCCCCCGGCTGGGCGCAGATCCACCGGGACCTGCGCGTGGAGGTGGCCCGCGAAGGGCTCGTGGTCGACGTCCGCGAGAACCGCGGCGGCCACACCTCCCAGCTGGTCGTGGAGAAACTGGCCCGCCGCATCATCGGCTGGGACCTCCCGCGCGGCATGCGCCCCACCAGCTATCCCCTCGACGCCCCGCGCGGCCCGGTCGTCGCCGTCGCCAACGAGTTCTCCGGCTCCGACGGCGACATCGTCAACGCGGCGATCAAGGCCCTCGGCATCGGCCCGGTCGTCGGCACCCGCACCTGGGGCGGCGTCATCGGCATCGACAGCCGTTACCACCTGGTCGACGGCACCCTGATCACCCAGCCGAAGTACGCGATGTGGCTGGAGGGCGTGGGGTGGGACGTGGAGAACCACGGGGTCGACCCGGACGTGGAGGTCGTACAGCGGCCGCAGGACTGGGCGCAGGGCCGCGACACCCAACTCGACGAGGCGATCCGGCTCGCGCTGGCGGCACTGGAGGAACGGCCCGCGAAAACTCCGCCAGGAATGCCCACCTGATACGACTACGATGCCCGGGTATTGATCACCAGCGTGAGGAGGCACACGCATGGCCGGCGAACCGCAGGACGACTGCCTGTTCTGCAAGATCGTCGCGGGTACGATCCCGGCGACGATCGTCCGCGAGACAGACACCACCGTCGCCTTCCGGGACATAAACCCCCAGGCCCCGACCCACATCCTGGTGATCCCCAAGGCCCACTACAAGAACGCCGCCGTCCTCGGCACCGAAGCACCGCAACTCGCCGCCGACGTGCTCGCCGAAACCCAGGCCGTGGCCGACGAGGAGAAGCTCGAGAGCTACCGCATCGTCTTCAACACCGGCTCCGGCGCCGGCCAGACCGTCTGGCACGCCCACGCGCACGTCCTCGGCGGCCGTGGACTGCAGTGGCCGCCCGGGTAACCAGCCGTGTCCGTACGTGAACTGGTGATCCTCGGCACCGCCAGCCAGGTCCCCACCCGGCACCGCAACCACAACGGCTATCTGCTGCGGTGGGACGGCGAGGGCATCCTGTTCGACCCCGGCGAGGGCACGCAGCGGCAGATGGTGCGCGCCGGGGTCGCCGCCCACGACCTGAACCGGATCTGCGTCACCCACTTCCACGGCGACCACTCCCTCGGCCTCGCCGGTGTCATCCAGCGGATCAACCTCGACCAGGTGCCGCACGAGGTCACCGCGCACTACCCGCGCTCCGGGCAGCGCTTCTTCGACCGCCTGCGGTATGCCACGGCCTACCGGGAGACGGCCGGCATCACCGAGGC
Source organism: Streptomyces sp. NPDC030820 (assembly GCF_055572075.1). NCBI lineage: Bacteria > Bacillati > Actinomycetota > Actinomycetes > Kitasatosporales > Streptomycetaceae > Streptomyces > Streptomyces sp. NPDC030820. Next base: position 561,591 of record NZ_JBVIEB010000001.1, read on the forward strand.
GCCGGTCGCCGCCGACGGCATCCTCGCGGTGACCCCGTCGTACACCCTGGAGGCGCGCAGGCTGTCGCATCCGGTCGAGTCCTACGGCTACCGGCTGATCGAGCCCGACGGCCGCCGTATGCTGCCCGACCGGCTCGCCGCGCACGGGATCAAGGGCCCGGACGTCGGCCGGCTGCAGCGCGAGGGCCGGCTGGGGGAGGTCGCGCTGGAGGACGTCAGCGAGGTGCGGCGCGGGCAGCGGTTCGCCTTCGTCATGGACACCCGGCTGTGCGACGGCGTGCACGCGCTCGCGGAGGGCTGCGACCTGCTCGTCATCGAGTCGACCTTCCTGGACGAGGACATCGACCTGGCCGTGGAGCACGGTCACCTGACTGCCGGTCAGGCCGCCGCCGTCGCCCGGGACGCGGGGGTACGGCACCTCGTCCTCACCCACTTCAGCCAGCGCTACACGGAACCGGAGGAGTTCGAGCGGCAGGCGCGGGCGGCCGGCTTCGAGGGTGAGCTGACCGTGGCGCACGATCTGCTGCGGGTGCCTGTTCCGAAACGGTGCTGAAGCATCCGTACCATGCTTTGATGCCCCTCCCGAAAGCAGAACTGCACCTCCACATCGAAGGCACCCTGGAGCCGGAGCTGGCCTTCGAGCTGGCCGCCCGCAACGGCGTGACCCTGCCGTACGCCGACACGGACGAGCTTCGCAAGGCCTACCAGTTCGAGGACCTCCAGTCCTTCCTGAACCTGTACTACGAGCTGATGACCGTCCTTCGCACCGAGCAGGACTTCGCCGACCTGGCCGACGCCTATCTCACCCGTGCCGCCGCGCAGGGCGTGCGGCACGCGGAGATCTTCTTCGACCCGCAGGCCCACCTCGCGCGGGGCGTACCCATGGGCACGGTCGTGGAGGGGCTGTGGCGGGCGCTGGGCCGCTCCGAGGAGAACCACGGCGTCTCCACCAGGCTCATCATGTGCTTCCTGCGCGACCTGTCCGCCGAGTCGGCCCTGCTGACCCTGGAGATGGCCGCGCCGCACCTCGACCGGATCACCGGCGTCGGCCTGGACTCCGCCGAGGTCGGGCATCCTCCGGTGAAGTTCCGGGAGGTGTACGAGGCCGCCGCCGCGCTGGGGCTGCGCCGGGTCGCGCACGCCGGTGAGGAGGGGCCGCCGGAGTACATCACCGAGGCCCTGGACGTGCTCGGCGTCGAACGCGTCGACCACGGGCTGCGCTGCATGGAGGACCCGGCGCTGGTCGAGCGGCTGGTGCGGGAGCGGATCCCGCTCACCCTGTGCCCGCTGTCCAACGTCCGGCTGCGCACGGTCGACACGCTGGCCGACCACCCGCTGCCGGCCATGCTCGACGCCGGCCTGCTGTGCACGGTCAACTCCGACGACCCGGCGTACTTCGGGGGATACGCCGGCGACAACTTCGCGGCCGTGCACCAGACCCTGGGCCTGACCGAGGACCGGCTGCGCGAGCTGGCCCGCAACTCCTTCCTCGCCTCCTTCCTGGAGGACGACGAGGAACGGCGGGCCCGCTACATCGCCGATGTCGACGCGTACGAGTTCGGCGACGCCGTGTCGTAGGCGCTCCGGGCGGGCACGGCGGGCGACTCCACCGGGACTTCCACGACCGGCAGGGGCCGCCTGCCCGCCCGCAGCGCCACCGCCGTCATGGGCACGGCGATCAGCAGCAGCCCGGCGCCGAGCAGCCGCCCCATCACCGGGAAGCCCGCGCCCGCCGCCAGCATGCTCCCCGCCAGCGGTCCCGCCGCCGTCCCCAGTGACGCCGCAGAACCGACCAGGACCGCCCAGCGGCCGCGCGGGTCGAGGGAGGCGGCGAGGCCGATGACGTACGACAGGACGACGGGGTAGAGCAGATTCCAGGAGATCTCGCCCGCCGCGAAGGCCGGCAGGTCGGTCGCGGACGCGCTGAGCGCGATGCAGCCCGCGATCAGTGCCGTACCGGCGCCGATGGGTACCGCCTGGCCCAGCCGGGGGCCGAGCGCGCCCGCGCCGAGGACCCCGAGGAGTCCGGCGCCGAGCGCGACCGCGAACACCGCGCCGACGGTGACCTCGCTGAGGTGGGCCTGGTCGAGTCCGATCCGGCCGCTGACGCCCCAGAGGGAGTTCTGGGCGAGGGACCAGCAGGGCATGGCGGCGGCCAGCAGCAGCCCGGCGCGGGGGCGGGGGAGCCGGCCGTACGCGGCGGTCGTACGGGCCGGTGCGGTACGACCGGACAGGCGGCCGGTGAGCGGGAGAACGGCGAGTGCGGTGAGCGCGATGGCCGCGAGCGGTAGGCCGTGCCCTGGGCCGAGGTGGGGGATCGTCAGATACAGGGCGCCGGCGAGCGCGGAGACTCCGAGCAGGCCGAGCGTGGTGACCCGGTGCGGATCGTTCCCCCACGCTCGAACATCCTCGCGCGGGGGGACCCCCATCGCGGCGATGCCGCTCGCGGCGACCGCCGTGACCGTGCCGGAGCCGAATCCGCCGACGACCGCGCCCGCGACGACGGCCGGTACGAAGGCGGTGAGGGCGGCACCGCCGTAGCCGAGGACGGCGAGCGCGAGGCCGAGCCGGGCGAGCGTGCGGGGGCCGATCCGGTCGACCCGGGAGGCCAGCAGGAAGCCCGCCGTCGCCGAACTCAGCAGCAGCGCACTGCCGATCGCCCCGGCCTGCGTGGGGTTGAGCGGAAGCGCGGAATCCAGCCGGCCGACGGTGGTCGGCAGCAGATAGGGCGCGAGATAACCGGCCGTGAAAAGGGCGACGAGGGGCCAGGGCAGGGGGCGGCGGGCGGGCACGGGCGTTTCCAGGGCAGGCGAGAGGAGGGCTCAAGGAAGGGGGAGGGGCGACGACTGTCGAAGGACAGGAACCCGCAAGCAAGTTGTACCAAGCACCCGGTTTCCGGAAGAAGGTGGGAGGGTGCGATCTGCATCACTTTTCGGTTTGCGCGGTGGGGGTCTGGGTAGAAAGCGCTAAGTTGCGTTCGCATATATAGACGTCGTTCATGATGAGATAGACCTCAAGGCCCTGCTCCCCGCCGACTCGACCTCGTAGGAGCCTCCCTGTGACCCGTGACCTGACCATCGCCGAGGTACGACTGACGCCGATCCTGGTCGCCGACCCGCCGCTGCTCAACACCCAGGGCGTGCACCAGCCGTACACCCCGCGGCTGGTCGTGGAGATCGTCACCGCCGACGGGGTCACCGGGCTCGGCGAGACCTACGGCGACACCAAGTACCTGGAACTGGCCCGCCCGCTGGCCGAACGGCTCACCGGGCGCTCGGTCATGGATGTGAACGGGTTGTTCACGATCGACCTCGGCGTGGACGAGTCCAGGGTCGAGGGACAGGTCGACGCCGGCGGGCTGCGCGGGGTGCAGAGCGCCGACAAGCTCCGGCTGTCGGTGCTGTCCGCCTTCGAGGTCGCCTGCCTGGACGCCCAGGGCAAGGCACTCGGGCTGCCCGTGCACGCACTGCTCGGCGGCAAGGTGCGGGACGCCGTCGAGTACAGCGCCTACCTGTTCTACAAGTGGGCCGGCCATCCGGCGGGCGTGGCCGGCGAGCAGGACGACTGGGGGGCCGCGCTCGACCCGGCCGGAGTCGTGGCACAGGCGCGGCTGTTCAAGGAGCGGCACGGCTTCACGTCGTTCAAGCTCAAGGGCGGTGTCTTCCCGCCCGACGAGGAGATCGCGGCCGTACGGGCCCTCGCCGAGGCCTTCCCCGGCCATCCGCTGCGCCTCGACCCCAACGGCGCCTGGTCGGTGGAGACCTCGCTGAAGGTGGCGAAGGAACTCGGGGACGTCCTGGAGTACCTGGAGGACCCGACGCTGGGCACGGCGGCCATGGCCGAGGTGTCGGCCGGGACCGACGTGCCGCTGGCCACCAACATGTGCGTGACCACCTTCGGGGAGATCAAGGAGGCCTTCACCCGCGATGCCGTGCAGGTCGTGCTCTCCGACCACCACTACTGGGGCGGGCTGCGCAACACCCAGCGGCTCGCCGCGATCTGCGCCGCCTTCGGGGTCGGGGTGTCGATGCACTCCAACACCCATCTCGGCATCAGCCTTGCCGCGATGACCCAGGTCGCGGCCACGGTCCCCGGGCTCCACCACGCGTGCGACTCCCACTATCCCTGGCAGTCCGAGGACGTCCTCACCGAGCGGCTCCGGTTTCGGGGCGGGAAGGCCGAGGTCTTCGACGCCCCCGGCCTCGGGATCGAACTCGACCGGGACGAACTGGCCCGGCTGCACCGGCGGTGGGCCGAGGACGACGGCTCGCTGCGCGACCGCGACGACGCGGCCGCGATGCGGGTGGCCGAACCGGGTTGGCGGCAACCGGTGATGCCCCGCTGGTAACGCCCTGTGCGACGGGCCGATTGGTGCACACTGGCCAGATCCGCACCATGCCAGGGAGCGCACCGTGACCCCGTCGCACACGATCACCGGAGAGGAACCGGAACACCTCACCCCGGCCGCGCGCCGTCAGGCCCAGGTCGACCCGCTCGCCGCGCTGCGCCGGCCCGGCGATCCGCCCTGGGACGTCTATCTGACGGGCACGGTCTTCCTCGACATCATCTTCACCGGCCTGGACTCGGCGCCCGTGCGCGGCACCGAGTCCTGGGCCCGGGGCATGGGCTCCAGCCCCGGCGGGGTCGCCAACATGGCCACCGCCCTGGCCCGGCTCGGTCTGAAGACCTCCCTGGCGGCGGCCTTCGGGGACGACCACTACGGCGAGTACTGCTGGGACGCGCTCGCACAGGGTGAGGGCATCGATCTGTCGGCGTCACGGACCGTGCCCGGCTGGCACTCGCCGGTGACGGTGTCCATGGCGTACGAGGGCGAGCGGACGATGGTGTCCCACGGGCACGAGCCGCCGCCGGAGGCCGCGCTCATCCAGGAGGGGGCTGCGGACTGCCCGCCCCGCGCGCGTGCCGCCGTGGCCTCACTGACGCCCGGCACACGCGCGCCGTGGATCGCCGAGGCCGCGCGGGAGGGGACCCGGATCTTCGCCGACGTCGGCTGGGACGAGACGGGGGCGTGGGATCTCGGCGGGCTCGCCGATCTGGAGCACTGCGAGGCGTTTCTGCCGAACGCGGAGGAGGCGAAGCGGTACACCGGGGCCGACTGTCCGCGGCTCGCCGCGCACGCCCTGACCGAGTACGTGCCGGTGGCCGTGGTGACGCTGGGGTCGGAGGGGGCGTACGCCGTGGACCGGCGGACGGGGGAGGCGGCGGAGGTGCCGGCGATCGCCGTGGAGGCGCTGGATCCGACGGGGGCGGGGGACGTCTTCGTCGCCGGGTTCGTGACGGGGTCGCTCGCGGGGTGGCCGCTGGCGGACCGGCTGGCCTTCGCCGGGCTCACGGCGGCCTTGTCGGTGCAGGAGTTCGGGGGGTCCCTGTCCGCGCCAGGGTGGTCGGAGATCGGGGCGTGGTGGCGGCGGGTCCAGTCGGTGCCGGGGCAGGACCCCGCGGCGCTGCACAGGTACGGCTTCCTGGACGCGCTCGTCCCGGAGGAACTGGACCGGCCGTGGCCGTTGCGCCGCGCCGTCCCGACCATCGGCTTCCGCCGGTCCAGCTGAGCCCCCAGGGGGCTCCGCCCCCTGAACCCCCGCACCCGCCCACCCGAAACCGTCGGCCGAGGAGTGGCCCTCGGGCGGTTCCGGCTCGCCGGTCGGGACGTGGGGGGTGGGCCGGGTAAAAGCCCTACGGGCTTGTCTGTGCACCGTCGTACCCTGGAATCGCGAGGCCGCCCTCAGCTACGCGGCCGTGACGAGGAGGAAGCGCAGGCCTTCAGCGCCGGCCCATGACACAGACACCCACAGCTCACACCACCCCCGCGCAGGAGCAGGCGAGAGCACAGTTCACCGTCCCCGCCCAGCACCCCATGGTGACCGTGCTGGGTTCCGGCGACTCCCTCCTGCGTGTGATCGAGAAGGCCTTCCCGGGGGCCGACATACACGTCCGGGGCAATGAGATCAGCGCGGTCGGCGACCCGGCCGACGTCGCTCTGATCTCACGCGTGTTCGACGAGATGATGCTGGTGCTCCGCACCGGGCAGCCGATGACGGAGGACGCAGTGGAACGCTCGATCGCCATGCTCAAGGCGAGCGAGAACGGGACGAGCGACGGCCCCGAGACCCCGGCTCAGGTGCTGACGCAGAACATCCTGTCCTCGCGGGGCCGGACCATCCGCCCGAAGACCCTCAACCAGAAGCGGTACGTCGACGCGATCGACAAGCACACGATCGTCTTCGGCATCGGACCCGCCGGTACCGGCAAGACCTACCTCGCCATGGCCAAGGCCGTGCAGGCCCTGCAGTCCAAGCAGGTCAACCGGATCATCCTCACCCGGCCGGCGGTGGAGGCGGGAGAGCGGCTCGGGTTCCTGCCGGGCACGCTCTACGAGAAGATCGACCCCTACCTGCGCCCGCTGTACGACGCGCTGCACGACATGCTCGACCCGGACTCCATCCCGCGGCTGATGGCAGCGGGGACGATCGAGGTCGCGCCGCTCGCGTACATGCGCGGCCGGACCCTCAACGACGCCTTCATCATCCTGGACGAGGCCCAGAACACGAGCCCCGAGCAGATGAAGATGTTCCTCACCCGCCTCGGCTTCGACTCGAAGATCGTGATCACGGGTGACGTGACCCAGGTCGACCTGCCGAACGGCACCAAGAGCGGTCTGCGGCAGGTGCAGGAGATCCTGGAGGGCGTCGAGGACGTCCACTTCTCCCGGCTGTCCTCCCACGATGTCGTACGGCACAAGCTGGTGGGCCGTATCGTCGACGCGTACGAGCAATACGACAGCAAGTACGGCACCGAGAACGGCACCCACAAGGGCGGCCGTGGCAAGTCCGGCGTCAAGGGCACCAAGGGGAAGTAGACCAGCACGACCATGTCGATCGACGTCAACAACGAGTCCGGCACCGAGGTCGACGAGCAGGCGATCCTCGACATCGCACGCTACGCGCTCGCGCGGATGCGCATCCACCCGCTCTCCGAGCTCTCGGTGATCGTCGTGGACGCCGACGCCATGGAGCAGCTGCACATCCAGTGGATGGACCTGCCGGGCCCCACCGATGTCATGTCGTTCCCGATGGACGAGCTGCGGCCGCCGTCCAAGGACGACGAAGAGCCGCCGCAGGGGCTGCTCGGCGACATCGTGCTGTGCCCGGAGGTCGCCGCCAAGCAGGGGGCGGAAGCCGAGACGCAGCACTCCATGGACGAGGAGCTCCAGCTGCTCACCGTCCACGGCGTGCTGCATCTGCTCGGGTACGACCACGAGGAGCCGGACGAGAAGGCCGAGATGTTCGGGCTCCAGGCCGCCATCGTGGACGGATGGCGCGCCGAGCGCGGGCTGACCGGGCCGTCCCCGGCGCCGACCGTCTCATAAGCACATCCATGAGTCCGCAGATCGTGATCGGCGCCATCGCGCTGGTCGTCGTCGCCTGGCTAGCTGCCTGCGCGGAGGCGGGCCTCGCCCGGATCTCCAGCTTCCGCGCCGAGGAGGCCGTCAAGTCCGGCCGCCGCGGCAGCGCCAAACTCGCCCAGGTCGCCGCCGACCCCACCCGCTATCTGAACGTGGCCCTGCTGGTCCGCGTCGCCTGCGAGATGGCGGCCGCGGCCCTGGTCACCTACGCCTGCCTGGCGGCCTTCAGCGCCACCTGGCAGGCCCTGCTGGTCGCCATCGGGGTCATGGTCCTGGTGTCGTACGTCGCCGTGGGGGTGTCGCCGCGCACCATCGGCCGCCAGCACCCCCTCAACACCGCGACGGCGGCGTCGTACGTGCTGCTGCCGCTGGCCCGGATCATGGGGCCGATCCCGTCGCTGCTCATCCTCATCGGTAACGCCCTCACCCCGGGCAAGGGCTTCAGGCGCGGACCGTTCGCCTCCGAGGCCGAGCTGCGGGCGCTGGTCGACCTCGCCGAGAAGGAGTCGCTGATCGAGGACGAGGAGCGCCGCATGGTGCACTCGGTCTTCGAGCTCGGCGACACGCTGGTGCGCGAGGTCATGGTGCCGCGCACCGACCTGGTCACCATCGAGCGCTTCAAGACCATCCGGCAGGCCCTCACCCTGGCCCTGCGCTCCGGGTTCTCCCGGATCCCGGTCACCGGCGAGAGCGAGGACGACATCGTCGGGATCGTGTATCTGAAGGACCTGGTCCGCAAGACCCACATCAACCGGGAGGCGGAGGGCGACCTGGTCTCCACCGCCATGCGGCCCGCCGCCTTCGTGCCGGACACCAAGAACGCCGGTGACCTGCTGCGCGAGATGCAGAAGGAACGCAACCACGTCGCCGTCGTCATCGACGAGTACGGCGGTACCGCCGGCATCGTCACCATCGAGGACATCCTGGAGGAGATCGTCGGCGAGATCACCGACGAGTACGACCGGGAACTCCCGCCGGTCGAGGACCTCGGCGACGACCGCTTCCGGGTCACCGCCCGCCTGGACATCACCGACCTCGGCGAGCTGTACGGCCTGGAGGAGTACGACGACGAGGACGTGGAGACCGTCGGCGGACTGCTCGCCAAGGCGCTCGGCCGGGTGCCCATCGCGGGCGCGTCCGCCGAGGTCGAACTGCCGGACGCGCGCATCCTGCGGCTGACGGCGGAGGCGGCGGCCGGCCGCCGGAACAAGATCGTGACGGTCCTGGTGGAGCCCGTGCCCGCACCCCCCGCGGAGGAGGAGAAGCCCGAGTGACCCCGCAAGAGCTGCGCGCCTTCTGCCTGTCCTTCAACGCGGCGGTGGAGGACTTCCCGTTCAATCCGGAGACGTCCGTCTTCAAGGTCCAGGGCAAGCTGTTCGCCCTGACGCAGCTGGACGCGCGGCCCCTGACGGTCAACCTCAAGTGCGATCCGGAGGACGCGGTCCGGCTGCGCACCGAGCACGAGGGGCTGATCGTCCCCGGCTACCACATGAACAAGCGCCACTGGAACACCGTGGCGGTCGACGGCGGGCTGCCCGCGCGGCTGGTGAAAGAGCTGATCGAGGACTCGTACGACCTCGTCGTCGCCGGGCTGCCGCGGGCGGAGCGGCTGCGGCTGGACCGGCCGTAAATCCGGTTGCCCGGGGCGTCGGGTGCGGGGTCGGATTCCCGTATGACGATCAGATGTCCGCGCCCGCTGCGCCCCGGTGACCGTATAGGTGTGACCTCCCCGTCCAGCGGGGTGGCCGAGAAGATGCGCGCGCGCCTCGACCTCGCGGTACGGGACCTCGAGGAGCGCGGGTACGAGGTGGTCGTCGGCCGGTGCATGGACGGCTCGACGCACCTCAGCGCCCCGGCCGCCGAGCGCGCGGCCGAGCTGACCCGGATGCTGACCGACCCGACGATCCGGGCTGTCGTGCCCCCGTGGGGCGGGGAGACGGCGATCGACCTGCTGCCGCTGCTCGACTTCGAGGCGATCCGGCGGGCCGAGCCGACCTGGGTCGTCGGGTACTCGGACATGTCGACCGTCATCACCCCACTGACCCTGCTCACCGGGGTCGCGACCGTGCACGGCAACAACCTCATGGACACCCCCTACCGGACGCCCGAGGGTCTCAGGTCGTGGCTGGACATCGTGGCGGCACCGCAGGGGGAGCCGATCGCGCAGACGCCGCCCGGCCGGTACCGGTCCGCCCGCTGGGACGACTGGGTCGGGCACCCTGAGATCCGCGACTTCACCCTGGACGCCGAGGGCACCTGGACCCGGCTCGACGGCGACGCAGACGTGGACGTCGAGGGCCGGCTGATCGGCGGCTGCATCGAGACCGTCGCTCCCCTCGCCGGCACCCCGTATCTGGACCTCGCGCGGTTCGCCGGGGACGAGCCGCTGCTCGTCTACGTCGAGGCGTGCGAGGACAACGCGTTCACCATCTGCCGCCACCTGCACGGCATGCGTCTCGCCGGCTTCTTCGACCGCGCCGCCGCCGTCCTCGTGGGCCGCACCCACGCCCCCGACAGCCCCACCCTCACCCAGTACGAGGCCGTGCTCGACGCACTCGGCCCGCTCGGGGTACCGATCGTCGCCGACGTCGAGTGCGGGCATGTCGCGCCCTTCCTGCCGCTGGTCAACGGCGCGCGCGGCCGTGTGGTGCACACGGCCGCGCGGAGCGAGATCGTTCAGACCCTGGACGTGGCCGGGTGACGCGGTACCCCGTGGCGGGGTGGGCGGGCTGTGGCTTCGTATGCTCTGGGCATGACCGAGAGCAACGCGCTTGATCCCGAGGACCGCAAGATCGTGACCCTGGCCCGTTCCGCGCGGGTCCGCAACGGTGTGCCGGAAGGGGCGGCCGTACGGGACGACACCGGGCGGACCTATGTCGCCGGGTCGGTCTCGCTGCCCTCGCTGCAGCTGAGCGCGCTCCGTACCGCCGTTGCCATGGCGGTGGCATCGGGGGCTGCGTCGCTGGAGGCGGCGGCGGTGGTGAGTGACGCGGAGTCGGTGCCGGCGGAGGACTTGGCCGCGGTCGCCGATCTCGGGGGTGCGGGGACACCGGTGTTGCTGGCCGGGGTTGACGGTGCTGTGCGGGTGACCGTTTCCGCAGGCTGAGAACTCGCCCGGAACCGGCCGAACGGCAGGTCGGCCGGAATTCAACCTTGTCGCCGCCTTCCACTCGCGCATCAATGGACCCGTACCTTTCCGACGGGCCGTCAGATCCGCACCGCCGACGCAGTGTGCCGTACCGCCTGCCCAGGCCTGCCCGCCCGTCGGTGTCCCCCCACACTCCCCCCAGGGAAGGGAAGCGGATCCCCATGAGAGGCAAGCGCACGGCAACGGGTGCGGCACTGGCCGCCGGGGCCCTCGCGGTCACCGGGCCGGCCTTCGCACCCTCCGCGGCCGCCGTCACCCCACAGTCGGCGACCATCACCGCGAGCTGCGGCATCTTCGGCGGCGGCACGGCCACGCTCACCGCCACCCAGAGCGGCACCTCGGCCACCATCACCCTCACCTCCTCCGCGATCACCGCGCCGGTCGCGGTCGCGCAGGACTCCATCTCCTCCACCCTCACCATGGCCAAGGCCGGCGGCGGCTCCGTGGTGTTCAGCGGGACCAAGAACCCCGCGATGAACACCGGCGACGCCGTCAGCGTCGGCCCGCTCCCCGGCACCGTCGCCTCCGGTGACAGCCTCGACGCCTACGGCGGCTCGCTGAAGATGGTGATCTTCGGGGTCACCGTGACGTGTACGGCGAGCGGGCCGCAGTCGCCCGGCCCGTTCGTCTTCGACTGACTGAACTGAGCGATCTGTTCCGGATGCCGCAGAAACTGATGATCCGTCAGATTTCTGCGGCATCTCCATTGACTTCTCACCCCTGCTCCACATCAATGCCCCCTGTCGGCGCAGATGAGCCGCTGCGCCCGCAACCCTCAGGAGGGGGCCCCATGGGTTCGACACCCCCAAGACCACGACGATCCCGACGGTGGCGCTGGGCGTCGCTGTTCGGGGCGACCGCGCTCGCGGTCACCGCGGGCGGTGCGCTGGCCTGTCCGGCCGGTGCCGCCGGCACGAACGTGGACTTCGCCACGCACTGCATCCCGCCCGCCGTCGCGGGCATCCCGCCGATCGACGGCACCACGACCGCCAACGTGTCGGTGGACAACACCAACCCGAAGGTCGGCGACACCGTCACCGTGACCTACACCGTGGTCACCGCCGCCGCCAGCAACCCCACCGACCTGGCCCTGCCCGCCGACATCATGACCCCGACCGGGAAGGTGACCCTCGGTGGCGCCCAGACGGGGGACGTGACCGTCGCCGGGCCGAAGAAGAACCCGCCGGTGCCGGGGAAGGCCGCCTTCCCGTCCTTCTCCATGACCGGCACGTTCACCGTCACCAAGGCCGGGCAGATCACCCTCTCGCCCGGCGACTACAACATCCACACCAGCTACATCCTGGAGCTGGACACCCCGTGCACGGTCACCAATCCGCCCGCCCCCGTGTCGGGGACCGTCACGGCGACCGACGGCACCCCGGCCAACACCCGGGCCATCTCGCTGAGTTCGGCCTCCGGTGACCCCGGCGCCAGTGTCACGGTCAACGGGACGAACTTCACGCCGGGTGCCACCGTCACCCTGGCCGGGCGGTCCGGGGGCGCCCAGACCGCGGACACGGCCACCGTGACTGCGAACGCCCAGGGGTCCTTCAGCGGTTCGCTGGTCGTCAAGGACAAGACGACGACCGGGATCGTGGCCTACGAGGGCGGCTCCTGGAGCGCGGACAAGGGCGCCGGACCCGCGGCCTACGTCGTCAACGACAACACCCCCGTCCCGCCCGGCAGCCAGAAGCTGACCACGACCGTCAAGGCGGGCACGCTGTCCATGTCCCAGGCCGGGGACTCCGTCGCGCTGTCGGCGGTCGCCTTCGGCAAGGGTGGGGCCTCGACCGGCAAGCTCCAGACGGTGACCGTCCAGGACTTCCGCGGCGGGCCCGCGGGCTGGTCCCTGACCGGCAAGGTCACCGACTTCACCGGTCCCGGCGGCAAGATCGACGCGGGCAGGCTGAGCTGGAACCCGGCCTGCGCGACCAAACCAGGCAGCCCCAGCACCTGCAAGGCCGGCTCGGCGGGCACCGTGGGCTCCTCGGGAGCGACCCTGGCACAGGCCTCCGACGGCACGCTCACCGGCGGTGAGTTCACCGTCGACGCCGGACTCTCCCTGGACGTACCGGCGTTCACGCCTCCGGGCGCGTACTCCGGCGTGCTCACGCTGACGCTCACCTGAGCGTGCGGGCGTCCGCACCCGCCCGTTCCCCTGTCTTCCGCCCTGTCTCCCGTCCGTGGGGGTCCGCACCCATGCGCAAGCCGTACGTCCTCCTCCTGGGCCTGATGCTGGCATGGCAGGCCACGCCCGCCCGCGCCGCCGACAACGGCAGCTGGTCCGTCTACCCGGTCGCCTCGAAGATCGCCGCCCGGCCCTACTTCTATCTCTCCGCCGACCCCGGCCAGACCCTCACCGACAAGGTCGCCGTCCAGAACAGGACCGGCGGCCCGCTCACCTTCCGCCTGTACGCGGCCGACGCCTACAACACCGCCCGGGACGGCGGTTTCGCCGTACGCACGCCGAAGGAGCGGATGAGCGGAGTGGGCGCGTGGGCGAAGCCCGCGAAGGACCGGGTCACCGTACCCGGACACCGCACCGTCACCGTGCCCTTCACCCTCCGCGTCCCGCAGGGTGCCGAACCCGGCGACCATCCCGGTGCCGTCGTCGCCCTGGACGAGCGTGTGGACCCCGGCAGCGGATCACTGGCTCTCGGCGTACAGCGGGCCGTCGGCGCCCGGGTCTACCTCCGGGTCAGCGGGCCCACACTGCCCGCGCTCTCCGTCGGGCAGCTGCACATCAGCCACCACCAGCCCCTGATCCCGGGCATCGGCACCGGCACGGCCACCGTCTCCTACACCCTGCGCAACACCGGGAACGTCACCCTCGACCCCAAGGTGGAGCTGAAGGCACGCGGGCTGTTCGGCCGTACGCTGCTCGACCGGGAGCTGACCCGGGTGCCGTCCGAGCTGCTGCCGGGACAGCGGGTCCGGCTCACCGAGACCTGGTCCGGGGCGCCCCAGCTCGACCGGGCGGACGTGACACTGACCGCGAGCGCGCCGGGCACCCGGCAGTCGGCGAGCGCCTCCTTCCTCGCGCTGCCGTGGCTGGTCGTGGCGCTGGTCTTCGTCGCCGGCGTGGTGGTCGGGATGCTGCTGGTCAGAGCGCGTCGGGGCCGCGTTCGCCGGTCCGTACGCGAACGACCGTCTCCACGGGCACGGCCCACACCTTCCCGTCCCCGATCTTCCCCGTCTGCGCGGCCCTGACGACCGCGTCGATCACCGCGTCCGCGTCGGCGTCCTCCACGACGACCTCGATGCGCACCTTCGGCACCAGGTCGACCCGGTACTCGGCGCCGCGGTACACCTCGGTGTGGCCACGCTGCCGGCCGTAGCCGCTAGCCTCGGTCACGGTCAGACCGTGCACACCCAGTTCCTGCAGGGCGGTCTTGACCTCGTCCAGACGGTACGGCTTGACGATCGCGGTGATGAGCTTCATGCCTGGGTGTCGACCTTCTGCGTGCTGATGCCGGTGAGGACGGAGTGGGAGACCGGGGCGCCGTGGCCCAGGACCCCGTGATCGTAAGCCGTCTCGGCGTGCACCGTAAGGTCCAGGCCGGTCTGCTCCTGCTCCTCGCTCGCGCGCAGGCCCATCGCCTTGTCGAGCAGCTTGCCCAGGCCGTACGTCACCGCGAAGGCGTACGCCGCCACGACCACCACGGCCAGCGCCTGCTTGCCGAGCGGGGCGAGTCCGCCGCCGTAGAAGAGGCCCTCCGTGCCGCCGGTCATCGCCTTCTCGGCGAACAGGCCGATCAGCAGGGTGCCGATGACGCCGCCGACCAGGTGGACGCCGACGACGTCCAGGGAGTCGTCGTAGTTCAGCCTGAACTTCCAGCTGACCGCGTAGGAGCAGACGACACCGGCGGCGAGGCCGACGACCAGCGCGCCGAGCAGGGAGACCGTGCCGCAGGAGGGCGTGATGGCGACGAGACCGGCCACCGCGCCGGAGGCGGCGCCCAGGGTGGTGGGGTGGCCGTCGCGCTTCTGCTCGACGAAGAGCCAGCCGAGCAGGCCGGTGCAGCCGGCGGCCAGGGTGTTCAGGAACGCGGCCGCGGCGAGGCCGTTCGCGCCGAGCGCGCTGCCCGCGTTGAAGCCGAACCAGCCGAACCAGAGCAGGCCGGCGCCGAGGATCACCATGGGCAGGTTGTGCGGCCGCATGGCGTCCTTCTTGAAGCCCAGGCGCGGGCCGAGGACCAGGCACAGGGCGAGACCGGAGGCGCCGGAGGTGATCTCGACGGGCAGACCGCCCGCGAAGTCGAGCGCGCCGAGCCTGCCGGCGATCCAGCCGCCCGGACCCCACACCCAGTGGGTGATCGGAACGTATACGAGCAGGGTCCAGACCGGGACGAAGACCAGCCACGCCGAGAACTTCGTGCGGTCGGCGACCGCGCCGCTGATCAGGGCCGCGGTGATGATCGCGAAGGTGAGTTGGAAGGTGGCGAAGAGGAGGGTGGGGACGGTGCCGTGCACGCTGCCGGGGCCGAGGTGCGCCATCCCGGCGTGGTCGAGGCCGCCGATCAGCCCGCCGCCGAGGTCGTCCCCGAAGGCGAGGGAGTAGCCGGCCGCCAGCCAGACCACCGTGACCAGGG
Organism: Streptomyces sp. NPDC030820; assembly: GCF_055572075.1. NCBI lineage: Bacteria > Bacillati > Actinomycetota > Actinomycetes > Kitasatosporales > Streptomycetaceae > Streptomyces > Streptomyces sp. NPDC030820. The sequence continues at coordinate 576,754 of NZ_JBVIEB010000001.1, forward strand.
CGATCGACACGAAGCTCATCATCAGCATGTTGAGGACGCTCTTCGTGCGGACCATGCCGCCGTAGAACAGGGCCAGGCCCGGGGTCATCAGCAGGACCAGGGCGGTCGCGGCGAGCAGCCAGGCGGTGTCGCCGGTGTTGACGTGCGCGGCGGCGAGGGTCACGGGCGTCTCCAACGGTGTGCGGGCTCGTCAGAGGGTCACCGGTGAGCGTTTCCGGTCGCGTACAGATGTGTTTCCGTGATGTTTCGTTGCGCTGGGGTTACCGAAATCTCACGGTACGGCGGGGCTCGTGGATCAGGGACAATGAACGGCATGAGTGTTCGTACCCAGTCATCCGAGCAGTCGGCCGAGGCCGTCCACCGTGCCGGCTTCGCCTGCTTCGTGGGCCGTCCCAACGCGGGCAAGTCCACCCTCACGAACGCTCTGGTCGGGCAGAAGGTGGCGATCACCGCCAACCAGCCGCAGACGACGCGGCACACGGTGCGCGGGATCGTGCACCGGCCGGACGCCCAGCTGATCCTGGTGGACACGCCGGGACTGCACAAGCCGCGCACGCTGCTCGGCGAGCGGCTCAACGACGTCGTACGGACGACGTGGGCCGAGGTCGACGTGATCGGCTTCTGCCTGCCGGCGAACGAGAAGATCGGCCCCGGCGACCGCTTCATCGCCAAGGAACTGGCTGGGATCCGCAAGACCCCGAAGGTCGCCATCGTCACCAAGACCGACCTGGTCGACTCCAAGACCCTGGCCGAGCAGCTGATCGCGATCGACCAGCTCGGCAAGGACCTGGGCATCGAGTGGGCGGAGATCGTGCCGGTGTCGGCGGTCGGCGCCAAGCAGGTGGATCTGCTGGCGGATCTGCTGATCCCGCTGTTGCCGGAGGGCCCCGCGCTCTATCCCGAGGGTGATCTGACGGACGAGCCGGAGCAGGTCATGATCGCGGAACTCATTCGCGAGGCGGCCCTGGAGGGCGTCCGCGACGAGCTTCCCCACTCCATCGCCGTGGTCGTGGAGGAGATGCTCCCCCGCGAGGACCGCCCCGCGGACCGTCCCCTGCTGGACATCCACGCCAACGTCTACATCGAGCGCCCCAGCCAGAAGGGCATCATCATCGGCCCCAAGGGCAAGCGCCTGAAGGAGGTCGGCATCAAGTCCCGCAAGCACATCGAGGCACTCCTCGGGACGCCGGTCTTCCTCGACCTGCACGTCAAGGTTGCCAAGGACTGGCAGCGGGACCCGAAGCAGCTGCGCAGGCTGGGGTTCTGAGCCTTGCGTTCCGGGGCTGCGAGGGCTTGTGTCTGGGTGGGCGGGGATGTGGGGGTGGTTGGGCGCTCCGGCGGGTGCCTGAAGGAGGTCGGCATCTAGTCCCGCGAGCACATCGAGGCACTGCTGGGCATGCCGGCCGCGCGGCGGTAGCCGCATATCGATACAGCCTCGACCTGCACGTCAAGGTCGCCAAGGACTGGCAGCGGGACCCGAAGCAGCTGCGCAGGCTGGGGTTCTAGCCGACGGCGCCCTGTGGGGTCATGTCCTGCAGCCCCACCACCCTCAGCAACTGCAGCCGTTCGTACGACTCCGTGCCCGGGCGGGCCGTGTGGAGGACGAGGTGGTGGCGGTGGTCGTCGGTCAGGAGGACCTCGCAGTCGAGTTCCAGGAGGCCGACCACCGGGTGCCGGAAACGCTTCGTCGCGCTGCGCCGTACGGCCACCTCGTGTTCGTCCCAGAGGCGGCTGAACTCCTCGCTGGCCGCGCGGAGTTCGGCGACCAGCCTGGCCGGTTCGGGGTCGTCGGGGCGGGCGGCGGTCACCGCGCGCAGGTTCGCCACGTGCCGGCGGGCGTGGTGCGGCACGTCCTCGGGAGGGAGGAGCTCGCGTCCCGCCGGGTCCAGGAAGAAGCGGCGGACCAGGTTGCGTTCGCGGGGCGAGCGGGCCAGCGCGTCGCCTGAGAGAGCCCTGGACATCGCGTTCTGCGCCAGCACCTCCCCGCAGTCCGTCACCACGAGCGCCGGCGCGTCGTGCAGCCGGTCCAGGACCAGCAGCAGCCCGGGCCGCACATGGGTGGAGGCCGCCTCCCGGCGGGGCGGCTCCTCGCCCGACAGGTGGAAGAGGTGGTCCCGTTCGTCGTCGCTCAGGCGCAGCGCCCGGGCCAGCGCCGTGAGTATCTGGCGGGACGGCCGTGGGCCCCGGCACTGTTCCAGCCGGGTGTAGTAGTCGACCGACATGCCGGCCAGCGACGCCACCTCCTCCCGCCGCAGGCCCGGGGTACGGCGGCGGGCGCCGGGGGCGAGCCCCACGTCGGTCGGGTCCAGGCGGGCACGGCCACGGCGCAGGAAGTCGGCGAGTTCGGCTCGGTTCACCTCTTCAGGGTGGGGCAGCGCGCCGGGGTTATCCAGGGAGTGCCGGTCCCCTGATCGGGAGGTCTCTCCCGGCCGGCGCGACACCGTCCGACCGTGGTGGCACCAGGTCGAGAGGAGCAGAGGATGCTGACATTGGTGACGGGCACCACGGGACAGGTCGGCCGGCGTTTCGTGCCCAGGCTGCTGGCCCAGCGGCGGCCGGGCGAGCAGGTACGGGTCCTGGTGCGGGACGCGGCGCGCGGCGAGGCCTTCGCGGAGCTGGGCGCCCAGGTCGCCCTCGGCGATCTGCGGGACGAGGAGACGCTCGGCAAGGCGCTCGCCGGGGTGGACGCGGTCGTGAACATCGCGGCGTCCTTCCGCGGGGTGCCGGACGAGGAGGCGTGGGCCGTCAACCGGGACGCGGCCGTGGCCCTGGGCCGCGCCGCCCTGGCCTCGGGCGTGCGGCGCTTTGTTCAGGTCAGCACGGGTCTCGTGTACGGCGTCGGGCGGGGCCGCCCGCTGACCGAGGACGACGAGTCCCGGCCCGGTGGCGCGATGTGGGGCGCCTATCCCGAGTCCAAGGCGGCCGCCGAACGGGAGCTGCTCGCGCTGGAGGGCATGGAGGTGCGGGTCGGCCGGCTGCCCTTCGTCTACGGCGACGGCGACCCGCATCTCGCCCAGTCCCTGCGATGGGCCACGCACTGGGCGTCCACCCAGCGGCTGCACATGGGCCATCACGCCGATGTCGCCCAGGGGCTGCTGCGCCTGCTGTACGCACCGGCGGTCAGCGGCCCCGTCTACAACATCGCCGACGACGCCCCCGTCACGGCGGTCGAGCTGCACCAGCTCAACGGCTCCGAGGTGCCCGCCGACATGCACACCCGGACCGACCCCGACCCGTGGCTGGGGGCCATGTCCACCGAGCGGATCCGCCGGGACCTCGGCTTCCGGCCCCTCTACCCGACCGTCTGGGCCGCCCGCGACGCCGGAGTCCTCTGACCCGAGCGCCCCGCAGCACCTAGTCGACTCCCCTGATCCGCCCCACCAGCACCGCCCCCGCCAGCCCGATCACCGCCGCCACCAGGTACAGCACCCGGTAGCCGCCCAGGTAGGTCACGATCGGCGCTGCCAGCGCGGGGGCGGCCACCTGGGGCAGGGCGTTGGCCACGTTGATGACTCCCAGGTCCTTGCCCCGGTCCAGCGCCTTCGGCAGCACGTCCGTCATCAGCGCGAAGTCGACGGAGGTGAACACGCCGAAGCCGACGCCGAGGACGGCCGCCGCCACGATCGCCCCGGGCCAGGTCTGCCAGCCGGCCAGGGCCGCCGTCGCCACCGCCATCAGCACGCCCGACCAGACGACGAACGGCTTGCGCCGACCCACCCGGTCCGACCAGACACCGCCCGCCACAACGGTCGCCATCAGCGTCAGGCTGTTGACGGCCGTCAGGGTCAGCACACCCTGCTCGGGCTCGACGTAGTGCAGACGGTCCCGCAGGTAGTAGAGGAGGTACAACAGCACCAGCGAGTTGCTGAGGTTGATCAGAAACCGGGTCAGCCAGGCCCAGCCCAGGTCGGGGTGGCGGCGCGGGCTCAGCCAGAAGCCCGCGAGGAAGCCGCGCCAGGACCACGGCGGGCGGTCCTCCGGCGGCAGCCGCAGATCCGCGTAGCGCAGGACGTACGGCAGCACACCCGCCGCCGTGAACACCGCGCACGCCGCGTACCCGGCGCCGGTCCCGCCCGCCACGGTCGCAAGTCCCGTGCCGCCGACCACGCCCAGGATCTGCGCCGCCCCCAGCCAGCCGCCCACCGCGCCCCGCTGAAGCCGGGGCACCCGGTCCGGCACGGCCGCCGTCACCGCTGCGAACGCCGCGTTCAGCGTGAGCTGCACCAGGCACCAGCCCACCGCCATGGACCACACCCCGCCCGCCCGCGCGAGCAGCAGCAGGGACAGCGCGCCGCCCGCCGTCCCGGCCACGATCCACGGCGTACGGCGGCCGGGGCGGGCGGTCGTACGGTCGGACAGGGCGCCGAAGAGCGGGTTGGCGAACAGGGAGACCACCGCGCCGGCGCCGGTCACCCAGGCCAGCATGGTCTCCTTGGACATCCCGGAGCCGGGCGCGAAGTCCTTCGCCTGGGAGGCGAGCAGGATCTGCAGCGGGCCGAACCAGCCGACCCAGATCGCCCCGTTGGCCAGCGACAGGGCCGCCGTCCAGCCCCGGCCGACCGGTACGACGGGCTCGGCCAGCGCGGCCGACGCCCGGGCCGTGGCCGTCTCCGTGCCGTCATCCTGCGCGGTCATCGCGGGCCGTCATCTCTGGGCCCGGAGCATGTCCCGGAACCAGTGGTAGGAGGCCTTCGGCGTGCGCTTCAGCGACGTGTAGTCCACGTGCACGAGGCCGAAGCGGCGCTGATAGCCCTCGGCCCACTCGAAGTTGTCCATCAGGGACCACACGAAGTAACCGCGCACGTCCACGCCGGCCGTCATGGCGGTGTGCAGCGCGCGGACATGGGCGTCCAGGTAGGCGATGCGGTCCTGGTCGTCGAGGCCGTCGTAGGAGCAGCCGTTCTCGGTGATGACGATCGGCGGGAGCTTGTCGCCGTAGGTCTCGCGGAAGCCGCACAGCAGCTCGGTGAGGCCTTCGGGGACGACCGGCCAGCCGAAGTCGGTCACCGGCCGGCCCGCGATCTCCCGTACCGAGAAGGGCAGTTCGGCGGGCAGCGCCAGACCGCCGTACTCGCTGTCGGTGCCATCGGGGGCACCCACCCGGGTCGGCGCGTAGTAGTTGATCCCGTACCAGTCGACGGGCTCGGCGATGACCTTCAGGTCCTCCTGCACGTCTCCCGGCATCAACTCACCCATGCCGTCCGGGTACTGGCCGAGGATGACCGGCTCCGCGAACAGGCGGTTGAGCAGGAGGTCGTAGAAGCCGGCCGCCTCCATGTCCGCCGGCCCGTCGGAGGCGGGCCAGGTGGGGCCGTGGGAGTTGGCGATGCCGATGTCCGTCGCCCCGGCCGCGCGCAGGGCCCGTACCGCGAGACCGTGGGCGAGGAGCTGGTGGTGGGCGACCGGGAGCGCGTCGAAGAGGAGCTGCCTGCCCGGGGCGTGGGCGCCGAGGGCGTGGCCCAGGAGGGTGTGCTCGGCGGGCTCGTTGAGGGTGATCCACTTGGTGACGCGGTCGCCGAGCCGTTCGGCCACGACGGAGACGTACTCGGCGAACCGGTCCGCCGTGTCCCGCTGGAGCCAGTCCAGGGAGGCGGGCAGGTCCCAGTGGAAGAGGGTGGGCACGGGCCGTACGCCCGCCGCGCACAGCTCGTCCACCAGACGGTCGTAGAAGTCGAGGCCGCCGGGGGAGTCGACCCGGGGCCAGGAGACGGAGAAGCGGTACGCGTCCACGCCGAGGGCGGCGAGGAGGGCCACGTCCTCCTGGTGGCGGTGGTAGTGGTCGCAGGCCACCGCCGCCGTCGAACCGTCCTTCACCCGCCCCGGTTCGGCCGTGAACACGTCCCACACGGACGCCTCGCGCTCGTCCGCCGCCCCCTCGATCTGGTGGGCGGAGGTCGACACACCCCACAGGAAGCCGGCCGGGAACCGAGGTATCGGATTGCCTGCGTCAGTCGCCATGGCCGGATCATCCTCAGTCGGCGTTACCGCCGGTAAGGATTCACAACTTCTCCACATCTCATTACATGTTCATCGCAACTTATTAATGATCTCCTCATAAGTGGAATGGGTGATTGACATCAAATCCGGCTGAACCGGACGGCCGTTGCACGTATATACCGGGTAAATCGCTCAAGGTGTCACGTGTCTCGCGATTGATCGAATGGCGGCGGCGCAAGTACCTTCCCGGTCTTGTTTCATCAGTCAACTAGTCGATCAGGGGGAGCCATGGACCTTCTCTCACTGTCGCCCGTGTGTCCGGCCGTCGAGGACAGCGCACCCGTTCCGGCCGAGCACGCCGCGGCCCCCGTGGCCGTCGTGGGCCTGGGCTATGTCGGCCTGCCCACCGCGCTCGCCCTGCTGGCGGCGGGCAACGAGGTCGTCGGCATCGATGTCAGCGAGGCCCGCCTCGCCGCCATCCGCAGCGGTGACGTCGACCTGCTGCCGAGCGACCACGACCGGCTCACCGCCCACCGGGACGACCCGTGCTTCACCCTGACCGCGGACCCCGCCGCCATCCAGCGTGCGCGCACCGTGATCGTCTGCGTGCCGACCCCCGTCGACCGCCACCTCGTCCCCGACCTGAACGCCCTGTCCGCCGCCTGCGCCGCGGTGGTGGCCCACGCCGTGCCCGGCCAGCTGATCATGCTGACCTCCACCACCTACGTCGGCACCACCCGCGAACTGCTGGTCGACCCGCTCACCGCGCGCGGATTCCGGGTGGGCACCGATGTGTTCGTGGCCTTCTCGCCCGAGCGCATCGACCCGGGTAACGCCCACCACGCCCAGGACACGACGCCCCGGGTGGCCGGCGGCACCAACGACCTCACCAACCGCCTGGCCGAGGCGGTCCTGCAGCGCACCGCGCCGGCCGTGCACCTGCTGCCCTCCGCCGAGCAGGCCGAGATGACCAAGCTGTGGGAGAACACCTTCCGCGCCGTCAACATCGCGCTGGCCAACGAGTTCGCCGAGGACTGCCGGGTCCTCGGCCTGGAGCCCATGCCGATCATCGAGGCGGCCGCCACCAAGCCGTACGGCTTCATGCCCTTCTACCCCGGCCCCGGCGTCGGCGGACACTGCATCCCCTGCGATCCGCACTACCTGCTCTGGCAGTTGCGCGCCCGCCGGGTCTCCTCGCCGCTCGTCGACACCGCCATGACCGCGATAGCCGGCCGCCCGCGCCGGGTCGTGCAGCGCGCCCGTGACCTGCTCGCCGAGCACGGCAGGTCCGTCTCCGGCGCCCGCGTCCTGGTCGTCGGGGTCGCCTACAAGCCCGGCGTCGCCGACCTGCGCGAGTCCCCGGCCCTGGAGATCCTTCAGGAGCTGGCGGCCGACGGCGCCAAGGTGGAGTTCTTCGACCCGCTGGTGACCTCGCTGCGCCTCGGCGCCGCCGTGCACACCAGCGTCCCGGAACCGGCCGGCCAGGAGTGGGACCTCGTGCTGGTGCACACCCTGCACCCCGGCGTCGGCCTCGACTGGCTCGCCGAGCAGCCGCTGGTGCTGGACGCCACTTACCGGCTCGACTCCGTCACCGCCAAGGCGGTCGTGTGAGCAACGGAGCACACCGCTCGCCGGGCGGCGAGTGGCGGTACGAAGACACGGCCGACATGCCCCGCGAACAGCACGGCTGGGCCGGGGACGACGCCATCGCGTACGTCGACGAGGCCTTCGGCGGCTGGAACGGCGCCACCGCCCGGGAAACGACGCCGTACGGTCCCGGCGGCGCCGTGCCGTACGACCCCGAGGCCGCGACGGCCTACGACCCCGCACCCGCGACGCCGTACGGCGCCCCGTCCGCACCCGCGACGCCGTTCGAAACCGCACCCGAGTTCGCGTACAGCACCGCGTCCGCCCCGGCCCGCACCCACACCGGCGCCCGCGCGACATCGGCCGGCCTGGCCGCCGTACCCGCACCGGCGGCCCGCCCGACCGCGGCCCCCGTCCCGCTGCCCCGGCTGCGCTCGGCCCGCCGCCACCAGCCCGGCTTCATACGCCGCTGGCTGGACCGGCAGGACCCGGCGATCCGGCACGCGGCCCGGCGCGTCCTGACGCTGCTGTGCCTGCTGCCGCTGCTGCTGATCCTCGCCCGGGAGGCGCCCCGGCTGGCGCAGAGCCCGCTGGTGCTCGGCTACGGCTTCACCGTGCTGGTCGGCACCATCGCCATGCTCTACATCGCCTACAGCCGCTACGACGACCCGTCCGAGCGGCAGCTCAGGCGCCGGCCCCGCGCCAAGGACCTCGCCGCCTTCCCCGCCCTGCCCTCCGTGCCCCGGGTCTCCTTCCTGCTCGCGGTGAAGGACGAGGAGGAGTGCATCGAGGCCTGTGTGCGCTCCATGGCCGGCAGTGAGTACCCGGACCTGCAGATCATCGTGGTCGACGACCTCTCCGAGGACGGCACCCGCGACGTGCTGCGCCGCCTGGAGGCCGAACTCGGCATCACTGTCATCTACTTGGAGAAGAACCTCGGCAAGAAGCACGCCCTGGTGCGGGCCTGTGAGATCGCCGACGGTGACGTCATCGCGTTCACCGACTCCGACTGCATCCTCGCCCCGGACGCCCTGGCCCGCTGTGTCCGCGCCCTGGTGACCCACCCCGAGCTGGGCGCGGTCAGCGGTCACGCCCGCGCGCTGAACGCGGCCGACACCTTCTTCACCAAGGCCCAGGACGTCTGGTACGAGGGCCAGTTCCGGGTCGCCAAGGCCGCCGAGGCCACCTTCGGCTCGGTGACCTGCGTCTCCGGTCCACTGGCCGTGTTCCGCCGGGACGCCATCTACAACTACCTGCCCGCCTGGGCCGGCGACCGCTTCCTCGGCGCGCCCTTCCGCTTCGCCACCGACCGCCAGCTCACCGGCTATGTGCTGGGCCAGCGCTGGCGCGGCAAGGCCCTCAAGCGGCGCCACGCCGACTCCCCGTTCGTCACCGCCCAGGACTACCCCGAGCGGGCCTGGCGGATCGGGTACGTGCAGTCGGCGAAGGTGTGGACGAACGTGCCGGCGCGCTTCAAGCCGTTCATGAAGCAGCAGATCCGCTGGAAGAAGAGCTTCATCCGGAACCTGTTCTTCACCGGCTCGTTCATGTGGCGCCGCGGCTTCGGTCCGGCCGCCCTCTACTACGGGCACGCCCTGTGGGTGGTCGCGGCGCCGGTCATGGCGTTCCGCCACCTGCTGTGGGCCCCGCTGCACGGCGCGGCCTTCCTCACCCTGCTGTACATATGCGGGGTGATTCTCAAGGGCTGCGTCTGGGGACTCGCCTTCAAGATCGACAACCCGAGTGACGGCCGCTGGCGGTACCGCCCGCTGATGAGCCTGCTGTCCGCGCTGATCCTGGCCTGGCTGCTGCCGTACTCCTTCGCCACCATCCGGCGCGGGGTGTGGGCGCGGGGGGCGAACTGATGAAGCGACCGCCCCTCGTGCTGCGGCTCCTCGCCGCAGCGCTGACCTCCGCCGTGGTGTGCGGCGTGTACCTGATCGTGCTGACGAGAGGAAGCATCCTGCCGTGACCAGCGACGAGTTCTTCGCGGCGCCGGCCACGACACGCCGCAAGCAGCGCCGCGGCCCGGGACACTACGCCGCCCGCGCGGGCCTCGTGCTGCTCGCCCTGGCGGTGCTCGCCCTGCCGTTCTACGCCGCGACCCAGTACTACCTGTACCAGAAGTACGTCAGCACCCAGGTGGACACCGCCTCGGCGCAGCTGACCGCCGCCGACACCGGCGGCTGGAACGCGCAGATCAAGAGTCTGCCCGCGACCTCGGCACCGGTCGTGCTGGCCTACCACGACATCGGCTACAACAAGAGCGACTACGTCGTCTCCCCGAAGGCCTTCGAGGCCCAGATGGCGGCCCTGGAGCAGGCCGGGTACCGCAGCCTGACCACCGACGAGTTCGTCGACTACCTCAAGGGCAGCCCGGCACCGCCGCGTTCGGTGTACATCACCTTCGACGACGGCCCCGACGGCCTGTGGAAGTACGGCGACCGGATCCTTGCCCGCCACCACATGCACGGCACCGTCTTCCTCATCACCGGACGGGTCGACCAGCGGCCGTACTACCTGTCCTGGAGGGAGATCCGGCGCATGGCCGACTCCGGCCGCTGGGACTTCCAGGACCACACCCACGACCTGCACCGGCGGGGTGCCGTGGACGCCGCCGGGCACACCGCCTCCATGCTGGCCAACCGGCTGTGGCTGAACGCGGAGAACCGGCTGGAGACCCGTCAGGAGTACGAGAGCCGGGTCGTCGCCGACATCGAGCGGTCCTTCGCGGACTTCGCCGGCCACGGGCTGCCCAGGCCGAAGGTGTTCGCCTTCCCGTTCTCGGAAGCGACCGAGAAGGTCAACCTCCCCATGCCGGGACTGACGCTGCAGCAGCTGATGAACCGCTACTTCGCGGCGACGCTGACCAACGACTCGCCCCGGCCCCTCACGGCCAGCCGACGTGCCGCCTCGGCGCGCGTGGTGCAGCGACTGGAAGTGGTCAACTCCAGTAGGCTGGACGGCCTGATGTCCGACATCGCCCACTGGACACAGGTGGCCCCCGCCGACAGCGCCCCGCTGTCGCACCCGGCGCAGTGGAAGCGCGACGACAGCACCGGCCAGACCGGTATCGGCGCCTTCACCGGCGACGCGCCCCGGCCCTCCGGCAGCGCACACTACGTGGCCGCGAACTACCGGGACATGAGCAGCGCCGACTGGACCGGCTACCAGGTCGACGCCACGGTCTCCGGCCTCGGCGACGGCACCAACCAGGGCGGCGTCCAGGTCCGCCACGGCAGCCTGGAACCGGTGGATGTCAGCGTGAGCCAGGGCTCCCTCGTGCTCTCCGTGAACGGCAAGCACGTAGGCGAGGCCAGGCTCGCCCCGTCCACCTCCCACCGCCTGCGCGTGACGGTCAAGGGCCAGACGACCACCGTCCAGGTCGACGGCACGGTCACCCTGCACCACACCTCCCGCCTCGCCGCGGCCGACATCACCGGCGGCATCGGCATCCGGGTCGGCATCAACCGGGCGGGTGCCGCCTGGCCGAAGTTCACCGCCCTGTCCGTCAAGCAGCTCGCCGGCGCCATCGGCGGTTCCGGCGGCACGCAGCAGAGCGTCGCCGGGGCCGACCTGATGAACCCCGCCGCCCAGTGGCTCAGCGCCCCCGGCGTCAAGGCGCCGTTCCACATCTCCCGCACCGCGATCGAGCCCACCGGCCGCACCCTCTCCGCGTACGGCGCCTACCAGCCGGAGCGGACCCAGGGCTGGACCGGCTACACCGTCACCGGCACCGTGCAGCGGCTGTCCGGTTCCGGGGTGAGCGGCGCGATCTGGGTGCGGGTGGGCAGCCCGCTGGCCATCAGTGTGCAGGTGGGCCGCGACCAGCTGAACGTCTACTCGGGTGACGCGGACAACCAGCGGCTCGTCGGAGCCCGACCGCTCACCGCGGCGGACTCCCACCGGCTGTCGGTGACCGTGACCGGCGCCTCGACGGTCATCAGCGTGGACGGCTCCACGCGCATGACCCTCATGGCCAAGTCGGAGACCGGAGGCGTGGCCTACTCCGCCTACCGGGACATGACCCGGCACTCCTGGCCCACCGTCGCCGACCTCAAGGTGACCCCACGGGTGAGCTCGTGACGGACCGTCCGGACCCCGGCCGCCCCTGGGCGACCGGCGGTCCGCGGGTCTCCCGGCGCGCCCTGCTGGGCTGCGCCCTCGCCGCCGGTGCCACGGCCGCCACGGCCGGGGCGGTCGCCGTCGTGCACGGATCCGGACGGCACGCGGTGGCCGCCTTCGCGCCGGAGTTCACCGGCGAGGGGCTGGTGACGAACGAGTACGCCTACCGGCACCCGCACGCCGCCGGCGCGCGCCGCTCGAAGGACTGGGTGGTCACCAGCGGTTCGCTGTTCGCCACGCGCGGCGCGGGCTGGACCGGGGTGCCGGACACCGGCTTCACCGGCCCCGACTCCGCCGAGGTCACCGACTCCGCCGTCTTCCGCCTGGTCACGAGGCGCCGGGATTTCGACGCGGTGACGGTGACCACCCGGGTGCGGCTGAGGCCGCCCGTCACCACGCCCCGCACCCCCGCGCAGGACTGGGACGGCGGCCACCTCTGGCTGCGCTACCACAGCCCGCAGGAGCTGTACGCGCTCAGCTTCCGGCGCCGCGACGGCACCGTGGTGATCAAGCGCAAGGTCCCCGCCGCCGATGCCTCGGCCGTCGAGGGCGGCGACTACGCGACCCTGGCCGAGGCCCGGCACGCCTTCCGCTACGACAGCTGGCACCAGGTCACCGCGTCGGCCGTGAACCATCTCGGCGGGGTCCGGCTGGAGCTGGCGATCGACGGCACGACCGTGCTGAGGGCCGACGACCGCACCCCCGGCAGCCTGTGGAGACCGGGCGGGGTGGGCATCCGGGCGGACAACTCGGAGCTGTTCTTCCGCGGCTTCCGCGCGACCGGAGACGTGTCCTAGGCGCCCTCCTTCAGCACCCGGGACACCAACTCCCGCTGATCCTCGGTCAGTCGGGGATCGGCCGCGTAGACCGTGCGGCCGTCCACGGTGATCTCGTACCGGAAGCCGTCGGGGACGCCGGCCGGCGGGGTGCCCCGGCCGGACGCGAGGACGCGTTCGGCCAGGGCGTGCCACGCGGGGGCGTCGGGCCGGCCCGAGGTGTCCACCTCGGCCCGGCGCTCGATGCCCGCGAACCCGCCCGTGCGCCTCACCTGAATCCGCATGGGCTCAGTGTCGCAGCACTACAGCGTCCGCACCCCGACCTGTTCCCACGCCTTCTGCACGGCCTGTAGCTCGTCCCCGGTGCCGTACCGCTCCCGCGCCGCCTTCACCGTCAGCGTGGCGAAGTCGGTGAAGTGCGCGTCGCTCCTCAGCTCGCCGCCGGTGAGCACGTCGTACCAGATCTGCCCGGCCCGCTCCCAGGCGTTGCCGCCGATGGCCGTGGCGACCAGGTAGAAGGCGTGGTTGGGGATGCCCGAGTTGATGTGCACGCCGCCGTTGTCGCGGCCGGTGCGGACATAGTGGTCCATGGTCGCCGGCTGCGGGTCCTTGCCCAGGTTCGGGTCGTCGTACGCCGTGCCCGGGGCCTTCATCGAGCGCAGCGCGGTGCCGTGGACGTGCGGGGCGAGCAGGCCCGCGCCGATCAGCCAGTCGGCCTCGGCGGCGGTCTGGCCGAGGGTGTACTGCTTGATCAGCGAGCCGAAGACGTCCGAGACCGACTCGTTGAGCGCGCCGGACTGGCCGAAGTACTCCAGGTTCGCGGTGTGCTGGGTGACGCCGTGGGTCAGCTCGTGGCCGATGACGTCGACCGGGATGGTGAAGTCGAGGAAGATCTCGCCGTCGCCGTCGCCGAACACCATCTGCTCGCCGTTCCAGAAGGCGTTGTCGTAGTTCTGGTCGTAGTGGACGGTGGCGTCCAGCGGCAGCCCGTTGTCGTCGATGGAGTGCCGGCCGTAGGCCTTCAGATACAGCTCGAAGGTGGCGCCGAGGCCCGCGTAGGCGCGGTTGACGGTGGCGTCCGAGACCGGGTCGGAACCCTCCGCGCGGACCTGTGTGCCGGGCAGGTCCTGGGTGTGGTGGGCGTCGTAGATCGTGCGGTGCGGCTGGTCGGCGGCGGTGCCCTCGGGCGCGGCGACGGAGGGCGCACCGATGACCGTGGTCAGGCGGCGCTTGGTGCGCTGGTAGGCGTCGTGCTCCAGGGACCGGCGGGCCGGACCGGAGAGCGCGGTGTCCTCGGCTTGCGCGAGCTTGTCGAGGACGTGCGGCGGCACGATCGTGCAGAAGACGGGCTCGAAGCCCCCGTTGGTCGTCATGCCCGGCACCATCGCACTCCGTGACACTCATGTCACTAGTGGCCACCATGATTGGTGAAAAACCCGGACAGGGAGCACCACACTCCGTGACAATGTGGTACGGCGCACTTTTTATCCCTTTTGCGACCGCGGTCCCGCATACTGAAACGCGTCCCCGCGTCCGGGGCGGCTCGGATAGGCTGCGACGCATCATGCGTTTCGGGCTGCTTCTTCTTAGCTGCCGCGGCGAGGGCCTGTAGTCACAAGGCCGACTCCCTCCCCGCGGAGCTCTGGCGTTGCGTCGTCGGCCGTCCACCCGGACATCCGGATCCTGCGAACATCCGGACACCCTGAGGAGCCCACGCATCATGGCCAACCGCCAGCAGCCCAGTTCCATGCCGATCCACAAGTACGGCCGCTATGAACAGGTGGACATCCCGGACCGCACCTGGCCGGAGCAGCGCATCACCGCCGCCCCCCGCTGGCTCTCCACCGACCTGCGCGACGGCAACCAGGCCCTGATCGACCCCATGTCGCCCGAGCGCAAGCGCCGGATGTTCGACCAGCTGGTGAAGATGGGCTACAAGGAGATCGAGGTCGGCTTCCCCGCCTCCGGCCAGACCGACTTCGACTTCGTGCGCTCGATCATCGAGGAAGAGGGCGCGATCCCGGACGACGTCACGATCTCCGTGCTGACCCAGGCCCGCGAGGACCTGATCGAGCGGACCGTGGAGTCCCTGAAGGGCGCCAAGCGGGCCACCGTCCACCTGTACAACGCGACGGCTCCCGTGTTCCGCCGGGTGGTCTTCCGCGGCTCCAAGGACGACATCAAGCAGATCGCGGTGGACGGCACCCGTCTCGTCATGGAGTACGCCGAGAAGCTGCTGGGCCCGGAGACCGAGTTCGGCTACCAGTACAGCCCCGAGATCTTCACCGACACCGAGCTGGACTTCGCGCTGGAGGTCTGCGAGGCGGTCATGGACGTCTGGCAGCCCGGCCCCGGCCGCGAGATCATCCTCAACCTGCCCGCCACGGTGGAGCGTTCGACGCCGTCCACGCACGCGGACCGCTTCGAGTGGATGCACCGCAACCTCTCCCGCCGCGAGTACGTCTGCCTGTCCGTCCACCCGCACAACGACCGCGGTACGGCCGTGGCGGCGGCCGAGCTGGCCCTGATGGCCGGCGCCGACCGCGTCGAGGGCTGCCTGTTCGGGCAGGGCGAGCGCACCGGCAACGTCGACCTGGTCACCCTGGGCATGAACCTGTTCTCCCAGGGCGTCGACCCGCAGATCGACTTCTCCGACATCGACGAGATCCGTCGTACGTGGGAGTACTGCAACCAGATGGAGGTCCACCCGCGCCACCCGTACGTGGGCGACCTGGTCTACACGTCCTTCTCCGGCTCCCACCAGGACGCCATCAAGAAGGGCTTCGACGCCATGGAGGCCGAGGCGAAGGCCAAGGGCGTCACCGTCGACGACATCGAGTGGGCGGTGCCGTACCTGCCGATCGACCCCAAGGACGTCGGCCGCTCCTACGAGGCCGTCATCCGGGTCAACTCCCAGTCCGGCAAGGGCGGTATCTCCTACGTCCTGAAGAACGACCACAAGCTGGACCTGCCGCGCCGGATGCAGATCGAGTTCTCCAAGCTCATCCAGGCCAAGACGGACGCCGAGGGCGGCGAGATCACGGCGAAGGAGATCTGGGCGGTCTTCCAGGACGAGTACCTGCCGAACCCGGACAACCCCTGGGGCCGCATCCAGGTCCGGACGGGCCAGTCGACGACGGACACCGACGGGATCGACACCCTGACGGTCGAGGCGACGGTGGACGGCGAGGACACGGTCCTGACCGGTACCGGCAACGGTCCGATCTCGGCCTTCTTCGACGCCCTGCAGTCCATCGGCATCGACGTACGCCTGCTGGACTACCAGGAGCACACGATGAGCGAGGGCGCCTCCGCGCAGGCCGCCTCCTACATCGAATGCGCGATCGACGGCAAGGTCCTGTGGGGGATCGGCATCGACGCGAACACGACGCGTGCGTCGCTGAAGGCGGTCGTCTCGGCCGTCAACCGCGCCGCCCGCTGACCGCGCTGACCGGGAGTTTCGGGGCCCCGACCGCTGTATACGGCGGCCGGGGCCCCGGCTGTTATCGGCCATAGGGCCGGTGAGGTCACAGAAAGGTCTCTTACGGGGTACTGACTCAGCCTTGATGATGTGGCTAACATCACGCCAGCGCGGCGATGTTGCCGCGTCGTTACGGAGGTGCGACGTGCTGCCAGTACGGGGACAAGACGGCCGTGCCACCAGGGCTGCGCACATCCTGCGCGTCCGCACCGCGTGGACACCGGTGGGAGACGGCGAGTTCTACTGCCCCGGCTGCGGAGGCGACCGCAACTACCAACGGCTCACCGGCCGCCGCCGGCTCACCCTGCTGGGCATGCCCCTGCTGCCGCGCGGCACCGCGGGCCCGGTCGTGGAGTGCGCCGCCTGCCGCCACCACTACGGCACCGACGTCCTCGACCATCCCACCACCCGCCGTTTCTCCGCGATGCTCCGCGACGCCGTGCACACCGTCGCCCTCGCCGTGCTCGCCGCGGGCGGCACCTCCTCCCGTACGGCCCTGGAGACGGCCGCCGGTGCCGTGCGCGCGGCCGGCTTCGACGGCTGCACCGAGGAACAGCTGGCCGCCCTGGTCGACGCGCTCGCCGCCGACACCGGCCGGGTCCTCGGCGCCGAGTGCGGCACCAGCCTGACCATAGAGCTCCACGAGGCCCTGGACCCGCTCGCCCCGCACCTCGCCCCCGCCGGCCGCGAGTCCCTCCTCCTCCAGGCCGCCCGCATCGCCCTCGCCGACGGCCCCTACACCCCCGCCGAACGCGACGCCCTCACCACGGTCGGCGCGGCCCTGACCATCCCCGCGGACGACGTGACCCGCCTACTGGCAGCGGCACGCACGCCGTCCTGACGTCGGCGGGGTGGGAATCACCCGCGGGGCGTGGGAAAGCCACCGGATCTGAGGAAGGCCCGCGGGACCGCGCCGCGCGGGCGCGTAGGGCCGGTGGGCGTGGGGTGCCTGGGGCCGGTGGTCGTGGGGCGTAAGGCACGGGGCCGGGGTGTGGGCGTTGGGTGTGTGCGGGCGGTTACTCCCCGGGGAGTAACCGGGCCGTACGGTCACCCCGCGCAGTACCGCCGAACTCGCTCCCGCGCCCGACGATCGTGGCCTCCTTCGCCGGGAGTCTGGAAGCCGTATCCAGACATCCACTGCGAAGGGGAGGCCCGATTCCATGGGGGCCGTCAAGACACAGAGGGGCAGGGCGCTGCCCTGGCTGATGGTCGGGTTGTGGGCGGTGCTGCTGGCCGTCGTCGGGCCGTTCGCCGCCAAGCTGGGCGACGTCCAGCACAACCGGGCCACCGACTATCTGCCGGCGTCCGCCGACTCCACCCAGGTCGCCAAGCTGGAGGACCGGCTGCCCGGCGGCGAGACCACCCAGCTGGTCCTCGTCTACCACCGGGCGACCGGTCTCACCGCCGTCGACCGGACCACGGCCGACGGACAGGTCGCCGAGATCGGCCGGCGGCACCGGCTGACCGGGGACACCCCGCGCGGCATCCCGTCCGCCGACGGCACCACCCTCATGTACCCCGTCACCAGCAACGAGCCCGGCACGGACGAGAAGAAGCGGAACACCTTCGTCGACGACGTTCGTCAAGTCGCCCACGGACAGGGCGGATTGAGCGTGCAGGTGGGTGGTCCGGCCGCGCTCGCCACCGACGCCTCCGGCGTCTACGCCTCGCTCGGCGGGCCCCTGCTCTACACCACGGTCGCCGTCGTCGCGATCCTGCTCATCCTGATCTACCGCAGCCCCCTGCTGTGGCTGGTCCCGCTCGTCGTCGCCGGTCTCTCCGACTTCCTCGCCCGCGCCGCCGCCTACGCTCTCAACCAGGCCTTCGGCACCACAGTCTCCGGCCAGAGCGCCGGCATCATGACCATCCTCGTCTTCGGCGCCGGCACCGACTACGCCCTGCTCCTCGTCTCCCGCCACCGCGAGGAGCTACGGCGCCACGAGCGCCCGTACGACGCGATGCGCGCCGCCCTGCGCGGCTGCGGTCCCGCCGTCCTCGCCTCCTCCGGCACGGTCGCCGCCGGCCTGCTCTGCCTGCTCGCCGCCGACCTCAACTCCAGCCGGGGCATGGGCCCGCTCGGCACGGTCGGCGTACTGTGCGCGCTCGCCGCGATGCTGACCCTGCTGCCGGCCGTCCTGGTGCTGCTGGGCCGCCGTGTCTTCTGGCCGCTCGTCCCGGCGTACGGCAGCGAGCCCAAGGTCCGCCGCTCCCTGTTCGCGGCGATGGGCTCCTCGGCCGGGCGCCGCCCGCTGACCGTCCTCGCCTCCGGCGCCGTCCTGCTCGGCGCGCTCGCCCTGGGCACCCTGAACCTGCCCGGCGCGATCAAGCAGTTGGACACCTTCGTGGACCGGCCCGAGTCCGTGACCGCCATGGAAACCCTGGCCAAGGCGTACCCCGAGCGGTCCGCGCAGCCCATCGAGGTCATCACCCCGGCGGTCCGCGCCGACGCCACCCTCGCCGCGGTCAAGGGCACCGAGGGAGTGGCCGACGCCCGCGAGGTCCGTACCGGCGGCGGCTGGACCGAGATCACCGTGACCGCGTCCGCCCCGCCCCAGTCCGCCGCCGAGACCGCCACCATCGAGGCGCTCCGGCACCGGCTGCCCGGCTCCCACGTCGGCGGGCCCAGCGCCCAGCAACTCGACCTGAAGGACACCAACGCCCGCGACCGCCTGGTGGTCGTCCCGATCGTGCTTCTGTCCGTGCTGCTGATCCTGGTCGTCCTGCTGCGCTCCCTGGTCGCCCCGCTGCTGCTGGTCGCCGCAGTGGTCGCCGTGTGGGGCGCCGCCCTCGGCCTCGGCGGGCTCGTCTTCGGGCCCCTGTTCGGCTTCCCCGGCACCGACCCCGGCCTCGGCCTGCTGTCCTTCGTCTTCCTCGTCGCCCTCGGCGTCGACTACGGCATCTTCCTGATGCACCGGATGCGGGAGGAATCGGTCAAGGGCGCCGAACCGGCGGCAGCCGCGCTCACCGCCCTGCGCACCACCGGCGGGGTCATCGCCTCCGCCGGGCTCGTGCTCGCGGCCACCTTCGCGGTGCTGACCAACATGGGCCTGGTGCCGCTGGTCGAGCTGGGCTTCGTCATCGCCGTCGGCGTCCTGCTGGACACCTTCCTCGTCCGCACCTACCTGGTGACCAGCGCGAGCGTGGCGCTCGGGCGCAGGGTGTGGTGGCCGGGCCGGCTGTCCCGCCCGGCGCCGGACGCCGACCGCACACCGGAGCCGGTGAGCGCGTAGCGGAAGATGAACACCGTGCAGGCAACCGTCACGAACCCCGTGCAGGCAACCGTAGCCGCCTCCCGGCCCGGCCGGACCCTCGCGGCCCTGGATCCCCTGCGGCAGGACGCCCTCCTGGCCGCCGCGCTCGCCGCGCTTGCCTCCGGCATCGCCGTCACCGTCGGCAGCGGCCGGCACCCGGACGCGCTCGGCTGGGCCCTGCTGCTCGGCCTGCACGTGCCGCTGGCCTGGCGCCGGCGGGCCCCGCTCACCGTGCTCGCGGTCATGATCACGCTGATCGCGACCTACCACCAGCTGGACTACAACCACTCGGCGCCCACCGCCGCCTCGATGGTCGTCCTCTACACGGTGGCGGTGACCCACGGCCCCCGGCGCACGGCCTTCATCGGCGCCGCCGTCGTCACGCTGATGCTGCTCCTGAAGATCCGCCACGGCATGGCCGGGGTCCAGGTCAGCTTCCAGATCACCGGCTGGATCATCTCCATGCTCGTCCTCGGCGGCTACATCCGCGTCCACCGGGAGAACGCCGCCGCGGCCGTGGAACGCGCCGAGCGCGCCGAACGCACCCGCGAGGAGGAGGCCCGTCGCCGGGTCGCCGAGGAACGTCTGCGCGTCGCCCGCGACCTGCACGACCTGCTCGCCCACACCATCACCCTCATCGGTGTGCAGACCTCGGTCGCCGCGCACGTCCTGGAGGCCGACCCCGAGCGCCTGGACCGCACGGCCGTCGCGAAGGCCCTCGACGACATCGCCGAGACCTGCCGCACGGCCCGCGGCGAACTCCGTACGACCCTGGAGGTGCTGCGCGACCCCGGCGCCCCGGACGCCCGCGGCCCGCTGCCCGGCCTCGACGGCCTCGCCGAACTGGCGAAGTCGGCGGGCGCCCGGGTGGAGCTGGCCGTGCGCGCCGACGGGGTGCCGCCCGCCGTCGGCGCCGCCGCCTACCGGATCGTGCAGGAGGCGCTCACCAACGCGGTACGGCACGGCGGCCGGGCCGACCTGACCGTGCGGGTGGGCGTGTACGAGGCGGAGGGCGGCCTGCGCGTCCAGGTCACCGACGACGGGGTGGGCGGCGCCGGTGCCGGTCCGCCCGGGTTCGGGCTGGTCGGTATGCGGGAGCGGGCCCGCAGCGTCGGCGGCACGGTCGACGCCGGACCGCGCGCCGACGGCCGGGGCTTCGAGGTGAGCGCCGTACTGCCGCTGGAGGCCGAGAGATGATCCGGGTACTGCTCGCCGACGACCAGACCCTGGTGCGGGCCGCGTTCGCGATGCTCGTGGAGTCGGCGCCGGACATGGAGGTCGTCGGGCAGGCCGGCACCGGGCGCGAGGCCGTCGACCTGGCCCGGGCCGAGCGCGCCGACGTCGTCCTGATGGACATCCGCATGCCCGGCCTGGACGGCATCGAGGCGACCCGGCTGATCGCCGCCGACGAGGACCTCGCCGGGGTCAGGGTCCTGGTGCTCACCACCTACGACACCGATGAGCACGTGGTGGAGGCGCTGCGCGCCGGTGCCTCCGGATTCCTGGTGAAGGACACCCGTCCGGCCGACCTCCTCGACGCGATCCGCACGGTCGCGGCGGGCGAGGCACTGCTCTCGCCGGGGCCCACGGCACGGCTGATCGAGCGGTTCCTGCGCAGCCCCTCGGCGCCCGTGACCGGCGGCCCCGAGTGCCTCTCGGACCGGGAGCGGGAGGTGCTGACCCTGGTCGCGCGCGGCCTCAACAACGCCGAGATCGCCGAGGCGTTGGGCCTGAGCCCGCTCACCGCCAAGACCCATGTCAGCCGGATCATGGGCAAGCTCGGCGCCCGGGACCGGGCCCAGCTGGTGATCGTCGGCTACGAGTCAGGGCTGGTGATTCCGGGGAGCATGGGTGGGTGACACCGAAGAGCCGTACCCTGCTCACCGCCCTGGCGCTCCTCACCTCGCTCACCGTCCGTCCGCCCGCCCACGCCGCATCGGCGCAGGCGATGCCCGGCTGCATCTCCTCGGTGCCGTACGTCTCCGGCCGGGGCGGCTACGCCGACTACCGCATCCCCGCGGTCGTGAAGACGAGGTACGGCACCCTGTTGGCCTTCGCCGAGGGGCGGCGCGACGGCGTCGGCGACACCGGTGACATCGATGTCGTACTGCGCCGCTCCACCGACGGCGGCTGCACCTGGGGCCCGCTGACGGTCGTGGCCGCCGGACACGGGGACACCCGGGGCAATCCGGCACCGGTCGTGGACCCGCACACCGGTGCCGTCGTCCTGGTGACCTGCGCCAACAGCGGGAAGATGACGGAGGAACAGATCCGGCGCGGGGAGGGGGAACGCCGGGTGTTCGTGCAGCACAGCTGGGACGACGGCCGGCACTTCACACCTCCGGCGGACATCACGGCCCAGGTGAAGCGGCCCGGCTGGCGCTGGTACGCCACCGGTCCCGGCCACGCCGTCGCCCTCACCCGGGGTCCGCATGCCGGCCGCCTGCTGGTTCCCGCCAACCACACCATCGCCCCGCCCGCCACGTCCTTCGGCCCCGGCTCCCGGTACGACGGCGGGCACGCGCTCTACAGCGACGACGGCGGCCGCACCTGGCGGCTCGGCTTCGTGACCGCACCCCACGGCGGCGTGACCAACGTCAACGAGACGACTGCCACCCAACTCCCCGACGGGCGCCTCTACTTCAACGCCCGCGACCAGTACGGCAGCACGCCCGGCAACCGCCTCGACACCTACTCCGGCGACGGCGGCACCACCCTCGACCGCCCCTATGCCGCCCAGCCCACCCTGAACGACGTCCCGGTCGTCCAGGGCAGCGTCCTCCAACTCCGGGGGCACGACGCCCCGCTCCTGTTCTCCGCCCCCTCCGTACCGACAGCCCGCCGAGCCCTGGCGATCTGGTCGAGCGCGGACGCCGGCCGCACCTTCACCAGGATCCTCACCCTCACGGACCGCCCGGCCGCCTACTCCGACCTGGTCCAGCTCGCCCACGACACGATCGGCGTCCTGTACGAGACGGGCACCACCCACAGCTACGACACCCTGGAGTTCCGCAGGCTGACGTTGACCTGAGCCGGAAGGGACTACAGCAACCCGGCCGCCGCCAAGAACTTGCCGACCCTCTCGACCTCCTCGCCGGACAGCGGCACCTGCGGCTCGGCCGTCACCGGGCAGTCGACGACGCCCCGCAGATGCAGCGCGGCCTTGAACGCGCCCAGTGCCGAGGAACTGCCGCCCATCCGCGCCGGATCCCCGACCGTGACCATCCCGAACAGCGCGCACAGCCGCTCCTGTTCCACCCGCGCCCCCTCCCAGTCCCCGGCGCGGCACATCCGGTACAGCCGGACGTACCCGTGCGGGTCGACATTGGCCAGCCCCGGCACCGCCCCGTCGGCACCCAGCGCCAGCGCGGAGTCCACGATCAGCTCGGAGCCGGTGAGCACGCTGAACCCGGGGTGCACGCGGGCGCCGGTGGCGATCTCACGGAAGGCGGCCAGGTCCCCGCTGGAGTCCTTGATCCCGGCCAGCACCCGGTCGGCGGCGAGACCCAGCACCACGTCGGCGGGGAGCTTGGTGTGCACGGCGACGGGAATGTCGTAGGCGATGACCGGCACGTCGGACGCGGCGGCGATCCGGCGGTAGTGGTGGATGATCTCACCGCGGTGCGTGCGGGCGTAGAAGGGTGCGGTGACGACCACCGCCTCCGCTCCGGCCGCCGTCACCGCCCTGACGTGGTCCAGGACGCGCGGCGTGGTCATGTCGATGGCGCCGGCCAGGATCGGCAGCTGACCGCCCACATGGGCCACGACCGCCTCCACGACCTGCCTGCGCTGCCGGTCCGTGAGGAACGCCGCCTCGGACGTGGACCCGAGCAGGAACAGCCCGTGCACCCCGCCCTCCACCAGATGGTCGACCAGGCTGAGCAGCGAGGGCTCGTCCACCTCGCGCTCCGGCGTCAGGGGCGTGCAGACGGGCGGGACGACACCGGTGAGCGGGGTGGGGAAGGGCATGTCAGGGCTCCTGGCGTGCTAGGTCTCGGGTCGATTCCTCCTCCTCAACAGGATGGTGGCACCGATAGCGGTGTCCGGGGTGTGACGCGGCCGAGAAGTCCGGCATCACCTCGGCACACAACCCGTCCGCCTTCCAGCAGCGGGTGCGGAACGGACAGCCGCTGGGCGGCCGGGTCGCCGAGGGCACCGGCCCGGTCAGCGGGATCGGGTCGATGGGGTCCAGCAGGCCGGGCGTGGCGGAGAACAGGGCGCGGGTGTACGGGTGCCGGGCGGCGTCGGTGACCCGGTCCGCCGGGCTCTCCTCCACGATCCGGCCCAGGTACATGGTGATCACCCGGTCGCTCATCCGCCGTACCGTCTGGATGTCGTGCGAGACGAACACCAGGGCCAGGCCGAGGCGCTCTTTCAGGTCCAGCAGGAGGTTCAGGATCTGTGCGCGGACCGAGACGTCCAGGGCGCTGGTCGGCTCGTCGGCGACGACCAGCGCCGGGTCCAGGGCGAGCGCGCGGGCGATGGCGACGCGCTGCCGCTGCCCGCCGGAGAGCTGCCCGGGAAGGGCGTCGGCCAAGGCCCGGGGGAGCCCCACCAGCGTCATCAACTCCCTTACCCGGTCCTCCCGTTCGGCCCTGGTCCCACGGTCGTGGACGTCCAGCGGGTCGCGCAGGATCCGCCGTACGGTCAGCCGCCGGTTGAGCGCGGTCGACGGGTCCTGGAAGACCATCCCGACGCCCGCACCGACCGTGGCCCGGCGCTCGGCGGGCGGCATCGTCCACAGGTCACGGCCCCGGAACGCCACCGTCCCGGAGGCCGGCCGCTGGATGCCCACCAGCACCCGCGCCAGCGTCGACTTCCCGCACCCCGACTCGCCGACCACGCCCACCGTCTCCCCGGCGGCCACGGTGAGATCGGCGCCGGTCAGGGCGTACACCCGGTCGCGGCGCAGCAGCCCGCCGCTGCGGGCCCTGTGCACGACATGGGCGTCTTGCACCTCGACCACAGCGGTCACTGCAGCGCCTCCTCGCTCTCCGCCGACGTGAGGTCCACCGCCGGGTGGTGGCAGGCGGCCGTGTGGGTGGCCGTACCGGCGAGGACGGGGGCGTTCGCATGGCACACCTCGCTCGCCAGCGGGCAGCGGTCGGCGAAGCGGCAGCCCGCCGGGAAGTCGGCGGGGGCCGGTACCACCCCCCTGATCTGCGTCATCCGTTCCTCGGCCGACTCCAGCGACAGCACGCTGCCCAGCAGTCCGCGCGTGTAGTGGTGGGCCGGCGCCGCCACCAGGTCGGCGGTCACCCCGCTCTCCACGATCTGCCCGCCGTACATCACCACCACCCGGTCGGTGACGTCGGCGACCAGCGCCAGATCGTGCGAGACCAGGATCAGCGCGAACCCCAGCTCCTCGCGCAGCCGCAGCAGCAGCTCCATCACCTGGGCCTGCACGGTGACGTCCAGGGCGGTCGTCGGCTCGTCGGCGACGATCAGCCGCGGCTCGCGGGACAGCGCCATGGCGATCAGCACGCGCTGCCGCTGCCCGCCGGACAGCTCGTGCGGATAGCTGCGCAGGGTGCGCTCGGGGTCCAGGCCGACCAGCTCCATGAGTTCGCGCGGACCGCGTCGGCCACCGCGCCGGACCAGCTGTTTCAGCTGGGCGCGGATGGTCATCGCCGGGTTCAGCGAGGACAGGGCGTCCTGGTAGACCATCGCCATCTCGTGCCCGAGCAGCCGCCGCCTGGCCCGCATCGGCTCGGCGAGCAGTTCCCGCTGCCGGAACCGCACCTGGCCGCCGATCCGCGCGTCCCGAGGCTGGAGCCCCATGACGGTCAGCGCGGTCAGCGACTTCCCGCAGCCCGACTCGCCCACCAGACCCAGCACTTCACCCGGGTACACCTCGAAGCTGACCCCGGCCACGATGTCCACGCCCCGGTGCCGGTCCGGGAAGCCGATGGTGAGGTTCTCCACGGCCAGCACCGGCTGCCCGCTCCGGTCGGGCAGCGGCCGGGCCCGGGACCGCAGCCGCCGGGCGGCCTCGGTCAGCCCGGGCAGGTGCACCACCTCACCGGGCTCCGCCTTCTCCAACCGGTCCTCAGCGGTCTCCATGTCCCGGGCGGCCGGTGCCGCCCACGCGTCGGACACGCCCTCGGAGAGGATGTTCAACGACAGTACGGTCAGCAGGATCAGCAGCCCGGGGAAGACGGTCGCCCACCAGCCCCCCGTCAGCACCATGTTCTTGCCGTCGGCGATGACACTGCCCCAGGACGGGTCCGGCGGCCGCACCCCGGCGCCGATGAAGGACAGCGACGCCTCGAACACGATTGCCTCGGCGACCTGCACCGTGCAGAACACCAGCACCGGGGCGGCACAGTTGACGGCCACGTGCCGCACCACGACATGGAGCGTACGGGCGCCGATCACCCGTTCCGCCGTGACGTAGTCCTCGCCGTACTGATCGAGGACGTTGGCCCGTACGACCCTGGCCACGGGCGGTGTGAACAGGAAGGCGATGGCACAGATCAGCACGCCGATCCCGCCGCCGAAGACCGCGACCAGGACAGCGGCGAGCGCGATCCCGGGGAACGCCATCACCACGTCCAGGCACCGCATCAGCGTCTCGTCGACGCCCTTCCGGGAGGTGGCCGCGACCGCCCCGATGACGGCCCCCACCACCAGGGCGAGCCCGGTGGCCCCCAGCCCGATCGCCAGCGACCACCGGGCGCCGTACATCAGCCGGCTCAGGATGTCCCGGCCGAGGCTGTCCTGCCCCAGCCAGTGCGCGGCCGACGGATGCCCGCTGCCGCCGACCGGCTCCTGCTGGTCGAGCGGATCGTCGGGGGCCAGGAGCGGGGCGAGTACGGCGACGAGGATGACCAAGGCCAGGAAACAGACGGCGACCTTCGACAGCAGGGGCAGCCGGCGCCAGCCCCGCAGCCGCACGCCGCCGGGCCGGGAGAGCCGCTCGGCAAGACTCGCGCGCGTGACCATCAGCCCGCCCTCAGACGTGGGTTGACCAGCAGATACAGAATGTCGATGACGAGATTGACGACGACGAACCCGGTGGCGGTCGTCAGCACCACCCCCTGCACCACCGCCGGGTCGCCGTTCTGCACGGCGTCGATCATCAGCTTGCCCATGCCGGGCAGCGAGAAGATCGTCTCGATGACGACGGCACCGCCGAGGAGATAGCCGACCCGCAGCCCGAGCACGGTCAGCGGATTGACCAGGGCATTGCGCAGGACGTTCCGGCCGACGACCACCCACGGCGGCAACCCGCTCCCGATCGCCGTCCGCACATAGTCCTTGTCCAGCTCCTCCACCACCGAGGTCCGCACGATCCTCGTCAGCTGGGCGGCCACCGGCAGGGAGAGGGCGACGGCGGGCAGCGCCATGGTCTTCAGCCAGCCGGTGACCGAGTCGGCCGGGTTGATGTAGCCGCCGGACGGGAACCAGCCCCGGTCCACCGCCAGATACTGGATCATCAGCAGCGCCAGCCAGAAACCAGGTGCCGCCACCCCTACGAGCGAGACCACCCGGATGACCTGGTCCGGAATCCGGTCCCGGTACACAGCGGCCGTCACCCCACCCGCCAGCGCCAGCACCACCGCGATGGCGAGCCCGAGGAAGGTCAGCTGGAGGGTGAGCGGCAGCGCGGTGGTGACCTGGTCGACCACCGGCGCCCGGGTCAGGGCACTGGTGCCGAGGTCGCCGTGGAGCAGATCGCCGACGAAGTGGACGTACCGGACGGGCAGCGGATCGAGCAGGCCGTTCCGCTCCCGGAAGTCATGCAGCTGCTGCGGGGTCGGATTGGCGCCCTGGAAGAACGCGGACGCGGGATCCACGTCCGAGAACCGCATCACCAGGAACACGAACAGCACGATCCCGAGCACCAGCGGCACGAGCAGCGCGATACGGCGGAGCAGGATCCGTACGACGGCCGTCATGCCGTCAGACCCACTTGGCCTGGAGGAGGTTGATGCCGGGGTAGGGCTGCGCCCTTATACCCGTGAGCTTCCGGGGATCCCAGGCGGTCATCAGCTCGTTGTGGACGACCGGGTACAGCACGGCCTGCTCGGCGACGACGTCGATGTAGTCCTGGATGATCGCCTTCTTCTTCTCCGGGTCCGGCTCCCGGGTCGCCCGGTCCATGTCCTTGAAGAGCTGCCTGGCGACGGGGTCGCCGGCCCACCGGGTGTACTGCATCCACAGGTTCTGCGGCCCGTAGTTGTAGTGCATGATCAGATCGGCGTCGAGCCCGAACTGATTCGGATTGGATGCCGCGGCGACGACCTGATAGTCCTGCTTCTGGTCCATCTTGGTGAACACGGCCGTGGTCTCCTGCGGCGCCAGGGTCGTCTCCACGCCGATCGCGTCCCAGGAGGACTTGATGGTCGGCAGACAGTCCACGATCCAACTGACGTTCACGGCAAGGACGTTGACCTTGAGGTCGCTGACCCCGGCGGCTTTCAGCAGGGCCTTCGCCCTGCCGGGGTCGTAGTCGTAGACGGTCTTGGCCCGCCGGTAGGCCGGGTTGCCCTCGTTGAGGAACGAGGAGGCGGGCCTGCCGTGCCCCTTGAGGGCGACCTGCACCATCTTCTCGGTGTCGATGGCGTAGTGCAGCGCCTGCCGCACCCGTACGTCGTCGAACGGCTTGTGCTGGGTGTTGAACATCAGGAACAGGTTGTTCATCCCGGCGCCACCGGCGACCTTCAGGCCCCCCTGCTCCAGCCGTGCGATGTTGGCGTAGGGGATGTTGTCGGCGATCTGCGCCCCGGCATCGCTCCCCGAGATCTTCGCGACGCGGGGAGCGGCATCCACGATGGTCAGCCAGTTCATGCGCCTGAAGGCAGGCGGGCGCGGCCCGTTGTAGCCGGCGTACGCCTCGAAGGTGGTGTTGGACTTCGGGTGGTGCGCGGTCTGCCGGTACGGCCCCGAGCCGACGGCCAGCCCCTTGATGGCGTCGTCCCAGGCACCGGGCTTGGAGAAGACGTGCTTCGGCATGATCTTGGCGAGGGTGAGCCGGGAAAGCCCGTCCGGGAAGGGGAACTTGAGCACGAGCTCGACGGTGCGCGGGTCGACCTTGCGGACGCCGCTCAGCCAGCCGGCGAAGAAGCCCTTGGCAAGGGTCTGGGTCTTCGGATCGAGGATCCGGTCGAAGACGAACACGACGTCGTCGGCGGTGACGGGCTTGCCGTCGTGAAAGGTCGCCCCCGACCGCAGGGTGAACCGCCAGACGGTGGCGTTTGGGTCCTTCGGCACCTCGGTGGCGAGCGCCGGATAGGGCACCCGGGTGATCGGATCGGTGTCCAACAGTCCTTCGTAGACATGGTTGTTGGCGGCCATGCAGAACGCCGACGCCGTCTGCGTCGGATCCCAGCTGCCGTCGTTGCCGTAACCGATCACCGCGGTCAGCGTCCGGTCCTTGCCGCTGCCGCCGCTCCCGGTGTCGTTCGTGGACTCCGGTCCCGCGGAGCAACCCGCCAGCACGGGCGGCAGAACGGCGGCCGCGCCCAGCACACCCGAGTACTTCAGGAACGACCGGCGGCGCGGTGCCGGTACGTCGGGGCTCACGTCGGTCACGTCGTCGCGCACGGATCCTCCAGCAAGTCGTCGGGGGGAGTTGGCCTGGGGAGGCTGGGGAGGCTGGGAGATACGACGTCCTACGTCCTACGTCCGGTCGGTAGCGCGACCATAGGAGGGGGCGTGAGGACGGTCAAGACGGCGCACACGAATGGCCTAGCCGCCAGAGGTCGCACCATTGGCGGTTGGGCGGGGTGATGCAGGAGACCGAGCCGGACGAGATCAGCTGCAGGGAGGGGGTGACCAGGTTGCCGCCGGGCCACCCTTGACTCACCCCGCTCCAGCACGGGCAAGAAGCGAGCGAGCAGCCCGGGGAAAGTGGACGCCTTGCCGGGGTCGGCCCCTCGGCTCGGCTGCGTTCGCACCGTGGGCGGGGGCGCGGTGGCGTCTCGCATGCACGCCGGGTGGACTCAGCGGCCATCCGCCGGTGGGCTAGCGGCCATGCGCCGGTGGGCGGGCCGCGGTGAGGTCGCGAGCGGACCCCGGCGCGTCCCGACAGCCACACACGCCCCACCAGCCACTCATCCCCAGACGACCGGGAGGTGATTGGCGGATTTGTGCCACCCCCTCCAGCCCTGCACCCGCCTGACCAGCCACTCTGCCTCAGGAGCGTGGAACAAGTCTGCCAATCACCGCTCGACCGGGGGCTGTGAGGACCGGAAGGCGCATGGGGGAGTCGTTGCCGATCGCCGCTCGCTTCTTGCCCGTGCTGGAGCGCTCCGGGTCAAGGGTGGCCCGGAGGGCCATCGCCGAAGGCGACGCGTAGCGCCCTTGACGCGGAGTGCGGAGGCACGACACTGGCCCAGAAGCGAGCGGCCCAATGGTGCGGGTGAACTCCGCCCACGCAGCCGACCCGCTCCTCACCACCCCCTCACCACCCCCTCCACGACCACTTTGCCCTCAGCCGTCACGCGGGCCAGGGCTCCCGTGCGGTAGAAGCCGTCCGGAGTGAAGGCCGAGGCGTTGTGCTGGGCGGCGTCCTCGGGCCACGGAGTGAGGCCGTCGAGCGGCACGGGCTGCACGTTCTTCCCATTCGTGCAGTTGCCACCCTTCAACATATTGTTTAACGGCGTCGGCAGGGGAGCGCTTGGGCGAGAATGGTGTCCATGAGTCTGTTCCGCGACGACGGCATCGTGCTGCGCACCCAGAAGCTGGGTGAGGCGGACCGGATCATCACTTTGCTCACGCGCGGCCACGGCCGGGTCCGGGCCGTGGCCCGGGGCGTGCGGCGGACGAAGTCGAAGTTCGGGGCCCGGCTGGAGCCCTTCTCCCATGTCGACGTGCAGTTCTTCGCACGCGGGAGCGAGCTGATCGGGCGCGGTCTCCCGCTATGCACGCAGAGTGAGACCATCGCGCCGTACGGCGGCGGGATCGTGACCGACTACGCCCGCTACACCGCCGGGACGGCGATGCTGGAGACCGCCGAGCGGTTCACCGATCACGAGGGGGAGCCGGCCGTCCAGCAGTATCTGCTGCTGGTCGGCGCGCTGCGCACGCTCGCCCGGGGCGAGCACGCGCCCCACCTCGTCCTCGACGCCTTCCTGCTCCGCTCCCTCGCCGTCAACGGATACGCCCCGAGTTTCGGTGACTGTGCCAAGTGCGGGATGCCCGGTCCGAACCGGTTCTTCTCCGTGGCCTCCGGTGGCTCCGTCTGCGCCGACTGCCGGGTGCCCGGGAGTGTCGTACCGTCGCCCCAGACCCTGGTACTCCTCGGGGCGCTGCTTACGGGAGACTGGGAGACGGCGGACGCGTGCGAGGCGCGGTACGTCCGCGAGGGCAGCGGGCTGGTGTCCGCCTACCTGCACTGGCATCTGGAGCGCGGGCTGCGTTCGCTCAGGTACGTCGAGAAGTAAGAGGGAGACGAGAAGCACATGGTCGTACGCGGGATCCTGGGGCGCCAGCGGCGCGAGTACAAGGCGCCGGAGCCGCACCCGTCCGGTGCCCGCGCGCCCAAGCTCCCCGGCGAGCTGGTCCCGAACCACGTGGCCATCGTCATGGACGGCAACGGGAGGTGGGCGAAGGAGCGGGGTCTGCCCCGGACCGAGGGGCACAAGGTCGGTGCCGAGCGCGTCCTCGACGTCCTCCAGGGGTCGATCGAGATCGGCGTCCGCAACATCTCCCTCTACGCCTTCTCCACCGAGAACTGGAAGCGTTCCCCCGACGAGGTCCGCTTCCTGATGAACTTCAACCGCGACTTCATCCGCAAGACGCGGGACCAGCTCGACGAGCTCGGCATCCGGGTGCGCTGGGTGGGCCGTATGCCCAAGCTGTGGAAGTCGGTCGCCAAGGAGCTGCAGGTCGCCCAGGAGCAGACCAAGGGCAACGACCTGCTCACGCTGTACTTCTGCATGAACTACGGCGGGCGGGCCGAGCTCGCCGACGCGGCGAAGGCGCTGGCCGAGGATGTCGCGGCGGGTCGGCTGGACCCGGCGAAGGTCAGCGAGAAGACCATCCAGAAGTACCTGTACTACCCCGACATGCCGGACGTGGACCTCTTCCTGCGGCCCAGCGGGGAGCAGCGCACCTCCAACTACCTGCTCTGGCAGAGCGCGTACGCCGAGATGGTCTTCCAGGACGTGCTGTGGCCCGACTTCGACCGCCGTGACCTGTGGCGGGCCTGCGTCGAATTCGCCTCCCGCGACCGGCGGTTCGGCGGCGCCGTCCCCAACGAGGAGCTCCTCGCCATGGAGGCCGCGATGAAGGGCGAGTCCACTTCGTAGCCACCGGCGGTTCACGCGGGCCGCCGAGGATGGAGGACTTATGAGACGTCTCACGCCTGTTCTCGCCCTCGGCGCCCTGCTGCTCACCGCGCTGCCCGCGCACGCCGCCGACGGCCCCGCGCACCGCGAGAGTTACGGCACCAGGGCGCCGTACGCGCCCGGGCAGAACCCGCGCGCCTACCAGCAGCCCCCGGCCGGATACTCCGCCGTCTTCACCGAGAACGTCTCCCGGCACGGCTCCCGTGCGGCGACCGGAAGCGAGGACGGCGACCTGATCCTCGGGCTGTGGGACAAGGCGCGGGCCGAGGGGCAACTCAGCGGCGAGGGCGAGCAGTTCGGGCCGACCGTGCGGGCCCTCATGGCCGCCATGGAGAAGGTCGGGTACGGCAATCTCAGCGGGCGCGGCCGGCAGGAGATGCGGGACACGGCGAAGCGCATGGAGCAGCGGCTGCCCACCCTGTTCGAGGACATCGCCGACCAGGGCGAGAAGATCGACGTGGTCAGCTCCGGGCAGGGGCGGGCCGTGGCCAGCGCGAGCGAGTACACCGGCGCCCTCGCCGCCGCCGACCCCGCGCTGAAGCCGCTGATCGGCCCCACCCGCACCGACAAGGACCTGCTGTACTTCCACAAGTCGGCGGGCGGTGCGGCGTACCGCGACTACATCGCGAACAACCAGCGCCTCAAGGACACGCTGCACTCGATCGAGGACCAGCCCCGGTCGCACGAGGCCGCGCGAAGCGTGCTGCGGCGGATCTTCAAGGAGTCCTTCGTCGACGGGATCACCGACCAGGTCGGCGCCGCGCAGGCCGTCTACAACCTGTACGCCATCGCACCGGCGATGATCGAGGAGAGCCCCGCCCCGGACGGCAAGGGCTGGGACATGGACCGCTACATCTCGCGCTCGGACGCGTCCTGGTTCGGCTACCTCTCCGACGCGGAGGACTTCTACGAGAAGGGCCCCGGGTTCTCCGACAGCGACATCACCTACAAGATGGCCGGCGTCCTCCTGGACGACCTCTTCAAGCAGGTCGAGGCCAAGCGCGCCGGCACCAGCGACCTCGGCGCAGAGCTGCGCTTCACCCACGCCGAGGAGATCATCCCCTTGGCCGCGCTGATGGGCCTGCCCGGCAGCACGAGGCCGGCGACGCCGGGGGAGCCGTACACCTACGCCGACAACTCCTGGCGGGGGGCGTCGGTGGCCCCGCTCGGCGCGAACATCCAGTGGGACGTGTACGAGAAGGGCGGCCGCTACCTGGTCCGCATGCTCTACAACGAGAAGGAGACGGCGTTCAAGGCAGGGTGCCGTCCGATCACCAAGGGCAGCGCCTTCTACGACCTGGACGAACTGGAACGCTGCTTCGGACGAGGCTGAGCCGCCGCTCGGGCCCCGTATGATCCCGCCTCATGGTCATGGACATGGGGCGGGATGCAGTGCAGGAGACGGTCGAGCTGGACTACCGGCCGACCGCGCGGGACTTCTCGTCGGCACTGTGGGCGCGCAGGAAGGTCACCTGGTCGGTCCGGCATCTGGTGGGGGCGGTGGCCGCGGGCGTGTTGTGGTACGCCCTCCTGGCCTCCGACGGGGACATCGACCTGCCCACGCTCCTCCTGCTGTGCTACTTGGCGCTCGGGCTCGTCCTGCTGCCCCGTTTGCAGGGACGCGGGATGATGCGCGCCGCGGCTGTGAACGGCCCCTGCCGTACGACGGTGACGGACGCCGGGGTGACGATCCGCGGCGAGCACATCACCGTCATGCAGGGGTGGGGTGCGCGGCCGGTGTACCGGGAGACGCCGGAGCTGTTCGTGCTGTTCAGCGACGACACGAAGGCACGGTGCCTGACCCTGCTGCCGAAGCAGGGCCTGACCGACCCGTCGGACGCGGACCGGCTGCGGGCGATCCTGGACCGGCACATCCGGCGGGTGTGAAGCGGCGCTCAGCCCGCCGCGCACTCCGCACACGTACCGAAGATCTCCACCGTGTGGGCCACGTTGACGTAACCGTGCTCCGCCGCGATCGCCTCCGCCCACTTCTCCACGGCCGGTCCCTCCACCTCCACCGCCTTGCCGCAGGCGCGGCAGACGAGGTGGTGATGGTGTTCGCCGGTCGAGCAGCGGCGGTAGACGGACTCGCCGTCGGAGGTGCGCAGGACGTCGACCTCGCCGGCGTCGGCGAGGGACTGGAGGGTGCGGTACACCGTGGTCAGGCCGACCGAGTCGCCCTTGTGCTTGAGCATGTCGTGCAGTTCCTGCGCGCTGCGGAACTCCTCGACCTCGTCCAGGGCCGCCGCCACGGCTGCACGCTGGCGGGTCGCGCGGCCCTTCACGGGCGGTCCAGCGGTCGTCACCGTTGTCTCCTCACGTCTCGCTTCTGCCCGGGCGGCCATTGTGCCAGCCCGGGCTGTCAGCGGTCAGACGATGATCTCGTCCCCGGCCGGCCGAGTGGCCGGAACAGTGCACTCTGCCGGATCCCCGGCGGGCTGCGCGGCAGCGGCCGCGCGGGCGCGTCGGCGGGCCAGCGGTGTGGCCAGGACCGTCAGCGCGACGAACGCGGCGATGGTCAGCAGGACAATCGTCGCGCCGGGCGGAACGTCCTGGTAGTACGAGGTGACCGTGCCGCTGACGGTCACGGCCACCCCGATCGCGACGGCGATCACGAACGTGGCGGTGAAACTGCGGCTGAGCTGCTGCGCCGCGGCCACCGGCACCACCATCAGCGCGGACACCAGCAGCAGGCCGACCACGCGCATGGCGACCGTGACCGTGATCGCCGCCGTGACCGCCGTGAGGAGGTTGAGCGCGCGCACCGGCAGGCCCGTGACCCGTGCGAACTCCTCGTCCTGGCTGACCGCGAACAGCTGGCGGCGCAGGCCGAGGGTGACCAGCACCACGAACGCGGCCAGCAGGCAGATCGACAGGACGTCCGACTGCGACACCGTCGACAGCGAGCCGAACAGGTACGTCGTCAGGTTCGCGTTGGAGCCCGTCGGCGCGAGGTTGATGAACATCACGCCGCCTGCCATGCCGCCGTAGAAGAGCATGGCGAGGGCGATGTCGCCGCGTGTCCTGCCGTACCAGCGGATGAGCTCCATGAGGACCGCGCCGAGGACCGAGACGGCCGTCGCCATCCACACGGGGGACGTCGACAGCAGGAAGCCCAGGCCGACGCCCGTCATGGCCACGTGTCCGATGCCGTCGCCCATCAGGGCCTGGCGGCGCTGGACCAGGTAGATGCCGACCGCGGGCGCGGTGATGCCGACCAGGACGGCGGCGAGCAGCGCCCGTTGCATGAAGGCGTAGTTGAGGAGGTCCATCAGCTCAGCAGTCCCGTCCGCAGAGATTCGGAACCCGACGGTGCGTGCGGGTGTACGTGGTCGTGGCCGGGCAGGGCGTGCTGGCCCACGGCCTGCGGGGGCGGGCCGTCATGGAGGACACAGCCGTCCCTGAGTACGACCGCCCGGTCGATCAGGGGCTCCAGGGGGCCGAGTTCGTGCAGGACGAGCAGGACCGTCGTACCGGAGTCGACCTGCTGCTTCAGCGTGCGGGCGAGCACCTCCTGGCTGGCCAGGTCGACGCCGGCCATCGGCTCGTCCATGATCAGCAGTTCGGGCTCGGCGACGAGGGCGCGGGCGATCAGGACGCGCTGGTGCTGACCGCCGGACAGGGCGTTCACCGAGTCCTTGGCGCGGTCGGCCATCCCGACCAGCTCCAGGGCCCGGCGCACGGCTTCCCGGTCGGTCCTGCGGAAGACGCCGAAGCGGGTGCGGGAGAGGCGCCCGGACGACACGATCTCGGTCACCGTCGCGGGTACGCCGCCCGCGGCCGTCGTGCGCTGCGGTACGTAGCCCACGCGCGCCCAGTCACGGAAGGCGCGGCGCGGGGTGCCGAACAGCTCGATCGTGCCGCCGCTGACCGGGACCTGGCCGATGATCGTACGGATCGCCGTGGACTTGCCGGAGCCGTTGGCGCCGAGCAGCGCGACGACCTCGCCGCGGCGGACCGTGAGGTCGATGCCCCGGAGCACGGGGCGAGCGCCGAGTTCGGCGGTGACCCCGCGCAGGGATATGACGGGTTCGCTGGTCATCTCGTGACCCCTCACTTCGAGCCGAGGGCCTGTTGGAGCGCCTTGAGGTTGGCCTTCTGGACGGAGAAGTAGTCCTTGCCGCGGGACTTGGCCGTGATGCCCTCGATCGGGTCCAGCACGTCGGTCTTCAGGCCCGCGTCGTGCGCGATGGTCTTCGCGGTCCTGTCGCTGACGAGCGTCTCGTAGAAGACGGTGGAGACGCCGTCGGCCTCGGCCATCGTCTCCAGGTCCTTCACGCGTGCGGCGCTGGGCTCGGACTCGGGGTCCAGGCCGTTGATGGCCTCCTCGGTCAGGCCGTAGCGCTCGGCGAGATAGCCGAAGGCGGCGTGGGTGGTGATGAAGACCTTGGTCTTCGTGTGCGCGAGGCCGCTCTTGAACTGCTGGTCCAGGTCGGTCAGCTGCTTGACCAGGGCCGCGGTGTTCTTCCGGTAGTCGGCCGCGTGCTTCGGGTCGGCCTTCTCGAAGGCCTTGCCGACGCCCTCGGCGACCTGGGCGTAGCGCACCGGGTCGAGCCAGATGTGCGGGTCCTTGGCGCCGGCCTCCTCGCCCTGGTGGGTGTCGTGCGCGGCCGCGTGGCCGCCGACCTCGTTGCCGTGCTCCTCCAGCGTGGTCAGGGAGGCCGCGTCGATCTTCGTCTGCACGGGGGACTGGGCCACCGCGTCGTCGACGGAGGGCTGGAGGTTCTTCAGGTACAGGACGGCGTCGGAGTCCTGGAGGGAGGCGATCTGCCGGGGGCTGAGCTCCAGGTCGTGCGGCTCCTGGCCGGGGGAGGTGAGACTGGTGACGTGGACGTGGTCCCCGCCGATCCGGTCGGCGAGGAACGCCATGGGGTAGAAGGACGCGACGACATCGAACTTGCCGGTGTTCGCCGCCTCCGCCCTGTCGCCGGAGCAGGCCGTGAGGGTGCCGAGGCCGAGGGCGGTCACGGCGGCGATCGCGGCGGCGGGTATGAGGCGTCGTCGTACGTTCATGACAGTCATTTTCAACAAACATGGAAACCGTTGTCAATAAACGCCGGTAAGCGGCCGGTGAGAGCCCGGGGGAGGGGCTTGGGGAGGGGGTCGATTTGGTCCGGGGGGAGCCTGCGCCGGTAACCTGAATCATTCGCTGGAAGCATCTCGCTTCAACGCCCGTCGTCGTAATGAAGAGAGCACCGTGGCCGCCGACAAGATCGACACCATCGTCAGCCTGAGCAAGCGCCGTGGCTTCGTTTTCCCGTGCAGTGAGATCTACGGCGGACAGCGTGCCGCCTGGGACTACGGACCGCTGGGTGTCGAGCTCAAGGAGAACATCAAGCGCCAGTGGTGGCGCTACATGGTGACGTCGCGCGAGGACGTGGTCGGTATCGACTCGTCCGTCATCCTGGCCCCCGAGGTCTGGGTCGCCTCCGGCCACGTCGCCACCTTCACGGACCCGCTGACCGAGTGCACCTCGTGTCACAAGCGGTTCCGCGCCGACCACCTGGAGGAGGCGTACGAGGAGAAGAAGGGCCACGCCCCGGCGAACGGCCTGGCCGACATCAACTGCCCGAACTGCGGCAACAAGGGCCAGTTCACCGAGCCCAAGCAGTTCTCCGGCCTGCTGTCGACGCACCTCGGCCCGACCCAGGACAGCGGCTCGGTCGCCTACCTGCGCCCCGAGACCGCCCAGGGCATCTTCACCAACTTCGCCCAGGTGCAGACCGCCTCGCGCAAGAAGCCGCCGTTCGGCATCGCCCAGATGGGCAAGTCCTTCCGCAACGAGATCACGCCCGGCAACTTCATCTTCCGCACCCGCGAGTTCGAGCAGATGGAGATGGAGTTCTTCGTCAAGCCGGGCGAGGACGAGACGTGGCACGAGTACTGGATGGAGCAGCGCTGGAACTGGTACACCGGCCTGGGTCTGCGCACTGAGAACATGCGCTGGTACGAGCACCCGAAGGAGAAGCTCTCCCACTACTCCAAGCGCACCGCCGACATCGAGTACCGCTTCCAGTTCGGCGGCAGCGAGTGGGGCGAGCTGGAGGGTGTCGCCAACCGGACCGACTACGACCTCGGTGCCCACTCCAAGGCCTCCGGCCAGGACCTCGCCTTCTACGACCAGGAGGCCCAGGAGCGCTGGACGCCGTACGTCATCGAGCCGGCGGCGGGTGTCGGCCGCACCATGCTGGCCTTCCTGCTCGACGCCTATGTCGAGGACGAGGCGCCGAACGCCAAGGGCAAGATGGAGAAGCGGACGGTACTGCGCCTTGACCACCGGCTGGCGCCGGTGAAGGCCGCCGTGCTGCCGCTGTCCCGCAACCCGGAGCTGTCCCCGAAGGCCAAGGGCCTCGCCCAGGCGCTGCGCCAGCACTGGAACATCGAGTTCGACGACGCCGGCGCGATCGGTCGCCGTTACCGCCGCCAGGACGAGATCGGTACGCCGTACTGCGTGACCGTCGACTTCGACACGCTCGAGGACAACGCGGTCACGGTGCGTGAGCGTGACTCGATGAAGCAGGAGCGCGTGTCGCTGGACCAGATCGAGGGCTACCTGGCCGGTCGCCTGCTGGGCTGCTGACGCCTGCGGCGCCTCAGCGTCCTTGCCCACCCACCCGCCCGACAACCGTCGGCCGGGTGGGTGGGCCTTTTGTCTTCACCGGAGCCTTGTGCTCACGGCCTGGCCGTCGCCACCCCCATGCCGTCCGTCGCGATCCTCCTGATCTCCTCCACCCTGGCAGGACTCGCGCCCCAGACCGCCCGGTACCCCGCCCGCACCGCCTCACGTCCCTCGAAGCGCGGAGGGAAGCCGGGGGAGGTGAACGGGAACTCGAGCATGGCCTGGTAGTAGCGGGCCAGCACCTCGCGGGGTGTGCGAGCGGCGCGCGGCTGAAGGTCCGGCACGGAGATCACTCCATTCGCTCAACAGTCGTTGAGTCAACTCCGTGCCCGGGAACTGTTCGCCGAGAAGGGGTTCGATCGCACCACCATCCGTGCCGTGGCGACCGCGGCCGGCGTCGACCCCGCGCTGGTCATGCCGTACTTCGGCTCGAAGCGCGAGCTGTTCACCCGGGCCGTGCAGCCGGTCCCCGCGCTGCCGACGGCCACCGACACCGACGCGCTCGTCGATCAGCTGGTGGCCGCGCTCGGCCTCAAGCTCGGCGGTCTTCCCGAGGGTGCGCTGGCGATGATGCGCTCCATGCTCACCGACCCGGCCGCCGCCGAGCAGGCCCGCGAGACCCTGGGGCGGCAGATCGACGGCGTCGGCGGCGCGCTGCCCGGGGCCGAGGACCGCGAGCTGCGCGCCGCACTGCTCGTCACCGCCTTGCTGGGCGTCACGATCGGCCACCAGCTCCTCGGCCTGGCCCCGCTGCGTGCGGCCCCGGCCGACCGCGTCGCCGCCCTGCTCCGGCCGGCGATCAAGGCGCTGGCGGAACCGGCGGACTGACCGCCGCCCTTCCGAATGACACAGTTGGAATGACAGATATTGAAATCTGTCATTCGTCATGCAACAGTGAAGCCATGACGATGCCCACCCGAACCCTCGGAACCACCGGCCCCCGCACCTCCGCCCTCGGACTCGGCTGCATGGGCATGTCCGCCCTCTACGGCGACGCCGACCGCGCGGAGTCCATCGCGACCATCCACGCCGCCCTGGAGGCGGGCGTCACCCTGCTGGACACCGGCGACTTCTACGCCATGGGCCACAACGAGATGCTGCTCGGCGAGGCCCTGCGCACCGCCCCGGCCGCCCTTCGCGAACAGGCCCTGACCAGCGTGAAGTTCGGCGCCCTGCGCGACCCGGAGGGCAACTGGAGCGGCTACGACGGCCGCCCCGCCGCCGTGAAGAACTTCGCCGCCTACTCCCTGCAGCGCCTCGGTGTCGACCACATCGACGTCTACCGGATCGCCCGCATCGACCCCGACGTACCGATCGAGGAGACCGTCGGCGCGATCGCCGAACTGATCGAGAAGGGGTACGTCCGGCACGTCGGCCTGAGCGAGGCCGGCGCCGAGACCGTCCGCCGGGCCGCCGCCACCGCCCCGATCGCCGACCTGCAGATCGAGTACTCGCTGATCAGCCGGGGCATCGAGCGGAACATCCTGCCGACCACCCACGAACTGGGCATCGGCATCACCGCGTACGGCGTGCTGTCCCGCGGCCTGATCTCCGGCCACTTCACCCGCGACCGGCAGTTGGCCGCGAACGACTTCCGCGCCCACTCGCCCCGCTTCCAGGGCGAGAACCTCCAGCACAACCTGAACCTGGTCGAGGCCCTGCGCAAGATCGCCGAGCAGAAGGGCGTCACCGTCGCGCAGATCGCCATCGCCTGGGTGCTCTCCCGCGGCGACGACATCGTGCCGCTGGTCGGCGCCCGTACCCGCGAGCGGCTGGGCGAGTCGCTGGGCGCGCTGGACGTCACCCTGGAGGCGGCCGACCTGGCGGCGATCGAGGAGGCCGTGCCGGCGGACGCGGCGGCCGGCGACCGCTACCCGACCGCGCAGATGGCACACCTCGACAGCGAGCGCTGACCATGGCTCCAGGTACCGTCTGAGGCATGGCACCGCCCACCGAGACCCTGACCGCCGAGCGCATCCTCGAAGCGACCGAGGAGGTGCTGCGCCGCCACGGCCCGGCCAAGGCCACCGTGGTCGACGTGGCCCGCGCGCTCGGCGTCAGCCACGGCAGTGTCTACCGGCACTTCCGCACCAAGGCGGCGCTGCGCGAGGCCGTTACCAAGCGCTGGCTGGACCGGACGTCGGCGAAGCTCGCCGGGATCGTGGCGGCGGACGGCGCTCCCGAGGAGCGGCTGCGGGCCTGGCTCGCGGCGCTGTTCGAGGCCAAACGGCACAAGGCGGGCGACGACCCCGAACTCTTCGCCACCTACACGGTGCTCACCGACGAGAACGGCACGGCGGTCGGCGAGCACATCGCCGACCTGACCGGACAGCTGACCCGGATCATCGCGGACGGGGCCGGGGCGGGCACCTTCCCGGTGTCCGACCCGGCCGCCGCGGCACGAGCCGTCTTCCAGGCCACCGGCCGTTTCCACGATCCCTGCTACGCCCGGGAATGGACCGCTCCCGGAGTCGACGAGGAGTTCACGGCCGTCGTGGACCTGCTGATACGGGGACTCAGCTCACCTTCACGGTGACCGGCGAGGAGTGGAGCGTGCCGGACCTGGTCGCCACCCGCACGTGCTCGGTGCCCTTGGTGGTGAAGGTCTGTCTGATCGCGTAGCGGCCGCTGTTGCTCACGATCGTGGTGGTCTTGAGCGTGGTCCACTTGCCGTTGCGCAGGTGCTGGAGCACCAGCGTGGAGCCGCGCTTCACACCCGTGACCCGGCCGATGAACACCACGGTGTTCCCGACCTTGATCACCTTGCGGTTCGCCGAGATGGTGATCGAACCCATCGCGGTCGGCGTCCGCGACGGCCTCATGCTCGGCCTGCCGGTGAGGGTCACCGAGGGTGTGGCGGTCGGCATGCCGCTGCGGGTCGTGGTGGGGGCGGGGGTGGGGGGCTGTGCGTGGGTCGCGGCGAAGGCTCCGGTCGTACCGCCGGAGAGCAGCGCCACGGAAAGGACGCCGGCGCCCAGCGCGCGGCCGTAGCGGTGGTGGCGGAGTACGGAGGTCATGTTCATCTCCTGTCGATCGCTCGATCGGACGTATCCCAGGCTGACCCGACTTCGCTCCGTTGGCCACTCGAGACACTGCGTAACCGACCGCCCGACCAGGTATATGCGCAGGTCAGTGCCGATATCCGAAGATTTCTGCGCACCCCGCGCTCAACGGGAGGGCTGCCGGGCCGCCGCCGGATCGACCGTCGCCTGATGGACCTCGGCCAGATGCTCCTCCGCCTTCAGCCACGGCAGGAACTGGGCTCCTCTGCGCCAGCCGCACGTGTCGCATCTGATCGTGCGCTGCACCCCCGTGCGCTGGACCAGGACGACATGCTCCCGGCCGTGCTGGTCCCAGCGGCTGACCTTGCTCGTGCTGTTGCCCTGCGGCATGACGCCTCACGTCTCCTCGACTCCTGTGGCACACCCCGGCCGGGACAGGAGTGTGCAGCAAGACGAACATCAACAGGGGGAGCTTCACGTGGAGTTGTCCAAGCCGTGGCCGGAGTCGTCCCGGCCGGGCCCCGGCTCAGCCGACCTCGCGCGGCAGCCGCAGGCTGAGCAGCCCGGTCAGCGCGACCCCGGCCAACTGCACCAGCAGCGTGGTGACCAGCGCGTCCCGCATGCCCATGCTCGACGTGAGGGTGAGGAACAGGGTGCCGAGCGTGGCCACGCCGAGGGCGAGCGCGGACTGCTGAGTGGTGACCATCACACCGCTGCCGACACCGGCCCGGGCGGGCGGCACCTCGGACATCACGATCCGGAAGACGTTGGGCAGTTGGAGCGCCTGCCCGGCACCGGCCACGGCGGCGCCCGGCAGCAGCGAGCCGAAGTCCAGGTGCGGCCAGTCCCGCCAGGCGGCCAGCACGATCAGCAGCACGCCCACACCCTGGATCAGCGAGCCGGCGGTGACGACCCGGGTGCCGTGACGGGCCGTCAGCCGGGGCCCGGCGAGGGAGGTGAACAGGAACACCACGGCCATCGGCGCGAGCGCGAGCCCGGCCGCCACCGGACCGAGTCCCGCGCCCTTCTGCAGGGCCAGCGCGATGACGAACATGAACCCGCTGAAGCCGATCGAGAACGGCAGGATCAGGATCAGACCGCGCCGCAGTGAGGCCAGCGCCAGCAGACTCGGCGGCACCAGCGGGGTCCGCCCCGACCGGTCGGCCCGCCGTTCCACGGCCCAGAAGGCGCCGGCGGCGAACGGGAACGCGGCCAGCGACAGCCACGTCCACAGCGGCCAGCCCGCGGCCCGGCCCTCGGTGAGCGGGGCGAGCAGCGTCAGCAGGGACACCGCGAGCAGGACCGTGCCGGGCGCGTCGACGGGCTCGGGGTGCTGCGACCGGGTCTCCGGCACGACCCGCACGGCGAGGAGCAGGCCGAGGGCGACCACGGGCACATTGACGAGGAACACCGCGCGCCAGCCGGTGCCGGCGACATCGGCGGCGACGAGCACCCCGCCGAGTATCTGCCCGGCGACCATGGACAGTCCGGCGGTCGCGCCGTACAGGCTCATGGCCCTGGCGCGGCGCGCGCCGCGCGTGGTGGCCTGGATGGTGGCGAGCACCTGCGGCAGCATCGCGGCGGCCGAGGCGCCCTGCGCGACCCGCGCCGCGACCAGGCTCCAGGCGTCCGGCGCCAGCCCGCAGGCCAGCGAGGTCAGTCCGAACGCGGCCATTCCGCCGAGGAACAGCCGGCGCCGCCCGAACAGGTCGCCGAGCCGCCCGCCGAGCACCAGCAGCACGGCGTACGCGACGCCGTACCCGGCCACCACCAGCTCCAGCACGGCCTCGCTCGCGGCGAGGTCGGTGCCGATGGTCGGCAGGGCGACGTTGACGATGAAGAAATCGACGAGCGGCAGCGCCGCGGCCAGCAGTACGGTGAACAGCCCGAGCCCGCCGAGTGCGGGCGGTGCGGCCGTCGTACGGACGGCCGGGGTGGTGACGGTTTCACTCATGTCCCCGAGCCTGCGCCTCCGCACAGACTGGTACCAGAGTGTCCTCATCCTGGTACAAGAAGTACCTGGCAACAGGATGACGGGGCGGGCACCCTGGAACCATGACCACCATGGCCACGGACCGCAAGACGCCCGCCGCGCAGCCGACGCCCCGGGGCTCGGAGATCCGGCGGCACGAGCTGGCCGCGTTCCTGCGCAGCCGCCGCGAGCGCATCGACCCCGAGCAGGTGGGCCTGCCGCGCGGGGCCCGGCGTCGTACGCCCGGACTGCGCCGGGAGGAGGTCGCCCAGCTCTCCGCGGTCGGCGTCACCTGGTACACATGGCTCGAACAGGCCCGTGACATCCAGGTCTCCGTGCAGGTCCTGGACGCCCTGGCCCGCGCCCTGATGCTGGACGCCAGCGAGCGCGCCCACCTCTTCCAGCTGGCCGGCGCCATCGATCCGACGCCCGCCGCGAGCTGCCCGAGCGTCACCCCGGCCCTGCGCGCGATGCTGCGCCAGCTGGAGCCGATCCCGGCCTGCATCCAGAACAGCCGGTACGACATCCTCGCCTACAACCTCACCTACGGCCGTCTGCTCGGCGACCTGGACGCCATACCGGCGGAGGACCGCAACTGCATCCTCCTCACGTACACGAACAAGGACTGGCAGTCGTCGGTCGTCCACCTGGAGCAGACCCAGCGCCTGATGGCCGCCCGCCTGCGCGCGTCCATGGCCGGCCATCTCGGCGAGCCGGCCTGGAAGATGCTGCTGAAGCGCCTGCAGACGGAATCCCCCGACTTCCGCGAGAACTGGGAGCGTTACGAGGTCGTCGCCGCCCGCAGCAAGACCAAGGAGTTCCTCAACGCCCATGTGGGACACCTCAAGCTGGAGCACACGGACCTGTGGCTCGGCCCCGAGCAGGGCGCCCGCATGGTGACGTACACCCCCGCCGACGAGGAGACCCGCGAGCGCCTGGAGAGGCTGTGCGACATCGCCCGCGGGGCCGTTGCCGGGGCTGCCAGAGCATCCTGAGGAGGGGCCCCTGCGCCCCAAAGGGGCGCGGGGCCGCATCGATGTGCGGCTCCGCCGCGATGGGGGTCCCCCCGGGTCCGAGCGAAGTCGAGGACTTGGGGGAGCGACCAGCCACAACGGCGCCCCACCCGAACGACGGCACAGCGCGGCCCTTCCAGCGGAGCGCTCAGCCGCGCCCCGAGGCTCCGACCGTCTGGCGGATCTCCGCGGACTCCAGGGTCTCGGCCGTGCGCTCCGCGGTGCGGTGCGCCCAGTGGCCGCTGGTGAGGAGGCCGAGGAGGAGGACGGCCAGGCCGCAGGTGGTCAGGATCCACCAGCCGGGGCGGGC
Organism: Streptomyces sp. NPDC030820; assembly: GCF_055572075.1. NCBI lineage: Bacteria > Bacillati > Actinomycetota > Actinomycetes > Kitasatosporales > Streptomycetaceae > Streptomyces > Streptomyces sp. NPDC030820. The sequence goes on from NZ_JBVIEB010000001.1 coordinate 621,123, forward strand.
CGCCGAGACGAAGGCCTGCTTCATGGGCGACGAGCCGATACCGGAGGCCAGGACCGCGCCGACCACCGCGACGCCGAGCGTCTGGCCCAGCTGCCGGCTCGTGGAGGCGACCGCGGCGGCGACGCCGGCCTGGGCGCGCGGCATGCCGGAGACGGCGGTGTTGGTGATCGGCGCGTTCACGAAGCCGAAGCCGATGCCGAACAGGATGTAGCCGACGAGGAGGGTGGTGTTCGAGGTCTCCGCCTCGAAGGCCGCGAAGAGGACGCCGCTCGCCGTCATCGCCGTACCGGCGATCAGGAGGGGCAGGCGGGGCCCGCGGCTGCCCACCAGGCGGCCGGACAGCGGCGCGCACAGGAAGGTCGGCGCGGCCATCGGGAGCATCCACAGGCCCGCGTGCAGGGCGTCGAGACCGCGGACGTTCTGCAGATAGAGCGTGGACAGGAAGAGGAAGCCGCCCAGCGCCGCGAACGCACTGATCGCGATCACCGTGGCGCCACTGAACGGCGCCGAGCGGAAGAAGCGCAGGTCGATGAGGGGTTCGGTGCGGCGGGGCTCGTACCGGAGCAGTCCGAGCAGGGCCCCGAAGGCGATCGCCATGAACGGGGCCATCGCGCTCAGGCCCGAGTCCGGCGCCTCGATGATCGCGTACGTCAACGAGCCGAACAGGGCGATGACCAGGAGCTGGCCGACCGGATCGGGACGGCGGGCCTTGGGCGCTCGGGACTCGGGGACGAAGCGGAGGGTGAGCAGGAGGGCCGCGAGGCCGACCGGGAGGTTGATCCAGAAGATCGCGCGCCAGCTCACGGACTGCACCAGCAGGCCGCCGACCAGCGGGCCGGCCGCCATGGAGATGCCGACCACCGCACCCCAGACGCCGATCGCCCTGGCCCGCTCCCGGGCGTCGGTGAAGGTGTTGGTGATGATCGACATGGCGACCGGGTTGAGCATCGAGCCGCCGACCGCCTGCACCATCCGGAACACCACCAGCAGGGACAGGTTCGGCGCGAGCGAGCACAACAGCGAGCCGATGGAGAAGATCACCAGGCCCGACATGAAGACCCGCTTGCGGCCGATCCGGTCGGCCGTCGAGCCCGCGAGCATCAGCAGCGAGGCGAGTACCAGCGTGTAGGCGTCGATCGTCCACTGCAGGCCGGAGGTGGTGGCGTGCAGTTCGCGCTGCATGGACGGCAGCGCCACGTTCAGCACGGTGTTGTCCAGGCTCACGATCAGCAGGCTCATGCAGCAGATCGCGAGCACGAGGAGACGACGACGGTGGCTCAGCTCAGGCATGACTTCAATCGTACGCGGATTTCGATAGTGCGTCTAACTAATAGTTTGTCTAATTGATGTGCACTACATAATCATGGAATGCCCCTGTCCAGCGGCTGTCCCAGTACCCGCGGCAGTCGAAGACCAAGCACACCCGGCCCCACGGTCGGCCGTCGGCCGAGCTGCCGGCGGAGTGAGGGACAATGGGTGCTTGCCCTGTGCTGTACGTCCGTCCCGGAGTCGTCTGATGACCCACCCGCTCTCCATCGGCCCGCACGCCGTGACGCCGCCCGTCGTGCTCGCACCCATGGCGGGGATCACCAACGCGCCCTTCCGCACCCTGTGCAGAGAGTTCAGCGGCGGCAAGGGCCTGTTCGTCAGCGAGATGATCACGACCCGGGCACTGGTCGAGCGCAACGAGAAGACCATGCAGCTGATCAGGTTCGACGCGAGCGAGCAGCCGCGTTCGATCCAGCTGTACGGCGTTGACCCGGCGACCGTCGGCAAGGCCGTCCGCATGATCGCGGAGGAGAACCTGGCCGATCACATCGACCTGAACTTCGGCTGCCCCGTCCCCAAGGTGACCCGCAAGGGCGGCGGCTCGGCCCTGCCGTACAAGCGGAACCTGCTGCGGGCGATCCTCCGGGAGGCCGTGAGCGGCGCCGGTGACCTCCCGGTCACCATGAAGATGCGCAAGGGCATCGACGACGACCACATCACCTACCTCGACGCCGGCCGCATCGCCGTCGAGGAGGGCGTCACCGCGATCGCCCTGCACGGCCGCACGGCCGCCCAGCACTACGGCGGCACCGCCGACTGGGACGCCATCGCCCGGCTGAAGGAGCACGTCCCGGAGATCCCCGTGCTCGGCAACGGCGACATCTGGTCGGCCGAGGACGCACTGCGGATGGTGCGGGAGACCGGCTGCGACGGGGTCGTGGTCGGGCGCGGGTGCCTGGGGCGGCCGTGGCTGTTCGCGGACCTGGTCGCCGCCTTCGAGGGGCGTACGTCCTTCGCGCGGCCGACGCTCCGGGAGGTCGCCGACGTCATGGTCCGGCACGCCACCCTGCTCGGGGAGTGGATCGGCGACGAGTCCAAGGGCGTGGTGGACTTCCGCAAGCACGTCGCCTGGTATCTGAAGGGCTTCGCGGTCGGCTCCGAGATGCGCAAGCGGCTCGCGATCACGTCCTCGCTGGCCGAACTGCGCGCCGGGCTCGACGAGCTCGACCTCGACCAGCCGTGGCCGGCCGGCGCGGACGGGCCGCGCGGCCGTACGTCCGGCAACAACCGCGTGGTGCTGCCGGACGGCTGGCTGAAGGACCCGTACGACTGCGCGGGGGTCAGCGAGGACGCGGAACTCGACACCTCCGGAGGGTGATCAGCCCTTCTTCGGGTGCGGAGTCGAGCCGTACGCCGTCAGGAAGCGGTCGCGGAACGCGCTCATCTTCCACACCGGCGCGTTGTGGGCGGGGCGCAGACCGTCCGTCCACCCCCACCCGGCGAGCTTGTCCAGCACCTTCGGGTCCTTGGCGACGATCGAGACCGGCACATCACGGCTGGCGTGGTTGCCGCTGACCCGGGCGATGGGCTGGTGGTCGCCGAGGAAGACCAGCACGGTGTCCTTGCTGCCGTAGCGCGTCAGCCACTCGGTCAGCGCGGTCACCGAGTACTGGATCGACTTGCCGTACTCCTGGCGGGACTTGGTGGTGTCGGCGATGACGTCGGCCGGCTTGTTGCCCGCCGCCTGGATGCCCTTGAAGATCGAGCCGTCGCCCAGCTGGTCCCAGCCGACCATCTTCGGGATCGGCGCCCACGGCTGATGGCTGGAGGTGAGGATGAGCAGGGACATCCGCGCCTTGCCGGCGGCGGGCTTCTTGCTGTGCACCCGGTCCTGGTACTGCTGCAGCGCGTACTGGTCGGGCATGGTCGACCAGCTGAACTTGGGCCCCTTGTAGCCGAGTTCGAAGGCGTTGTAGACCTTGTCGAGGCCGTACCACTTCTGCTCCGGCCACGCCTTCTGCACGCCCGGCATGACGCCGACCGTGTCGAAGGCACCGGTCCTCTTGAACGCGTCGGTCAGGCTCATGTGGTCGCTGGCCATGACCGTGCGGTAGCGCTGCTGGTTGCTGATCCACAGGCCGGACATGGTGGTGGAGTGGCCGAGCCAGCTGCTGCCGCCGTAGGTCGCCGAGGTCAGCCAGCCGCTCTTGGCGTGGAAACCGGCCTTGGCCAGCGCCTTGGTACGGGCGTCGAGCGTCGCGTCCACACCGGGCGCCATGATCGGGTCCTCGATCGCGCTGCGGCCGTAGCTCTCGATGAACGTGAAGATCATGTCCTTGCCGCGCAGATCGGGGACCAGCTGACTGCCCGGGGTGTTCCCGAACGCGTCGACCTTCGCGACCTTCCGGAACTCCGCCTCGTCCTTGAGCGTGGCCGAGATCAGATGGGCCTGGGCCTTCAGCGCGGTGGCGGTGCTGTCGGAGGCGAGCGGTACGCCGGACAGCTGGAGGCCGAGGGAGGAGCAGGTGATCCAGACGACCCCGGCGACCAGCGTGCCCCGGGTCGCGATACCGGTGTGCCGGGCGAGCAGATTGCTCAGCCGGACCACGGACAGCGCCAGCAGCGCGAAGAGCAGCAGCACGAGGGCGATCACACCGGCCACGGCGGCCAGGGTCTCCGTACGACCGAGCGAGTCCTCCAGGTACGACTCCGCGTCACCGAACAGGCTCCAGTCGAGAACGACGTTGAAGCCGCGGCCGAGGTATTGCTTGAAGCCCATGTCGAGCGCGTTCAGCACGGTCATCGCGCCCAGCGCGACCCCTGACACGGCCGCCAGCACCACCCGCGGCCGGCGCGGCAACGCGATCATCACGGCGGCGCCGATCACGGCTTCCGCCGGCATCCGCACAAACTCCGAAGGCCCCAGCCGCACCACGGAGTTCGGCATCACCAGCGCGGCGACCACGAGGGCGGCGGCGAGCACGTTGACGGTGACGGAGAGCGCCTGGGCGCCGGCCGGATGCTCCTCCCGCCAGCGCCGCACCCATCCCGAGCAGGCGGTCCAGGGACGCGGGAAGGGACGGCGGCGCGGGCCGGGTATCGGCGCGGCGGGCTCCTCCGGCTCGGCCTCCTCGGCTTCCGCTACGGCTGATTCGCGCGTGCTCATGTCCTGGGACAACCCGGCGTCCTTCCCTACGAGACCCGATCTGCCGTCCCGTACGGCCACTTGGTCACGCCTGTTCACAGGCACCGGGCAAACACCTGGCAAACGTCAGCTGCACCCCACAACGGCGCTACACACCCCCCACCGCCGTCAACAGCGCGAGCGGCACCGCAGCCGACCGTGACTCCCGCACACACGCATGCGGATACGGCACCGGCTCCGGATGCGTGTCCCTCCCGTACCCGGCCAGAACCTCCGGCAGCCGATGCCCGGCAACGGTCGCCGCGTCCACCAGCGCACGCGCCACCGCCCGAGCCTCGTCGTGCAGCCCGTACCGCGCGAGCCCCAACGTGATCAGCGCGTTGTCATGCGGCCACACAGAACCCCGGTGATAGGACAGCGGATGGTACGCCGCCTGCCCCGCGGCCAGCGTCCGCACACCCCAGCCGGAGAAGAAGTCCGGCTCCAGCAGCCGCCGGCCCACCACCTCGCCGTACTCCTTGTCCAGCAGCCCGGACCACAGGAGATGCCCGGCGTCGGACGCCAGCGCGTCGATCCGGTGGCCCTCGCCGTCCAGCGCGAGCGCCGGGAAGGACTGCTCCCGCATCCAGAAGTCCCGCTGGAACCGGTCCCTCAGATCGGCGGCGGCCTGTTCCAGCAGGGCGCCGTACGTCTCGTCGCCCCACGCCGTCCGCGCCAGCCACGCCGTGCGGCGCAGCGCGTCGTACGCGTAGCCCTGCGCGCCCGCCGCCATCACCGCGCCGGTCGGCCGGGTGCCGTCCGCGCAGCAGATCGCGCCGGGGGAGTCCTTCCAGTTCTGGTTGGCGAGGCCGCCCTCGTCGGCCCGGTAGACGAGGTAGCCGCGCGAGGTCAGGCCGCCGTGGTCCAGCATCCAGCCGACGGCGGCACGCGCGTGCGGCTCAAGACGCCGGGCCGGGCCGGTGTCCCCGGTGTGCTCGACGTACGCGCCGAGCAGGATCAGGAACAGCGGGGTCGCGTCGACCGAGCCGTAGTACCGCCCGAACGGCACCTGCCCGAAGTGCGCCAGCTCGCCGTGCCGTACCTCGTGCACGATCTTGCCCGGCTGGGCGAGCGGGGACGGGCCGCTGCCGGTCGCCTGGGTCGCGGCGAGCGCGGGGAGCGTGGCGGCGGCCAGTTCGGGGCGGTACGGCAGTGCGAACAGGGAGGTGAGCAGGGCGTCCCGGGCCAGGAGGGTGAGGAACCAGGGGGCGCCGCCGGCCGGGACGCGCACTTCCTCGCCGTCGGGTCCCCGCGCCGGCACCTGGAGCGCCGCCAGGTCGGCGAGGCCCCGCGCGCAGGCCGCCGCCAGCTCCGGCCAGCCGGTCGGGAAGGCCACACCCTCCACGAACTCCCCTTCCAGTGCGCGCAGTTGTGCACGGACCGATGCCGGGTCGCGGGGTACGCGCAGGGCGCGCTTCTCGCGGTGCGGGCGGGCGATCACGCGGAGCAGCAGCTCGGTCGTGCCGTGCGGTGCCAGGTCGAGGGTCCACACCAGGCGGCGGGCGCCCGTGCCGGTCTCCTCCACGGCGTCGGGGGCCGGGTCGGCGGTGATGGTCGTACGGGACTGCCATTCGGCGCGCCGGTAGGTGAACTCGATGCCGTCGTCGAGGACTTCGCGAGAGCGTACGGCGCCGGGCTTGGCGTAGGTGCGGTGGTCGGAGCGGAGTTCGAACTGGTCGGTGAAGTCCGCGTCGGCGGTGACGGCGAGCCGGACGGTGGTCGGCACCGGGCGGTTGCTGGTCACCCGGAGCGATTCGACGAACGAGCTGTCACCGACCGCCTGTTGGCGGAAGAGGGTGTGCGCCGGAGGCTCCTGCCGGCCGCCGCGCGGGACCAGGACGCAGCGGGCCGTGTCACCGTCGGTCACCGGGGTGAGCACCTCGGGCACGGCGCCGTCGACGGTAAGCTGCCAGCGGCTGAGATGCCGGGCGTCCCGTACGAACAACCCGTCCGGGGAGCCGCTGCCCCGGACCCCGCTGATGTCACCCCGGTCGCCCACGGCGGCGAACGTCGCCCCGTGCACGAGCAGATGATGCCGGTCCGTCATGCCCGGTCGCCTCCTTCTTCACTTCTGTCGAACGTGCCGGTGGCCGCCTCGGACACGCCCTCGCGGGCGCCCTTGAGCAGGTCTTTGTGCAACTCGTGGTGCAGGTCGAGGGCGAGCGCGGCGGTCCAGCCGAAGCCGGTCGCGCCGCAGGCCTCGCCGGTGTACGGGTCGACGTACTCCGCGAAGTCGGTGACCTCGGCGAGGTGCAGCACGGCCGCGCGCAGCGCGTCGGCCCGCTCCCGCTCGCCGTGCACCCGCAGGCCCCGCTCCAGCAGCCAGCTCGTGTTGAACCAGGCCGGCCCGCGCCAGTACCGGTGCGGATCGAAGGCCTCGCCGAGCAGGTCGTAACTGGGCACGAGCCGGGTACACCCGCCGAGCCCGAAGTGCGGCCCGCACAGCGTGCGCACGAGCGCGTCGACGACCTCACGCGGCAGCCCGGGGAGGATGAGCGGCACCAGCCCGGAGACACTCCGCTCCGGGATCGGACCGGAGCCGCCCTGTTGGCGGGCCGGGGCGCGGGCGCCCTGCCGGCGGGCCGGGCAGGGAGCGCCCCGTTGGTCGTCCGGTCCGGAGCTGCGCTGGTCGTCGGTGGGGCCGTCGCCGCCCTGTTCGTAGAGCGGTCCGGAGGGGCCCGGCTCCGGTAGCCGCCCGGAGGCGCCCGGCCGGCGGATCCGGCCCGAGACGTCCCGCTCGCGGCTCGGTCCGCCGTCGCGCAGGTCCCGGCACAGGAACAGCGCGGCCGCCGGGTCCCACAGCCGCTCCACCAGCACCTGGGTCAGCCGTTCGGCGCGTGCGTGCCGGGCGGTGCCGGAGGCGCCCAGTTCCTCGGCGATCCTGGCCAGCGCGTGTTCGGAGGCGATGAGCAGGGCGTTGAACGCCGGGTCCTCCACCGCGAATTCACCGCCCCCGGCCCCGTGTCCCGCACCCGTCCCGTCCCTGTACCCCGCGTCCCGGTAATCGGCGGCCAGCCGCACATACCGTCCGTAGTCCAGATCCGTCGGCCGGTCCTCGGGCGCCCCGTGGGCGAGGTCGGCGCGGCGGAAGGAGCGGGCCGGGGCGGGGGTGATCCGGGCGAGCGGGGCGTCCCAGCAGGGGCTGTTGTCCATGCCCTGCTCCCAGGGGTGGACCACGGACACCAGCCCCGCGCCGCCCAGGTCCCGGCGGTGCAGCAGATAGCGGTGCCAGGCGGCCAGCCGCGGGTACATCCGGGCCAGGAAGCCGCGGGCGCGCGACAGCCCGGGGTCGGCGCGGTGCACCAGCCAGGCCGCGAGCGCGTGTACCGGTGGCTGCACGATCCCCGACGTCTGTACGGCGCGCGGGGCGCCCGCCGTGCGACCGGCGGTGGAGGAGCGCCAGAAGTCGGGGCTGGGGAAGTAGGCGTCGAGCGGTACGGAGGGGTTGAAGACGATGTGCGGGACGCGCCCGTCGGCCCACTGGGCGGCCAGCAGTGTCTCCAGCTCGGTCTGGGCCCGCAGCGGCGAGACATGCCGCAGGCCGATCGCGATGAACGCCGAGTCCCAGGACCACTGGTGCGGATACAGGCTCCGGGAGGGGACCGTCGAGGCGCCCGTCCAGTTCGCGTCGAGCACCCGGGCCGCCCGGACGGGCAGGGAGCTGCCGGAGAGCGGGGGATCACCCGCGGACTCGTACGTCGCGGGTTCCGCGGGACGGACGGTGAGCTGCGTGCTGCGATCCACTCGGGGCTCCCCGAAGACGAAGACACCCGGCCGGGCCGACCGGGTTTGGTGGTAACCGTCGTAGAGTTACGTCTATTTAACACGCAAAACTCAATATGTAATGCAGGCTTGGGAAACACAAGGGGGTGCGCATGACCGAACGTCCGGGAAGAATCGGGAAGGCCGGCGGCCCGGCCGGCGCCGGCGAGCTGCTCGAACTGGTCCGCAGCGGACGGGCGGTGACGCGCGGTGCGCTCCAGCAGGCGACCGGACTCTCCCGCGCGACCGTTGGCCAGCGCCTGGACCGCCTCTTCCGGGCCGGCTGGCTGCGCGAGGGCGCCGGCGGCCCGGTCGACTCGCCGCTCGGCGGCCGCCCCTCCATCACCCTGGAGTTCGACGACTCCCACGCCGTCGTCCTCGCCGCCGACCTGGACACCCGGCACGCCCGCGCGGCCGTTCTCTCCCTGACCGGCGAGATCCTCGCCGAGCACTCGGGGACGCTCGTGATCGGGGACGGCCCGGAGGTCGTACTGTCCGAACTGGGCCACTGGTTCGGCGAGTTGCTGGAGAAGACCGGGCGCCCGGCGGCGGAGGTCTGCGGCATCGGGCTCGCCGTGCCCGGTCCGGTGGACTCCGGAACGGGCCGGGTGGTGCAGCCGCCCATGATGCCGGGCTGGGACGGCTACGACATAACGGGCCGTCTCTCCCGCGCCTTCACCGAACACACCGGCGCCCCGGCCGTCACCGTCCTGGTCGACAACGACGCGAACCTCATGGCGTACGGCGAACAGCGCGCCGGCCACCCCGACTGCGCGGCCTTCGTCCTGGTCAAGGTGTCCACCGGCATCGGCGGCGGAGTGGTCGTGGACGGCTCGATCTACCGGGGGATCGACGGCGGCGCCGGCGACATCGGGCACATCCGGGTCGGCGCGGACGCGCTGTGCCGCTGCGGTTCGCACGGCTGTCTCGCCGCCGTCGCGAGCGGGGGCGCCGTGGCCCGGCGGCTGGCCGAGAACGGGGTGCCGGCCGCCTCCGGCGCGGACGTACGGGATCTGCTGGCCGCCGGGCATCCGGAGGCGGCGGCGCTGGCCCGGGAGGCCGGGCGGCGGGTCGGGGACGTACTGGCGACGGTGGTGACCCTGCTCAACCCCGGGGTGTTGATGATCGCGGGCGACCTGGCCGGGACCCCCTTCCTCACCGGCGTCCGGGAACTCCTCTACCAGCGGGCGCTGCCGCGCTCCACGGCCCATCTCCAGGTCGTGACCTCCCGGCTGGGGGAGCAGGCCGCGCTCATCGGAGCGGGGGCGCTGGTCGTGGAACACCTCTACGCGCCGGAGCGGGCGGAGGAGCGGCTGCGGGCGCTGGGTGTCTGATGCGGCCGTGTGACGTGGGTGTTTCCGGGTACCGGGAAGCAGTCCGCATGGTGAAATCCGGCGGGCTGTGGCAGCGTGATTCTCGCCACCCTTGATAAGGGTTGCGCTCAGATGAGCGGATCTTGGGCGACTGCACTTCTCCAAGGGGTGGCACTCGGTGCCACCCCTTGATCGTTCATCGATCGAAATCAGACGTGCGGGATGCCTGCTCATCTGAGCGGGAAACCCCATCTCGGGGCATGCTTGCGTTCAAGAAGTGAAGACATTTGGCGGTGTTGGCTTGCCAAGCCTTGACTTTCGATCCGCTGGCGGACGAGTGGTTACGGGCTCATGACGCGCAAGTGGACGTACCCATGTTCCTTCGATCTGGGTATGTTCCTCGCCGTCAGGGCAGCCACCGTGGCCTCAAGGAGTCGAGACCCGTGTCGGAAAACAAAGAACCCCACGTAGTGAAGTTCGTTTACGACTTCACCGAGGGCAACAAGGACCTCAAGGACCTCCTCGGCGGCAAGGGCGCCAACCTCGCCGAGATGACCAACCTCGGTCTGCCGGTCCCTCCCGGCTTCACCATCACCACCGAGGCCTGCAAGGTCTACCTGGAGAGCGGTGAGGAGCCCGCGGCACTGCGTGACGAGGTGAGTGCGCACCTCGACGCCCTCGAGTCCCGCATGGGCAAGAAGCTCGGCCAGGCCGACAACCCGCTGCTGGTCTCGGTCCGCTCCGGCGCGAAGTTCTCCATGCCCGGCATGATGGACACGGTCCTGAACATCGGCCTGTCCGACAAGTCGGTGCAGGGCCTGGCCAAGCAGGCCGGCGACGACCGGTTCGCCTGGGACTCCTACCGGCGCCTGATCCAGATGTTCGGCAAGACCGTCCTCGGCGTCGACGGCGACCTCTTCGAGGAGGCCCTCGAGGCGGCCAAGGAGGCCAAGAAGGTCACGGTCGACACCGACCTGGAGGCCGCCGACCTGAAGAAGCTGGTCACCAAGTTCAAGAAGATCGTCAAGACGGAGGCCGGCCGGGACTTCCCGCAGGACCCGCGCGAGCAGATGGACCTCGCCATCAAGGCGGTCTTCGACTCGTGGAACGGCGACCGGGCCAAGCTCTACCGCCGCCAGGAGCGCATCCCGCACGACCTCGGTACGGCCGTCAACGTCTGCTCGATGGTCTTCGGCAACCTGGGCCCCGACTCCGGCACGGGCGTCGCCTTCACCCGTGACCCCGCCTCCGGCCACCAGGGCGTCTACGGCGACTACCTGCAGAACGCCCAGGGCGAGGACGTGGTCGCCGGCATCCGCAACACCGTCCCGCTCGCGGAGCTGGAGTCCATCGACAAGAAGTCGTACGACCAGCTCATGCAGATCATGGAGACGCTGGAGAACCACTACAAGGACCTGTGCGACATCGAGTTCACGATCGAGCGCGGCCAGCTGTGGATGCTCCAGACCCGCGTCGGCAAGCGCACCGCGGGCGCCGCCTTCCGGATCGCGACCCAGCTCGTCGACCAGGGCCTGATCGACGAGACGGAGGCCCTCCAGCGCGTCACCGGCGCCCAGTTGGCCCAGCTGATGTTCCCGCGCTTCGACGAGCAGGCGAAGGTCGACAAGGTGGCGCGCGGCATCGCCGCATCTCCGGGCGCCGCGGTGGGCAGGGCGGTCTTCGACTCCTACACGGCCGTCAAGTGGTCCCGCTCCGGCGAGAAGGTCATCCTGGTCCGCCGTGAGACGAACCCGGACGACCTGGACGGCATGATCGCGGCGGAGGGCATCCTGACGTCGCGCGGCGGCAAGACCTCCCACGCCGCCGTGGTGGCCCGGGGCATGGGCAAGACGTGTGTGTGCGGTGCGGAGGAGCTTGAGGTCGACACCAAGCGCCGCCGCATGACGGTCCCCGGCGGCCACGTCGTCGAGGAAGGCGACGTGATCTCCATCGACGGCTCCTCCGGCAAGGTCTACCTGGGCGAGGTCCCGGTGGTCCCGTCCCCCGTGGTCGAGTACTTCGAGGGCCGGATGCACCCGGGTGCGGACGACGCGGACGAGCTGGTCGAGGCGGTCCACCGCATGATGGCCTTCGCCGACCGCAAGCGCCGCCTGCGCGTTCGCGCCAACGCGGACAACGCTGAGGACGCACTGCGCGCCCGCCGCTTCGGCGCCCAGGGCATCGGCCTGTGCCGCACGGAGCACATGTTCCTCGGTGAGCGCCGTGAGATGGTCGAGAAGCTGATCCTCGCGGACACGGAGAGTGAGCGCGAGGCGGCCCTGTCGGAGCTGCTCCCCCTCCAGAAGAAGGACTTCGTCGAGCTCTTCGAGGCGATGGACGGCCTCCCGGTGACGATCCGTCTCCTGGACCCGCCGCTGCACGAGTTCCTCCCCGACATCACCGAGCTGTCGGTCCGCGTGGCCCTGGCCGAGTCCCGCCAGGAGCCGCACGAGAACGAACTCCGCCTGCTCCAGGCGGTGCACCGCCTGCACGAGCAGAACCCGATGCTCGGCCTGCGCGGCGTGCGCCTCGGCCTCGTCATCCCCGGCCTGTTCACGATGCAGGTCCGCGCGATCGCCGAGGCGGCGGCGGAACGCAAGTCCGCGAAGGGCGACCCGCGCGCGGAGATCATGATCCCGCTCGTCGGCACGGTCCAGGAGCTGGAGATCGTCCGCGAGGAGGCCGACAAGGTCATCGCCGAGGTCGAGGCCGCGACGGGTACGGCGCTGAAGCTGGCGATCGGCACGATGATCGAACTCCCGCGAGCCGCCCTGACGGCGGGCCAGATCGCCGAGGCGGCGGAGTTCTTCAGCTTCGGCACGAACGACCTGACGCAGACGGTGTGGGGCTTCAGCCGCGACGACGTCGAAGCCAGCTTCTTCACCGCGTACCTGGAAAAGGGCATCTTCGGCGTCAGCCCCTTCGAGACGATCGACAAGGACGGCGTCGGCTCCCTGGTGAAGTCGGCGGCGGAGGCGGGCCGGCGTACCCGCCCCGACCTGAAGCTCGGCGTCTGCGGCGAGCACGGCGGTGACCCCGAGTCCGTCCACTTCTTCCACGAGGTCGGCCTGGACTACGTCTCCTGCTCCCCCTTCCGCATCCCGGTCGCCCGCCTGGAGGCAGGCCGCGCGGCAACCCAGTCGGCGGGCAGCGACCACCGCTAGGCCCTCGCGGGCCACTTGACCCCGGAGCCGCCGCTGGTCCCCGACCCTCACCGATCGGCGGCGGCTCCGGCGGACGAAAGAGGAGAGGCGGCACCCTGTGCGGGGGTGCCGCCTCTCCGGCGTCATGCGGACCGCTACTCGACGAGTCGCACGACGGCCAGGGCGCCGAGCCTTCACTACCGTGGAATGCATGAGGCTCTCACCGTCCGTCGCCCGGGAACGCTTCGTCTCCTCATCCGTCGCCCGGCTGGCGACCGTGGACGGCTCCGGGGTGCCTCATGCGGTTCCCGTGACCTTCGTGGTCCAGGACGACGTCCTGTACTTCGCGGTCGACCACAAGCCCAAGAGCACCTGGAACCTGCGGCGCTTGCGCAACATCAGGGAGAATCCAGCGGTAACCGTGCTGGTCGACCACTACGACGACGACTGGACGAAGCTGTGGTGGGTCCGCGCCGACGGCCGCGGCGAAGTCCTGGAGGAAGGTGAAGAGCGCCTGCGGGCGGTGATGTTGTTGTGCGACAAGTATGACCAATACAAGCAGTCCCCGCCCCAGGGCCCTGCGGTCGCTGTCCGGGTCGAGCAGTGGACCGGCTGGGCCTTCGCCTAGCCCTGCGGGACACGTCGATGACGCCCTTCTTCTCCAGCTGCGTCAGGTGGTGCCGATCCGGCGGGACTGAGAGGCGCGGGACCCGCTCGGGGCGGTACCCGGTGTGAGTGCTGCCCCTTCAGCGCTGCTGCCCCTTTCGGAAGGCGCCCCGGACCCCCCTCTCAGAAGGCGCCCCCGACGTTCACCGGCCCGACCTGGAAGATGTTCGAGCAGATCGTCCAGGGCGCCGGGATCAGGGTTGCGGTGCGGGAGGCCGGTGGGTAGACCCGCAGGTAGGTGCCGGTGCGCAGGCAGGGACCGCCGACCGGACCGTTGGTGGTGCGGACGACCGCCGACGCCGAACGGGCGGGGGCGAGCGTGACCGTGCCGTACGAGCGGCCGCTGTGGGTGGCGGCCGGGCCTATCTGGTGGTGCGCGGTGTCCAGGACGCTGACGCCCGGGTAGCCGCGCAGGGCGCAGCTGGTCGTGCTGGTGTTGGTGAACCGGATCGGCCAGTACAGCGACCCCGCCGCGCCTTCCTTGCGGCCCATGGAGAGATAGAGGTCGCTCACGGCGCAGGTCCGGACAGTGGCCGAGGTCCGGGCCGCCGCCGGGGTCGCGCTCCACGCGGCTCCCGCGGCCGTGAGACCGAGGAGAGCGGCGGTCAGTACGGCCGCCGGGCCGCGCCTGGGGAGTTTCCGGGGTGTCCGAAGTGCCCGGAGGACTCTCCGAGGGCGAGGACTCAGATGATTCGGGAAATTCGGATACGGAAACATGACACATCCGCCTCCATCGGGCGAACGGGTGGATGCAGGTCACTGTGTTGGATGCACCCTGGGCCGGAAAAGTTGTGCATCGCCGCCCGAGACGGCCCGCGGCCCCGCGGCCCGCGGCCGGGGCATGCGTTCCGGGTGCCCGCCGGCCCCGCTGGCACACGGCCGCAACACCACTTTCGTTTGCCGACGATCCGCAGGCCGTGCATCAGCAGGAACAGGGTGCGGGCCAGGGCCGGCGGATCGCGGCCGGCCGGCGGTTGCGCTCGACGCGCCGGGCGGCGGCCAGGTCGTGCGAGGCCGGCTCGGCGGCCGTGTTGGTGCTCAGGCCGCCGCTCAGCCGCAGTCGCTCAGCCGCAGTCGCTCGTCGGCCGCCTCCGGCGCGTACCGCCGTACGACCGCCCGCACGGCCGGCAGGGCGGCGTCCGGCCGGGACAGCTCCCGCACGATCCGGGTGAGCCCCGACCGCTCGTGGCGCTCCAGCGCCGCCGGAACAGCTCCGGGGCCGGGTCGCCTCAGGCGGCCCGCACCTCGTACGCGGCCACCCGCACCTCCCCGTCGTCCAGGCACTCCCCGCTGACCAGGTCGAAGCGCTGCTTCAGCAGGGGCGAGGCGACGAACGGGCGGTCCTGGTGGGTGCCGGTCAGGCCGCGGGAGAGGACGGCCGCGCCGGTGAAGGGGTCGCGGTTGTCGACGGCGTACAGGCGGTCGGCGCGGTCCCGGAACAGGGCCACCTGGCGGCCGTCCGGCAGCAGGGCGGCCACCCCGCGGCCCGGGGTGAGCGCGCTCAGGTCGCAGGCCGTGAACCAGCCGTCGGACAGCCGGAGTTGGACCTTCAGGTCGGTGGTCTCGACAGCCAGGGTCATCGGGCGCTTCCTTCCAGGACGTCGTCGGCGGGCCGCAGACCGATGTTCAGCAGCGGCAGGTCGGGCTTGATCTGGTCGCGCTCGGGGACGAAGGCGACGACCGGGTCCGGGGTGTCCGGGGCGTTCACGAAGGACACGAACCGGGCGAGCTTCTCGGGGTCGTTGATGGTCTCCGCCCACTCGTCGCGGTAGTGGGCGACATGCGCCCGCATCAGCCGCTCCAGCTCGTCGCAGATGCCGAGCGAGTCGTGCACCACCACGTCGCGTACGTGGTCCAGGCCGCCCGGGATCCGCTCCAGCCACACGCTCGTGCGCTCCAGGCGGTCGGCCGTGCGGATGTAGAACATCAGGAAACGGTCGATCAGGCGGACGAGTTCGGCGTCGGACAGGTCCTGGGCCAGCAGGTCCGCGTGGCGCGGGGTGGCGCCGCCGTTGCCGCCGACGTACAGGTTCCAGCCGTTGGCCGTGGCGATCACCCCGAAGTCCTTCGACTGGGCCTCGGCGCACTCGCGCTGGCAGCCGGAGACCGCCGACTTCAGCTTGTGCGGCGAGCGCAGGCCCCGGTAGCGCAGCTCCAGGTCGATCGCCATCCGGACCGAGTCCTGGACGCCGTAACGGCACCAGGTGGAGCCGACGCAGGACTTCACCGTGCGCAGCGCCTTGCCGTACGCGTGGCCCGACTCGAAGCCGGCGTCCACCAAGCGGGCCCAGATCAGCGGGAGTTGCTCCACCCGCGCGCCGAACATGTCGATCCGCTGGCCGCCGGTGATCTTCGTGTAGAGGCCGAAGTCCCGGGCGATCTCGCCGATCACGATCAGCTTCTCGGGCGCGATCTCGCCGCCGGGGATGCGCGGCACGACGGAGTACGAGCCGTTCTTCTGCAGGTTGGCCAGGAAGTGGTCGTTGGTGTCCTGCAGGGCCGCCTGCTCGCCGTCCAGGACATAGCCGCTCGCGCCGATCGCCGGGGCGAGGGAGGCGATGATCGAGCCGACCGCCGGCTTGCAGACCTCGCAGCCGTCGCCGCCCCGCGCGCCCTCACGGCCGTAGCGGTCCAGCAGGTCCTGGTACGACGTGATGCGCAGCGCGAGGACGATCTCGTACAGCTCCTCGCGGGTCTGGGCGAAGCAGCCGCACAGGCCCTTGTCGACCTCGACGCCGGACGCCTCCAGCTCGGCGTTGACGAGCTGGCCGAGCACCTTGACGCAACTGCCGCAGCCGGTACCGGCCTTGGTGCACTTCTTCACCTCGGGCACGGTGGTGCACCTGTGCTCCGTCACCGCGCCGCGGATCGTGCCCTTGCTGACGTTGTGGCAGGAGCAGATGACCGCCTCGTCCGGCAGGGCGGACGGGCCGAGCTGGGCCCCCGAGCCCGCTCCGGCGGGCAGGACGAGCGACTCGGGGGAGATCGGGGGCACCGAACCGGTCAGCGCGCGCAGGGTGCCGTACGCGTCCGCGTCACCGACCAGGATGCCGCCGAGCAGCGTGCCGTCCGGGCCGATGACCAGCTTCTTGTACAGTCCGGCGCGGGAGTCGGAGTAGACGACGTCCAGGCAGTCCTCGGTGGTGCCGTGCGCGTCCCCGAAGGACGCCACGTCCACGCCGAGCAGCTTCAGCTTGGTGGACAGGTCGGCGCCGACAAAAGCGGCTTCGTCGGAAGCGATCGTCGCCGCGGCCGTCTCCGCCTGCTCGTAGCCGGGCGCCACCAGGCCGTACACCCGGCCGTCCGCCGCCAGCGCGCACTCGCCGATCGCGAAGACGTGCGGGTCGCCGACCGTACGGCACTGCTCGTCGACCGTGATGCCGCCGCGCTCGCCGACCGCGAGGCCGCAGTCGCGGGCCAACTGGTCGCGGGGCCGCACGCCCGCGCTGAACACCACCAGGTCGACACCGAGTTCGGAGCCGTCGGACAGCTTCATGCCGCTGACCGAGCCGTCCTCACCGGTGACGATCTCCTGCGTGCCCACACCCGTGTGCACGGTCAGGCCCATGCCCTCGATGGTCCGCAGCAGCGCCGCGCCGCCGCCCGCGTCGACCTGCACCGGCATCAGGCGCGGCGCGAACTCCACGATGTGCGTGGTCAGTCCGAGCCCCTTCAGCGCACCGGCCGCCTCCAGGCCGAGCAGTCCGCCGCCGACCACGGCGCCGGTCGTCGCCCGCGTCCTCGCGTACTCCTCGATGGCGAGCAGGTCCTCGATCGTGCGGTAGACGAAACAGCCCTCGGCGTCCTTGTTCGGGACCGGCGGCACGAACGGGTACGAGCCGGTGGCCAGGACGAGGGTGTCGTACGCGAAGACCCGGCCGGACCTGGCCGTGACCGTCCGCGCCTCGCGGTCGACCGTCCGAGCCGGGTCGCCGACGTACAGCTCGATGCCGTGGTCCTTGATGAACCCCATGTCGGTCATGGAGAGGTCCTCGGGGGTCTTGCCCGAGAAGTACGAGGTGAGCTGCACACGGTCGTACGCCGGTCGCGGCTCCTCGCACAGCACGACCACGCGGTGCGTGGCGGTCAGGCCGCGCTCGGCCAGCGCTTCGAGGAAGCGCTGGCCGACCATGCCGTGGCCGACGAGCACGATCGTGGGGGTGGTGTCCGTGGACATCAGGAGCCTCCGTCGTTGGTGAGCAGGTGGAGCAGCGGGCCGCCGTCGGTCGGGAGCGGCTCTGCTCCCTCCCAGGCGCGGGCGAGCGCGCCGACGGTGCCGAGTTCGCCGACGAGGACGCCGCCGACCAGGCGGTCGTCGCGGACGACGACCTTGCGGTAGGTGCCGCGGGTGGCGTCGGCGAGCCGTACGACGTCGTCGCCGGGGCGTGCCTCGGTCTCGCCGAACGCGGCCAGGTCGAAGGGAGAGCCCGGGCCGGTGAGGGTCAGCCGGGTCAGGGAACGGGTGCCGGAATAGCGCGCGTCCGGGTCTCCGGCGAGCAACTCGGCGAGGGCGTCGGCCTGTTCCAGCGCGGGCACCGCCAGGCCGTAGACCGTGCCGTCGTGCTGGGCGCAGTCGCCGACGGCGTGGATGTGCGGGTCGGAGGTGCGCAGTTCGTCGTCGACGAGGATGCCCTTGTGCACGGCGAGACCGGCCTGTTCGGCGAGTGAGGTGCGCGGGCGCACCCCGCAGGCGACCACGACGAGGTCGGCGTCCAGGGCGTATCCGTCGGCCATCTCCACCGAGCGGACCGCGCCGGCGACGCAGCGCACGTCCCGCACCCGGCACTCGGTGTGCACCTCGACGCCCAGGTCGGTGAGGTGCCGCAGCACCAGCCGCGAGGCGTCCGGGTCGAGCTGGCGCTCCATGAGCCGCTCGGCCTGCTGGGCGAGGACCACCTGGGCGCCGCGCACGGCGAGCGCGCGGGCGGCGGACACGCCGAGCAGCCCGCCCCCGATGACGACCGCGCGCACCCCCGGCCGGACCGCCTTGGCCAGCCCAAGGCAGTCGTCCATCGTGCGGAACGCGTGGACCCCCTCGGGGAGTTGGTGATCCGGGGTGAACAGGCCGCGCAGCGGCGGCAGCACCGGATTGGAGCCGGTGGCGAGCACCAGCGTGTCGTATGCGATCGAGGAGCCGTCGGCGCACTCGACGGTCCGGGCGGCCCGGTCGACACCGGTGACCCGGGCGCGCAGCAGGCCCTCGGGCGCCGGCAGGCCGATCACCTCGGGGGCGTACCGGCCGGCCAGCACCTCGGCGAGCAGTACCCGGTTGTACGGCGGGTGCTCCTCCTCGCCGACGAGCAGCGCGGGCGTGCCCAGCTCGCCGAGCCGCCGGGCGAGCCGTACGCCCGCGAGGCCGGCGCCGATCACCACCACACGCGTATTCGAGGTCATGTCCTTGAGCGTGCGGTCCGGACGTTACCCGGCCGCATCACGTCTGTTTCCCGTGAGGAACGCTGCCCTCAGCGGGGGCTGGCGGGGGGTGTGAGGGGTCCGTGCGCGGGCCGGGGAGGGCTGTGAGGAGCCGCGGACCGGTTCTCAGCGGCGCAACACAGGGCTAGCGGTGTCCTTGGCGGCGAGCCGGCACACCAGCGGCCCGGGGCGTGGAGAACTGCGCGCCCGGTCCACGACGGAGCCGCGGCCGAACGACGATCCGACAGCCCTAACGGCTCCCGGTGAGGTGTGCGAAGACCACCACGTTGCCCTGGTAGCCGGTGGTCCTGGAGTAGCCGCCGCCGCAGGTGATGACGCGGAGTTCGGGGCGGGGCGCCGCGCCGTAGACCTTCTCGTCGGGGAAGTTGCTCGCCGCGTAGACCTCCACCGCGTCCACGGTGAACACGGCCACGGAGCGGTCCCGGCGGTCCACCTCGATGCGGGCGCCCCGTTTCAGCGCGCCCAGGTCGTAGAAGACGGCGGGGCCCTCGGTGTTGTCGACATGCCCGTCGATGATCGCGGTGCCCGTCTCTCCGGGTATGGTGCCGGCCTCGTACCAGCCGGCCAGGTTCTTGTTCTGGGCCGGGGGGACGTCCAGGCTGCCGGAGCGGGTGAGGGCCAGGCCCATCAGCGGGGCGTTCACATGTATCTCGGGTATGCGGATGCGGGTGGGCGGGGACGGGGCGAGGGCGGGCGCCGCGAGCCGATCGCCACCCGGCTCCGGGCTTCCCTCGACCGCGGCGGGCTGCGGCGGGGCGTGCCTCCCGGCGCCACCGCCGAGCAGCCACACCCCGGAGCCGAGGGCTATCACGGTGACCGCGGCTATCGCGCTGTCGCCGAGCCTGTCGCGCCTGGTTCTGGTGCGCATACGATCATCTCTCCCGGAGGCGGATCCCCGTAGATCCGGAGGCGGATCCCCGTAGATCCGGAGGCGGACACCCGTAGATCCGGAGGCCGGAACCTCCGTGGACCGGAGAGCCGGACCCCTTGGACCCGGAGGCCGGGCCCCGAAGAGTCGGAGGCCCGACCCCCGTAGACCTCGAGGCCGGACCTCCGTGGATCGGAGGCCGGACCCCGAAGGCCTGGAAGTCAGACCCCCGAGACTTGGAGGCCGGACCCGAAGGCCTGGAAGCCAGACCCCCGAGACTTGGAGGCCGGACCTCGTGGACCGGAGGCCGGACCCCGTGGACCGGAGGCCGGACCGAAGACCCGGAAGCCGGACCCTTGGACCCGTTGGCCGGGTCCCGAAGAGCCGGAGGGGGCCCCGGAACACCGGGGCGGGTCCCGTCGACCCCCTCCCCCTCCGGGCCGCGAGGGGCGTCGGACCCGGAGGGGGCGGGATGTGCGGTACCGGCTGACGGACAGCGGAGGGTGTCCGTCAGATCCCGTCGCCTCTCGCCCGGCGATGCAGGAGCCAGGTACCGCCCGCGGCGGCGACGGCCAGCGCCGCCACACCCGCCACGGTCTGCACGGGGCCGGCGCCTAGTGCGCCGCCGACCCCCGTCTTGACACTTCCTCGCGGCTGCACCTGCTCGTGCGCCGCGCTCAACGCCACCACCAGGTCGCCGGCCACCTGCCGGCCGCCCTCGGCACACTTGGCGACGATCTCGTACGTCCCCGGCTGCGCGCTCTCGGGCACGTGGAACTGCCCGATCGCCTCGCCCTTGTGCGAGCTGGGCGCCAGCGTGAAGGCGCCGGCGCCGACCGCGCCGGCGTCCCCGATCGCCGAGCCCTTGTCGCCGCACGCGGCCGTGTTCACCGTGACCTGGCCGCCGGGCGCCACGTTGGAGGGGTACACGTCCAGGCTTCCGGTGCCGGCCCAGGCGGGGGCCGCGGCCGCCACGACGAGCGCGGTGCCGGTCAGCAGACGAGCGGTGCGTCGCATGGTGGCTCCCAGGGCTCTCGTCTCGGTCTCTTCGCTACCGAGGTAAGCCGCAGTCCGGGAGTCCCGCTCCCTGATGAGCCGTCAGAAATGCGGTGAACGGGTGTCGCCCCCGACCCCCACACGGACTAGCCCCCGCCGGGTTCCGGCAGGTCACAGGAACACCCGCGGATCACAGGAGCAACAAGTATGAAAAGAACACGAATGGAGTGATGTCGCCTTGAACGGGTGATGGCCGGTCACCTCGCCACTCAACGGCGAGGTGACCGGCCTGGCCCCGGGACCCTCAGTTCACATTGACGGCGCTCCACGCCGCCGCCACCGCGTTGTACTCCGTGCTGCCCGCGCCGTACAGGTCCTTGGCGGCGTTCAGCGTCGCCGTCCTCGCCCCCGCGTAGTTCGTCGAGGAGGTCATGTAGACCGTCAGCGCCCGGTACCAGATCTTGCCGACCTTGTCGCGGCCGATGCCGGTGACCGTGGAGCCGTTGTACGTCGGCGAGTCGTAGCTGACGCCGTTGATAGTCTTCGGGCCGCTGCCCTCCGCCAGCAGATAGGCGAAGTGGTTGGCGACACCGGAGGAGTAGTGGACGTCGAGATTCCCGACCGACGAACTCCAGTAGTCCGCCGAGTTGCCGTCCTTCGACGGCTTGTCCATGTAGCGCAGGGCGGTGTGGCCGAAGCCGGACTTCACGATCTTCTCGCCGATGAGGTAGTCACCGGGGTCGGAGGGGTTGTTGGCGTACCACTCCACCATCGTGCCGAGGATGTCCGAGGTGGCCTCGTTGAGCCCGCCGGACTCGCCGGAGTAGGTCAGCGCGGCGGTCTTCGAGGTCACCCCGTGGGTCATCTCGTGCCCGGCCACGTCGAGGGCGACCAGCGGACCGAAGGTGGTCCCGTCACCGTCGCCGTACGTCATGCAGAAGCAACTGTCGTCCCAGAAGGCGTTGTTGTAGTTGCTGCCGTAGTGGACGCGGTTGTACGAGCCCTTGCCGTCGCCCGCGATGCCGTTGCGCCCCTGGACGTTCTTGTAGTAGTCCCAGGTCGTGTTGGTGCCGTACTGGGCGTCGACGGCGGCCGAGGCGCGGTCGGAGGTGGTGCCGCTGCCCCAGTGGTTGTCGGCGTCCGTGAACAGGTCCGCGGGCGCCCGGCTGAAGCAGATCCCGAAGAAGCACAGGTCCGTCTTGCCCTCGGCGTCACCGGTGTAGGTGTTGCCGCGCGTCGGGTCCTTGAGCTGGTACGACGATCCCGACTGGGTCGTCTCCAGCGGCACCGTCCCGCTGTACAGCGACTTTCCGTCGCCGGTGGCGGTCTCGATGCTGTCCCAGGCGTCGATCTGCCGGCCGGTGCGGGCGTCGGTCAGCACGGTCCGGGCGACCGGGTTGCCGAGCGAGTCCAGGCCGGCCGCGTTGGTGCGCCAGGCGAGCTTCGGGGTGCCGTGCAGGGCGTCGACGATCAGCTCGGGCTTGGCCTTGACCTGCTTGAGCGGGTCGCCGAGGTTGGCGGCGCGCAGGGCGTTCACGGCGAGGTCGGCGGCCTTGGGCGCGGAGATCGCCGGGAGGATCGAGGCGAGGGATATCGTGCCGCGGGTGGCCCGGTTCGCGCTGCGGTAGGCGCCGTCCGGGGTCAGGTGGACCACGAAGTCGCCGCCGAGCACGGGCAGTCCGTGGTAGGTGCGGTCGTAGCGGACGTGCTGGGTGCCGTCCTTGTCCACGATCACGTCGCGGACGCTGGTGCCCTCGGCCGAGGTCAGGCCGAGGCTCGCGGCATGGGCCAGCAGCGCCGACGCCGCGTTCTGGATCGCGGTGGCCCTGGTCGGTCTGGCGTCGGCGTGGGCGGCGGGGGAGAGGGCCATGGACAGCAGGGTCGCGGTGGTGACGGCGACGCCGGCGGTGGTGGCGAGACGACGGGAACCTCGGACGTGCTGGCGTATCCGGCTCATCGGTCTCCTCGGGGAAGCGCCCGTGTAGGCGTGGGGGCGGCGCTGATGTACCTGAGATTTAAGGGGCCATGACATGGCATGTCCATAGCGCCTTCATGGAGATGTGTGAGGAGCCGAAGGGGGTAGAGAATCGTTTCCGTGATCACCGAGGAGAACGAGAACGACCTCGAGGAGCCCGGCACCCCCCTGCCCTTCTTCGTCTACGGCACCCTCCGCCCCGGCGAGCCCAACCACGACCTGTTCCTGCGGGGCCGCACCGCGTCGGAGGAACCGGCCAGCCTGCGGGACACCGCGCTGTACGACGGCCCCGGCTATCCCTACGCCGTGGACCGGCCGGGCGGCGAGATCCGGGGCGAACTGGTCACCGCCCGCCCGGAGTCGTACACCGAACTGCTCGCCGCCCTGGACCACCTGGAGGAGTACACACCCGGCGACCCCCGCAACCTCTACGAACGCGCGGCTCGCAACGTCACCCGCACCACCGACGGGACCACCGCCCTCGCCTGGGTCTACCTGGCCGCCCCGCGCGTCGCCGCCCGCCTGCGCGCCGGGGGAAAGCCGATCGAGGACGGCGACTGGCTGTCCCGGCGCTGAGTCAGGCCAGCGGCGCCCGGCCCCAGATGGCGCCGGGACCAGGTAGGCGTCCAGGTCGGAAGGCTCCGGGTCGGACATGCATCGAACCTGACGCCCTCCGGCCGCTGCCCGCCCTGACCTGCGGACCGATCCCCGCTCCTACCGTGGCCCTACGACCTCCACCCGCACCGCGCACGACTTGAACTCCGGCATCCGGGACGTCGGGTCGAGGGCGGGGTTGGTGAGCGTGTTGGCGCGGCCCTCGCCCGGCCAGTGGAAGGGCATGAAGACGGTGTCCGGGCGGATGGCGGAGGTGATCCGGGCGGGGACGGTCGCCCGGCCCCGGCGGGAGGTCACGGTCACCGGATCCCCGTCGGCCGCGCCGATCCGGGCCGCGAGCCGGGGGTGGAGCTCCACGAAGGGGCCGGGCGCGGCGGCGTTCAGCTCGGTCACCCGCCGGGTCTGCGCTCCCGACTGGTACTGCGACACCACCCGGCCGGTGGTCAGCAGCAGCGGATACTCGGCGTCCGGCTCCTCCGCCGTCGGGCGGTGGGTCACGGGGACGAAACGGGCGCGGCCGTCCGGCGTGGCGAAGCGGTCCAGGAAGAGGCGCGGGGTGCCCGGGTGGGAGTCGGCCGCGGTGCCCTCTGCCGGCTCCGGGCACGGCCAGAACACCCCGTTCTCCGCCGCCAGCCGCCCGTAGGTGATCCCCGAGTAGTCCGCCGGGCCGCCCGCGCTCGCCCGGCGCAGCTCCTCGAAGACCTCCTCCGCGTCCGTCGGGAAGCCCTTCTCCACCCCGAGCCGGTCCGCCAGCTCGTGCAGGACGTACAGGTCGCTGCGGACACCGGGCGGCGGGGTGACCGCCTGGCGGCGCAACAGGACCCTGCCCTCCAGACTGGTCGTCGTGCCCGTCTCCTCCGCCCACTGCGTCACCGGCAGCACCACGTCCGCCAGCTCGGCCGTCTCCGACAGTACGACGTCACAAACGGCCAGGAAGTCCAGGGACTTGAGGCGCTCCTCGACATGGGCCGCGCGCGGCGCCGACACCACCGGGTTGGAGCCCATCAGCAGCAGCGCCCGGATGTCCGAGCCCAGGGCGTCGAGCAGCTCGTACGCGCTGCGCCCGGGCCCCGGGAGCGCATCCGGGTCCACGCCCCACACGCCGGCCACATGCGCCCGCGCCGCCGCGTCGTCCAGCTTGCGGTAGCCGGGCAACTGGTCGGCCTTCTGGCCGTGTTCGCGGCCGCCCTGCCCGTTGCCCTGCCCGGTCAGACAGCCGTAACCGCTCAACGGCCGTCCCGCGCGCCCTGTCGCCAGGCACAGGTTGATCCACGCGCCCACCGTGTCCGTGCCCTTGGACTGCTGCTCCGGCCCGCGTGCGGTGAGCACCATCGCCGACTCCGGCTCGCAGAAAAGCCGTACCGCTTCCCTGAGCTGGGGAACGGACACCCCCGTGATCCGCTCCACATGCTCCGGCCAGTGCGCCATCGCCACCGCGCGCGCCTGCTCCCAGCCGGTGGTCCGCTCCCGGATGTACTCCTCGTCCGTCCGGCCCTCGGCCACCACCAGGTGCAGCAGGCCGAGGGCCAGGGCGAGATCGGTGCCCGGCCGGGGGGCCAGGTGCAGGTCCGCCTGCTCGGCCGTCCTCGTCCGGCGCGGGTCGACGACGATCAACCTGCCGCCGTTCTCCCGCAGTTCGGTGAAGAAACGCAGGGAAGGCGGCATGGTCTCCGCGAGGTTCGACCCGACCAGGATCACACACCCGGTCTTCGGGATGTCCTCCAGCGGGAACGGCAGCCCCCGGTCGAGACCGAACGCCTTCGTCCCGGCCGCCGCCGCCGACGACATGCAGAACCGGCCGTTGTAGTCGATCTGCGAGGTCCCGAGCACCACCCGGGCGAACTTCCCCAGCGTGTACGCCTTCTCGTTCGTCAGCCCGCCCCCGCCGAACACGCCCAGCGCGTCGGCGCCGTACTCCTCCCGTATGCTCCCGAGCCGCTCGGCGATCCGGTCCAGTGCCTCGTCCCAGCTCGCCTCGACCAGCCGTCCCCCGGACCGCACCAGCGGCGCGGTCAGCCGTACCGCGGGCGACAGCACCTCGGCCGCCGTACGGCCCTTGCCGCACAGTGCGCCCCGGTTCACCGGGAAGTCCGTCCGTTCGGTCACCTCGACGCCCCCCTTCGGCAGGGGCGTGATGTTCATCCCGCACTGCAAGGCGCAGTACGGGCAGTGGGTGGGCGTCGAGGCGATCGGTTCCATGCCGCCAGCGTGCGTCGGGCGTGTTACGGCCCCGACCGCTTCCCGTTACACGCCCGGCACGGCGACCTCCCCGCCGGGCCCGTGACGCCGTGAGGTCCCTACTGCCGGCTCAGCGAGCGGCTGACGCCCGCCGCGATCGTCGTCGCCAGCACCCAGCCGGTGACGATCAGCAGATACGACAGCCACTGGTACCACCCGTCCGGCGCGAACGCCCCCTCCTGGCCGAAGTCGATGATCGGCAGCAGCAGGTCGAGGGTGTAGAAGAGCGGGTTGAACGCGGGCGCCTCGGAGGGCTTGAGCGCGGGCGGATGATGCAGGGCGAAGGCGAGCGTGCCGGTGCACAGCAGGAGCAGCAGCCAGCCCGCGGCCCGCATCGGGCGGAAGCCGTAGCCGACGGCCGCGTCCTGGAGGAAGCCCCACAGCCGGGCGTACGGCGGCAGGGTACGGCGGTGGCGGCGGAGCTTGGCCAGTTGGACGGTGCGCGCGGCGGCGTCGTCGCCGACCGTGCGGTATGCGGTGGTGAGCTGCTCGTAGGGGTAGGGGAGATAGCCGTCCGGCTCGCGTTCCAGCAGTGGAAGACGCTGCTCGGCCGGGAGGTGCGGGGTCAGGACGCGGTAGCTGAGCCCGTCGAGCTGGACGTGCTGCGGCCACACCTCGGGCGGCACGTGCAGCAGGTCGAGCTGTGCCCGGCGCAGATTCACGGCGCCCTCGATGGGCGCGGCCTCCCGCAGCCACAGCTCGCCGACGGCACTGCTGCTGGCGCGCAGTGCCTGGCCGCCCGGGTTGGACAGCCGGGCGTACGCGAGGTTGAGCTGGCGGGGGATCCGGGCACCGCCCAGGTTGACCCGGCCACGGGCCCGCAGCCGCATGGCGTGCAGGTCGGTGCCGACCGTCAGGACCTCGGCGTGCAGCACGGTCTCGCCGGGGGCGTACAGCTCGGCGTCGTTGAGGTTCACCTGATTGCGCACAACCGTACCGTTCAGGTGCACCTTTCCGTGCGCGACCAGTCCCGGCGCCCACACGTCCGTGGCCACCTCGGCGTGGCCCAGCTGGAGCACGGGCTCCTCCGGGACCTCGCCGGGACTGCCGAGCAGCGCACCATTGGCGAAGAACGCCCCGGACAGCTTCGCCCCCTGGAGCCGTACCGGCCCCGTGACCCGGCAGCAGCTGATCCGCACGACCCCTTCGGCGCGCAGATTCCCGGCGGTCAGCCCCGGCAGCACCGAGTCGCTCAGGACCAGCGCGACGACTCGCGCCGCGTACAGATCGGGCGCCTCCTCGAAGTGGCAGAAGCGCAGCCGGACCGGATGGGCGACGGTGCCGTACTGCAGGTCCAGCCGCCCGGTGATCCGCGCGCCCCACACCTTCAGCCCGGCGATCCGCCCCTCCCGCACCGGCCCGTCCAGCAGCAGCTCCCGCAGCACCTCCGCCCGCAGCGTCCGCTCCGGACCCCATGACGCGCCCTGCGCGGGGTCCTCGTCGTCGCCCTCCCGGAAGTCGACCCCTTCGCCGAGCGGGAAAGCCTCCCGGACGCGGCGCTCGGCGGGCGTCAGGTCCGTGACCTCCATGTCAGCCCCGCGCCTGAGCCAGCGCCTTCGTGACCCCGTGCTCGCGCGGCCCGAGGAAGGTCGGACCCGGACGGAACACCGCGTCCAGCACCGCCTTGCCCGCCGCGAACACCTCGCGTGTCCCGCCGTAGTACCAGGTCACGTCGTGCTTGTCGGCGACCCCGACCCCGTACGAGTCGACCCCCGCCGCCTCGCACAGCGCCACCGCACGCCGGATGTGGAAACCCTGGCTGATCAGCACGGCCCGGTCCACACCGAAGATCTTCTTGGCCCGCACACAGGAGTCCCAGGTGTCGAACCCGGCGTAGTCGCTGACGATCCGCTGCTCCGGCACCCCGTGCTTCTTCAGGTAGGCGCGCATGGCGTCGGGCTCGTCGTAGTCCTTGCGGCTGTTGTCCCCGGTGACGAGCACGACCTTGATCCGCCCCGCCCGGTACAGCCGTGCCGCCGCGTCCAGCCGGTGCGCCAGATACGGCGACGGCTCGCCGTTCCACAGCCCCGCGCCGAAGACGACCGCGACGGGTGCCGGCGGGACGTCGGCCGTCGTGCGCAGGCGGTCCGCCGTGGACACGAACAGCCAGGTCGCCGGCAGCAGCGCCAGCACACACCCGGCCATCACGGCCTGCACCAGCCGTCGCTGCCCCGTGCGGGTGCGCGGCAGTCGCGGTCGACGGATCTTCATACGGCCCCCCAGGGATCGGTGCCGACCGGTTCCTCCGACCGGTTCCGACCATGGAGGACGTCACCGGCAGCCGTCCGGTTCGCCTCACATCGAGCATCCGTACGACGTGAAGCAGCGGAAAACGCTCGTGACGGCCCGGCAACGGCCACGCAACCTGGCCCCGTCAGGATCCTGTCATGACGGCGTCGCACCCTCCCAGCTCCGAGTCCCGCATCCACCTCGACAGCACGGCGCACCTCATGGACAGCATCAGCAGCCAGCTCGCCGGCCGGCTCCGGCTCGTCTCCCCGCTCGGCCGGCGCCGCTCGGCCCCGCCCGCCCTCGTCCTGGTCGCGCACGGCAGCCGCGACCCGCGCGCGCTGGAGACCGTACGGACGCTGGCGGACCGGGTGCGCGAACTGCGCCTCGCCCTGCCCGTCCGCCTGGGCCACATCGAGCTGAACGAGCCCCTGCTCCCGGACACCCTCGCCGCCCTGGGCGACACCCCCGCCGTCCTGGTCCCGCTGCTCCTCTCGCGCGGCTACCACGTCAAACAGGACATCCCCGAGATGGCCGCCGCCGCACCGGCGCCGACCCGCCTGGCCGCGCCGCTCGGCCCGCACCCGCTCCTGGTGGAGACCCTCTACGACCGCCTGGTCGAGGCCGGCTGGCGCCCGGCCATGGACGCGGCCACCCGCCGTGCGAGCGCGGTCGTCCTGGCCGCCGCCGGCTCCCGCGACCCCGACTCGGCCACCGACACCCGCCGCACGGCCCGCCTCCTCGCGGACCGGCTGGGCGTCCCGGTGGTCCCGGCCTACGCCTCGGCGGCGACCCCGACGGTCCCGACGGCGGTACGGGCACTGGCGGCGCGCGGCCGGCACCGGGTCGCGGTCGCCTCGTACTTCACGGCGCCGGGGCGTTTCGCGACGCAGTGCGCGGACCAAGCCCCGTGGATGGCCGCAGCCCCCCTGGGAGCCCACCCGGCGATGGCTCGACTCGTCCTGCACCGCTACGACCAGGCACGGGTGAGGCAGGCACAATTGGCCTCCGCCTGAGAGAAGCAGCCGGGAAGTACCGGTCAAGGGGCGCGGGGAACTGCGCGACAAGCCACGACGCACCCGCACCCGCCACGCGACTGAACCCGGCAGGCGAGCAGGCATACTGTCGAAGAATGGAAGGCACCGCACTCGACAACGGCCCCTACGATCCAACCTCAGCGGAGCGTTGGGCCCCCGAGCCCGACAAACGCCCCGGCCGCACCGCCTTCCAACGCGACCGCGCCCGCATCCTGCACTCCGCCGCCCTGCGACGCCTCGCCGGCAAAACCCAGGTGGTCACCCCGGGCACCCGCAGTCGGGAATGGGACGCCAGCCCCCGGACAAGGCTCACCCACTCACTCGAATGCGCCCAGGTAGGCCGAGAGCTCGGCGCGGCCCTCGGCTGTGACCCCGACCTCGTGGAGGCCGCCTGCCTGGCCCACGACCTCGGCCACCCGCCCTTCGGCCACAACGGCGAACAGGCGCTGAACGCCTTCGCCGACGACTGCGGCGGCTTCGAGGGCAACGCCCAGTCCCTGAGACTCCTCACCCGCATCGAGCCCAAACGGTTCACCGAGGACCGCTCGGTCGGCCTCAACCTCACCCGCGCCACCCTCGACGCCGCCACCAAGTACCCCTGGCCCCGCGGCGCCCACCCCACCGACCCCGCGTCGGGGAAGTTCGGTGTCTACGACGACGACCGCCCGGTGTTCGACTGGGTCCGGGCGCACGCCCCCGGCACCCGCACCTGCTTCGAGGCCCAGGTCATGGACTGGGCGGACGACGTGGCGTACTCGGTGCACGACGTCGAGGACGGTCTGCACGCCGGGCACATCGACCCCAACTGCCTGCACGCCGAGCCCGAGCGGCAGGCGGTGTTCGAGGTGGCCATCGGCAGGTACGTCCCCGCGGACACCGACCCGGCCGAACTCTCCGCCGCCCTCGACCGGCTCCAGGACGAGGAGTGGTGGCCGCACGGCTACGACGGCACGGCGGTCGCCCAGGCCCGCCTGAAGGACGCCACCAGCCAGCTCATCGGCCGGTTCTGCCTGGCCGCCGAGGGCGCCACCCGCGTCGCGTACGGCACCGGCCGGCTCACCCGCTACGACGCCGAACTCGTCGTACCCCGCGAGGCCCGCATGGAGTGCGCGGTGCTCAAGGCGGTCGCGGACCGGTATGTGATGCAGCGCGCCGAGCAGGAGCGGCTGCGCGCGGACCAGCGGGTCGTCGTGGCGGAGCTGGCGGAGACGCTCACCGCCCGCGCGCCGGACGGGCTGGATCCACAGTTTCGGGCACTGTTCGACGGGGCAGGCGACGACCACGCACGCAAGCGGGTGATCGTCGACCAGATCGCCTCCCTCACCGACGCCTCCGCGCGCTCGCTGCACGCGAGACTTACGGGGCATATGTGAGAGGAACATGACCCTCCGTGGCCTGATCGGGTCACTCCCTCTTCCCGCAGCACGCCCGGTGCGGGACGCTCGCATGTGGCGGCACCCTTACGAGGAGGCATCAAGTGGTCGACGCGGATCAGACATTCGTCATCGTCGGGGGCGGACTCGCCGGCGCGAAGGCGGCCGAGACGCTCCGGACGGAGGGCTTCACCGGCCGGGTGATACTGATCAGTGACGAACGCGACCACCCCTATGAGCGACCGCCGCTGTCCAAGGGCTATCTGCTCGGCAAGGAGGAGCGCGACAGCGTCTTCGTGCACGAGCCGGCCTGGTACGCGCAGAACGACATCGAGCTGCACCTCGGCCAGTTCGTGGACCGCATCGACCGCAGCGCGAAGACGGTCCGCTTCGGCGACGACGGCACCCTCGTCCGCTACGACAAGCTGCTGCTGGTCACCGGCGCCGAGCCGCGCCGCCTGGACATCCCGGGCACCGACCTGGCGGGCGTGCACCACCTGCGCCGCCTCGCCCACGCCGAGCGCCTCAAGGGCGTCCTCGCGGCCCTCGGCCGGGACAACGGGCACATCGTGATCGCGGGCGCCGGCTGGATCGGCCTGGAGGTCGCGGCGGCCGCCCGCGAGTACGGCGCGGAGGTCACGGTGATCGAACCGGCGCCGACCCCGCTGCACGGCGTCCTCGGCCCCGAGCTGGGCGGCGTCTTCGCCGAGCTGCACCGCGAGCACGGCGTCCGCTTCCACTTCGGGCGGCAGCTCACCGAGATCGTCGGCCAGGACGGCATGGTCCTCGCGGCCCGCACCGACGACGGCGAGGAGCACCCGGCGCACGACGTGCTCGCCGCGATCGGGGCGGCGCCCCGGGTCGGCCTCGCGGAGGCGGCGGGCCTGGAGACCGCCGACCGGGCGCACGGCGGCGGCATCGTCGTCGACGAACGGCTGCGCACGTCCGACCCGGACATCTACGCGGCCGGTGACGTGGCGAACTTCCCCCTCGCCCTGTTCGACACCCGGGTGCGGGTCGAGCACTGGGCGAACGCGCTGAACGGCGGCCCGGCGGCGGCCCGCGCGATGCTCGGCCAGGACGTGACCTACGACCGTGTGCCCTACTTCTTCACCGACCAGTACGACCTGGGCATGGAGTACAGCGGGTGGGCGCCGGCCGGATCGTACGACCAGGTGGTGATCCGGGGTGACGCCGGAAAGCGGGAGTTCATCGCGTTCTGGGTGAAGGAGGGACGCGTGCTGGCCGGGATGAACGTGAACGTGTGGGATGTCACAGACCAGATCCAGAAGCTGGTCCGTGCCAAGGCCCAGGTGGACACAGAGGCCCTGGCCGACCCGCACGTACCGCTGGACAGCCTCACTTCCTGAGGACCAGGACTGTCACACCACCCCCGTAGAATTCACGCGTGGCAGGACGGATCAACGACGAGGACGTGAAGGCGGTACGGGACGCGGTCCCGATCGACGCCGTGGTCTCCGAGTACCTCCAGCTGCGGGGCGCGGGCGGCGGCAACCTCAAGGGCCTTTGCCCGTTCCACGACGAGAAGTCGCCGTCCTTCCAGGTCAGCCCGAGCAAGGGACTCTTCCACTGTTTCGGCTGCCAGGAGGGCGGCGACACCATCACCTTCGTGATGAAGGTGGACCACCTCTCCTTCTCGGAGGCGGTGGAGCGGCTCGCCGCCCAGGCCGGCATCACCCTGCGTTACGAGGAGGGCGGGTACAACCCGGCCCACCAGCGCGGCGAGCGCATCCGCCTGGTCGAGGCGCACAAGATCGCCGCGCAGTGGTACGCCGAGCAGCTCGCCACCAGCCCCGAGGCCGAGACCGGCCGGATCTTCCTCGCCGAGCGCGGTTTCGACCAGGCCGCCGCCGTCCACTTCGGCGTCGGATACAGCCCCCAGGGCTGGGACCACCTCACCCGCTACCTGCGCGGCAAGGGATTCACCGACAAGGAGCTGATCCTCTCCGGGCTGTCCCAGGAGGGCCGCCGGGGTCCCATCGACCGCTTCCGGGGCCGTCTGATGTGGCCGATCCGCGACATCGGCGGCGAGGTCGTCGGCTTCGGCGCCCGCAAGCTGTACGAGGCGGACAACGGCCCGAAGTACCTGAACACGCCCGACACGGCGATCTACAGGAAGAGCCAGGTGCTGTACGGCATCGACCTGGCGAAGAAGGAGATCGCCAAGAGCAGCCGCGCGGTGGTGGTCGAGGGCTACACCGACGTCATGGCCTGCCACCTCGCCGGAGTGACGACGGCGATCGCGACCTGCGGCACGGCCTTCGGCGGCGAGCACATCAAGATCCTCCGCCGGCTGCTGATGGACAACGGCAGCGCGCGCGTGATCTTCACCTTCGACGGCGACGCGGCCGGCCAGAAGGCGGCCCTGCGCGCCTTCGAGGACGACCAGAAGTTCGCCGCCGAGACCTACATCGCCATCGCGCCCGACGGCATGGACCCGTGCGAGCTGCGCCTGGCCAAGGGCGACGAGGCGGTGGCGGACCTGGCCGAACCGCGCACGCCGCTCTTCGAGTTCGCACTCCGCCAGATCGTCTCGCGCTACGACCTGGACACTCCGGGAGGACGAGCGGCGGCACTGGACGAAGCCGCGCCAGTCGTGTCCAAGATCAAGGACCGCAGTGTCCGGCGTGAGGTCGCGGTGCAACTGGCGGGCCTGGTCGGCATCCTGGATCAGGAATTCGTCGTGGATCGCGTCGGCTACCTGGTGCGCAGAAACGGGCACGGCGGCCAGGCTCCCGCGCCACAGCGAAGCCGCATGCCGGCATACGACGCCACCCCGCGCCCGGCGAGCACCGGCCCGGCCCTCACCCTGCGCAACCCGGTCCACGCCGCCGAACGCGAACTGCTCAAACTCGCCCTCCAGCGCCCCGAGCTGGTCTCCCCGGCCTTCGACGCCTACGGCGTGGACGAGTTCACCGCGCCGCCGTACGCGGCCGTCCGCCAGGCCGTCGCGGAGGCGGGCGGCGCGGAGTACGGCGTCCAGGACCCGCAGGAGTACCTGATCCGGGTACGTGAGGCCGCGCCCGACGACACCGTCCGCGCGATGGTCACCGAGCTGGCCGTCGAGCCGATCCTGCGCCGCACGGTCGACGAGACCTACGCCGGCACGGTCCTGGTCCAGATCCGCCGCCGCGCCGTCGAGCGCCGCATCCACGACATCCAGTCCCAGCTGACCCGCCTCGCCACCGGCGGCGACCCCGCCCAGCTGGCCGCCGTACAGAACGAGATGTGGGTTCTCCAGCAGTACGACCAGGCGCTGCGGGAGCGGGGCGCGGAGGCGCTCTAGCGGCCCGCGAAGGTCGGTGTCACCGCCTGCACCAGCCGCTTCGCGAACTCGCCCGCGCGGTGGGCGAACTGCGGGTACTCCGTGACGAAGTGGTCCCACTCCACGTACCGCGCGGCCTGTGCCACCTCGTGCAGGCTGCCGGTCGAGCCGTCGCTGCCCGAGAGCTCGAACACCCGCAGCAGCAGGTCATAGGGGAGCGGGTGGGATTCGGCCAGCAGCACGGCGTCGTAGAGGTCCTTGCCCTGCGGATGCGCGTCGTCGATCAGCCACATCAGCTTCCAGGCCAGCGACAGCGCGGGCGAAGCGGCCGACAGCACGGTGCCGCCGGGCAGTTCGACCGGCTCGGGCGGCTCGGGCAGCTCCTCGTTGAAGACGAAGTCCAGCTGCACGTGCCCGCCGGGCAGACCGGGCGCCGACCAGGGCAGGAGCATGCGGCGGCCGGGCACGCGGTCGTAGGTCCAGATGTCCTCCACGACGGTGTTCCGGGCCGAGAACCTCACCCCTCCCGCATCTGCCGCCGCCCCCGCCTGCGCCGCCTCCGCGATGCCGTCCAGCATCCGGGCCGTCCGCGCCTCCTCGATCCGCCAGTCGGCGGGTACGACGACGAAGTCCAGGTCACCGGGCTCCCGCGCGGCCTGCCCGAACCACACCGACATCAGTACGCTGCCGCGCAGCACCAGCGCCTGCGCCCACTCCGAGTCCGCGAGGGCGGCCAGTACCAGGCCGAGGGCCCGCCGCCGGGCCGTACGCCAGGCCTCGCCGCGTACCGGCTCGGTGAACACGGGGTCGGTGGCGCGGTAGGCGTTCTGGTACTGCTTGAGGGCCGGTTCGAAGACGGGGCGCTGGCTCACGTCGTCGCCGGGTATCCAGGTCAGTGTCCGGGGCACATCCCTGGTCGGCCGTTCCCGCTCCGTCCCGCTCATCCCCGCACCTCCTGAACCACCGGCTCCTCGATCCACCCGTCGTCCACCGACTCGTCGCTGTCGTACAGCACGAACTCCCGCTCCACGCCCAGCACTTCGAGCCCGTCCAGCTCCGCCAGCAGTAGCCGCAGCGCCGCTTCGGCCTCCGCGTCGCGGACGCCCCGGCAGCGCTGTGTCACAAACCGCTCGTGCCGACCGCCGGCCCGTACCCGGCGCGCGTTCCAGGACACATGCGCGCCGTGCGGGACGACGAGCGCGGCCAGTTCGGCGAGGTCCGTGCCGGCGTCCAGCAGGAGCTTCACATGGTGCTCGAAATACTGCCCGCCCCCGCACGGCCCGTCCGGCACCTCCGGCGCCCACGGCACCGACTCCGTCTTCACCCGGACCGGCGCGAAACCGGCCGACCGCAGCGCCGCCACCGTCCGCCCCGCCCGCGCCGACTGCTCGGCGTACGAGGCCGAACCGGTCAGGGTCAGCATCGGCTGGTCCCGCATCCGGCCGCGGGCCAGCACGATGTGCGTCAGCTTCAGCCCGGCCGCCTCCGCCCAGCCGCGCAGCCGTTCCGTCTCGGCGGGGCCGGCACAGCGGACGGTGACATGGGTTTCGTACAGAAGTCCGGACACCCGGGGATCCTCCCAGATCAAGGCCGGATCCGGCGCCCGGTTTCCCTGCGCCGATCACCGTCCGGTCACGAACCGGACGCAAAAAGTCACCGCAAGCCCCTCGTGGCGGGGATGTGTCGTACTCCACACTGGGTCCGGTGCCCGATCCTCGGAGCGCAGGCCGTCGACTCTCCGCTCCCGAAGTACCGCTGCCGCACAGCCTTCAGCAGCGATCATCCTGGAGGTCGCCCCCGTGCAGACCCAGACCCTCACCCAGACCGACAGCGCCACCAGTGCCACCAGTACCACCGGCGCGAGCGCGGACGAGCCGGACGCGGAGCTGGACGTCCTCGTGGCCGTGCCCCCGCAGAGCCGCCCCGCCGGCCACCCCGAGGCGGTGCCCGCCGAGCCGGCGGAACCACCCGCGGAAGCGCTCGTGGACGAGCCCGAGGAGGACGGCGAACCGCTGGAGGCCGCCGAGCCCGTCGAGACACCGGTCGCGGCCCGGGCCGAGACCGGCGGCCCCTCGACCGACCTGTTCCGCCAGTACCTGCGCGAGATCGGCCGTATCCCGCTGCTCACCGCCGCCGAGGAGGTCGAACTCGCCCGCCGGGTCGAGGCCGGCCTGTTCGCCGAGGAGAAGCTGAGCAACGCCTCCGATCTGGACAGCCAGTTGGCGCTCGATCTGGACCGGCTCGTCGTCATGGGGCGAATGGCCAAGAGGCGGCTCATCGAGGCCAACCTGCGGCTCGTCGTGTCCGTCGCCAAGCGGTACGTCGGCCGCGGGCTGACCATGCTCGACCTGGTGCAGGAGGGCAACCTCGGGCTGATCCGGGCGGTGGAGAAGTTCGACTACGCCCGCGGCTACAAGTTCTCGACCTACGCCACCTGGTGGATCCGCCAGGCCATGTCCCGGGCCCTCGCCGACCAGGCCCGCACCATCCGCGTCCCGGTGCACGTGGTCGAGCTGATCAACCGGGTCGTGCGCGTCCAGCGGCGGATGCTGCAGGAGCGGGGCTACGAGCCGACGCCCGAAGAGGTCGCCGCGCATCTCGACCTGCCGCCCGAACGGGTCTCCGAGGTGCTGCGTCTCGCCCAGGAGCCGGTCTCGCTGCACGCCCCGGTCGGCGAGGAGGACGACGTGGCCCTCGGCGACCTGATCGAGGACGGGGACGCGGCATCGCCGGTCGAGTCGGCGGCGTTCCTGCTGCTCCGGGAGCATCTGGAGGCCGTGCTGTCCACGCTGGGCGAGCGGGAGCGGAAGGTCGTACAGCTCCGGTACGGGCTCGTCGACGGCCGGCCGCGCACGCTGGAGGAGATAGGCCGGCTGTTCGGGGTGACCCGGGAGCGGATACGGCAGATCGAGTCCAAGACCCTCAACAAGCTCCGGGACCATGCCTTCGCGGACCAGCTGAGGGGTTACCTGGACTGAACGGGGGCCGCCCGCAGGCGGCCCCCGTGTGCCTAGTCCACCTCGGCCACAGCCTGCGCGAACTGGGCCTTGTACAGCCGGGCGTACGCACCGTCCGCGGCCAACAGCTCCGCGTGCGCGCCCTGTTCCACGATCGATCCGTTCTCCATGACGAGAATCGTGTCGGCGTCCCGGATCGTCGACAGCCGGTGCGCGATCACGAACGACGTCCGCCCCGCGGCCAGCTTGGCCATCGCCTTCTGGATCAGCACCTCGGTGCGGGTGTCGACCGAACTCGTCGCCTCGTCCAGCACCAGGATCGTCGGGTCGGACAGGAACGCCCGCGCGATGGTGATGAGCTGCTTCTCACCCGCGCTGACGCCGGTGCCCTCGTCGTCGATCACGGTGTCGTACCCGTCGGGGAGGGTGCGGACGAAGCGGTCGGCGTGGGCCGCCCGTGCCGCCTCCTCGATCTCCCCGCGGGTGACCTCCCTGGACGCCCCGTACGCGATGTTGTCCGCGATCGTGCCGCCGAACAGCCAGGTGTCCTGCAGCACCATGCCGATCCCGGACCGCAGGTCGTCCCGGGACATCTTCCGGATGTCGACCCCGTCGAGGGTGATCCGGCCGCCCGACACGTCGTAGAACCGCATCAGCAGGTTGACCAGCGTGGTCTTGCCCGCACCCGTCGGACCGACGATCGCCACCGTGTGACCGGGCTCCACCGTGAGCGAGAGGTCCTCGATCAGCGGCTTCTCCGGGTCGTACCGGAAGGACACGTGCTCCAGCCGCACCCGGCCGCGCAGTTCCGCCGGCCGCTCGCCCGGCACCGGATCCGCCTCCTGCTCCTCCGCGTCCAGGAGTTCGAAGATCCGCTCGGCCGAGGCGACACCGGACTGCACCAGGTTCGCCATCGACGCGACCTGCGTCAGCGGCATCGAGAACTGCCGCGAGTACTGGATGAATGCCTGGACGTCACCGATGGACAGGGCGCCGGACGCGACCCGCAGGCCGCCGACCACCGCCACCAGGACGTAGTTCAGGTTCGACACGAACATCATCAGCGGCTGCATGACGCCGCTGTTGAACTGCGCCTTGAACCCGGCCTGGTACAGCGCCTCGTTCTGCTCGGCGAACTGCTTCGCCGACTCCTCCTGCCGGCCGAACACCTTCACCAGGTTGTGCCCGGTGTACATCTCCTCGACGTGTGCGTTCAGCTTGCCGGTGGAGCGCCACTGCTGCACGAAGTGCGGCTGCGAGCGCTTGCCGACCCGGGTGGCCACCAGGAACGACAGCGGCACGGTGACCAGGGCGACCAGCGCCAGGATCCAGGAGACGTAGAACATCATCACGAGCACGCCGATGATGGTCAGCAGCGAGTTGATCAGCTGGCCCATCGACTGCTGGAGCGTCTGCCCGATGTTGTCGATGTCGTTGGTCGCGCGGGAGAGCACCTCACCGCGCTGGCGCTTGTCGAAGTACGACAGCGGCAGCCGCGACAGCTTCGCCTGCACGGACTCGCGCATCCGGTACATCGTGCGGTTCACGGCCCGGTTGACCAGCCGGGTGGCCACCGCCATCAGCAGGCCGGCGACCAGGAACGTACACAGCGCGAGCAGCAGGACGTTCCCGACGGCACCGAAGTCGATGCCCTTGCCGGGCGTGAAGTCGGTGCTCTTGAGCATGTCCGCGATGGAGCCCTGACCATGGGCCCGCATCCGGTCGAGGACCTGCTCCTTGGTGACCCCGGCCGGCAGCTGCCGGCCGATGATGCCGGCGAAGACCAGGTCGGTGGCCCGGCCGAGGATCTTCGGGCCGATCACGTTGAGGGTCACGCTGACGACCACGCACAGCAGCAGGCCGTAGATCGTGAGCCGTTCCGGTCTGAACTGGGAGACGAGCCGTTTGCCCGATCCCTTGAAGTCCATCGAGCGCTGGTCGGGGCCGCCCCCGGCCATCATGCGTCCCATGGGCCCTGCCATCAGGCGGCCTCCGCTTCCGTCAGCTGGGAGAGCACGATCTCCCGGTAGGTCTCGTTGCCCGCCATCAGCTCCCGGTGCCGGCCGGAGCCGACGACCCGGCCCTCGTCCAGCACGATGATCCGGTCCGCCTCCCGGATGGTCGCCACCCGCTGGGCGACGATGACGACGGTCGCCTCGGCGGTCTCGCGGCCGAGCGCGCTGCGCAGGGCCGCGTCGGTGGCGTAGTCGAGCGCGGAGAAGGAGTCGTCGAAGAGGTAGATCTCCGGCCGCTGGACCAGGGTGCGGGCGATGGCGAGCCGCTGGCGCTGGCCGCCGGAGACGTTCGTACCGCCCTGCGCGATCGGCGCGTCCAGGCCGCCCTCCAGCTTGCTCACGAAGTCCTTGGCCTGCGCCACCTCCAGCGCGTGCCACAGCTCCTCGTCGGTGGCGTCCGGGTTGCCGTAGCGCAGGTTGGTGGCGACCGTCCCCGCGAACAGGTACGGCTTCTGCGGCACCAGTCCGACCGTCCGCGCGAGCAGCTTCGGGTCGACCTCCTGCACGTCCACGCCGTCCACCAGGACCTCGCCCTCGGTGGCGTCGAACAGCCGCGGGACCAGCCCGAGCAGCGTCGACTTGCCGCTGCCGGTGGAGCCGATCACGGCCGTCACCTCACCGGGCCGGGCCACCAGGTCGATGGACTTCAGCACCGGCTCCTCGGCACCCGGATAGCGGAAGCCCGCGCCCCGGATCTCCAGGTGGCCGTGCCGGCGCAGCTCGGTGACCGGCGCGACCGGCGGAACGACGCTGGAGTCGGTGCCCAGGACCTCCTCGATGCGCTCGGCGCACACCTCCGCGCGCGGCACCATCATGAACATGAAGGTCGCCATCATCACGGACATGACGATCTGCATCAGATAGGCGAGGAAGGCGGTCAGGTCACCGATCTGCATCCCGCCGCTGTCGATGCGGTGCGCGCCGAACCACACCACCGCGATCGACGACAGGTTCACCACCGTCATGACGATCGGGAACATCAGCGCGAGCATCCGGCCGGTGGCCAGCTGCATCTCGGTGAGATCGCCGTTGGCTTTCCCGAACCGGCCCTGCTCGTACTCGTCGCGCACGAAGGCGCGGATCACCCGGTTGCCGGTGATCTGCTCGCGCAGCACCCGGTTCACCGTGTCCAGGCGGACCTGCATCGAGCGGAACAGCGGGCGCAGCCGGCGCACGATGAGCGTCACGCAGATCGCCAGCACCGGCACGACGGCGACCAGCACCCCGGACAGCGGCACGTCCAGGCCGAGCGCCAGCACGATGCCGCCCACACACATGATGGGCGCCGAGACCATCAGGGTGAACGTCATCAGGGCCAGCATCTGGACCTGCTGAACGTCGTTCGTCGTACGCGTGATGAGCGAGGGCGCCCCGAAGTGACCCACCTCACGCGCGGAGAAGGACTGCACCCGGTCGAAGACGGCCCCGCGCACGTCCCGGCCGAGCGCGGAGGCGGTCCGCGCACCGAAGTACACGGCGCCGATGTTGCAGACGACCTGCGCGAGCGAGATGCCGATCATCAGGGCACCGAAGGACAGGATGTAGTCCGTGTCGCCCTTCACGACACCGTTGTCGATGATGTGCGCGTTCAGCGTGGGCAGGTAGAGAGTGGCGCAGGTCTGCAGGAACTGCAGCAGCACCAGCAGGGCGATGGGCTTCTTGTAGGGCCTGAGGTAGGTCCGCAGGAGTCGTATGAGCACGCTAGGTCTCTCGGAGTCGGCGGGTGGGGGGTCGGTTGCCCCTGGCCCCTATCGTCGGACACTCCACCCGCGTTACCTCAACCGATTAACGCCTCGGTACCGGGCTCTTGAGCTAAGAGCGGAACGCCCCCGGGTGGGTCTGCTCCCGCACCGCCGTGAACTGCTGCCGCACCGCCTGGCCCACGGGCAGCTCGTCGCCCGGCTCCAGCACCTGCGCCGCCGCGCCCTGCCAGGCCGGCGGGGTGCGCGGATCGAGTGCGCCCTGCGACACACCGAGCGCCCAGGCCGCCTGCCGGGCCGCGCCGATCGCCGCGTAGTCCGCGGGCTGCGGTACGACGACCTGCGCGCCGAACAGCGAGGGCACCGAGGCCTGCACGGCGGGCAGCTCGGCGGCCGGGCCGAGCAGGAAGATCCGCCGCACGTCCACGCCCCGCCCGCGCAGCACGTCCAGCGCGTCTCCGAGCCCGCACAGCATGCCCTCGAACGCGGCCCGCGCCAGATGCTCGGGCTTCATCGACTCGCGCCTGAGGCCCGCGATCGTCCCGGCGGTGTGCGGCAGATTCGGCGTCCGCTCACCCTCCAGATAGGGCAGCAGGACCAGTCCGTGCGCGCCCGGCGTGGACTTCATCGCCAGCTCGGACAGGCTCTCCAGGTCCGGCAGCCCGAGAAGTTCCGCGGTCCCGCGCAGGGTCCGTACGGCGTTCAGGGTGGTCACGACCGGCAGGTGCATGCCGGTGGCGTCGGCGAGCGAGGTGATCATCCCGGACTGGTCGGCGAGTGCCTCGGGGTGCACGGCCATCACGGACCCGGAGGCACCGAGGGACACCACAGCGTCCCCCAGCCCGATCCCGAGCCCGAACGCGGCGGCCATGGTCTCCCCGGTCCCGGCGGAGATCAGCAGCCCCTCCGGGGTCGTACCGGCCGCGTCCGACGGGCCGATCACCTCCGGCAGCATCGCCTGATGGCCGAGGGCCAGCTCTACCAGGTCGGGCCGGTAGGCGCCGGTGGCCGCCGACCAGTACCCGGTGCCGGAGGCGCCACCGCGGTCGGTGGTCCTGCGCACCGGCCGCCCGAGCAGCTGCCAGACCAGCCAGTCGTGCGCCTGGAGCAGTACGGCCGTGCGGCGGGCGTTCTCGGGCTCGGTCTTGGCGAGCCAGCGCAGCTTGGTGACGGGCTGGGCGGCCTGCGGCACGCATCCGACGGCCTGCGCCCAGGCCTCCCGCCCGCCGAGCGCGTCGATCAGGTCGGCCGCCGCGACCTGCGCCCGCTTGTCGCCGCCGACCATCGCCGGGCGCACGGTGTTGCCCTGGGCGTCCAGCGGGACCAGTGCGTTCTGCTGGGCCGACACGCCGATGGCCTGCACGCCCTCCAGGAGGCCGCCGCCGGCCGCCTCACCGAGGGAGAGCAGCCAGGCCTGCGGGTCCACGTCGCTGGGCCGGCCCTCCACTGGATGCGGGGCGTAGCCCTGCCGCAGTACGGCACCGGTGTCCGTGTCGCAGACCACGATGCGTGTGAAGTCCGGTGAGCTGTCCAAGCCGGCGACTATCCCCATGCCCTGAATTTTGCAGCATTCCTGTGGATGCGGTGGCAGAGGGCGGCCAAAGGAGTGGGGATGCGGGCATTCCTACGTGTTGCTGGTGCCCCAGTCGTCCTCGGGCGTGCCGTTCAGGTTCCGCTCCCGCAGGGACCTCACCCGCTGGGCCACCGTCTCCGGAACCCGGTCGCCGACCCTGTGACTGACCGTGTGGAAGGCCTTGCCGGCGTACTGGCGGCCCTGCTGGGCGGCGGTCTCGGCCGTATTGCGGACGGCCGGGTTCTGCGCGATCCGCCGAGCGGACTTCTTCAGCTGCTCGTAGCGCTCGCGTCCGGCCCTCGTGCCGAGCACGTAACCGAGGGCCAGTCCGGCGACGAACGTGAGCCGGTAGCGCATGGCTGCCACCTTTCCCTTGCCTGGGTCTGCTGGTGCGACGTGGGGCGCCGGGGGGAACCGATTGGCGGAACACCCCCCTGCTTGCGCTAATGTATGTGTCGCAGCGAGCGAGCGCCCCCTGGCGAATACCCAGGGAGGTACGTTCGATGCGAACGAGGCGATCCTCCGTAGCTCAATTGGCAGAGCAGCCGGCTGTTAACCGGCAGGTTACTGGTTCGAGTCCAGTCGGGGGAGCTTCGGTCCTCCGTAGCTCAATTGGCAGAGCAGCCGGCTGTTAACCGGCAGGTTACTGGTTCGAGTCCAGTCGGGGGAGCGCGATGAACGAGGACCCCTTGGGGGTCCTTTTTCATGCCCGCGGGAACCGTCGCGCCTGCGTCGATGTCCCCAAGGTCATGAGCAGCGCGGAAGCCGACCATCCGAGGCAGGAGATCGTATGAGCGGCTATGCTGCGGCAGACGGCGCGCACACTTGTACGCGACACGCCGCTATGGGGCGGTAGCTCAGCCGGTTAGAGCAGCGGACTCATAATCCGTCGGCCGTGGGTTCGAGTCCCACCCGCCCCACCAGGCGCTACACGCGCAGAAGCGTTTCTACCTGCGCACCTGCAAGGGCGGCGGTCGCCACGCCAGCGTGGCGACCGCCGTTCACTCCCTCGGCGGACACCGCCGAGTGCGGGAAAGTCGATCTCCCGGATTCACGCGGCAGGGGCTGCCGCGTCAGCACGTTCCGGCGGATGCGGTCACCCCGCCAGGAAGGCGAGGCGGGGATCGGTGACGTTGGGGGCGATCTCGATGATCTCGGCGGACACGACGTCGTGGACGACGAAGGGATCGGCCGCGACGCGTGCCTGCAGCTCGTCCCGGCTCGCGTTGTGCGCCACCACGGCGCCGCCCTGGCCGGGCTGAATGCTGCCGACCAGCAGGAAGACACCGTCGTCCAGGCCCTGCTTGATCCAGGCCTGATGCCCGGCCATGTGGTCCGTGGCCTTGCTCTTGCCGTCGGCGAAGCGGAGCAGGACGAGGAACACGGGAATCTCCTTCGGTTGCGGGTCGAGTGGTCGTGTCAGGTGCGGGAGCGCGATGATCCGCGGTCGTTGAGACGATCAGCGAGCCAGGCGAGCAGGCGATCGACCTCTCGCTGCACGAACTCGTCGTCCTTGAACGCGTTGGACAAGGTGGCCACACCTTGGCTGAGGGCCAGCACGTGCATCGCGAAGTCTTCGCTCTCGGCCCACGAAGCCGAGCTGCTCGAACTGCTCGCGGAGCCAGGCCCGTAGGAGGTCGAAGACGGCGACCGCCTGCGGATGTGCGGGGTGGCCGAGCTTCGCGAGTTCGTTGGTGAGGGTTCCGACGGGACAGCCGAAGTTCTGTATGTCCGCACGGTTGACGATGACGATCTCCACGAACCGGCGTACCCGGCCTGCCGGTTCCGGCTGCTCGTGCTCCCACTCCCTGAGCATCTCGCGGGTGCCCTGCAGCCGAGCCTCGATCACCGCGCTGAGGATCTCGTCCTTGGTCCTGAAGTGGTAGTAGAAGTTCCGGCGCTCCCCGCCACCACAACCACGCTCCCCTGTTCCGTTAGGACGCATGTCCTAGCCGTGGCACTTCTCCAGGACGCTCGTCCTAGGAGGCGTCAAGGCTCAGTCAGGTCGATCGGCTGTTTGACCCGTACATGCTTGAACAGGCCGTGTCCTGGGCACCCACCCCCTACCGGCGTCGACCGCCGGGCCACTTCGGCAGAGGGAGGGCGTCATGGACCGTCGCATCCGGGTACGCGTCATCCGACGCCCCAGCGCCCCGCGCGACCGGGAGATCGACCGCAGGACGCCGTCGGGGCGCATCCTGCCGTACTGACCGCCGGGCCCGTCCGTGCGTCAGGACGCGCGCTGTGCCTCCGTCACCTCCGGCAGCGGATCGGCGCGGTGGGCCAGGTCGAGCAGGGTTCGTACGGTGCGTTCGGCCCCGCCCAGGCGGGGGTGCCACTGGGCCGTGATGGCGACCGGCCGGATGCGCTCGCTCAGGGGCAGTTCGACCAGTTCACCCTCCGTCAGCTCCCGTGCCACGGTCAGGTGGGGGAGCAGGGTGATGCCGCGGCCGTGGCCGAGCAGGCGGAGCAGAGCTGCCATCGAGCCCTGGAGCAGGGTGTGCTGGGCGCCGGTCAGCAGATCACGGCCGAAGCGGTCCACCAGCATCTCCGAGGTGCAGCCACGCTCGGCCACCAGGAAGTCAAAGCGCAGCAGTTGCCCGGGAGTCACCGTTTCCCGTCGGGCCAGTGGATGGCCGGGCGCCGCCACCAGCACCGTACGGTCGTGCCCCACGACCGCGTGCGGGCGGACCGGGCGGACTCCGTTGTCGTACTGGAACATCAGGTCCAACTCGCCT
Organism: Streptomyces sp. NPDC030820; assembly: GCF_055572075.1. NCBI lineage: Bacteria > Bacillati > Actinomycetota > Actinomycetes > Kitasatosporales > Streptomycetaceae > Streptomyces > Streptomyces sp. NPDC030820. The sequence goes on from NZ_JBVIEB010000001.1 coordinate 665,493, forward strand.
GCCGTGAAGGCCCGTTCCAACGCCGCGCGAGAGGCCACCGTCAGCGCGATGTCCGCGCCGGTGCCGGTGCCGCCCGCACCGTACTCCAGCGCGGCCAGCACCTCGGGCAGCCACACGTGGGCCAGCGATTCCTGCGCCCCGATTCGCAGCCGGACCCGGTCGCCGCGGACCGCCCGGCGCATCCGCTCCTCCAGCTCCAGCGACTCGCGCGCGTACGGCAGCAGCCGGGCGCCGGCCTCGGTCAGCACCGCGCCCGTGCCCGCCCGCACCAGTACGCTCACGCCCAAGTCGGCCTCCAGCCGCTTGAGCTGGGCGCTCACACTGGACTGCGCATAGCCCAGGGCCAGGGCGGCGGCTGAGATGCCGCCGTGCTCGGCGACCGCGACGAAGGCGCGCAGGTAGCGGGAGTCCACGGTGGAAGCGTAACCAGCCCATCGGACTTTCCGATGCCCCCATCGAAAGTGCGGCGTCGCGAGCACCACGCCGTGCGCGACACGCTGCCCGCATGACCACAGCCGAACCCACCTGCCGGCCGGCAACGCCGGCCGCCGGTCCCGCCTCCCGCGGGACCACCCGAAGCACACGTCGTGGGGCCTTCGCCGGCATCGCCACCGGCAATCTCCTCGTCCTGCTGGACACCTCGATCCTCAACGTCGCCGTCCCCGGCATCCAGACCTCGCTGCACCCGGCCGCCGCCGCGCTGCCCTGGACCGTCGACGCCTACACGGTCGTCTTCGCCGGGCTGCTCCTGGCCGGCGGAGTCATCGCCGACCGCTGGGGCGCCCGCCGGGTCTACACCCTCGCGCTCGGCCTCTTCGCCGCGCTGTCCGTGGCCTGCGCCCTCGCGCCCGGCGCCGGTGCCCTGATCGCCGCACGCGCCGCGCTCGGCGCCGCGGGCGCCGGTCTGGTGCCCGCCTCCCTGGCGCTCCTCATCCACCAGAACCCCGATCCCGCCCGCCGTACCCGCGCGATCGGTGCCTGGGCGGCGCTCAGCGGGCTGGGTGCCGCCGCCGGACCCGTGCTCGGCGGGGCCCTCGTCGAACTCGGCGGCTGGCGGCTGGTGTTCCTGGTCAACCCGCCCCTCGCCCTGGCCGCGCTGTTCCTCGCCCGCCGGCTGCCCGCGCCGCCCGCACGGACCGGCCGAGCCCTGGACCGCGCCGGGCTGGTGCTGTCCACCGCCGGTCTCGGTCTGCTCACCTTCGGCCTGGTCGAGGCCGGCATCGAGGGCTGGGGCGCGCCGGCCGCGCTGCTCCCGCTCGCCGCCGCGCTCGGCTGCTTCGCCGCGGTGGCCGCCGTGGAGCGCCGTGCCGCCGCCCCCGTCCTGCCGCCGGCGCTGCTCGCCCTGCCGAGGGTGCGGGCGGCGATGGTGGCCGCCGCGGTGTCCTGCTTCGCCTACTTCGGCGGCATGTACCAGCTCGCCGTCTGGCTCCAGCACACCTACTGCCTGACGCCGTTCGACGCCGGTCTCGCCGCCCTGCCGATGGCCTTCCCGGTGTGTGTGATGCCGTTCTTCACCGGCCGGCTCGTGGCCCGCTACGGCCCCCGCCCGGTGCTGCTGACCGGTATGTCCGCCGCCGTCCTCGCCGGGGCGCTGCTGGCCTGCGCGGCGGGCGGGCGTCCGCCGCTGCCGCTGATCGTGGCCGCGGAGCTGGCGCTGGCCGCGACCGGCACGCTGTCCATTCCGGGCGCGGCCGCGGCGGTGGCCGTCGCGGCGCCGGCCGAGTACGCGGCGACGAGCCAGGGTGCGCTCAACGGTATCCGTCAGGCTGGGTCTGCGCTGGGGGTGGCGGTGCTGGGCACGTCGGGTGCCTTGACCGACTCCGGTTACCTGCTCATGGGGGTCGGGGTGATCGCGGTGCTGCTGGTTTCCCGCACGGGTGAGTGAGCGAGGGCGTCCGCCTCAGGCGGCCAGCGGGTTCAGGACCAAGGGCTCGACCCGGCCCTCCAGCATGGCGCCGAGGCCCTCGGCCGCGCAGATGTCGGGGCGCTCGGCGATGTACACCGGCATCCCGGTGGCCTGCCGCAGCATCTGGTCGAAGCCGGGCAGCAGCGCCGAGCCGCCGACCATCGTGATCCCGCGGTCGGCGAGGTCGGCGACCAGGTCGGGCGGGCACTCGCGCAGCACCTTGCCGATGCCGTCGAGGACGGCGGTCAGCGGGGTCTGGATCGCGTCCCGCACGGTGGCGGTGTTGACGCGCACACTGCGGGCGAGCCCGGTGGCCACGTCCCGGCCGTGGATCTCGGTGGTCTCCGGGCCGCCCGCGGTCAGCCCGGTGCCGGACAGGGCCAGTTGCAGCGGCCGTACCGACTGACTGGGCAGCATCAGCTCATGCTCGTGCCGCAGGAGCTGCACGATCGCGTGGTCCACCGCCTCGCCGCCCACCGGGATCCGCTCGGCGGTGACGATGGAGCCGAGCGAGAGGACGGCCACCTGGGTGGCGGCTGCCCCGCACACCATGATCATCGTGGCCTCGGGGCGGTCCACCGGCAGCCCGCACCCCACCGCGGCGGCGATCAGCGTGTCCACCAGCTCGACCCTTCTGGCACCCAGCCCGACCAGCGTCTCGATGGTCGCCCGCTGGGCCAGCGGGTCGGCGTCGTGCGGGGTGCAGGCCGCCGCGCGCAGCCGGAGGTTGCGGCGCAGGCTGCGGCGCATCTTGTCGCCGAGCAGTTGCCGCAGCATGCGCTGGGCCATCTCGATGTCGACCACCGTGCCGCCGGAGATGGGCCGCGCGACCCGGATGTACCCCGGCGTCCGTCCCGTCATCTTCTCCGCGAACTCGCCCACGGCTATGAGCGCCCCGGTACGGGTGTTCACGGCGGCGACCGAGGGCTGGTCGACGACGAGGCCGGCGCCCTTCACATACACGCGGGTGCGGGCGGCACCCAGGTCGACGGCGAAGTGGCAGCGGCGCAACTGCTCCAGACTGACGGTCACGGCGGATCCTTCCGGTGCGCGGGCCTTCGGTGCGCCCGGCCGGTCGGCGGGCTTCCCACACTGCATCCTGCACGGGCCGCGACGGCGTGCGCCTGCTGGAGGGGGCCGGGCGGGGTGCCGCTGAATGGGGGTTCTTCAGGGCCTTGGGCGCGTCACAGGCTCTGTGCGGCGTGCAGGAGAGGTAAGAGGCCGGGGCCCGTCAGCGTGGCGGGGCCGTCCACCCGGTGGGACAGGGCGGGGCTCACGTAGACGAACGGCACTCCGGCCGCCCGGGCGGCTTCCCACTCGGCGTCGGTGTTCCCGATCATCAGGCACTTCGCGGGAACGATGCCGAGCCGGGCGGTGGCCTGCAGGACGCGGTGCGGATCGGGCATCGGCGGAGCATCGGTCCCGTCGCGTCCGTGCACTCCGCCGTCCACGCAGTCCATGAGGCCCCACCGTTCCAGGTACGCCGTGGCCGCCGCCGTCGAGCAGTCGGTCACCAGGGCCAGCGACTTGCCCTTGCCGGCCAGGGTGCGCAGCAGCGTGTCGGCGTCGGGCTCGGGGCGCGACGCGCGGGCGGCGGCCGTCTCGCGCGTCGTCAGGTCGAAGTGGAGATCGGCGGCCTGCTGCATGGCGGTGTTCTCCCCCCCGCCTTGGCGGCCGGCGAGGTGCAGACGGGTCAGTACGCCGTCGAACCCCATCAGCACGGCGTCGGCGGCACGGAGGGCGTCGGCGAGTCCTTTGAGGGTCTCCGCGTTGAGCAAGGCTTCGGACAGGTGGGCCGAAGTCAGCCTGCCCTCCCAGTGGATCTCGAACCCGGCCGGGGGCCGGTGGCCCACCGTGACGGTGAGTTCCGTATTCGCCCCGATCAGCTTGCTGATCGGGGCGGTGTCCAGCCACCCGCCGGGTGGGTGGAGAGGTGCGACGTCGCCCAGGCAGTCCACCACGTGCTCTCGGACGAGGTCGGACGGAGCCCGGGCCGCCACGGCCGGAACGGCGAGGAGCGGGGTGACGATCCGCCAGCGCGCCTCGCCCGCCAGCCGGAGCACGGGAACGCCGGGGCCCACCGGGTGCAGATCGTCCAGTTCCGTGCGGCGCTCGGTGAGATCCACCTCGTAGTAGAAACAGTCGCCGTCGGGCCGGTCGAGGGTGAACCCGGTGTCGTACGCCGTGAAGACGACGGTTCGCGTCCTGCCCGCGGGCCGGGGCAGCGGCACCCGGTGGGGCAGCCGGAAGGGACCCTGGACCGGCTCGACGGCGTCGGGGGACGGCGGCCGCGCGAGAAGACACCAGCCGTCGGAGGGCCCGCGACGGCTCACGGGCACCAGGTCGGGGTGGGCGAGGCCGTCGGCGGCCAGCTCGTTCCGGAGCACGTCGGGGAGTACGACGACACCCATGACGCCGTCCTCCTCCAGCGCCTGCTCGAAGAACCCGTCCGGCGGCCGCCAGGACCCCAGGTCACCCGACGGATGCAGGAGACTCACCCGCCACCGCAGGCGCCCCGTCTCGGTCACACGGTCTTCGAACTCCCGCAGGACGACGGAGAAGAACCCGAGTGCCGACACCCCGACGCGCAGCTGGACCATGCAATCGTTGCGGTCGGTCAGCAGCCGGTACTCGTCCGGGTCCAGCCCTGCGGCCACCAGCAGCCGCACCACAGCCCGGCCGAGTGCTGACGAGTCGTCCGCGTCCCGGGTCTCGTCCGCGAGCTCGAAGAGCGCCACGGCACGCAGGGGCACAGTGGTCGGGGCGTCCTCCGTCGAAAAGAGACTGTCCGGCACGTCGTCCTGCGGCAGCGGCCCGTCCTCCGCCGCGTCCTCGGGACCGTACAGGAGCGAGGGCAGGTCGTCCTCGGTGGGGAACGAGCCCAGCGGCAGCCCGTCGGGGCCCTCGGTCCAGGCGTGGCCGGGGTCCGGGGCGTACTGGGACGGCTCCTCCGCGTCCGTCGGCTCGGCGTGGTCGGCGTGGTCGGCGTGGTCACGGCGCAGTTCGTGCCCGAGAGCCAGCAGGGCGGGATCGTCGCCGCCGGACTCCTCGTACTCCCAGAACACCTCCAGGGCTTCCTCGATGCGGCCCAGCCGCTGCAGCGCGAGCAGCAGCAGGCGGCGGTAGTCCTCGCGTGCCGGGTGCGTGCGCAGGAGTTCGCCGAGGTCTGCCGCCGCACGCTCGAACTCACCCAGGTCCAGGTCGAGTTCGGCCCGCCTGCGGTACAGGGCGAGCCGCAGCTGCACGAGCCGGGTGCGGGCGGTGCGGGCCGCGGGGCCGGGGACGTCGGCGAGGGGGCCGGCGTCGTGCCACAGGCCCAGTGCCCGGTCCAGATGGTCCCGCGCCTGCTGGGCGAAGCCCGGAGCGTCCAGCTCGGCGGCCGTCCGCTCCAGCTCTTCGAAGTCGAGCAGGTCCACGCGGTCGGCGCTGGTGTGCAGGGCGTACCCGTCGGGAAGTGTCGCCAGCGCGGCCCCGGGGCCCAGGGTCTCGCGCAGCCCCGACGCCAGGCGGCCCAGGACCGCCATCGCGTCCTTCGGCTCCTCGGCGGGGGCCCAGAGTCCGGCCCGCAGCTCGTCGTGCGTCACCTTGCGGCCGTGCCGGAGCAGCAGCATGGCGAGCAGCGCGCGGGCCGGCGGCTGCAGTTCCGCCGGGCGGCCGGGGACGTCGACGGTCACCGGGCCGAGGAGCGAGTAGAACCGTGGGTCGTACGCCTCCCGGGCCAGCTCCAGCATCCGGTCGTTCAGGAGCGTCCGCATGCCCGAGCCGTAGCGCGGCATGGACAGCAGGTAGGAGAAAGCCTCCGCGTACGGTCGACGCAACGGCTTGGGGAGATGGCGCAGCGTGCTTTCCGCACCGGCCTGCGGGTTCCCGGCGGCCAGGGGCAGCATCAGCTGCCCCAGCGCCCGCTCGTCCTCGTCCCTCGGCACGTTCGACGGCAGGAACGGCTCGAACAGGGTGAGTTTCACCGTACCGTCGGGCAGCAGCACCACCCGGGACATGCCCAGGGCGCCGTGCCGGACCCAGCCCGCGCGCGCGGCTCGCAGAGCGCGCGCGAGCTGCGCCCCGATGGACACCGTCAGCGGTGCCGGCAGGTGGTAGCCGTTCGGTGCCGCCAAGGCGTTCAGCGGGATGCCGTCCAGGTGTTCCATGACGACGTACGGGATGTCGTCCTCGATGCCGAACTCGTGGACGGTCACCACGTTCGGATGGTCGAGCTGTTTCAGCGCCTTCGTCTCCCGCAGGAACTGCGCGCGCCGCTCCCGGTCGGTGACCGGCTCGTGCAGCCGCACCACCACCGTCCGGTTCTCCCCGGGGGCCTCGGCCAGCCACAGGGTGCCGCTCGGGCTCATCCGCCGCAGCAGCCGGTAACGGGCGCCCACCCCCGGCGGCACCGACCGCCCCCCGGGTCCGGAGAGCCTGCGTACGCTCTCCGGGCGTACCGTCGCGAACGCCTCCCCGCGCGCCGCCTCCGCCCCGGTGCCGTCCGCCGCCGGTGTCACCGCGCGGAACTCTCCCGGTGCCGCGCCCGCCCGCTCCTCGATCAGCCCGCCCGCCCGGGCCAGCAGGTCGGTCACACGGTTGCGGGACGAGCGGGGCAGCCCGCGCAGCAGGAGGTCCCGCACGCCGGGGCGGAAGGCGTAGCTGCCCGGTGGTCCGGGGGCCGTGGTCAGCAGGCCGCTGAGAATGATCTCGGCCAGTTGCTGGGGGCGCGGATCGGGCTCGACCGCGCGCTGCACCAGCCGCATCACCGGCAGGTCGGGGCGGCCCACGGCCAGATGGCCGGCCAGCCGCACCGCCTCCGTGGAGGAGGTCTCGCGGAACCGCAGGACCAACTCCTCGGCGGAGAGCCGGCCGAGGTCGGTACGGGTCTCGGGGGCGGGGTGGCTGCCCAGCGGCGCGGCCGAGCCCGGCACTGAGCTGCCCCCGGCCGAGGTCAGCAGGGCCGCCCAGTTGGCCAGCCACCGCGGACCGGCCTCCAGGACGGGCAGCGGGACCGTGCCCCGGTCCGCGAACCGCGCCGGATCGCCGTCGTACGGGGCGAACGCCAGCGCCGCGGCCGGAGCGGCCGGGGACGGGGCGGTCAGCAGGCCCGGCGCGGCCGGCAGAGCGGTGTCCCGCCACAGATGCTCCGGCAGCGGCTGTACGACGGCCACCGGCATCCGGCGGCACCAGCGGCGCAGGGTTGCCTCCCAGCGGCCGCCCGCCGGGCCGGGCCGCCACTGCGGGCCCATGCAGTCGCTGATCACCAGGGTGACGGTGCGGCCGTCGGCCGGGCCGTGCGTGCCCTCGCCGTGCACCGTGCCCTCGGGCGTGACCCGGACCGGGCTCACCGTGCGGAAGACGCCCGACTGGGCCAAAGCCGTGTGCAGTTCGCGGATCAGGGGCAGCCACACGGGCATCGTCGGACCCGTGTCGTACACCAGGTTGAGGCGCAGCCAGCGCTCCTTGGCGGGGCGCAGCACCGGCAGCCACCACTCGGGGGACGCACCGAGGCGGGCGATGCGGTCGGCGGTGGCGTGCTCGTCGAGCTGCTGGCCGGCCGGGGCGTCGGCGTGCCGTTTGAGCGGGCGCAGTGCGCGTTGCAGGTCCAGGGGATGGCGCAGCATCGGCGGCGCGGGCGCGAGGAGGCCCCTGTACGGGCCGGTGTCGCCCGGCACCGGCGACGGCAGGTGCAGCGGGGCCCGGTGTGCTTCCCGCGGCCCGGTCGGGGCGGGCCGCGGCGGCGGGGTCGGGCGCCGTTCCCGGGGCGGTGCCGCGGGCGGCTTTGACAGCGGCTCCCGGGCGGGAGGTTCGGCCGGCACCGGTGCGCCTGCGCCGGTGGCGGTCGCCTCCGGATCGTCGGCTGCCGGTTCGGGTTCCATCTGCCGTGCCAGCCATAGCAGTTCGGCCAGCTCCAGCGGTGTGGGGCGCACCCCCGTGGTCGCCCGGGCCAGCGCGTCGGCCAGGCGGGCGAGGGGGTCCGCGGGGACGGAGGCGTCAGAACCCATCGGGGTGCCGGCCTTCGCCGAGGTACGGCATCAGCTGTGCCGCGAGGTCGTCCAGGGAGTCGGCGGGCAGATCGGCGGAGCGGGCCAGGTAGATCGCGTTGAGCAGTTGGTCGGTGGCCAGGTCGCCGCCGCCCACGCGGGACAGGAAGCGGCTGATCAGGGTCTGGGCGTAGGCGTCGGGCTCGTCGTCGAAGTGGGCGCGGACGATGTCGGCCAGCTGCCGGTCGTCCGGCTGCCGCAGCCGCAGCGTCACACAGCGGCGCAGGAACGCGGGCGGGAACTCGCGCTCGCCGTTGCTCGTCAGGACGACGAAGGGGAACGCGCGGCAGCGGACCCGCCCGCGTTCGACCGGGACCCGGTCGTGGGTGCCGTCGACCATCACCTGTGCCGTCGGGACGTGCCCGGCGGCGCGGACCAGTTCGGGGATCTCGTACTGGCCCTCCTCCAGCACGTTCAGCAGGTCGTTGGGCAGGTCCAGGTCGCTCTTGTCGATCTCGTCGATGAGCAGGGCACGCGGGCGGGCGTAGGGGAGCAGGGCCGTGCCCAGGGGACCGAGGCGCAGATGGTCCTCCGGGCCCGGCTCCGGCGTGGGCGTCACCGGGGCCTGACGGGCGGCGTACAGGCGGGAGAGGGGGTCGTACTGGTAGAGGCCGTCCTGCAGGGTGCTGCGGCTGGTGATGTTCCAGCGCAGCACCGGGCCCAGCCTCAGCTCGTGGGCCACCGCGTAGGCCAGCGAGGACTTGCCGGTGCCGGGTGGACCGGTGACCAGGAGCGGTCGCCGCAGGTACAGAGCGGCGTTGACCAGCTGGACGGTGCGCGGGGTGGCCCGGTACGTCTTCGCGCGGTGGGTGCGGTCGGGCGAGGTGGCCGCGGAGTCGGCGGCGTCTGCGGGCGTGTTCAGCGCGGGGCCGCCGTCGAAGGCCCGCCAGGGTGGGGGCGGCGGCAGCCGGGTGATGCCGTCGTGCGGCTCCTTCGCGCCGGTGTACACGGGCCATAGGGGCATGGGTTGCGGTCCTTCTCGGTCGGCTCAGGCCACGGGGGTGTGCAGGCTGGCGGCGGGTTCGGGGAAGCAGCGCGGGTCGTCCCACAGCAGTTGGACCTCCCTCGCCCAGTGCCGTTCGGGTTCCTCCTCCGCCTCCTCCCGCAGCAGCTGGATCCGTCTCGGCAGTTCGGCCGGGTGGACACCCTCCACGTGCGGGGCGAGGGCGTCCAGGAACGCCGCGCCGGTGCACGGTGCGGTGTGTGCGGCAACGCCGGGACAGCCCTCGCGCGGCCACAGCAGCACGGGAACGGGCATGTTCAGGCCGACGTCGAAGTGCTCGGGTACGGCGGTGGGCGGCGCGGCGAAACCCGCCAGGCCCGCCTCCTGCTCGCGCAGGCGTCTGCGCAGACCCAGGTACGGGGTGTCGCAGTCCACGCGATGGAGCGCCGGTTTCCCGCCCGCGTCCAGCTTCCGCCACTTCTTGCCGAGCTGGTGGCGCAGCCGGGCGCTGTGGTACCGGGAGCGGTCGGTGACGACGACCGGGTGCGCACAGCCCAGCGGCGTGGGGTCGTCCGCGCTGCACGCCCAGTGCGCCACCGGCAGGTTCAGCAGGTCGCGCGGCAGCGCAAAGGCCAGCAACTCGTCGGCACCGAAGGAGAGTTCGGCGAAGGCCCGGTCGATGCCCCGTTGCACGTAGGACTGCACCTCGGCGCGCGGCAACCGGACCGTGCCCACGGGCCGCCGACGTCCGTCGCGGTACGCCGACACCGCGACCGTGACCTGGTCGGGCCCGGCGCCGCTGCGGTCGACCTCGACCAGGATGGGCGCCCAGGCGGCGGAGCCGGCCGGTGCCGGTCCGGCCGGGCCGGGCCCCTCCAGCAGTTCCGTGAGCCGGTCGGCGAACCGGGTGAGCGCCTCGGCCGGCTCCTCGACCTCCCACTGCACATAGCAGGCCGCCGCCCGCAGCGAGGCGAAGCCGCCCGGCGGCAGCGGCGGACCGAAGTCGCCGACGGCGTCCACGAACAGCTGGTCCGGTGAGCAGACCAGAGCGGCGGCCTCGGCCCGCCGCACCAGCTCGTACAGCCGCCGCGCCGGATCCTCGGCGCCCTGGTGCGCCGGGACCAGCTCCCCGAGGGCGGGCCAGTGCCGGGCCAGCACCTCGGTGGGCAGCATCCGGGCGACCAGCACGCCGGGCTCGCCCGCCACCTGCGCGACCATGCCGACCACCCGGCCGTCCGGCAGGGCCGCCGCGGCGCCGCTGAAGCCGTGCGTCAGCGGCTGCCCGTGCCCGGTCATGGCCTCCAGCTGCACCCACTCGCCCGCTATGCGCGTGGCGGACCGCGCCCGGTACCAGGCGAGCTGCCCCTCGTCATAACCCTGGGGGAAGCCGTACGCCTCCAACGCCAGCTCCGGCAGCATCCGTTCGGCGTCCAGCGGGGCGAACCGCGCCGGTGTCAGCGGCACGTCCCGGGCCAGTTCGAGGACGGCCAGGTCACCGGGGTCGGTGGCGCCGCCCCGCCAGCCGCCGTGCACGGCCACCGTCGCGGGCAGCCCACCGAGGTCAGGGCGCTGCGGGAACGACACCGTCAGCGTCCCCGGCTCGCTGTCCTGCACGACATGCGCGCAGGTCAGCACGGTGGTGGGGGTCACCAGGAAGCCCGCGCCGGCCACCGCGCCCGCGCACTCGACGCGGGCGTGCCAGGAAGCACCTCTCATGACCGTGACGTCGGCTCCGGGCCGCTCACCGCCGAGGTGTCCGACGCATCCGACGAGACCGGCGCCGTCCGCTGCTCCACCGCCGTACGCTCCGCCGACCACCCCAGCCGCACCACCAGCTGCCCCTCAGCCGCGCCCTTGGCGATGACCGCGCCGGCCTCCGCGGTCAGCTTCACGGCGAACTCCAGCTCCACGGAGTCCGGGTGCAGGGCACCGTCGCGGAAGGTGCGCAGGGCGGAATGGGCCGCCGCGCGCACGCTGTCCAGGGCGCCCTCGAAGGTGCGGGTGGCCTGAGCGGCCGGTCCGTCACCGCGTGAGACGAGGCGGGTGCCGCCCGCCGGGTCCGCGGTCTCCACGACGACCACGGCGCCGTCCTCCGTGGTGAACTCCACCAACCTGCTCATGGCGAGACCCCCCGTGCTCTCCCTCATCTGCCAACTCCATTGTTGCGGAAGGAGGCTGGGCCTGTCCGCTCCTCCCGCCGGGCCGGGCGACGGCATGGGCGGGAAGCCGTCACGGCACCTTCCCGCCGGCGCCGCTCAACACGGCTGGGGATGGTGCACGATCCCTCTGATCACCCCCAGCTCCACCAGGTCCTGCGGCCGGATCCGGAGCTGCTCGGCGGTCGCCTCCACGGCTTCCGCCCGCCGTTTGAGTATGGCGGCCGCGAGCTCGGGGGCGATCACCGAGAAGTAACTGTCCGGCGTGGCCCAGGTGTTGTCCGGTGCGGACACTGCCAGGGCCCCGCCGGAGCCGCCCTCGCCGATGACGAGCGTGGTGATCGGGACCCGGGCGGACGCCACCGCTCCGAAGACCTCCGCGATCGCCGCGCCGGCCCCCTGCCGCTCCGCCTCGGCGTCATTGGCCGCGCCCGGAGTGTCCACCAGCGTCAGCACCGGGATGTCGAGCCGGTCGGCGAGCCGGATCAGCCGGGCGGCGGTGCGGTACCCGGCGGGCCGGGTCGCGGTTCCGGTCTGCGCGGCGAACGCGACGGTACGACCGTTCCGCGCACCGAACCCGCACAGCATGCCGTCGGTGTCCGCACCCCCGCACCGGTCCCCGCTGATCTCGCGACGGTGGGTGAAGTAGGCGTCCAGGTAGGCCTGTGCGCGCGGGCGTTCGGGGGAGCGTGCGCGGCGGACGGCTGCCCAGCCGGTGGCTGGCAGGTCCGGGCTGCCGAGGGGCGCCGGCGCGGGGGCTTCCTGGGCGGGGGTGGTGAGCAGCCGGAGCCACTGTCCCAGCGTCTCCCGCAGCTCCTCGGGCCGCACCACCGCGTCCGCCGAACCGGCCGCCACCTGCCCCTCAGCGGTGTAGGCCGCAGGGTCGGCGTCCGCGGGCCGGACCCGGGAGCCGGCGAAGCCCACCTGGGCGCCCGGCATAGCCAGGATGACGTCCGCGCCGGCGCCGAGCGTGGCCCAGCCGCCGCCGGTCGTCGGGTCCCGCAGCACCGCGATCTGCGGCAGGCCGGCCTCCCGGGTGAGCACGGACTGCCGGGCCACACGCTGGAGTTGGCTCAGTGCGAGCATGCCCTCCTGCATCCGGCTGCCGCCGGTCGCGATCAACGGCACGACCGGCAACCGGTGTGCGCGGGCATGGGTGTACGCCGCCTCCAGCCGGTCTCCGGTGCGCTCGCCCAGCGAGCCGCCCAGGAAGCCGAACTCGAAGGCGATCAGCATGGCCGGGGTGCCCGCGACGCTCGCGGTGCCGCAGACCACCGACTCCTCCTCGCCGGTGCGTTCGGCGGCACGGGCGCGCGAGGCGTCGTAACCCTGCCAGCCGAGGGGGCCGTCCGGCGCCGACCTCCCCGCCGGACGGTCGAGTTCGCCGAAGCTGCCCTGGTCCGCGACCAGGGCCAGGATCTCCCGGGCCGAGCGGCGCTCAGACATCGGCCAGCGCCCGCTTCATGATCTTGCCCATGTCGTTGCGGGGGAGCGCGTCCAGGTAGCGGACGACGCGGGGGCGCTTGTGCGGGGCGAGGCGACGGGCCACGTGGTCCGCCAACTCCTCGGCGGCGGGCGGCGTTTGCGGGTCCGCGGGGACGATCCAGGCGACGATCCGCTCGCCCAGGTCCGCGTCGGGCTCCCCGGTGACGGCCGCCTCCCGCACCCCCGGGTGCTCCAGCAGCGCGTTCTCGATCTCACCGGCCCCGATCTTGTACCCGCCGCTCTTGATCAGGTCCGTGGCCTTGCGCCCGACGATCCGCACATAGCCGTCGGGCTCGCGGACGGCCATGTCACCGGTGCGGAAGAACCCGTCGGCGGTGAACGCGGCGGCCGTGGCGTCGGGCCGGTTCAGATACTCGGTGAACAGGTTCGGCCCGCGCACCTGGATCTCGCCGACGCTCTCCCCGTCGTACGAGGTGATCGGCGTCCCGTCCTCCTCCACCAGCCGCAGCTCGACACCGGGCAGCGGAACGCCCACGGTTCCCGCGCGCGGCTCGCCGTCGGCCCGCACGCTGGTGTTCATCAGCGTCTCCGTCATGCCGTACCGCTCGATCACCCGGCGCCCGGTCGCCGCCGCGATCCGCTCGTGGTCGTGCACGGGCAGCGCGGCCGAGCCGGAGACCAGCAGCCGGGCCCGCCCGAGGGCGGCGGCCAGCCCGGGGTCCGTCGGCAGGGCCTCGGCGATGCGGTGGTACATCGTCGGCACCCCGAACAGCATGGTCGCGCCGGTGGTCAGCTCCCGCGCCACGCCCTCGGTGCTGAACCGCCCCAGGTGCCGCACGCCGCCGCCGCGCCGCAGCGGACCCAGGATGCCCAGCACGAGCCCGTGCACATGGAACAGCGGCAGCCCTTGCACCAGCACATCCGCCTCCGTCCACTGCCAGGCGTCGGCGAGTGCGTCCAGGGTGGTGGCGAGGGCCCGGCGGGGCAGGACGGCGCCCTTGGGCGGGCCGGTGGTGCCGGAGGTGTAGACGATCAGCGCCGGGTCCTCGTCGGTGGCCGTGTCCTCGGGTACGGCGCCGGGTGCGGCGGACGCGTCGACGTCGATCCGCTCCAACTCGGCCAGCGCATCGGGGAGCCGGCTGCCCGGCGCGGCCAGCACCAGCTTCGGCGCGCTGTCGGAGACGATGTGCGCGAGTTCCTTCTCGCCCGACTTCGGGTTCAGCGGCACCGCGGCCGCCCCGGCGAGCAGCACGCCCGTCACGGCGACGGCGGTCTCCAGCTCCGGCGTGGCCCACACGGCCACCCGGCCGGCGCCGCGCAGCCGGGCGGCGAGCGCACCGGCGGCCCCGGCCAGCTCGCCGTACGTCAACGACCGTTCGCCGAACCGCAGGGCGATCCTCCCCCGGACTTCGTCCGGGGGGACCCCCATCTCGCTGCGCTCGCCCGGGCCGTCCGTCAGAGCGGGGAAGAGGGAGGACACGCGGCGCACTCCTAACTGTCGGTTGACCGTCGCCACCCTTCCTACACCAGGAGTCTGCTCCCGACGACCGTGCTCAGGTCCGCCGCGAGCTGCAGTTCGGTCGCGCGGTGCTCCGGTTCCCCCGCGGTTGTTAGCCTCACTGCGACCCGAACCGTCGTACGACAGGGAGTCCGCCGTGCCCCGCATCGCCCTCGCCACCTACGACCCCGGTGCCGAGCCGGGCAAGGACACCGACCTGCCGGAGCTGGTGCGGGCGCTCACGGATGCGGGGGCCGAGGCGGAGGCCCGGTACTGGGACGACTTGGACGCCGACTGGGGCGGCTACGACCTCGTCGTCATCCGCTCCACCTGGGACTACAGCTGGCGGGCCGCGGAGTTCGGGGCCTGGGTGGACCGGGTCGGCGCGCTGACCCGGCTCGCCAATCCGGCGCCCGTGGTGCGCTGGAACACCGACAAGCGCTACCTGGGCGAGCTGGCGGCGGCCGGCGTGCCCACCGTCCCCACGCGCTACATAGCACCGGGCGAGCCGGCCGACCTGCCCGACGACCACGAGTACGTGATCAAGCCGACCTCGGGCGCCGGCGCCCGGTTCGCCGCCCGTTACGCGCCCGGCCGGCACGAGACCGCCCTACGGCAGCTCGCCCGGATGCACGCCGAGGGCTTCACCGCGATGGTCCAGCCGTACATGCGCGGCATCGACGCCGGCGGGGAGCGGGCGCTGCAGTTCTTCGGCGGCCGGCTGCTGCACGCCAGCCGCAAGGGCGCGGTGCTCGCGCCGGGCACGCCGTACGACGCGGAGAAGGTGGCGCATCCCGACCTGGAGCGGTGGCAGCCGACGGATGCCGAACTGGCGGTCGCCGAGAAGGCGTTGGGTGTGGTGCCCGGTGGTTCCGAGTTGCTGTACGCGCGGGTGGATCTCGTGGACGGGGAGGACGGTGAGCCCCGGCTGATGGAGCTGGAGCTGGTGGAGCCGAATCTGTTTCTGTGGCTGCATCCGGGGTCGCTGGAGCGGGTTGTGGAGGCGGTGCTGGCGGCCGCGGACTAGCTCAGCGCACCGTCTCTCGACATGCCTCCGCATACGCCCGTACCAGCGGTCGGGCCCCGTCCTCCCTCCGCCACGCCAGCACATAGCGGCTGGGCCCGATGCCCCGGACCCGGCGGGTGGTGACGCCGCCCAGGCTGATCAGCGGGGCGTTGCCCTCCGCCACCAGGCAGACGCCCAGGCCCGCGACCAGGGCCTCGTACGTCTCCTCCGCGCCGGAGACCTCCGCGCCGATCCGGGGCGGTCGGCCGGCGCGGGCGTCCAGGGCGAGCCAGTGGTCGCGCAGTCGGCCCGCGCTCTTGGGCAGGGCCAGGAACGGCTCGTCCAGCAGGTCGGTGAAGTCGATCTCGGGGCGGGCGGCGAGGGGGTGGGACTCGGGCAGGGCGAGCAGGCGGGGTTCCTCGGCGACCACCGTCCAGGCGTAGCGCTCCTCGTCGGGCAGCGGCAGCCAGACGAAGGCGACGTCCACGGTGCCGTTTGCCAGGCCCGCCGTCGGATCGTCCCAGCTCATCTGGCGCAGCCGGACCATCGTCTCCGGGTGCGTGGCGGTGAAGCGGGAGCGGATGGCCGGCAGCAGCCCGCCCCGGCCCGGACTGGTGCTCATGCCCACGACCAGGGTGCTGCGCTCGGCCGCTTTGGCCGCCTCCACGGCCGCCGCGCCCGCCTCCCACGCGGCCAGCACCGTGCGCGCGTGCGGCAGCAGCGCCTCGCCCGCGCCCGTCAGCGTCACCCCGTGCCGGTCGCGCCGGAACAGCTCCGCCCCCAGTTGCCGCTCCAGTGCCCGGATCTGCTTGCTCAGCGCGGGCTGGGAGACGTACAGCCGCTCGGCGGCGCGCGTGAAGTGCAGGTCCTCGGCGACCGCGACGAAGTAGCGCAGATCGCGGGCGTGGACGTCCATGGTCATAGCCGTTGGTTATCACCGGGGGTCTTGGACGGGCAACGGCATGCGGCCGCAGTGTTGTTCGTGTCGAACCCGACGAGACGCAGGGAGAGTTGTGATGAACAAGGTCTGGCTGGTGACCGGCGCGAGCAGCGGTTTCGGGCGGGCGATCACCGAGGCGGCCGTCGCCGCCGGTGATGTGGTGGTCGGCGCGGCCCGGCGCCCCGAGGCCCTGGACGACCTGGTGGCCGCCCACCCCGACCAGGTGGAGGCGCTGCGGCTGGACGTCACCGACGTGGCCGCGAGCGAGGCGGCGGTCCGGGATGTCCTGGCCCGGCACGGCCGGATCGACGTGCTGGTCAACAACGCGGGCCGCACCCACGTCGGCGCCGTCGAGGAGACCACCGACGGCGAGCTGCGCGACCTGTTCGACCTGCACTTCTTCGGCCCGGCGGCGCTCGTCCGGACGGTGCTGCCGCAGCTGAGGGAGCGGCGCTCGGGCGCGATCGTGCAGATGAGCAGCATGGGCGGCCAGATGTCCTTCGCGGGCTTCGGAGCGTACAGCGCGACCAAGTTCGCCCTGGAGGGCCTGTCCGAGGCGCTCGCGGACGAGGTGCGGGAGTACGGCGTCAAGGTGCTGATCGTCGAGCCGGGCGCGTTCCGGACCGCGCTGTTCGAGGCCGACCGGGCCGGGGCCAGTTCCGACACGGGGGTGTACGGCAAGGTCGGCGAGACCCGGGGCGCCGTCGCCGGCGGCCACGGCAGCCAGCCCGGCGACCCGGCCAAGGCGGCCGCCCTGATCCTGGCAGCGCTGGACGCGGAGGACACCCCGCTGCGGCTGCCGCTCGGCGACGACGCGGTGAGCGCCGTCCTGGGCCACCTCGACCAGGTCCGCGAGGAGGTCACCGCCTGGGAGAAGCGCACCCGGGCGACGGCCTTCGACGACTGACCTGGGCCCCGTCGTCGAACTCCCCTCCCCCAGCCTTCGGCCGGGCCGTGCCCCCAGCGGCGCGACGCCATGCACGCTCCCCCAGGCGCGCCGAGAGCACGCACCTGACGCCGCGAGGCCCGCCCTCCGGGCGGACGGCGGGAGTTCGACGGCAGGACCTGTTCGACGACAGGACCTAGGTGCGGACGGCCGTCCGCTGGAGCAGTCCCCAGGTGAACTCGGCGACCACCTCGTGGCGTACGCCGTCCGGGCCGGGCACGGCGAAGGCGAGCCCCCACCGGGTCGGTGCGGTGCCCTCCAGCGGGCGGGCCGGGGCGAAGGCGCGCGCCGCCTCGTCCACCGTGCAGGACCAGGGCACGAGGTCGTCCAGAGTCTCCAGCTTGGGCGCCGGGGCGCCGGGCGCGCGCACCAGCCACTCGTTCCACACCGCCCCGTCCGGCCCGACCAGCACCTCGAAGCGCAGGTCGGGCCAGAGCGGCAGGGCCCAGCGCCGGGCCTCGCAGTCGACGTCGCCGAGCCGGCGGGGGAGGACGGATTCCGGCTCGCCCAGCACGGATCGGTACCGGGCGGCGGCGGACCGGGCTCTCGGCGAGCGGACCATGGCCTGCCAGCGCTTGTTGGTCTCCCGCATCTCGGCGATGGACACCCCGAGCCGGTGCCGGGCGTCCTCGACCAGATCCGGGTTGTGGTCGGCCATGCGGCGCAGCAGGACCAGCTGGAAGTCGAGATCCATGCCCCCATGGTGCACGGTCTGCTTCCGGGCCATTGCCCGCGCAACCCTCCATGACTAGCCTGTGTTCGTCATGCCGATCGCCTGTTGATATCTCGAACATCTCGGTGTCGAGGTGTCGAACGGGCGCTTAGACCCAAGGGAGGGGGCCGGACGTGGGACGCCTCGTGCCTGCCGTGACCCGGGCTCTCGACATTCTTGAGCTGTTTCTCGACGGGGACGGGACGCTCTCCGCCCCCGACATCGTGCGCAAGCTCCAACTGCCGCGCACCACCGTGCACGAGCTGGTCACCACGCTCGCCGCACGGTCGTACATCGTGCCCGTGCCGGGACAGCCCGGACGCTACCGGCTCGGCGTACGCCCGTACCAGCTCGGCAGCCGCTACGCCGAGCAGCTCGACCTCGCCGCCGAGGGCCAGCAGGTGGCCCGCTCGGTCGCCGAGACCTGTGACGAGACGGTCCACGTGGCGATCCTCGAAGGCACCGACGTCATCTACATCGCCAAGGTCGACTCCACGCACGCCGTCCGCATGGTCTCGGCCGCCGGCCGCCGGCTGCCCGCCCACTGCACCTCGGTCGGCAAGATGCTGCTGGCCTCGCTGCCGGAGCAGGAGCTCGCGGCACGGATCCCGGACGACGCCGAGCTGACCGCGATGACCCCCAACAGCATCACGGACCCCGCCGCGCTGCGCGAGGCCCTGGCGGAGATCCGGCAGCGGGGCATCGCGGTGGAGAGCCGCGAGTCCAACCCGGACGTGAGCTGTGTGGCAGCTCCCGTGCGCGACCGCACGGGCCAGGTGGTCGCGGCCCTGTCCATCTCGGTCCCCATGATCCGCTGGAGCGACGAGCGCCGGGCCGAGCTGGAGCAGCTGGCGGCGAAGGGCGCGGCGGAGCTGTCGGAGCGGCTGGGCCACCGGGGCGCGGCGTGAGCGCCGGATACGAGGTCGCCGTACGGGCGGAGGCGCAGCTGGGCGAGGGCCCGACCTGGGACCCGGCGACGGGCCGGCTGATATGGCTCGACATCCTGGGCATGCGCGTCAACACGTACGACCCGGCCACGGGCCGGCGCACGGTGCGGACGACGGAGCAGCACGTGGGCGCGGTCAAGCCCCGCGCGGGCGGCGGCCTGGTCCTCAACCTCCGGGACGGCGTGGGCCTGCTGGACCCCGACGACACCTTCCGCTGGCTGCACCACGAGCCGGTCGCGGGCCGGCGCGCGAACGACGCCGCGGTGGCGCCCGACGGCTCGTTGTGGGCGGGCACCATGCGGTACGACGAGGCGCCGGGTGGCGGCACGCTGACCCGGCTGACCGGCGACGGCACGGCTCAGACGGTCCTGTCCGACGCCACGATCAGCAACGGCACCGGCTGGAGCCCCGACGGGCGCCTCATGTACTACATCGACACTCCCACCCGCCGCGTCGACGTCTTCGACCACGACGGCGAGCGCGTCCGGGGCCGCCGCCCGTTCCTGGAGATCGAGGAGGGCGCCGGCTTCCCGGACGGCCTGACGGTCGACGCGGACGGCTGTGTGTGGGTGGCGCTGTGGGACGGGGGAGCGGTGCGGCGTTACACCCCGGGCGGCGCGCTGGACCGGGTGATCCCGCTGCCGACGCCGCGTACGACGGCCTGCGCGTTCGGCGGTGCCGACCTGACCGACCTGTACGTCACGACGGCGCGGACGGGACTGTCGGCCCCGCACCCCCTGTCGGGCTCGGTGCTGGTGATTCCGGGCGCGGGGAAGGGCTTGCCCCAACCGGCGTTCGAGGGCTGACCCGGCGGGGGCGGCGCCCGGGAGCCGGCCTAGACGACCCCCGCCAGCTTCCGCTCCTCCGCAGTCATCGGCGGAGCCGCGAGCGGCGGCCGAAGTGGTCCGACCGCCGCCGCCAGCAGCACGCTCGGCGTCAGCAACACCTCGGCTCCCCGCTCCAGTGACGTCACGTCGGTCACCCGGCGGGCCACGCGCCCGTTCCCCGTCGCGGTGTGCATCAGCCGGCCGACGTACGCGGACAGGAGCCGGTCCCGCACGGTGGGCCCGTGCTCCGTCGCGCCGGGGTAGAACACGTCCTGACCCAGCGCCAGGTCCCATGCCGCACGCACCGGACGAGCCACCGCCCGCTGCACGCGGCGTGCCAGCCCCGGTGTGCTCCAGCCGTGCCGCCGTATCACCTCGCGCAGCCGTACCGCGCTCTGGGCGGCGACGGCCAGCCCGTGGCCGTAGACCGGGTTGAACACGGCGAGCGCGTCACCGAGGACGGTGAAGTTCTCCGGCCAGGCCGGCATGCGCTCGTAGAAGTGCCGGCGGTTGACGGTGGAGCGGGTGAGTGTGACGTCGGACAGCGGCTCGGCGCGTTCCAGCAGTTCGCCGATCAGCGGATGCCGCAGCTTCTCGCGGGCGAAGGGGATGAAGTCCTCGTTCCCGGCGGTGGGTTCGCCGCCGCGCGTGCCGGCGAGGGTGACGATCCAGCGGCCGTGCTCGATGGGGAGCAGGAAGCCGGAGCGGCCCGGGCCGTCGCCGTGCGGATCGGGTTGCACATTGACCACCGGGAAGCCCTCCCGGGCCGCCTCGGGGGCGAGGAAGAGCCGGCTCGCGTAGACCAGGCCCGGGTCGACCTCGCGGACCTGCGGCGCGGGCAGCCCCAGGTCCGCGAGCCAGCGCGCGGCCCGGGAGCCGCGCCCGGTGGCGTCGACCACGAGGCCGGCCGGGAGGGTGCGCTCGGCGCCGTCCCGGTTCCGGATCCGTACGCCGGTGACCGCCTTGTCGGTGCCGGTGAGGCCGAGCGCCTCGGTGCCGTCGAGGAGGTCGATCCGCTCGTCGGCGCGGACCTGTGCGCGGATCGTCGCGTCCAGCAGGTCGCGGCCGGCCAGGATCACATGGTGGGACTCGGGCCAGCGCCGGAACCAGCCCCGTGCGGAGAGGGCGACCACGCCGGTCGTGAACGGATGCCGTCGCCCCCCGGCGGCCTTCAGCGCTTCGGTGATGCCCGGCAGCAGTTCCTCCACGGCCCGCACCCCGCCCGACCAGAGCATGTGGGCGTGCCGGGCCTGCGGCAGCCCCTTGCGGGGTTCGGGGCCCTCGGGCAGGGCGTCGCGCTCGACGACGACGACCCGGTCGGCAAACTCGGCGAGCGCCCGCGCCGCGAGCATGCCGGTGTGGGATCCCCCCAGCACGACGGCGGTTCTGGCGGGGGAGGGGCGGTCACTCATGCGCGGGCACGCTCTCTGCCGGGGCGGTCGCACGGGCGCGTACCGCCGTGATCTCGTCGGGGTGGCGGAGGGCCTCGGACACGGCCTGGATCTCCTGGAGCAGGTATGCCGTGTCGGGACCGGACGGGCAGCCGGTGCCGTCGGCCCGCGGCCGCCCGCCGCCGGCCGCGTCCAGCAGCGTCACGGCGGCGGCGAGGGCCCTGGCCCGGCCGCGCTCGAAGCCGAGGGCGAGGGCGGCCCGGTACGACCGTTCGCGCAGGTCCTCGTCCAGGTGCCGGGAGAGTTGCAGCAGGGCGTCGCGGATGAAGGTCTCGCGGCGGATCAGGCGCAGTTCGGCGGGGGCGTGCGGGGCGAAGGGCTCGCGCTCGCCCGTGACGGTCCGCGTCAGCTGGTAGAGGGGGCCGAGAGCGCGGTGGCGCAGCCGGACGTGCCAGCGCTCGTGCAGATACTGGCCGACGTGCGGGACGATGAAGCCCACCGCGACCAGGGTCGCGGAGACACACGCGCCCGCCGGCGCCACATTGGTGCTCAGCCAGTCCAGGTCGTGGCCGGTCCACCGGGCCACGACGGCGGTCAGCTTGGACGCGTCGAAGAACAGGTTCGTGGCGTAGCCGACGCCCAGCAGCCTGAGCCCCCAGCGGAGCCAGGCGTCGAGGCCGTCGGTGCGGATCCAGTTCCAGATCAGCCGGGCCGTGATCGAGCAGGCCACCGTGTGCGCGACGAGGTAGAGCAGGATCTCCTCGCGCATGAAGGGGGTGTTGGCGTAGTACGTGTCCAGGTCCCGCAGCCGCTCCACGGGCACGTCCGCGAGCGCGAAGAGCACCCACAGGGCGACGACCACGCCCGCGTAGCCGGCCACGACCCAGCGGGTCACCCGCCGGGTCTGGGCCGAGTCGGAGCGGCCGTTGCGCCAGGCGATGATCAGCAGCAGCCAGGACGCGCACAGCGCGGTGATCAGGGAGTACACCCAGGGCGCCGAGATGTTCGGCACCCCGGTGACCCGGTTGGTCCAGGCGATGGTCCGCGGGGCCGCGAAGACGAACACCGCGCAGGCGAACAGCAGCAGACCGCCGACGGCACGCAGCAGCGGGTCCCGCCACAGCTTGATGATGCTCGGCAGTTTGATGGCCAGGGCGGCGGTCAGGACGGCCGTGGGGATCCAGAAGGAGACGGAGACCTCGTCGAGAAGTCCGGAGAGATCGAACGCCAGCGTCACCGCGCGGCTCCCCCCTCTTTCGGCGCTCGGTCGCGTCCGCGATAGCCGAGGGTCCGCTGCACCGGGCTGAGGGACCGGGGTGCCGGGCCCGGGGGAGCGCCCGCGCCGGAGCCGGTGAGGTGCGGCCGGAACAGGGCGGCCAGGCGGTGCCCGAAGTCGTCCGCCTCGGCCTCGTCGGCCGCCCGGGAGCCGTTGCGGGCGGCCACCGTGAGGGGCATGCCCCGCCAGCCGGGTGCGTCGGCGAGCGCCCGGGCCGCCGCGTCCCCGGCCAGGTGGGGATGCCGGTGCCCGTTCTCGAGGTGCCACAACTCATGTCCCAGGATGACCAGTTGCTGCACGGCCTCGGCCCGCTCCTCCACGATCACCAGGTCGAATTCGGCGAACTCCAGCCACAGCCCGGTGACCTCGATCTCGTCCGGGAAGCGCTCGAAGCGCACCTCGATCGGCCGTCCGCCGCGCAGTCCGCTCATCTCCTCGCACAGTGCCCGGCACAACTCCCGTACGCCTCCGGGTGTTTCCGGCCGGGCGTGGACGCCGGCGGCGAGGTCGCGGGCCAGCGAGCGCATCGCCGAGCCCGGGCGGGCCCGCCGCAGCCGTGCGGCCAGGCGTGTCGCCTGCTCACGCGCGCCCGCGATGCCCATCGCCTCCCCCTTCCGCTGGGCAGAGCCTACGCGTCTCGACGTGTCCCCGTCATGGGATGACGTGACCGTCGGCGAAGAGAGAACCACCTATGAGCTTGTGTCCCACCCATTGACGCGGGAGCGCTCCGAATCTACGGTCCCGTTCGAAGTTACGGGTGGCATTCGAAATGCCGAACGGTTGGGGGCAAGGTATGGGACAACCTGGCCTGAACCAACCACTCGGCGATCGGCGTGGCCACCTCCCCGACGGGCCTCCCCGGCACCTGGACGGACCACGGCAAGGCGTTCGCCTCCGAGACGACGGACACCTGGAACGCCATCGACCCGGCGGTCATCCGGTCCGACGGCAGACCCGGGAGCCGAGGTCCACCACCTGGCGACCCGCCCCGACGCCCCGTACGCGGTCGAGGGCGCCTCGATCGTCCACCACGGCCACTACTACTACCTGTACGCACGGCAAGACCTGGCTGGCGTACCACTACTACGACGCGACGGACAACGGCACCCCGAAGCTGGGCCTGAACCAACTGGGTTGGCGTTCCGACCGGCCTGTTCTGAAGTGACCCGAAAGGACCCCATGAGCAAGCGCACCGCCCGCTTCACCCTCGACCCCGCCTTCACCGTCGGCCAGGTCAACCCCCGCCTCTTCGGCTCCTTCGTGGAACACCTCGGCCGCTGCGTCTACACCGGCATCCACGAACCCGACCACCCCTCGGCAGACGAAGCCGGACTGCGAACCGACGTTCTGGAGTTGGTCCGCGAACTCGGCGTCACCGCCATCCGCTACCCCGGCGGCAACTTCGTCTCCGGCTACAAGTGGGAGGACTCGGTCGGCCCCGTCGAGGACCGCCCCCGCCGACTCGACCTCGCCTGGCACTCCACCGAGACGAACCGGTTCGGCCTCTCCGAATTCATCGCGTTCCTGAAGAAGCTCGGGCCCGACGCCGAGCCGATGATCGCGGTGAATCTCGGCACCCGTGGCGTCGCCGAAGCCCTCGAACTCCAGGAGTACGCCAACCACCCCGCCGGCACCGCCCTCTCCGACCTCCGCGTGGCACACGGCGACAAGGAGCCCTTCGGCATCCGGCTCTGGTGCCTGGGCAACGAGATGGACGGCCCCTGGCAGACCGGCCACAAGACGGCACAGGAGTACGGCCGGCTCGCCGCCGAGACCGCACGCGCCATGCGCCAGGCGGACCCGGGCGTCGAGCTGGTCGCCTGCGGTTCCTCCAGCCAGGCCATGCCCACCTTCGCCGAGTGGGAGGCGACCGTCCTGCAGGAGGCGTACGACCTGGTCGACCACGTCTCCCTGCACGCCTACTACGAGCCCACCGACGGCGATGTGGACTCCTTCCTCGCCTCGGCCGTCGACATGGAGTCCTTCATCGAGAACGTGGTCGCCACCGCCGACCACATCGGCGCGAAGCTCAAGTCCAAGAAGAGGATCAACCTCTCCTTCGACGAGTGGAACGTCTGGTACCTCTCCCGCTGGGAGGAGCACGCCAAGGGGCTCGACCGGTCCGACTGGCCCGAGGCGCCCCGGCTGCTGGAGGACAACTACAGCGTCACGGACGCCGTCGTCTTCGGCTCGCTCCTCATCGCCCTGCTCCGGCACGCCGACCGCGTCACCGTCGCCTGCCTCGCCCAGTTGGTCAACGTGATCGCCCCGATCATGACCGAGCCGGGCGGCCCGGCCTGGCGGCAGACCACGTTCTTCCCGTTCGCGCAGGCGTCGAAGCACGGCCGGGGCGAGGTCCTGGACGTGCGCGTGGACTCGCCGACGTACGAGACGAAGAAGTACGGCGAGACGGACCTGCTGCACGCCACGGCCGTCCGCGCGGCCGACGGCACGGTCACCGTGTTCGCCGTCAACCGCAGCCGTACGCACCCCCTGCCGCTCGAAGTCACCCTCAACGGACTCCAGTTGACGACCGTCACCGAGCACAGCGCGCTCGCGGACGCCGACCCCGACGCCCGCAACACCCTCGACGAGCCCGAGCGGGTCGCCCCGCACCCGGTCGCGGGCACCGCCCTGGCGGACGGCACCCTCACGGCCGTACTGGAACCGCTGTCCTGGAACGTGATCAGGCTCGCGTGATCAGACCGGCGTGACCGGCAGTCCGCCGCTCGCCCTGCCGAGCAGCGTCAGGCTCACCCGGCCGGGCCCCGACAGCGTGGTGAACTCCGAAAGGACCGCCAGCGCCAGGGTGTTGGTGCCCCGGGTGCGCAGGACGCCGTTCGGCAGGACGAAGGTGTGCTGCGGACCCACGTTGTTGATGTACTGGCCCATGTTCCAGCCGTTGAGGAAGATCTGGGCGCGGTAGGCGCGGTACGGGTCGTCCTCCAGGGTCAGCCCGATCGAGGCGTCGATGTCGGCCGGCACCGCCAGCCGGAAGGTCGTCCGGTACCAGGTAACGCCCTGGTACCGGGCGGCCCGCGGGAAGGTCGTCCGCTCCCAGTCGTGGTCCCGGAAGACGGGCAGATGCCAGCCCTCCCGCTCGCCGTACAGGCCGCCGTTGTTCATCGGGCCGCGCACGGGGTCGGGCGCCGCCGCGCCCTGGATCCGCCAACTCACATTCGGCGAAGCGCCCTTGAAGCTCGCCGCCGTCAGCCCGCGCGCCACCTTGTGGGTGTCGAGCCCCTTGCCGTCCTGGTCGTGCTGCATACGCCGGACCAGGACCGACAGCACATGCCGGCCAGGAGAGCGCAGCCGCTCGCGGACGGGGAAGACGGCCGTGTCCGCCCAACTGCCCTTCCGCACGGTCGTGTTCTTGTCCGGCACCGGCATCCGATGGGTGCCCAGCGGCTCCCCGTCCAGCCAGGCCATCAGCAGGCCCTGCGTGCCGGTGCTGTAGGCGAGCGAGACCTCCTCCAGGCCGGTGGCGTCGGTGAAGGAGCCGCGGTACCAGACGTCCCCGTAGTGGAAGCCGTAGTCGTCGGCGAAGAGGACCGGCCCGCCGTCGGGGACCGGCGTGGTGCTGAACGACGACCTCTTGTCCGCGACCGCCCAGGCCGAGTCGTCGAAACCGGGTCCGGCCTCCGGGTTCTCCGTGCGCATCCGCCAGGCGCCCAGCTCGGGCAGCCGCACCTCGGGGACGGTGGGCAGCAGACCGGTGGTCATCAGGCTGCCCGACAGGGTCACCCGGGTGGGCAGGGTGCGGCCGTTCCACACCAGGGCGTCGATCCCGCGCGGCCCCCACACCTCGATGGTGGTCGTCTCGGTGACGTCACCCGTCAGATGGACCTCGGATCCGCGCAGCTCTGCGTGGCGCAGCAAAGCCGGGCCGTACACCAGCAGGGTCCCGGACGGGGTGTCGTACGGGAACAGGCGTACGGCGGTGGCGTCGTCGGCGAAGAGCAGCAGCAGCGGGGTCTCGGTCTCGCCCTTCTGCACCAGCACGCGGGTGAGCCCGCCCTCGCCGAGCGGGACGTTCACATGCAGCGAGCTGTCGCCGTCGTCGAAGACCCAGGCGGCCTCGGGGTCCAGCCGCATGACGCTCGGCTCCACCGGGCACTTCAGCACCAGTTCGGCCATGTCACCGCTGCGCCCCGAGAACAGCGCGATGTCCTGCCGGCCGGCCGTCAGAGCCAGCATGGGCTCGGCGGTGGAGTACTTCAGCGTCCGCTTGCCCAGCCTCAGCCCCGTCGCCAGCAGCCTGGCGTCCTTGCCGGGCACGGTGATCCGGAGCCGCCCGGCGTCGGTCGGCAGATCGGTGGTGACCGGGACCGTGCCGTCGTTGCGGGCGACATAGAAGTGGGCGCCGGTGTCCGGGTTGGTCAGGTGGTAGACCTTCAGGCCCTCGGCCTTCACGTCCGCCGCCCGGTCCAGCTTGGCGAAGTCGGGCACGCGCTGGAGCAGATGCCCGAACTGGTGCATCGGCGCGATCTTGTCGGTGACGTTCCGCGCCTCGTCGATGGCGGCGCCGTAGTCGTACGACGTGTAGACGACGGGCGCGGGCAGCCAGCCCCAGGAGGTTCCGCCGAAGGTCATGTAGACGTTGTGCAGGGTGAGCCCGTTGGCGAGGTTGGTCAGATAGAACCGGCGCTCGTAGGCGGCATCCCGGGTGCGCCGGGACTCGGCGTACCCCTTGCCGTCGAACCAGGCCCCGCCCCACGGGTCGAACCAGCCGCCGCCGAACTCGGGCACGAAGCCGGGCGTGGCCGGCGAGGCACTGGCCCCGCCCTTCGCCCCGCCGGGCCCGAACGTTCCCCAGTCCGGCGGGGTCTGCGACGGCGACGGATACCCGTCGAAGCCGTACAGCCAGCCGCCCTTCTCACCGCCGGTGTCGAACGAGCCGGGCACCCAGTACCCGTTCCTGCCCTTGTCGTTGTGGAACAGCGGGACGTCGATGCCGTCCGCGCGCACCTTCTTGTACAGATGGGACATATAGGCCCGGCCGGTGGCGTCGCCGGCGTGGGCGTCGTACTCGTTCTCGATCTGGTACAGCAGGATCGTGCCGTTGCCCTGGGTGAACAGGTGTCTACGGGCGATCCGGTTCACCTGGGTCAGCCACTCGTCGACGTGCGACAGATAGGCCGGGTCGTCGGTCCGGGCCCTCCCCTTCGTCGCCGTCAGCCAGCCGGGGAAGCCGCCGCCGTCCACCTCGGCGTTGATGTACGGGCCGGGCCGCAGGATGACGTACAGGCCCGTCTCGGCGGCCATGCGCAGGAACAGGTCCAGGTCCCGGACGCCGGTGAAGTCGTAGTGCCCGGGCGCGGGGGAGTGGTAGTTCCAGGCCGCGTAGATGCTGACCGCGTTGTACCCGTGGGCCCGCATCTTCTGCAGCACGTCCCGCCACAGGGAGGGACTGGGCAGCCGGAAGGGATGCATCTCACCGGACCACACCACCAGCCGCCTGCCGTCCACGAGCAGCGAGTAGTGGTCGTAGCCGATGGTGTGCCGGCGTCCGTCGGCGCTCGGCGGGGCGGGTGCCGGGCCGGTCGGCACACTGCGCGCCGCGTACGCCGAGGGCGCGCCGGGGCCGCCGCTGCCGCCGAGGGCGAGCCCGAGGGCGGTCGAGCCGGCCAGGGCACTGAAAGTACGTCTGCTGAGCGCCAAGGTGGATCCTCCGCGGGCGATCTTACGGGGCGCGGGTGCAGCATTCTCCATGCGGCGACGCCCCACAATGGACCCATGAGGATCTCGGCGCGGGCGGATTACGCGGTACGAGCGGTACTGGAGCTGGCCGTACGGCAGGGTGACGGCCCGGTGAAGGCGGAGGAAATCGCCGCCGCCCAGGGCATTCCGCACAAGTTCCTGGAAGGGATCCTGGGCGACCTGAGGCGTGGCGGGATCGTCGACAGCAGGCGGGGCGGGGGCGGCGGCTACCGGCTGGCGCGGGACGCCGCCGAGGTCACGGTCGCCGACGTGATCCGGGCGGTGGACGGCCCGATCGTCTCGGTCCGCGGCGAACGCCCGACGGGCCTCGCGTACACCGGCAGCGCACAGCCCCTGCTGCCCCTGTGGATCGCGCTGCGCGCGAACGTCCGCCGGATCCTGGAGGGCGTCACCATCGCCGACCTTGCGGCGGACGCGCTGCCGGAGCCCGTCCGGGCGCTGGCGGCGGAACCGGCGGCCTGGGAGAACCCGTAGGGCTGGGGCGAGCACGTAGGGGCTGCTTGGTGTGAACGGCCCGCTGTGAATGGCCGGTGTTGACCCTCCCGGGGGCGATGGGGGCTTCCTACGATGCGGAACGCTTCACAGGTTCCACACAGACCCCCCACACCTGACCACGGGAGAAACGATGGCTGGTGGACTACTCCTCAGCGGCGCCGTAGCCGCGCTCCTCACCACCGCGCTGCCCGCGCAGCCCTCCTCGCCGGTGTTCGACAACCCGCCCCCGGACAAGATCGTCATCGATGTGGCGACGGTGAACGGCTCCGGCTGCCCCGCGGGTACGGCCGCGGTCGCCGTCTCGCCGGACAACACGGCCTTCACGGTGACCTACAGCGAATACCTGGCCCAGGCCGGCGGCGCCTCCGACCCGACGGCCTTCCGCAAGAACTGCCAGCTCAACCTGGTGGTTCATGTCCCTCAGGGCTTCACCTACGCGATAGCCAGCGCCGACTACCGCGGCTTCCTCTCGCTCCGGCCCGGCGCGAGCGCCGCCCAGAAGGCCCTGTACTACTTCCAGGGCTCCCCGCAGACGGTGCCCAAGAACCACCCCTTCAACGGCCCCTACAACGACGACTGGCAGGCCACCGACAGCACCGACTGGGCCCAACTGGTCTGGGCGCCCTGCGGGGTGCTGCGCAACTTCAACATCAACACCGAGCTGCGGGTCAGCGCCGGGACCCAGGCCTCGGACAAGGTCAGCTTCATGACCATGGACTCCACGGACGGGGACATCAGCACGGTGTACCACCTGGCGTGGAAGCAGTGCCCGAGCAGGTAGCCCCGCCAAGGGCACGGGCGGCATCCGGGACTGCCCGGGTGCCGTGCGCCGCCCGTTGCTTGGGCCGGTGTGGTCGGGTGCTGTAGGGCGGGCTGCTGCTTGGGCCGGTGTCGATTGGTTGCCGTGGGGCCGCCCGCTTCTTGGCCAGTGTCGTGCTTCCGCGAGGTGCGTCAAGGGCGCTGCGCGCCCTTGAGGCGGGCCGTGGAAGCACGACACTGAGAGGAAGCGAGCGGTCCAGCGGCCACTTCCCCGCCTGCGTGACGAATGCCGACCCAGGAGCAGCGGGTGGCCGGTCGCCCACTGACGCCGGGGCGGCGGCGGTAGGCGGCTAGGCCCCCGCCGCGTTCGGCCAGCTCTGCGCATTGGGCCAGCCCGTGGCCGGCGCCGGCGTCAGATCGGACGCCGGTGCCGTCATCCCGCGCACCTGGGCTGCCGTGAGGCCGCCGCGTGCCGGGACGCCAGGGGGAGTGGGGGCGATCGCCGCGGCGGGTGCCGGTACCGGGGTGGGAGCGGGCACGGGGGCCGGCGCGGGCAGCGGTGCCGGTGCAGGTGCCGGCGCGGGCTGTGGTGCCGGGGCCGGCAGGGGAGCGGGCGTCGGCAGGGGAGCGGGCGTCGGCGCCGGGGCCGGCTGTGGGGCGGCCACCGGTGCCATCGGCTGCTGTACGGGCGCGGGCTGCGGTGCCGTCGGCTGAGGTACCGGCATCGGCTGAGCCGCCGCGGGCAGGGGCTGCGACACCGGCGTCGGCTGGGGTGCGGGCTCTGGCTGCGACGCCGCGGGCAAACGCATGCCACCCCCGTTCGTCTCGCTCATCAGCCGGTCCACCGCCGCCGTACCCGAGCTGTAGCTGGTCCCGGTGCCCAGCTCGGGTACGGCGGCTCCCCTCCTGGACCCGTAGAGCACCTGCTCCAGGCCGGACACCAGGCGACGCACGTCGACCTGGGGGCGCACCACGAGTCTCAGGAAGCGGCTGGACGAGCCGATCTTGTTGCCGCACTCACGGACCAGGATCCGGTGCTCGGTGAGCAGCCGGTCCCGGACCACCGTGCCCTCGGCGCCGACGGGCAGTCGTACGAAGAGGAAGTTGCCTTGGGACGGGTACACCGTCAGGCCCGGGAGTGCGGACAGGTGGCTGGTCATCTCCAGGCGGTCGCGGCGGACCTGCTGCAGGCTCTGAGCGTACTCGGGGCCGTGTTCCCTCAGCATGAACACCACGTGTTCCGCGAAGGAGTTGAGGTTCCACTTCGGGAGCATCCCCCGCACCTTCCCCGCGAGCGCCGGGTTGGCGACCAGATAGCCGAAGCGGATGCCGTGCAGGCCGAAGTTCTTGCCGAGGCTGCGCAGCACGATGACGTTGGGGCGGAGCATGGCCTCCTGTACGACGCTCGGTTCGGCCTCCGCGTCGGCGAACTCCAGGAAGGACTCGTCGACGATCACCAGGTCCAGGTCCGCCATCGCGTCCATGAACTGTACGACCTGCTGTTTGCGCAGATAGCCGCCGTCGGGGTTGTTGGGGTTGCAGATCACCGCCACCCGCGTGCCCCGGGTCCGGATGAAGTCCGCGTACTGGGCGAGGTCCAGGGCGAACCCGCTCGCCTCCTGCAGCGGGAACATGTCGACCCGCTTGCCGGTCTCCATCGGCTGGTCGGTCCAGCGGCCGAACGTCGGCACGGGGATCGCCAGTGACTCACGGACCAGGAGGTGGTCGATCCAGGTGATCAGTTCCGTGGAGCCGTTGCCCATCGCCACGCACTGCGGCGGCAGTTGCAGGAGGCTGCACAGTTCCGCGGTGATCGCGTCGGCGCTGCTCGGGTAGTACGTGATGATCTCGCGCAGCCGGACCGCCAGCTCGTCGTACATGGCCGGTGTGGGGAAGTACGGGTTGCACGGGATGCAGAAGTCCACCGGGCCGGTTCCGTCGCCGCCCTCTCGCGTCAGCGCCGCCATCGAAGGGCTGTGGGCGGCGCTGCCGCGAAACAACGAGGTGACGTTGCCGGCCAAAGGAACCTCCGTTTCAGGTGGCCCGTGCGGGGGAGCACGGGCCACCCCTGGATACGGAGGGGACGGCAGTGACGTTCAACTCCACTGCCGTGTGAGCCGGTTCACGTCCCGGGTCACGCCGCCCGATGCACGTCCCGGTTCACGCCTCGAACGTGTGGATCGTCGTCGTCCGGTACGTCTGCCCGGGCCGCAGCACGGTCGACGGGAAGTTCGCGTGGTTCGGCGAGTCCGGGAAGTGCTGGGTCTCCAGGCACAGGGCGTCGCCCTGGCGGTAGGTGTGGCCGCCGGTGCCGGTGAGGGTGCCGTCGAGGAAGTTGCCGGAGTAGAACTGCAGGCCGGGCTGGTCGGTGGCGATCTTCAGGGTGCGGCCGGAGCGCGGGTCGCGCAGGGTCACCACATGTTCCGGGCGTGCCGTGATGCCCTTGTCCAGGACCCAGTTGTGGTCGTAGCCCTTGGCCTGCACCTGCTGGACGTGGCCGGCGCGGATGTCCCGGCCGATCGGCTTGGCGTGGCGGAAGTCGAACGGGGTGCCGGCGACCTTCGCCAGCTCGCCGGTCGGGATCAGGCCCGAGTCGGTGGGGGTGTAGCGGGAGGCGGCGATCCGGAGCTCGTGGTCCTCGATCGTGCCGCTGCCCTCACCGGCCAGGTTCCAGTAGACGTGGCTGGTGAGGTTGACGATGGTCGCCTTGTCCGTGGTGGCCTCGTAGTCGATGCGCCACTCACCGTGCCGGGTGAGGGTGTACGTCACCTTCGCCTTGAGCGTGCCCGGGTAGCCCATCTCGCCGTCGACGCTGGTGTAGTGCAGGTGCAGGCCGACCTCGGAGCCCTCGGCGAACGGCTCGACGTCCCACACGTGCTTGTCGAAGCCCTGCTTGCCGCCGTGCAGGCTGTTCACGCCGTCGTTGACGGAGAGCTGGTAGCTCTTGCCGTCGAGCGTGAACTGGCCCTTGCCGATGCGGTTGCCGTACCGCCCGATCAGGGCGCCGAAGTACGGGCTCTTGGCGACGTAGTCGGCGATGTCGTCGAAGCCCGCGACGACGTTGGCGTAGTGGCCGCGGCGGTCGGGGACCTCCAGGGTCTGGACGATGCCGCCGTAGTTCAGGACCTTCAGCCGCGTGCCGCCGTTCTCCAGCGACCAGCGGTAGATCTTCGTGCCGTCGGCGAGCGTGCCGAAGAGTTCCTTCACCGGCTTACGGCTCCCTGACGTGGCGGACGCGGCCTGGGCGCTGCCCGTGCCGAGGGTGGTGGCGGCGATGCCGGCCGCCGCGGCTCCAGCGATGACCGTGCGTCTGTTCAGTTCCATGGATGCGGCTCCCGAAAGAGGAGGGGCCCCGCCGGGTGCGGCGGGGCCCGAGCTGACTTACGAACCGGACTTGCGCTTGTTCCACACGTCGAACCCGACCGCCGCCAACAGGGCGAGGCCCTTGATGACCTGCTGCCAGTCGGTGCCGACGCTGAGGAGGTTCATGCCGTTGTTCAGCACGCCGAGGACGAGACCGCCGATGATGGCGCCGAGGACGGTGCCGACACCGCCGCTCATGGAGGCGCCGCCGATGAACGAGGAGGCGATGGCCTCCAGTTCGAAGCCGTCGCCCGCCTTCGGCGAGGCCGCGTTCAGACGGGCGGCGACCACCAGACCCGCCAGGGCCGCGAGCACGCCCATGTTCAGGAACACCTGGAAGGTGATGCGCTTGTCCTTCACGCCGGACAGCTTGGCCGCCGGCAGATTGCCGCCGATGGCGTAGATGTGCCGGCCGAAGACCGAGTTGCGCATGACGTAGCCGTAGCCGCCCACCAGCACGCCGAGGACGATCAGCACGATGGGCGCGCCGTCGTAGCTGGCGAGCAGCATCGTGAGGGCGACGATCGCGGCGACCAGGGCGACGAGCTTGAGCAGGAACAGCTTCGTCGGCACCACGTCGAGGGAGAACTCCCGCTGGCGACGCCGGTCGCGCACCTCCTGCCACACCACGGCGGCGATCAGGACGATGCCGAGGAGCAGGGTGAGGTTGTGGTAGTTGGTGTTCGGGCCGACCTCGGGCAGGAAGCCGTTGCCGATCTTCTGCAGGCCGTTCGGGAACGGGCCGAGGGTCTGGCCCTTGAGGAAGATCTCCGTCAGTCCGCGGAAGAGCAGCATCCCGGCGAGGGTGACGATGAACGACGGTATGCCGAAATAGGCGATCAGGAAGCCCTGTACGGCCCCCGCCGCCGCGCCCACCAGCAGGCACAGCACCAGGGCGACGGGCCACGCCACATGGTGCTGCACCGTCAGCACCGCCGCGAAGGCGCCCACGAACGCGGTGATCGACCCGACCGACAGGTCGATGTGCCCGGCGATGATCACCAGCATCATGCCGATCGCGAGGATCAGGATGTAGCTGTTCTGCAGCACCAGGTTGGAGACGTTGCGCGGCAGCAGCAGGTCGCCGCCGGTCCAGATCTGGAAGAGGACGACGATCAGACCGAGCGCGATCAGCATGCCGTACTGGCGCATGTTGCGGCGCAGGCCGCCGAGCACCAGCTGCAACAGACCCTCGCCGGCGGTCGGTCCGCCCTTGCCCGGCGGCGCGGCGGCCGGGCTCTTGTCGGTGACGTCCGTGCTCATCGCGTTACCTCTTTGTCCTTCGTCATATGGCGCATCAGCACTTCCTGCGTGGCCTCGGCCCGCGGCACCTCACCGGTCAGCCGCCCGGCGGCCATCGTGTAGATGCGGTCGCACATGCCGAGCAGTTCGGGCAGCTCGGAAGAGATGAAGACGACCGCCTTGCCCTGGGCGGCCAGTTGGTCGATGACCGTGTAGATCTCGTACTTGGCGCCCACGTCGATGCCGCGCGTGGGCTCGTCCAGGATCAGCACGTCCGGACCCGCGAAGATCCACTTGCTGAGGACGACCTTCTGCTGGTTGCCGCCGGACAGCTTGCCCACCGGCTCGAACACCGTCGGCGCCTTGATGTTCATGGACTTGCGGAAGCCCTCGGAGACCTGCCGCTCCGCCTGCTCGTCCACCACGCCCCGCTTCGCGACCTTCTTCAGCGCGGTCAGCGAGATGTTCCGGTTGATGGTGTCGATCAGGTTCAGGCCGTAGTGCTTGCGGTCCTCGGTGACGTACGCGATGCCGTGCTCCACCGCCTCCGCGACGGACTTGGTACGGATCTCGACGCCGTCCTTGAGGACCGTGCCGCCCGCGTACCGGCCGTAGGTGCGGCCGAAGACGCTCATCGCGAGTTCGGTGCGGCCGGCGCCCATCAGGCCCGCGATGCCGACGATCTCGCCCCGGCGGACGTGGAGCGACACCTCGTCCACGACCTTGCGCTGCTGGTCGATGGGGTGCAGCACGGTCCAGTCGCGGATCTCCAGCGCGGGGGCCGCGCCCTCCTCCGGCTGGTGCGGGGTGCGCTCGGGGAAGCGGTGGTCGAGGTCGCGGCCGACCATGCCGCTGATGATCCGGTCCTCGGTCGTCTCCGCCGCCTTCACGTCGAGCGTCTCGATGGACCGACCGTCGCGGATGATCGTCACCGAGTCGGCGACCCGGCGGATCTCGTTGAGTTTGTGGGAGATGATGATCGAGGTGATGCCCTGGTCCTTCAGCTCCAGGATCAGGTCGAGGAGTTTGCCGCTGTCCTCGTCGTTCAGGGCCGCCGTCGGCTCGTCGAGGATGAGCAGCTTCACCTCCTTCGACAGGGCCTTGGCGATCTCCACGAGCTGTTGCTTGCCCACGCCGATGTCGGCGACGCGGGTCTCCGGGTGCTCGTCGAGGCCGACTCGGCGCAGCAACTCGGTGGCGTGGCGCAGGGTTTCACGCCAGTTGATGAGCCCGCGCGTGGCGTGTTCGTTGCCGAGGAAGATGTTCTCCGCGATGGAGAGGTACGGCACCAGTGCCAGCTCCTGGTGGATGATGACGATGCCGCGCTGCTCGCTCGCCCGGATGTCCTTGAACTGGCAGACCTCTGACTCGAAGAGGATCTCGCCCTCGTAGGTGCCGTGCGGATGGACACCGGAGAGCACCTTCATCAGGGTCGACTTGCCGGCGCCGTTCTCCCCGCAGATGGCGTGGACCTCGCCCTGGCGGACGGTCAGCGTGACGTCCGACAGCGCTTTGACACCGGGAAAGGTCTTGACGATCGAGCGCATTTCCAGGACGGGTCCCGCCATGGTCGTGCCTTCCAATCCGTAGGGGGCGGCGCTTACTTGAGCTCGGACTCGGTGTAGTAACCGCCGTCCACCAGCACCTGCTTGTAGTTGGTCTTGTCGACGCTGACCGGCTGGAGCAGATAGGCGGGCACGACCTTGCTGCCGTTGTTGTATGTCTTGGTGTCGTTGACCTGCGGCTTCTTGCCCTTCAGGGCGTCGTCCACCATGGTCGAGGCGACCTTGGCGAGCTGCCGGGTGTCCTTGTAGACGGTCTGCGTCTGCTGCCCGGCGGTGATCGACTTCACCGAGGCGAGCTCTGCGTCCTGGCCGGTGATGACCGGCAGCGGGTTGCTGCCCGAGCCGTAGCCGTCCGACTTCAGCGCGGACAGGATGCCGATGGAGATGCCGTCGTACGGCGAGAGCACCGCGTCGACCCGGCCGCTCTTGTAGGAGGAGGTGAGGATGTCCTCCATGCGCTTCTGCGCGGTGGTGCCGTCCCAGCGCAGCGTCGTGACCTGGTTGAGCTGGGTCTGCCCCGACTTGACCACCAGCTGCTTCTTGTCCATGTACGGCTTGAGCACGCTCATCGCGCCGTTGAAGAAGTACTTGGTGTTGTTGTCGTCGTTCGAGCCGGCGAACAGCTCGATGTTGAACGGGCCCTTCTTGCCGGCGTCCAGGCCGAGCTTGTGCACGATGTAGGTGCCCTGGAGGACGCCGACCTTCTCGTTGTCGAAGGAGGCGTAGTAGTCGACGTTCGGGGTGCCGAGGATCAACCGGTCGTAGGCGATCACCGGGATGTTCGCCTGGTGCGCCTCCTGGAGCACGTTGTTCAGCGACTTGTTGTCGATCGCCGCGACGATCAGGCCCTTCACGCCCTGCGTGATGAGGTTCTCGATCTGCGAGACCTGGGTGCTCGGGTCGTCCTCGCCGTAGACCAGCTTGGTCTTGTAGCCCATGGACTGCAGGTTCTTCACGACGTTGTTGCCGTCGTTGATCCAGCGCTCGGAGGACTTGGTCGGCATGGCGATGCCGATGGTGGCGCCCTTGACGTCGCCGGTCTTCTCCTTGCTG
The DNA here is from genome assembly GCF_055572075.1 of Streptomyces sp. NPDC030820. Classification (NCBI taxonomy): domain Bacteria; kingdom Bacillati; phylum Actinomycetota; class Actinomycetes; order Kitasatosporales; family Streptomycetaceae; genus Streptomyces; species Streptomyces sp. NPDC030820. The sequence goes on from NZ_JBVIEB010000001.1 coordinate 701,711, forward strand.
CCACCCGAGCCACTCTGGCCGCAGGCGGTCAGGGTGAGGGCGAGGGAGGCGGCGCCGGATATCGCGGCGAGTGCGGCTCTGCGGTTGCGCATGGTGATCCGTCCTTGTTCTTCTGGTCGTTGAGCGGGGTCACGCGGTGATGGGGAAGCGGTTGAGAGGCCCTGGCAGCCGCGAGCCGAGCGGCGCCATGTCGCCGTCCGCGCCGTGCCGGGCGAGCAGGTCCAGGGCGAGGCGGCCGCGCCGCACCCGCTCCCGGGCGGTGTCCAGGGTCACGTCCCTGAGGTGGGTGCCCCACGGGTAGATGCCGGGTGCCTTGGACAGACCGAACTTCAGATAGAGCGGGGCGCCGCGCCGGATCAGCTCGGCGACCTCGTACATCCGCACATAGCCGCCCAGGTCGTCGGGTGCCTCGATGTACATGTCCATCGGGGCGCCGGACACCCGGCGGATCTCGGTGAGGTGATCCAGCGTCAGATCGCTGGGCACGTTGATGGAGTCGGCGCCGAGCCGCTCGTACACGGCGTACGCGGCCGGGTTGACGGGGCCGATGAGCGCCGAGACCTTCAGCGTGGTGTCGGCCGGGACGATCCCGGCTTCACGGGCCCGGTGCAGGGTCCACAGCACGCCCTCGTCGGCGACCAGCAGGCACTTGACGCCCAGCTCGGTGGCCCGTACGGCGTCCTCGACGCAGCCGGCGACGGCGTCGTGGCCCCGTGCGCGCAGTCCGGCCCCCCGCGAGTCGGAGCGTACCGAGCCACCGATGTCCCAGGTGCCGCGCGGGCCGGTGAACAGGCAGAGTTCGATGTCGCGTGCGGCCGTGGCCTCGACCATCTCGGTGATCTCGGCGTCGGTGAGCATCCACACGCCGCTGCCCTGGCTGATCCGGTGGATCGGGACATCGAGGCGCGAGGCCTCCTTCAGTACGACCGCCAGCGCTTCGGGACCCTCGCACGAGGGGATCTCGGTGCGCCAGCGGCCACCGCCCGGGAAGCTGTGCGCGGAGGTGTCGGCGGGGTCGAGGGCGGGCGCGCCCAGGCCGAGGGCGGTGAGCGCCTGCTCACCGGGTCGGCGGGCCGCCGTGGTGGAAGCGTCGGTCGTCACAAGCTGTCCTTCGTGTTCGGTATTTCGGACGAGGTTCGCGGCTCGGGGCGGGGAACGGCCTGGGTGGTGCTGCGAAAAAAGCGGCCGTGGTGGTACGCCGGTCAGGGCGCCGTCAGGTCACGCCCTGACCGGCGTACGTCATCAGGGGCGCAGCAGCACCTTGCCCACCTTTGGATCACCCGCCCCGACCAGCTCGATGGCCTGCGGGAACTCGGTCAGCGGCAGCTCGTGCGTGACCAGCGGCAAGGGGTCCAGCAGTCCGGCACCGAACACCCTCACGGTGTGCGCCCAGGCGTCCGGCGGCGCCCCGAAGACGGTGTGCACCTCCAGCTGCCGTACGACGAGATCGGTCGGGTCGAGCCCGTCCGCGCCCGGCGCCGGGATCCCGGTCAGGACCAGCCGTCCGCCGCGCCGGAGCAGCGAGGCGGCGGTGCGCGCGGCGGACGCGGACCCGGCCGTCTCGATCACGACGTCGAAGTCGGCCGGGAGCTCCTGGTCCTTCAGCCGGAAGTCGGTCGCCCCGAACTGCCGCGACAGCGCCTCCCGGTCGTTCCTGGTGCCGACGACGAGCAGCTGTGCCGGTGACACCGCCTTCAGGAACTGCACGGCGAACATCCCGAGCGTCCCCGTGCCGACCACCGCGACCCGCTCGCCCGGCAGGGCGTGGGCCTTCAGCGCGGCGGCCGCGATACAGGCGGCCGGCTCCAGCAGGGCGGCGGCGGTGAGGTCGGCGTCGTCCGGCAGGACGTGCAGCAGCCGGGCCGGGAGGGTGAGCGTGCCGGCCATGGCGCCGGGCTGGGTGAACCCGGTCTCCTCGTAGCCGTCGGTGCACAGGGTGGTCTCGCCGGCGTGGCAGCGGTCGCAGACCTGGCAGTTGCGAAAGCCCTCGCCGACGACCTTGCGCCCGACGAGTCCCGCCGGCACCCCGGCACCCACCGCGGAGACCGTCCCCGACCACTCGTGCCCGGGGGTGAGCGGGTAACGGACGTACCCCTCGGGCCGGTTGCCCTGGTACACCTCGCGGTCGCTGCCGCAGATGCCGACCGCGTGCACGGCCACCAGCGCCTCGCCGGGACCGGGCTCACGCGGCGTGTGCGCCACGAGCCGGTGCCGGCCCGGGGCCTCGACGACGACGGCGGTGCTCACTTGGTCCCCTTCGGCTTGCGCTGCTCCCAGCCCTCGGCCCACAGATCGAACCGGGCCTGCTGCTGCGGGAACTCGGCGGCCGCGTCCACGTCCAGCTCCACGCCCAGACCGGGCGCGTCGGAGAGGTGGAAGTAGCCGTCCACGACCTGCGGGGCCCCCTTGACCACCTTCTTGATCTCCGCGTCCGCGAAGTCGTTGAAGTGCTCAAGGATCTTGAAGTTCGGCGAGGTGAAGCCGACCTGGAGGGAGGCGGCGGTGAGCACCGAGCCGCCGACGTTGTGCGGCGCGACCAGCATGTAGTGCGTCTCGGCGGTGGCGGCGAGCTTGCGGGTCTCCCAGATGCCGCCGATGTGGCCGACATCGGGCTGGATGATGTCCACGGCCTGGCTGTCGAACAGCTCGCGGAACTCGATCCGGTCGTGGATCCGCTCACCGGTGGCGACCGGGATGTCCACCTTGGCCGCGACCTTCTCCAGCGCCTTCAGGTTCTCCGGCGGCACCGGCTCCTCCAGCCAGGCCGGCTTGAAGGGTGCCATTTCCCTGGCCAGCCGGACGGCGGTGGCGGGGGAGAAGCGGCCGTGCATCTCCAGCATCAGCTCGGCGTCCGGCCCGATGGCATCGCGCACGGCCTCGATGAGGGAGACGGCGTAAAGAGTCCCCTGGTGGTCCAGCTCGAAGTGCCCGGTGCCGAACGGGTCGATCTTCAGCGCCCGGTAACCGCGCTCCACGACCTGCTGGGCGGCCTTGTGGTACGCCTCGGGCGTTCGCTCGGTCGTGTACCACCCGTTGGCGTAGGCCTTCACCTTGTCGGTGACCGTGCCGCCGAGCAGCTGCCACACCGGCACGCCCAGCGCCTTGCCCTTGATGTCCCAGCAGGCCATCTCGACGACCGCGATGCCGGACATGACGATCTCACCCGCACGGCCGTAGTCGCCGTACTTCATCCGGCGGACGAGGTCCTCGACCGCGAACGGATCCGAGCCGAGAATGTGATTGGCCTCGGCCTCCCGCAAATAGCCGATCAGCGCGTCGGTGTGACCGAGCATCCGGGTCTCGCCGACTCCCGTGATCCCCTCGTCGGTGTGCACCTGGACGTAGGTCAGGTTGCGCCACGGCGTGCCGACCACGTGTGTGCTGATTCCGGTGATGCGCACGGCAGTTGCCCTTCAGGCTGTTCGAGATTTCGTCACACGTTCGAAATGCTGGCGTGACAGTAAGGACGGGGCGGTGGGGGTGTCAATGGGTCGAACAGGTAACGGTTTCGACAAGCCTTTCGAGAATTCTTTCGCTTTCTACGAAACCTTCACAGCGGTGCCTAGGAACGTGACCCATGGGGAATCTAGTCTTCCGGCGTCATGGACTACTGCCACCCGTGCCAACGGCACCTCAACGGCGCCCTGGCCTGCCCCGGGTGCGGAACTCCGGTGCGCGCTGCCGCGGAAGCCCCGACCGCGTACGCGCGCGCGGGCACGGGTGGGACAGCGGGGTACGGCGTCCCCCCGCAGTATGCGGAGCAGTACGCCCAGCAGTACGAGTCCCAGCAGTACCGCATCCCCCAGCAGTACGAGCCGGCCGGTCCGGAACGGGCGGCGTGGCCGGAGGAACCGGAACCGCACGAGGACTGGGATCCCGGGCCCGAGTCCGGCACCGAGGCCGCAGCCGACGGTGACCCCGACCCCGATTCCTCCGCCGACGCCGACCCCGACCCCGACTCCGACGGCGACACCGACCACGAGCCCGGGGGCCGGGCCGCCCGGCGCCGGGCGCGCGGCAGCACCACCGTGAGCCCCGCCGACGCCGACGCCAGCCGCCGCGACCGCAAGGCCGCCGCGCACCGGCGCCGGCGCCGCCGTACCGTGCTGATCACCGCGGGTTTCGTGCTGGCCGCGGGCAGCCTGGGTCTCGCCGAACTCGGCACGGACGCGCCCTTCTCACCGTTCTCCAGCGGGCAGCCGGACTCCGCCGGGGACACCGCGGCCGACGGCGGCACATCCTCCGCGTCCCCCCGCGCCACGGCCGACCCGGCCTCCGGCACCTCCGGTACGACCCCGGGCAGGGCCGGCTCCGCATCCCCGGACGCCTCCGCGTCCGCCTCCAAGTCCCCGAAGGACAAGGACTCCAAGTCGCCCGACGCCAAGGACACCGCCAAGGCGCAGCAGACCGCCACGGCGGGCTCCGGCGCCACCCCCAAGGCCCCGGCGCCCACCGCCACCTCCCGGCCCGCCCCCACCCCCTCCAGCGCCCCGACGACGTCGGCTCCGCCCCCCGTACCCTCGCCCACCAAGACCTGCAACCGTTTCCTGTGGTGGTGCACCTGACCCCGGCCGCGCATCCGTGCGCCCCCCGAGCCATCGCCTGAGCCCTGCCATGCGCCTCGCGCCACCCCCGCGCCATCCGCCATCCGGGGCAGTGGTGACACCCATGGGCGTCCGTAGCGGTTGAGTCGAACAGGCACATCGCGCCGTACCGGTCTCGGGAACGCCCCGAGCAGGAACGGGCGTTGTGCTGAGAGGGAGCAGCGAGCAGCGGCTCAGGTTGAGGAGAGCGGATGACGCAACAGATCACCGTCCAGGGCACGGTCGCCGAGGGGTTCGAGGCGGTGCGTGAGGAGTTCGCCGCCTTCGTCGCCGGGGAACGGGAGGACTACGAGGGCCAGTTGTGCGCGTATGTGCACGGGCGGCGGGTCGTCGACCTGTGGGCGGGCGCGGAGGCGGACTCGCTGTACGGCGTGTTCTCGTCCACCAAGGGTGCCGCGCATCTGGTGGTCGCGCTCCTGGTGCAGGACGGCACGCTGGAGCTGGACCGCAAAGTGACGTACTACTGGCCGGAGTTCGGCGCCGAGGGCAAGGGCGCGGTGACCCTGAGGGACCTGCTGGCGCACCGGGCGGGCCTGGTCGGGATCGACGCCGGGTTCTCCGCCGAGGAGCTGGCCGACGACCGGGCGATGGCCGAACGGCTCGCCGACCAGAAGCCGTTCTGGCGCCCGGGCACGGCCTTCGGCTACCACGCGCTGGTGATCGGCGCGCTCACCGGAGAGGTGGTCCGCCGGGCCACGGGGCACACGCTCCAGGAGGTGTACGAGGAGCGGGTGCGCGCGCCGTACGGCCTGGACTTCTTCCTGGGGCTGCCCGAGTCGGAGGAGCCCCGCTTCCGCTCGGTCCAGCCGATGCTCCCGACGCCCGAGCAGCAGGCCCTGCTGGACGCCCAGCCGACCGGCCCGCACACCCTGACCTCGATCGCCTTCAACACGCACGTTCCCGAGCCGGGCACACTGACCGACCACGCCAACTCCCGCCTCGTACGGGCCAAGGGACCGGCCTCGGCGGGCGGCGTCGCCTCCGCGCGCGGGCTCGCCACGATGTACGCGGCGGCGATCAGCGAACTGGACGACCGCCCGCCGCTGCTCAAGCCCGACACGGTCGCCGAGGTGGGCCAGATCCACTCCGTGGGCTACGACCTGGTGGCCCGCGCCCACAAGTCGTACGGCCTCGGCTTCCAGGCCACCGCCGACATGTGGCACCCGGTCCTGGGCGCCGGCACCTTCGGCCACAGCGGCGCAGGCGGCAGCCAGGCCTTCGCCGACCCGCGCAGCGGCCTGGCGTACGGCTACACGCGCCGTCGATCGGCGTTTCCGGGCGGGGCGGCACCGGAGAACGACAGGTTCGTGCGCGTGCTGCACCGGGCGGCGGTGGCGCCCTAGGGGCGCGGGGCTGTGTCGATATGCGACTCCGCCGCGATGGGGGTCCCCCCGCTCGAGCGAAGTCGAGAGTGGGGGAGCGACCAGCCACGACGCACCCGTACCCGAAGAAGCACCGCACCCGGCAGACGCCCCCCGCCGAAAAAGAGACCGCACCCCACGTCCAAGGGTGCGGTCTCCGCAGTACGCAACGACGGGCGTCAGACCAGCGTCACGGTGATGTTGCCCCGCGTCGCCTTCGAGTACGGGCACACCTGGTGAGCCTTCTCCACCAGCTCCCGGGCCACCTCGGCGGACACGTTGGGAATGTTCGCCGAGATCTCCACGATGATCCCGAACCCGTCGTCGTTCTTGCCGATACCGACCTTCGCGGTGACGGTCGCCCCGGAGGCATCGGCTCCCGCCTGCCGGGCGACGACCCCCAGCGCGCCCTGGAAGCACGCGGAGTACCCCGCGGCGAACAGCTGCTCCGGGTTCGTGCCGGCGCCGTTGCCGCCCATCTCCTTGGGCGGGTTGACGACGACGTCGAGTCGGCCGTCATCCGTGGCGACCCGGCCGTCCCGGCCGTTCTCGGCGGTGGCGACGGCGGTGTACAGGACGTCGGACTGCGTGATGGGCATGCGTTGTCTTCCTCCTCGGTCCGCCGCGACTCGCGCCCACGATCGGCGGCAGATTTCGGAAAGAAGTTACCGCATGCCGGAAACGCAGTAGAAGCCCTGGCCGGTCAGAGCTTGACGATCATCTTGCCGATGTTGTCGCCGCGCAGCACCCCGAGGAACGCCTCCAGGGTGTTCTCGATGCCCTCGACGACCGTCTCGCGGTACTTCAGCTCGCCCGAGGCGACCCACGGTCCGACCTTCTGGACGAACTCCGGCTGCAGGTCGTAGTGGTCGCCGACCAGGAAGCCCGCCATGCGGCCCCGGGTCTGGATCAGCCGGGCGAGGTTGCGCGGGCCGGGCGCGGGCTCGGTGTTGTTGTAGACGGAGATCATGCCGCAGATCGCGATCCGGCCGCCCTGGCGGAGCGAGTCGATGGCCGCCTCCAGGTGGTCCCCGCCGACGTTGTCGAAGTAGACGTCGATGCCGTCCGGCGCGGCCGCGCGCAGCTGCTCGTTCACGGGGCCGTTCTTGTAGTTGAACGCCGCGTCGAAGCCGTACTCCTCGACGAGCAGCTTGACCTTTTCGTCGGAGCCGGCCGAGCCGATGACCCGCGAGGCGCCGAGCAGCTTGGCGAGCTGGCCGACCTGGCTGCCGACGGCGCCCGCCGCGCCGGACACGAAGACGATGTCGCCCTCCTTGAAGGAGGCGGTGCGCAGCAGTCCGGCGTAGGCGGTCAGGCCGGTCATGCCTAGGACGCCGAGGTACGTCGAGAGGGGCGCGGCCGCGGGGTCGACCTTGACGGCGTTCTTCGCGTCCACGACGGCGTACTCGCGCCAGCCGAAGAAGTGCAGGACGTGGTCGCCGGTCCCGATGCCCTCGGCGTTGGAGGCGATCACCTCGCCGACCGCGCCGCCCTGCATGACCTTGCCCAGCTCGTAGGGGGCGGCGTACGACTTCGCGGCACTCATGCGGCCGCGCATGTACGGGTCCACGGAGAGGTACTTGTTCCGCACCAGCACCTGGCCCTCGCCGGGGGTCGGGACGGGGGTCTCGACGAGGGCGAAGTCCTCGGGCTTCGGCCAGCCGACGGGACGGCTGAGCAGGTGCCACTCACGGTTGGTCATGACAGGGGGCCTTCCTCAAATATTTCAGAACCTGAAACAACCATGCTCCTGAATATTTCAGCCTGTCAAGTAACGCGGTATCCTGGAGAGCATGTCCACCCCATCGAAGACCCGCCGCCCCGACGCCCTGACCATGGAGGTCGTCGAACTGATCGGTGACGTCGTCGCCCGCTTCTACGCGGACTACGAGAAGGCGGCGGGCGAGCACACGCTGACCGGACCGCAGGCCCGGCTGCTCAGCCTGCTCTCGCTGGAACCGCTGCCCATGCGCAAGCTCGCGCAGAAGCTCAAGTGCGAGCCGTCCAACGTGACCGGGATAGTGGACCGCCTGGAGTCCCGGGGTCTGGTCGAGCGCCGCCCGGACCCCGCCGACCGCCGTGTGAAGCTGGCCGCCGCCACGGACGAGGGCGTGCGGATGGCCCAGGACCTGCGCGAAGGTCTCCGCTTCGCCCGCGAGCCCCTCGCCGGCCTGTCGGAGGAGGAACGCCGCTCCCTGCGCGACCTGCTGCGCCGGATGCTGGACGCCTGAGAAGACCCGTGCCGGCCGGCGGAGAGTCGGTAGAGTCTCCGCCATGCGCGATCTTGGGGTGGGGTTCGGGTATCTGCTGAAGGGCCAGCGCTGGATGAGTCGGCACGGCCGGAGTTACGGCTTCGGACTGCTGCCCGGGCTGATCACCCTGGTGCTCTACGCCGCGGCGCTGGTCGCGCTCGCGGTGTGGGGCGAGGACGCGGTGACCGGGGCGACGCCGTTCGCGGACCACTGGTCCAGCCCCTGGCAAGGTCTGTTCCGCGGCCTCCTCACGGCCGTGCTCTTCGCCCTCGGGCTGCTGCTCGCCATGCTGACGTTCACGGCCGCCACCCTGCTGATCGGCCAGCCCTTCTACGAGAACCTGTCGGAGAAGGTCGACGCCGAAACCTCACCCGACGGCACCGTCCCGCGGTCGGACCTGCCGCCGTGGCGCGAGCTGTGGATCTCGGCCCGGGACAGCCTGCGCGTGCTGGTGCGGGCCGCGCTGTGGGGCGTGCTGCTCTTCGCTCTCGGCTTCCTGCCGTTCGTCGGGCAGACCGCCGTCCCCGTGCTCGGCTTCTTCGTCACCGGCTTCTTCCTCACCGAGGAACTCACCGCCGTCGCCCTCCAGCGCCGGGGCGTCGAACTGCGCGCCCGGCTCGCCCTGCTCCGCTCCCGCAAGACCCTGGTCTGGGGCTTCGGCACGCCCCTCGGCCTGGCCTTCCTGATCCCGTTCGTCGCGGTGTTCCTGATGCCGGGCGCGGTCGCGGGCGCCACGCTGCTCGCCCGCGACCTGCTGGGCGAGGAGAACGCCGACGGCTTTGCCGACGAGTCCGAAGAGGAGAGCGCCACCCCGTGACCCAGATACTCGCCGTCGCCGCCATCACGGTCCTCGCCGTGATCGCCCCCGGCGCCGACTTCGCCATGATCGTCCGCAACAGCTATCTGTACGGCCGCCGCACCGGTCTGCTCGCCGCCGCCGGCGTCGCCGCCGGCGTCCTGGTCCACGTCACCTACACCCTGCTCGGCGTCGGCCTGCTGATCGCCTCCTCCACCGCCCTGTTCACGGTGATCAAGCTGATCGGCGCGGCCTACCTCGTGTACGTCGGCATCCGCACCTACCGCACCCGCGGCGAACTGAAGATCGACCTGGCGGACCGCCGTGAGCTGACCCCGTTCGCCGCGCTGCGCACCGGCTTCCTCACCAACGTCCTCAACCCGAAGACGACCCTCTTCGTCGTCTCCACCTTCGCCCAGGTCGTCAGCCCCGACACCCCGCTGTACCAGCAGGTCGGCTACGGCCTGTTCATGTCGCTCGCCCACCTGCTGTGGTTCGGCGTGGTCGCCACGTTCTTCTCGCAGGCCAGGATGCGGGCCCTGATGCTGCGCGGCCAGAAGATCCTCAACAAGGTCATCGGCTCGGTCCTGGCCGGCCTCGGCGTCAGCCTCGCGCTCGCGCCGGCGCACTGAGCCCACGCGCCCGCTTCAGCCCGGGATGCGCCCCGCCGCCTCCCGCAGCGCCGCGACGAAGGCCCGCGCCGCCGTCGTCAGTGAGTGTCCGCGGACCGTCGCCGCGTACACCGCGCGCGGCGGGGCGTCCTCGGCGTGCACCGGCAGCAGGGCGACGTCCGGCCGCACGGACGCGGCGGCCAGCGCGGGCACCAGGGTCATCCCGAGGCCGGCGGCGACGTACCCCTGCTTGGCGGTCCACTCGCCGACGACATGCGCGACGCGCGGCCGGAAACCCAGCCGCACGGCCGCGTCGAGGAGGGTGCCCTCGGGCCGGGAACTGCCGGCGATCCAGTCGGCGTCGGCGAGCCGGGCCAGCCGCACCGGCCCCTCGGCCCGGGCGAGCGGATGGCCGGCGGGTACGGCGACATACAGGGTCTCGTCGAGGAGATGGTGCAGCTCGTACGCCTCCAGCGGGGCGCGGCCCGTCGTCGAGACCACGGCGAGGTCGAGACGGCCCGCCGTCAGCCGGTCCAGCAGGCCGGGGGAGAGGCCCTCCTCGCGCGAGACGCGGACGCGGGGATGACGGGCGCGGAAGGCGGCCAGCGCGTGCGGGACGAGCGCCGCGTCGGCGGTGGCGAACGCGCCGAACCGCAGCCGCCCGCCCGCCGCCGTACGCAGCTCGGCCAGGTCGCGGGCCGCGCCGCGCAGCGACTCGGACACGGCCTCGGCGTACGGCACCAGGGTGCGGCCGGCCTCGGTGAGCCGTACGCCCCGCGGCAGCCGGTCGAAGAGCGGACCGCCGCCGAGGGCCGACTCCAGTGCGGAGATCTGCCGGGACACGGCGGACTGGGTCCAGCCCAGCGTCCGCGCGGCCACGGTGAACGAGCCGTGCCGGGCCACCTCCAGGAACACCCGCAGCCAGACGGTGGACAGGTCGGGCGGCTCGGGGTGCTCGGGGCGCGCGGGATGCTCGTCATGCGAAGTAGGCATGGCAGCGATGCTAGACATTCGCTTGTCGCATTGCGCGACCGAGTCCTAGCGTCGGAGGCATGGAGAAGATCGCTTTTCTCGGGCTGGGGCACATGGGCGCCCCGATGGCCCGCCGGCTGCTTACGGCCGGTCACCCGCTGAGGGTCTGGAACCGCACCCCGGCCCGCGCCGAGCCGCTCGTCGCCGAGGGAGCCACGCGCGCCGGGTCACCGGCGGAGGCGGTGCGGGACGCCGACGTCGTGATCACCATGCTCGCCGGACCGGACGCGCTCACCGCCGTGGCCGACGCCGTCGCACCGGAGCTGCGGCCGGGGACGACCTGGGTCGAGATGTCCACCGTCGGACCGGACGCCGTACGGGACCTGGCCGGCCGGCTGGGGGACGGGGTCGTCCTCGTCGATGCGCCGGTCATGGGCAGTACGGACCGGGCCGCCGAGGGCACGCTCGGCATCCTCGCGGGCGGGGACACGACCGCGGTCGAGCACGTCCTCGCGCAGCTCGGCACGGTCACCCGCACCGGCCCGCTCGGCTCGGGGGCGTCCCTCAAACTCGTCGTCAACACGGCGGTGATCGGCGGTGTCGGCCTGGTCGCCGAGGCGCTGCGGCTCGCCGCCGCGCTGGGCCTGGACGGCGACACCGCCCGTGCGGCGCTGAAGGCCGGCCCGCTCGGCGGCGCGGTCGACCGTGCCTTCGCCGACGGGGCGCTCTTCGCGACCGACCTCGCCGTGAAGGACCTGCGGATCGCCGCGGGTGCCGCCGAACTACCGGTGGCCGCAGCGGTGTTGGAGCAGTTTCGGCAGGCCGCGGCGGACCCCGCAGTGGCCCGCGCCGACATAGCCCGAGCCGCCGCCCACATCATCCGTACCGTCTGAAGGACTCCCCGTGCAGATCACCCTGAACAGCCCCGCCTCCGCACCGCAGCCCCTGAGCCCCTATTACTCCCAGGTGGCCCGCGTCGAACACGCCGACGGCAGCGCCCTGTTGTTCCTCTCGGGCCAGATCGCCGAGGGCGCCACCCTGGCCGAACAGACCCGGGGCGTCTTCGAGACGATCGACGCCCTGCTCAAGGCACACGGCGCGAGCCTCGCGGACGTCATCAACATCCGCACCTATCTGACCGACATCGGCAAGCTCGACGAATACGGCACCGTGCGGCGGCAGTTCCTCACGGGCACCCCGCCGACGAGCATGACCTTCGAAGTGCCGCGACTGTTCCGCCCGGAGGCGCAGGTGGAGGTGGAGGTCGTGGCGGCCGTACAGCCCTCGTGAGAGGAACCGCTCTCAGTCCACCGGCTCGCCCAGCAGTCGCAGGAAGTCCCGGAACGCCCCCGGCATGTCGACCGACTCCGGGTCCAGCAGCCACTGGTACTGCAGGCCGTCCATCACCGCGACCAGCAGTGGGGCGGTGCGCTCGGGGGTGAGGCCGTTCGGCAAGCGGTCGCCGTACTCGGCGCGGAGGACCGCCGCCATGGACTTTCGCACCCGCGCGTACCGCTCGGTGAAATACGAACGCGCCGGATGCCCCTCCGTCACGCTCTCGCCGAGCAGTGCCGAGAACGTCTGGATGATCGCCGGCCGCATCGCGTTGTACTCCACCAGCGAGGCCAGCAGATCCACCCGCCACTGCGTGTCCGGCACCGCGTCCCACCGGTCCCGCTCCTGCAGCACGGCCACCAGCAGGGCGTCCTTGGTGGGGAAGTGGTGCAGCAGGCCCTGCTGGGTGAGGCCGACGCGTTCGGCGACCGCGGCGAGGCTCGCGCCCCGGTAACCGCGCTCGGCGATGACCTCCAGGGCCGCCCCGACGATCTCCGCGCGCCGCTCCTCGCTCCTGACCCTCGCGTTCATGACCTCACCGTACGGTATCCACGCCACCCGAAAATAACGACAAGGTAACGGAACCTACCGCTCTACAGGTAACCCATGCACGATGGAGGCGCGCTGCACCGACGTACACACGAGGAGGCACCGCGATGGCGGGACCCCAGCCCACCCCGGCCGACACGGCCCGCGAGGCGGTCGTCGAGGCCGCTCTCGGCAAGCTCGACCTGGACGCCAAGGCCCGGCTGCTGGCCGGCCAGGACATGTGGACCCTGCCCGCCCTGCCGCAGATCGGCCTGGAATCCCTGGTCATGTCGGACGGCCCGATCGGCGTCCGGGGCGTGCGCTGGACCGCCGACGACCCCTCCGTCGCCCTGCCCTCGCCGACCGCGCTCGCCGCCGCCTGGGACCCCGGCCTCGCCCGCCGGGCGGGGGTCCTGTTCGCCCAGGAGGCCCGGCGCAAGGGCGTCCATGTGCTGCTCGCGCCCACCGTCAATCTGCACCGTTCCCCGCTCGGCGGCCGGCACTTCGAGTGCTACAGCGAGGACCCGTACCTGACCGGTGTCATCGGCGCCGGCTATGTCACCGGCGTCCAGTCCGGCGGAGTCGGCACCACCGTCAAGCACTTCGTCGCCAACGACGCCGAGACCGACCGCTTCACGGTGAACAACCTGGTCTCCGAACGCGCCCTGCGCGAGTTGTACCTGGCCCCGTTCGAGGCCATCGTCGAAAACGCCCACCCCTGGGGCATCATGACCGCCTACAACACGGTCAACGGCACGACGATGACCGAGCACCACTACCTGGTCGACGAAGTCCTGCGCGGCGAATGGGGCTTCGACGGCTTCAACGTCTCCGACTGGACGGCCGCCCGGGACACCGTCGGCGCCATCGAAGGCGGCCTCGACGTGGCCATGCCCGGGCCGCGCACCGTCTACGGCGACGCCCTCGCGCAGGCCGTCCGGGACGGCAAGGTCGCCGAGGCCACCCTCGACGCGGCCGTACGGCGCGTCCTGCGCCTCGCCGCCCGCGTCGGGATCCTGGAGGGCGCCGAGCCCGTCGTCACCGAGCCGCCGGAGACCGTCGACGGAGTCGAACTGGCCCGGGAGATCGCCCGCCGCTCCTTCGTCCTCGTCCGCAACGAGCGGGACGTACTCCCTCTCAAGGGCGGCACCGTCGCCCTGATCGGCGCCGCCGCCCGCGACGCCCGCGTCCTCGGCGGCGGCTCGGCCACCGTCTTCCCGGCCCGGATCGTCTCCCCGCTGGACGGCCTCACCGCCGCCCTCCCCGAGGGCACCCTCACCTACGCCGTCGGCGCCGACCCCGCCACCGAACTCGCCGTCGCCGAGCAGGGGTTCGGCCTCAGGGCCGTCTGCCGAGACACCGACGGCCAGGTCATCGGCACCCGCTCGGCCCCGAACGGCCTGATCCAGTGGATGGGTTCGGACCTCCCCGAGGGCGTCACCCTGCACACCGTCGAGCTCACCGGCACCTTCACCCCGCGCGCGACCGGCCCGCACACCTTCGGTATCAAGGGCATGGGCGCCTTCACGCTCACCATCGACGGGACGACGTACTACGACGACGTCCAGCGCCCCGACAAGGACGACCCCTTCGAGGCCTTCTTCGGCGCCCCCGTGCCCCGCGCCCAGGCCGAACTCACCGCCGGCGAACCGGTGGACGTCTCCCTCACCCACGTCGTCCAGCTCCCCGACGACATCCCGATGAAGGTCGTCACCTTCGCGCTCGCCCACGCCGAGCCGCAGCGCGACGCCGACGAGCTGATCGCCGAGGCCGTCGAGGTGGCCCGCGCCGCCGATACGGCCGTCGTCATGGTCGCCACCACCGACCGCGTCGAGTCCGAGGGCTTCGACCGTACGGACCTCAGGCTCCCGGGCCGCCAGGACGACCTGGTCCGCGCGGTCGCCGCCGCCAACCCGAACACGGTGGTCGTGGTCAACTCCGGCTCCCCGGTGGAACTCCCCTGGCGCGAGGAGGTCGCCGCCGTCCTGCTCAGCTGGTTCCCCGGCCAGGAGGGCGGCGCCGCCCTCGCCGACGTCCTCACCGGCGCCCACGAGCCCGGCGGCCGGCTCCCCACCACCTGGGGCTCCCTCAGCGACGCCCCGGTCACCCAGGTCGTGCCGATCAACGGCGAACTGCCGTACACGGAGGACTTGTTCATCGGCTACCGCGCCTGGGAGAAGGCCGGCCGCACCCCCGCCTACCCCTTCGGCCACGGCCTCGGCTACACCGACTGGACCTACGAGTCCCTGGACGTCGACGGCACCACCGCGCGCATCCGCCTCCGCAACACGGGCGAGCGACCCGGCCGTGAGGTCGTCCAGGTCTACCTCGCCCCGGCCGAGCCCGATCCCCGGCGCCCGGCCCGCCGGCTCGCCGGCTTCGCCTCCGCCGAGGCCGCTCCCGGCGCGAGCGTCGAGGTGACCGTCGCCCTGCCGCGCCGCGCCTTCGAGATCTGGGACGAGACGGCGAACGCGTGGGCGTTTGTGAAGGGTTCGTACGAGATCAGCGCCGGACGCTCGATCGCGGACCGCAGGCTCACCGCGCCGATTAACGTCTGATCCGGGACAAGTCCCCACGAGCAGCCCCGGTCCGGGACCTGACCTCCGGACCGGGGCTCGTCGCCTCCGGGCACGTATGGCAGACTCCCGGCCCGCGAACACCGGAAGACACCGGGCACGGCACGGGGGAGAGACATCGTGTATCCAGGCCAGCAGCAGGGGCCGTACGGCCAGCAGCCGGGGCCGTACGGGCAGCCGCCGCAGTACCAACAGCCTTATCCGCAGCAGCCCTACGCGCCGCAGCAGCCGTATCCGCCACAGGGGTACCCGCAGCAGCCGTACCCGCCCCAGCAGCCGTACCCGCCGCAGCAGGCCGCGCAGGCGCCCGCTCAGCAGGTCGGCGAGGGCCGGATGCGGCTGGATCCGAACCTCACGCCCGCCCAGCGTGATCTGGCGCTGAAGATCCAGGCGAAGTCCAAGCCCATGGCCTACGGCATGGTGCTCGGCATCCCGCTCACCTTCGGCGGAGTCCACTACGGCATCACCGAAAAGCCCCTCGGATTCGTCGCGGCGCTCGCCGGGCTGGCCCTGCTGGGCTTCGGGGTCTTCTCACTGATGCAGATGCAGGCCCTCAAGCGGCAGCTGCGGCTCATCACGGCGGACGCCTGGCGTTCCCCGGCCGCGCATCTGCCCGGCGCCCGCAAGGCCGCCACGCAGGCCGCCTATCTCAACGGCCTGCTGGTCCTGCTGTCCCTCGCCGCGACCGGCTATCTCCTCTACAAGGGCGCCGGCTGGGGTGCGTACGGCAACTCCCTCGGCTTCGGGGCGCTTTCGCTGGGCGCGGCCTTGCCGTTCGGGATGGCGGTGGCCGCCGCGACCACCATTCCGCAGCTGCTCCAGGTGATTCCCGCCGGGGCGAAGGTGGGGCGGAGTCTGTACTCCATCATCTTCGTGCTGGCTACGACGGTCACAGGTGAGGGCATCAAGGGTGGCTCGGTCGGGCCGATCGTCGCCGGGGGTTCGACGCTGTTGATCTGCGGAGCCGCGATGTCCCTGTTGGGCAAGGCCGCCAAGCGGATGAAGGGCGAGACCCTCTAGCGGACCCCGAACCCGTACACCGTCTCCGAGCGGAACACCTCGCCCGGCCCGAGGACCGTGCTCGGGAAGTCCGGGCGGTTCGGGGAGTCCGGGAAGTGCTGGGTCTCCAGGGCGATGCCGTCTCCCGGGGCGAAGGGTTCGCTCAGGTGGTCGGCGGTGTACAGCTGGAGGCCCGGCTCGGTCGTCGCCACGGTCAGGGTGCGGCCGGACGCCGGGTCGTGGAGTTCGGCGACCTCCTCCGGGGTGCCGGTCACGCCCTTGTCCAGGACGAAGTTGTGGTCGTAGCCCGAGCCGACCTTGCGGGAGGCGCGGAAGTCGAACCGGGAGCCGGTGACGTCCTCCAGGGCGCCCGTCGGGATCAGGCCCGCGTCGACCGGGGTGAAACGGGAGGCGGCGAGCCGCAGTTCGTGCCCGCCCGCATGGCCCGCTCCGGCCAGGTTGAAGTAGCTGTGGTTGGTGAGGTTGATCACGGTCGGTGCGTCCGTGACCGCCTCGTAGGCGATCCGCAGCGCGCCGGACGCGTCGAGGGTGTAGGTCGCCGACACCTCCAGGCGGCCCGGGAAGCCCTCCTCGCCGTGCGGGCTCACCCGGCTCAGCCGTACCCCGTGCTCGACGGGCTCCGCACCCCACACCCGCTTGTCGAAGCCGAGCACACCGCCGTGCAGGGAGTTCGGGCCGTCGTTCGGCTCCAGAGCGTAGACCGAGCCGTCCAGCGGGAAGCGGGCGTGCCCGATCCGGTTGGCGTACCGGCCGATCAAGGCGCCGAGGTACGGCTCCGGGTGGGTGAGATAGCCGTCCAGGTCCGGGAAGCCGAGCACCACGTTCGCCGTCCGGCCCTCCCGGTCCGGCACCTGGAGCGACCGCACGATCCCGCCGTACGTCAGGACCTCCACACGTGTCCCGGCGCGCTCCAGCGTCCAGCGGTGGACCTCGGTGCCGTCGGACAGTGTGCCGAAAAGTTCGCTCATGTTGAAAACAGTAGGCGAGGAGTGTTCTAGGCAGCCGGATTGGCGGCGGTGATCGTCCGGTACGCGATCGACGCGAGTCGTGCCTGACCGTTCCTGCTGGGGTGGAACCAGTCCCAGTGGCTGAGCTGGTCGGTGCCGAAGCGGTAGTCGTAGACCGCGTTGTTGTCGAAGCGGCAGCGGCTGTCCCTGGCGCAGACGTCCTTCAGCACCTTGTTGTACTCCACCACCCGCTGCTGCACCCGGTCCCGGCGGAGCACGGCCGCGCTGGTCAGATCGTCGGCGTCGGACAGCATCGACGGGCAGATGCCGAGCTTCCACACCTCTTTGCCCAGCGGACTGGTCCGCCCCTGCGACCACAGCCGCTTCAGGTTCGGCACGCTCGCGACGTAGACCTGGGTCTTCGGCGACGCCTCGCGCAGGGTGCGCAGCGCCTCCTCGAAGTCCGCACGGAAGCCGGCCACCGAGGTCATCGCCCGCGCCGAGGACCGGCAGGCGTCGTTCGCGCCCACCATCACCGTCACCAGCTCCGGTTCGTGCGCCGCCGCCTGCGACATCTGCTCGGGCAGGTCCGCCATCCGGGCACCGGTCACCGCGTAGTTCCAGCTGCGCTCCGCCGCGCCCGTGACCCCGAGCAGCCGCACCGCCAGGCTGTCCACCTGTGCGTCGCTGCCGGTCGCCCAGGACACCTCGGGGCAGTCCGACAGCACCGTGCACGCGTCGAAGCCGCGGGTGATGGAGTCGCCGACCGCGGCGATCGATTCGGGGCTGCGGTTCCACAGCGGCGCGGGTCTGGCCGCACGCGCCTTGGTGCCCTCCGGCGCGGGCGCGCTCCCGCCCCCGGCGTCGCACCCGGCGACGCCCAGCACGGCGGCCGCCACGACGGCGAGAGCGGCTCGCCCACGGCTGCTCGGCTTCCGCATCCCCTGCTCTCCCCTCGTCGTCGAACCCGGTGCCCCCGGGTGTTCGTATGTGCTCCCTCTCATAAGAACGTGCGAGGGTTCCCGACCGGGTGTTCTGGAACGGAGCACCCCCGTACAAGCGTCCCCCTGGGTGAATGGCGGGGGTTTCCTGACGTCGGGACCGACGGTACGTCACCCTCCTTGCACCGCCGCAGGGTAGCCTCGCCATCAACGCGGCCGTCGGGCCGCTGCCGCCAGCCAGTCCGCAAGATGTCCCGCTCTGCCCGGAGGTTCCGGTGACGACACGTGGAGTTCTGTACGTGCACTCCGCGCCGCGCGCGCTGTGCCCGCACGTCGAGTGGGCCGTCGCCGGGGTGCTCGGCACGCGCGTCAACCTCGACTGGATCCGGCAGCCCGCGGCCCCCGGCACCTGGCGCTCGGAGTTCTCCTGGCAGGGCGAGGCCGGTACGGCCTCCAAGCTGGCCTCCGCCCTGCGCGGCTGGCACCTGCTCCGCTTCGAGGTCACCGCCGAGCCGTGCCCGACCGCCGAGGGCGAGCGCTACAGCTGCACCCCCGACCTCGGCATCTTCCACGCCGTCACCGGCATCCACGGCGACATCCTCATCCCCGAGGACCGCCTGCGCGCGGCCCTGACCCGCGCCCAGCGCGGCGAGACCGACCTGGAAGCAGAGATCGCCAAGCTCCTGGGCAAGCCGTGGGACGACGAACTGGAACCGTTCAGATACGCCGGCGAGGGCGCCCCGGTCCGTTGGCTGCACCAGGTGGTGTGAGTCTTCCTGCCTGGATCTTCCGTATCCGGGCATGAGAAAGGGCCCCTGCCGGTCGGCAGGGGCCCTCACTCACGTTCTCAGATCGTCCGGAACGCCAGGACCACGTTGTGCCCGCCGAACCCGAACGAATCGTTCAGCACGGCGATACGCCCCTCGGGCAGCGCACGCGCCTCGTCGCGCACGACGTCCGCGTTGACCTCGGGGTCGAGCTCGCCGATGTTGATGGTCGGCGGAGCCGTGCGGTTGACCAGCGCCAGGATCGACGCCACGGTCTCGATGCCACCGGCACCACCGAGCAGGTGACCGGTCATCGACTTCGTCGCGGAGATCGCCATGTGGTCGACGTCGTCGCCGAACACCTTGCGCAGCGCCTTGATCTCGGCCACGTCACCCTGCGGCGTCGACGTGGCGTGCGCGTTCACGTGCACGACCTCGGCCGGCTTCAGATCCGTGGTGTCGAGCAGGTTCTGCAGCGCGTGCGCGATGCCGTTGCCGGAGGGCTCCGGCTGGGTGATGTGGTGGCTGTCGGCGGAGATGCCCTGGCCGACCGCCTCGACGTAGATCCGGGCGCCGCGGGCCTTGGCGTGCTCCTCGGACTCCAGGACGATCACACCGGCGCCCTCACCGAGCACGAAGCCGTCACGGCCGGCGTCGTAGGGACGGGAGGCGCCCTGCGGGTCGTCGTTGTTCTTGGACATCGCCATCATGTTGCCGAACGCGGCGATCGGCAGCGGGTGGATGGCGGCCTCGGTGCCACCGGCCACGACCACGTCCGCACGCCCGGTGCGGATCATCTCGATCGCGTACCCGATGGCCTCCGCGCCCGAGGCGCAGGCCGAGACGGGGGTGTGCACACCGGCGCGGGCACCCAGCTCGATGCCGACGTTGGCCGCCGGGGAGTTGGGCATCAGCATCGGCACGGTGTGCGGGGAGACGCGGCGTACGCCCTTCTCCTTGAGGATGTCGTACTGGTCCAGGAGCGTCGTCACGCCGCCGATGCCGGAGGCGATGACCGCACCGAGACGGTCGGGGTTCACGGACGCGTCCTCACCGGCCCTGGCGGTGAAACCGGCGTCCTTCCAGGCCTCCTGAGCGGCGATCAGCGCGAACTGCGCCGAGCGGTCCAGCTTGCGGGCCTGCGGCCGGGGGATGATCTCGCCGGGCTCGACGGCGATCTGCGCTGCGATGCGGACCGGCAGGTCGGCCGCCCACTCCTGCTCCAGGAGGCTGACACCGGACGTGCCGGCGAGCAGGGCCTCCCAGAACGAAGCTGCGTCGCCACCCAGCGGTGTGGTTGCGCCGATACCGGTGACGACCACGGTGCGATTGGTCGGGCTCACGGGAATTCTTTCTCCAACGGATGCGGGATTCTACGGCGCCACCGCCGGGTGGCGGGGCCTTGCAGCCTGGGCCTAAGAGGTGACTCAGCCCTGGTGCTTGAGGATGTAGTCGGTCGCGTCGCCGACGGTCTTGAGGTTCTTGACGTCCTCGTCCGGGATCTTCACGTCGAAGCGCTCCTCGGCGGCGACGACGACCTCGACCATGGACAGCGAGTCGACGTCCAGGTCGTCGGTGAAGGACTTGTCCAGCTGGACGTCCTCGGTGGGGATCCCGGCGATCTCGTTCACGATCTCGGCGAGACCGGCGACGATCTCTTCCTGAGTGGCGGCCATGTCAGGCGCTCCTTCTTCGATGTTCCAGACGGTTTGTGGCAAATTGCTACCGTGCCCGATCCCAAGATCCGGCACGGAGTGCCTAGGGGAGGGTAACGACCGTTGCGGCGTAGACGAGACCCGCCCCGAATCCGATGACGAGCGCGGTGTCGCCGCTCTTCGCCTCCCCGGTCGCCAGGAGCCGCTCCATCGCGAGCGGAATCGAGGCGGCCGAGGTGTTGCCGGTGGTGCGGATGTCACGGGCGACCGTGACATGCTCCGGCAGTTTGAGGGTCTTCACCATCGAGTCGATGATCCGCACGTTGGCCTGGTGCGGGATGAAGACGTCCAGCTCCTCCGGGCTGATCCCGGCCGCGTCCAGCGCCTGCTGGGCGACCTTCGCCATCTCGAACACGGCCCAGCGGAACACCGCCTGGCCCTCCTGCGTGATGGCGGGGAACTTGATGTTGCCCTCGCTGTCGAGCGGCAGCTGGGACACGTCGCCGAGCCGGAACCGGTCCCAGGGGACGGTCTGCTTGATCGTCTCGGCCTTGTCGCCCTCGGAGCCCCACACGGTCGGGCCGATCGCCGGCTCCTGCGAGGGACCGACGACGACCGCGCCGGCGCCGTCGCCGAACAGGAAGGCCGTGGCCCGGTCCTCCAGGTCGGTCAGGTCGCTGAGCCGCTCCACGCCGATGACGAGCACGTACTCGGCGGAACCTTCCACCACCATGCCCTTGGCGAGGGTCAGGCCGTAGCCGAAGCCCGCGCAGCCGGCCGAGATGTCGAACGCGGCGGCCTTGTTCGTGCCCAGCTTGTCGGCGATCTCGGTGGCCACGGCCGGGGTCTGGCTGAAGTGCGAGACCGTCGAGACGACCACGGCACCGATCTGCTCGGCGGCGATGCCGGCGTCCGCGATGGCCTTGCCGGCCGCCTCGATCGACATCGCGGCCACGGTCTCCTCGGGACCGGCCCAGTGCCGGGTCTCGATGCCGGAGCGCGAGCGGATCCACTCGTCGGACGAGTCGATCTTCTCCAGGATCACCTCGTTGGGCACCACCCGGGTCGGCCGGTAGCCGCCGACACCGAGGATGCGCGCATACGGGGCGCCCTTGCTGGGCTTGATCTTCGCCATGTACGGCTCCTTAGGCGCCGGCGTGCTCAGTGATGAGCGCGCGGGCCGCGTCGAGGTCGTCGGGGGTCTTCAGGGCCAGCGTCGTGACGCCGGGCAGCGCCCGCTTGGCCAGTCCGGTCAGCGTGCCGCCCGGGCACACCTCGATGAGCGCGGTGACGCCGAGCTCCTTGAAGGTCTCCATGCACAGGTCCCAGCGCACGGGGTTGGCGACCTGGCCGACCAGCCGCTCCAGCACCTCGGCGCCGGTCGCGACGGCCCGGCCGTCCTTGTTGGAGACGTAACGGACCTTCGGGTCGGCCGGGTTCAGCTCCGCGGCGGCCTTGGCCAGCGTCTCGACGGCGGGAGCCATGTGGTGGGTGTGGAAGGCGCCGGCGACCTTGAGCGGGACGACCTTGCGGACGCCCTCGGGCTTGTCGTCGTTCAGCGCGGCCAGCTGCTCCAGCGTGCCCGCGGCGACGATCTGGCCCGCGCCGTTGATGTTCGCCGGGGTCAGGCCCAGCTTCTCCAGATGCGCGACGGAGGTCTCGGGGTCGCCGCCGAGCAGCGCCGACATGCCGGTCTCGGTGACCGCGGCGGCGTCGGCCATCGCCAGCCCCCGCTTGCGGACCAGGCCCAGCGCGGCGGTGTCGTCCAGGACGCCCGCGAAGGCGGCGGCCGTGATCTCGCCCACGCTGTGACCGGCCACGGCGTCTGGTGCAGTGTCACCCAGTGCCGCGGCGGACAGGATCCCGGCGGCGACCAGCAGCGGCTGGGCCACCGCGGTGTCACGGATGGCGTCGGCGTCGGCCTGGGTGCCGTAGTGGGCCAGGTCCAGTCCGATGGCGTCCGACCAGGCGGCGACGCGGTCGGCGGCGCCGGGCAGTTCGAGCCAGGGAGTCAGGAAGCCGGGCGTCTGGGCGCCCTGGCCGGGAGCGACGAGTACGAGCACTCTCACACTCTCTCTTGGGGACGGCCACGGCCGCCCGTGGGGACAGGGACGAAGAACACGAAGGGCTTTTGTGGGCCCCCGACAAAACCCTATGCGGGGGTCTCGCCGTCGGCCAGACGCCCCAGGATGAGCGCGATCCGCAACGTGAACGCGGATCGTACATCCGACGGCGACCAACCGGTGACGTCTGTCACACGTCGGAGCCGGTAGCGCACGGTGTTCGGGTGAACGAAGAGCATCCGGGCCGCGCCTTCCAGGCTGCTCGCCTGCTCCAGATAGACACTCAGGGTTTCCAGCAGCGCCGAACCGGCTTCTTCGAGAGGTCTGTAGATCTCCTCCACCAACTGCTCGCGGGCGCTCGGATCGCCCGCGATGGCGCGCTCCGGCAGGAGATCGTCCGCCAGCACCGGCCGGGGTGCGTCCTGCCAGGCCGAACACGCCTTCAGGCCCGCGGCGGCGGCCTGTGCGGAGCGGGTGGCGGCCAGCAGATCGGGTACGACGGGCCCCGCGACGACCGGCCCCGCGGCATAGGGCCCGATGAGCGACTTGGCGACGGCGAGCGGATTGGCACTACCCCCCGCGATGACGACGAGCCGATCCCCGAGCACCCCGGTGAGCACCTGCAGTTTGGCGTGCCGGGCGGCCCGCCGGATCGCCTCGACGGTCAGTTCGCTGTCCCCGTCGGGCGCGGTCCCGAGCACGACGCACACATGCTCCGGCGAGTTCCAGCCGAGCGCGGCGGCCCGGCTGACGGCCCCTTCGTCGGCCTCTCCGCTGAGTACGGCGTTGACGACCAGCGACTCCAGCCGCGCGTCCCAGGCACCGCGTGCCTCGGCGGCCTGCGCGTAGACCTGCGCGGTGGCGAAGGCGATCTCCCGGGCGTACACGAGCAGCGCCTCCCGCAGCACGCTCTCGTCACCGGGCGCGGCCACCTCGTCGATCGCCGACTCCATGACCTCGATGGTGGTCCGCACCATCTCCACGGTCTGCCGCAGCGTGATGGCCCGGGTCAGCTCGCGCGGCGCGGTGCCGAAGACATCGGTCGAGATCGCCTGCGGGGCGTCCGGGTGCCGGAACCACTCGGTGAAGGCCGCGATGCCCGCCTGGGCCACGAGCCCGATCCAGGAACGGTTCTCCGGGGGCATGGCCCGGTACCACGGCAGGGTCTCGTCCATCCGCGCGATGGCCTGCGCGGCGAGAGACCCGGAGGACTTCTCCAGCCGCCTGAGGGTCGCCGAGTGCGGGTGGGCGTCGCGTGCGTGGTGATCGGCGTGGGGCTCGCTGCTGCGGGATTCGGGTTCGGGCACGGGACAAGACTGCCTTATCCGGGCGCCGGCGTGCTCCGCCGGGTCATGCTTGCCGGTGCGGGGACGGTGGCCTGTGCCGCAGCTCACCAGGGCTCGGCCCGGCGGGGTCTACCGTTGTGCGCGTGATGGACGTACGGCGCGCGGACGAGCGCTATCCAGGGGGCGAGCCCGAGGCCGGGATCGAGTCGTGGCACTCCTTTTCCTTCGGGCCGCACTACGACCCCGACAACCTCCGCTTCGGCGCGATCATCGCCTGCAACGAGGAGCGGCTCGCACCCGGTGCCGGCTTCGACGAACACCCGCACAGCCACACCGAGATCGTCACCTGGGTCGTCGAGGGCGAGCTGACCCACCGCGACTCCACCGGGCGCGAGACGAAGGTCCGCGCCGGTGACGTCCAGCACCTCAGCGCGGCGGCGGGCGTCCGCCACGTGGAGCGCAACGACGGGTCGTCGCCGCTCACCTTCATCCAGATGTGGCTGGCGCCGCGGGATCCCGGCGGGGAGCCGTCGTACGAGATCATCCCGGGGATAGCCGACTCCACGCCGTACGCGGTGCCGGAGGCGGGGGCCATGCTGCACATACGGCGACTGGCGGCGGGGGAGCGGACGGCGGTGCCGGACGGGGCGTACGCGTATGTACACGTCGTACGGGGTGCTGTCCGGCTGGGGGAGGAGCGACTGGACGCAGGCGACTCGGCCCGGATCGCAGACGCGAGGGGCCTGGAGGTGGTGGGGATGACGGCAACCGAGCTGCTGATGTGGGAGATGGGCGGGTAGGGGGCGGCCTCAGCCCCGCAGCTCCGCCAGCACCGCGTCCGTGAACACCGGCCACGCCTCGATCGCCCAGGGCCCGAACGCCCTGTCCGTCAGGGCAGCGCCCGCAACTCCCGCATCGGGGTCGATCCACAGAAACGTACCGGACTGCCCGAAATGTCCAAAGGTGCGTGGGGAGGACGAACTCCCCGTCCAGTGCGGCGACTTGGAGTCGCGGATCTCGAAGCCCAGCCCCCAGTCGTTCGGGTTCTGGTGGCCGTACCCGGGCAGCACCCCCTTCGTCCCCGGGTACTGCACGCTCATCGCCTCCGCGACCGTCCGCGGATCCAGCAGCCGCGGCGCCTGCACCTCCGCCGCGAACCGCAGCAGGTCGGCCACCGTGGACACCCCGTCCTTCGCCGGGGAGCCCTCCAGTGTGGTGGACGTCATGCCCAGCGGCTCCAGCACGGCCTGCCGCAGATACTCGGCGAACGGAATGTCCGTCGCCTTGGCGATGTGGTCCCCGAGCTGCTCGAAGCCGGCGTTGGAGTAGAGGCGGCGCTCACCGGGAGGCGCCATCGCATTGTGCTCGTCGAAGGCCAGCCCCGAGGTGTGCGCGAGGAGGTGGCGGACGGTCGAGCCGGGCGGCCCGGCCGGCTCGTCCAGCTCGATCGCGCCTTCCTCGTACGCGACCAGCGCCGCGTAGGCGGCCAGCGGCTTGGTGACCGAGGCGAGCGGAAAGCGGTGCCCGACGGGACCGTGCGTCCCGAGGACGGTCCCGTCGGCTCGCACGACACCCGCCGCCGCGGTGGGGACGGGCCAGTTCTCGATCGACGCCAAGCTGTTCAGGCTGTTCAACGACATGCTCCCGAGCCTATGCGGCTCACAGCAGCAGCCGCATCGACGGGTCCGGGTCCCGCTTGAAGCCGAGCGAGGCGTACAGCGGCTCGGCCTCCGGGGAGGCGTTCAGCAGCACATGGCCCGCGCCGCGCTCCCGGAACCAGGCCAGCAGCTCCTCCATGGCCGCGCGCGCGTACCCGCGCCGCCGGGCGTCCGGGTCGGTCGCGACGCTGAAGACGTGCCCGACCCGCCCGTGCGGATTGCCGGCCTTGCCGATGCGGTACTCCAGCGTCCCGACCACCAGCGCGGCCAGCGTCCCCGGCCGGTCCGGATGGTCCACGACGAAGGCGACGAAGTCACCGTCCCGCTCGGTCAGCCGCTTCCGCAGCGTCGGCAGCGACTCGGCATGCCAGTCCGTCGACCCGCCGCCCTCCCCGCTCCACATGGAGTCGATCATCACCTGCCGCAGACGCAGCAGTTCCTCGGCATCCTCGGGCAGCGCCCGGCGTGCAAGACTCATGTGCCGCACGCTAGCCAGGCGCCCCGGCCCGCGTCCCCGGATTTCTTACCGAATCCGCTTGCTTGGAGTGCACTCCAACCCCATAGCGTGGGGGCCATGACGGTGATGCAGACCACGCCAGCCGACACCGCACGCACGGCCCCCGCAGACATCTGCGCCGCCCCACCCAGACGCCATCCACGCCCCGACGGCCAGGACCGCTACACGATCAGCGAGGTCGTCGCCTTCACCGGCCTGACCGCGCACACCCTGCGCTGGTACGAGCGGATCGGCCTGATGCCGCACGTCGACCGCTCGCACACCGGTCAGCGGCGCTACAGCAACCGCGACCTGGACTGGCTGGACTTCGTGACCAAGCTGCGGCTGACCGGCATGCCGGTGGCGGACATGGTCCGGTACGCGGAACTGGTCCGGGAGGGCGAGAGCACCTACGGGGAACGGCGGGACCTGCTGGAGTCGACCCGCCAGGACGTGCTGAACAGGATCGCCGAACTGCGGGACACGCTCGCCGTACTCGACCGCAAGATCAGCTTCTACGCGATGGAGGGGACCACGCGATGACCGACGCCAGGATTCCGACCGTACGGCTCGGCGAGGACGGGCCGGAGGTGGGCGTACAGGGCCTCGGCTGCATGGGGATGAGCTTCGCGTACGGCCCCACCGACGCCGGCCAGGCGCGCGCCGCGCTGGAGCGGGCGCTGGAGCTGGGCGTGACGCTGTACGACACGGCGGACGCCTACGGCGCGGGTGAGAACGAGCGCTTCCTCTCCCCCTTCTTCACGGCGCACCGGGACGAGGTGGTCATCGCCACCAAGTTCGCCCTGTCGATCCCGGAGGACGACCCGACCAAGCGGATCATCCGCAACGACGCGCCGTACATCCGCGAGGCCGTCGAGGCCAGCCTGAAGCGGCTCGACGTCGATGTGATCGACCTGTACTACATGCACCGCCGCGATGTGAACGTCCCCATCGAGGAGACCGTCGGCACGATGGCGGAGCTGGTCCGCGAGGGCAAGGTCAAGCACCTCGGGCTGAGCGAGGTCACCGCCGACGAGCTGCGCGCCGCGCACGCCGTGCACCCGATCGCGGCCGTGCAGTCGGAGTGGTCCCTGTTCAGCCGGGACATCGAGGCGAAGGTCGTACCGGCCGCGCGGGACCTGGGCGTCGCCCTGGTGCCGTACTCGCCGCTCGGCCGCGGCTTCCTCACCGGCTCCTTCACCAACGCCGAACAGGAGCTCACGGCCGACGACTTCCGCCGTCAGCAGCCCCGCTTCACCGGCGCCAACGCGACTGCCAACGCGGCCCTCCTGGAGCCGATCCGCGCGATCGCCGAGGCCCACGACGCCACCCTCGGCCAGATCGCCCTGGCCTGGGTACAGCAGCGGGCGACGATCGACGCCCTGCCGGTGATTCCGATCCCGGGCACCCGCAAGCCGAACCGGGTGGAGGAGAACGTGGCGGCGACGGCGATCGTCCTGACGGACGAGGAACTGTCCCAACTGGAGCCGATCGCGGCGAAGGTGGCAGGTGCCCGGTACGCGGACATGGCGTTCACCTCCGCGGGCCGGGAGTAGCTCAGAGCTCCGCCAGCAGCTCGGCCTTCTTGGAGGAGAACTCCTCGTCGGTGACCAACCCGGCCTGGTGCAACTCCCCGAGATGCCGGATCCGTTCGGCGATGTCCGCCGGGTCGCGCCGGGACGGGGCCGGTACCGCAGGTACCGGCCCCCGCGTGCGTACGGCCGCCAGGACCGCCGCGGCGAAGGGCAGTGACTCGTGCACCGGCCCGTACCCCAGCCCGAAGACCACGGCCGCCGGATCCTGATCGGGCTGCGGGAACGCGTCCGAGCCACAGTCACGGCGAACCAGCCGCAGATGTCCCTCGAACACCTCCGGCGACCGCCACTCCACCCCGCTCAGCTGTGTGACCGGAAAACTCTGGTCGCCGGCCTTCCACTTCGCCGAGGACGCCCCCGTCCACGACCAGCGGAACTGCACGGCCGTACCGTCGAAGCTCGCCTTGCCGTCGTACGCCTTGAACGACAGCGGTGCCTCGGGCGCCGCCACCAGATGCCGCTCGGTGGACCCGGACTCGGTCAACAGGCCCTTCAGTTCGTCGGCGTAGTACTCGGCGAGCGTCTCCCGCTCGGCCGGCAGCACCAACCGGTACGGATCGGAGCCCTCCTTCAGCTGCCCGGCGGCCGCCTCCATCAGCGGATCCGCGCCGACGCGCGGCAGCAGCCGCAGCACGACGGTGCCGCGTCTGCCCGGGGAGAGCGTCACGCCCTCGACCGCGGACAGCGGGACCCGTCGCTCCCCGAGTGCCTGGAAAAGCTTCGGTGTTCGAATCCCCCGTTCGTAACGGATGAGCACGGAGTCGGACTCGAACTCCCAGACGGCATGAAAACCCGCCAGTACGTCACCCATGCGGCTCATCGTATGCGGCACGTGCTCCTCCGTCGCCACCCGCGCAGACCGCACTTCCTGCTGTTTCTACGCGCGTCCGGCCGTGGTGCTGCCGGACACACCGGCCCGGCACAGGTCGTTCTCGCGTGCGCACGTCACCGCGTCGTACGCCCCGACGGCCACGTCGGCGAGGTTGCGCAGGCTGTCCGTGCCCGGTTGGAAATAGCCGGCGTGGCCCTGCGCGTTCCGGGCGGACAGCACGCGCGCACCGAACGCCGAGGACACCGGATCGGCGCCGTGCCCGAGGCCGCCGAGCTCCAGATACGGCACGTCCTGGATCCAGTCGCTGGCGTCCCGCATGGCCCACACCCGGGCCGTGGTGTCCAGGTGGGAGGCGCTGGAGACCCGCATGCCGGGGCTCGCGGCCACGGCTATGTCGGTCACCCGGCGCGGCATGGCGTGCGCGGCCACCCCGCAGACCACGGAGCCGTAGCTGTGGCAGACCGTCGTCACCGGGGCACGGCCGGGCAGGCCGCCCAGCAGTGCGTTCAGCCGTACGGCACCCTCCGCGGCGCGCAGCCCGGTGGCCGCGTCCACGCCGAGGCCGTCCGGGGCGGTGTAGTCGGCCCAGGCGATCACGGCCGTACGGGTCGTGGGGCCCTGCGCGCGCTCCGCCGCGTACAGCGCCTTGGCCATGCCGACCGGGGCGGTGTACTGGCGGTTGGTCTTCTGGAAGGTCAGCAGGTCGGTGTCGACACCGGGGACGACGACAGAGATCCGCTGCGCCTGGTCCAGGTTCCCGAACACCTCCGCGATACGGCCCGAACCCTCGGGGTCGAAGGCCAGGATCTGCCTGCCGGGGTTCGTCAGGGCCTCGTAGCGGTGCATACGACGGCCCGCGTCCTGCTGTCCGGCCGCGCTGAGCCGGCTGTCGTGCATGCGTTTCTTCTCGACCCTGCGTTGCTGCTCCAGCGCGATGTGGTTGGCGCGGTAGCGCAAGGTGACGGGGGCGCCGTTCATGTTGCCGACCGCGAGCGGGTAGCGGCGGGCGAGACGGCTGCGGTCCTCGGGGGAGAGGGACGCGAAGAAACGGCTGAGCAGGGACGGCGCGGCCTTGGGGTCCGGCAGATGAAGGCCGTGGATCCTGCCGTGCTCCCACTTGGTGAGCGAGGCCTGCAGTGCGGTCGACTCCCTGTGGCTGTGCAGGGCGGTCCAGCCGGTGGTCGCGAGCATCACGAACACCACGGCCAGCGCCAGCAGTGCGCGCCAGACGTTCAGTTGCGGGGAGGTGTCGAAGGAAGTCACTGGGAGGACACACTAGGAGAACGGGAGGGTCTCGGGGTAACCGAGTGACAGGTATCACGTTTCGCTAGGCGTCGAACGCGTTGTCAACGATCTCCGTTTGAGCGCCAGTTCCCGACAAGTGCCGAACCCACCTGATCGAGGTAGTACGCGGTGAGTTGACGGATCGCCACCAGACTGAAGTCGTCGCCCGTGCTCCACTGCCGTTCGGTGACCCTTATCACTCCGCCGAACACGGCCACGGCCAGCCGCGGTCGAGGGTCGGTGTCCACGTCCACACCCTCGCGCTCGGCCAGCAGGCGCGCGATCGTCTCCTCCGTGGCCGCCGAGCGGCGCAGATGGGCGGCGAGCAGCGCGGGCGTCGACTCGATCGTCCGGTACATGCGCAGATACAGCTCGACGGGTACGGCCGACTCGACGGTCTCCCGGATCCCGTCCCAGCCCTCCAGGACCGCCTGCCGCAGAGCCTCCAGCGGCGCCTCGTGCGGCGGACGCGCGCGTACGGCCTCGACGAAGCGCGCCTCCGTCATCTCCTGCACGGCGAAGGCCACGTCCTCCTTGCCGGCGAAGTAGCGGAAGAAGGTGCGCTGCGAGACGTCGACGGCCTCGGTGATCTCGTCGACGGTCGTGTGCTCGTACCCCTGGGTCGTGAAGAGCTCCAGAGCGGCCCGCAGCAGCGCCTCCCGGGTGCGCTGTTTCTTGCGTTCGCGCAGTGTTTCCATATGTGTCAGTTACTGACGGATGAAATCGTTTGTCAATTGTCAGAGACTGTCACTAGCCTCGAACGCATGACTAGTCAGACCACCGTCGACGCGACGGGGCCGGGGGGCGCGGCACCTCAAGCCCCGCTCGAGTCGCCTCCGGCCGCGGGGCTGCGCGGCCACCCCTGGCTCACCCTGATCACCGTCGCCGTGGGCGTCATGATGGTGGCCCTCGACGGCACCATCGTGGCGATCGCCAACCCGACCATCAAGGAGGACCTGGGCGCGACCTTCGCCGATGTCCAGTGGATCACCAACGGCTACTTCCTCGCCCTCGCGGTCACCCTGATCACCGCGGGCAAGCTCGGTGACCGCTTCGGCCACCGGCAGACCTTCCTCATCGGTGTGACCGGCTTCGCCACCGCCTCCGGCGCCATCGGCCTGTCCCACAGCATCGCCGCGGTCGTCACCTTCCGCGTCTTCCAGGGCCTGTTCGGCGCGCTGCTGATGCCGGCCGCGCTCGGCCTGCTGCGGGCCACTTTCCCGGCCGAGAAGCTCAACATGGCCATCGGCATCTGGGGCATGGTGATCGGCGCGTCCACTGCGGGCGGCCCGATCCTCGGCGGTGTGCTCGTCGAGCACGTCAACTGGCAGTCGGTGTTCTTCATCAACGTGCCGGTGGGAGCGCTCGCCCTGATCCTGGGCGTGCTGATCCTGCGCGACCACCGTGCGAAGAACGCCCCGCGCTCGTTCGACGTCCTCGGCATCGCGCTGCTCTCGGGCGCGATGTTCTGCCTGGTCTGGGCCCTGATCAAGGCCCCGACCTGGGGCTGGGGCGACGGCAGGACGTGGATCTTCATCGCCGGGTCCGTGCTGCTCTTCGCCGCGTTCTCGTTCTGGGAGACGAGGGTCGAAGAGCCCCTGATCCCGCTCGGCCTCTTCCGCTCGGTACCGCTGTCGGCCGGCGTGGTCCTGATGGTCCTGATGGCCATCGCCTTCATGGGCGGGCTCTTCTTCGTGACGTTCTACCTCCAGAACGTGCACGGCATGAGCCCGATCGACGCCGGTCTGCACCTGCTGCCGCTCACCGGAATGATGATCGTCGGCTCGCCGCTCGCCGGTGCCGCGATCACCAAGCTCGGCCCGCGCATCCCGCTGGCCGGCGGTATGGCCGCGACCGCGATCGCCATGTACGGCATGTCGACGCTCGAGGCCGACACCGGCAGCGGTGTGATGTCGATCTGGTTCGCGCTGCTCGGCCTCGGCCTCGCGCCGGTCATGGTCGGCGCCACCGAGGTCATCGTCGGCAACGCCCCGATGGAGCTCTCCGGTGTGGCGGGCGGCCTCCAGCAGGCGGCCATGCAGATCGGCGGCAGCCTCGGTACGGCCGTGCTGGGCGCCGTGATGGCCTCCAAGGTCGACAGCGACCTGCCGGGCAACTGGACCGGCGCCGGGCTGCCGCAGCTGACCCCGGGTCAGCTCGGCAAGGCCTCGGAGGCGGTCCAGGTCGGCGTCGCCCCGGTGCCGAAGGGGGTGCCGGACCAGATCGCCGCGAAGATCACCGAGGTCGCCCACCACACGTTCATCTCCGGCATGAGCCTCGCCTCCCTGGTCGCCGCGGGGGTGGCGGCGCTCGCCGTCCTTGTCGCGCTGCTCACCAAGCGGGGCGCGAACGCGGAGGCGGGCGCGGGCGTGGGCCACATCTGAGGCTCTCCGCCCGGGTGCCTTCCGGGCGGAGTTCCCCTATCAGGGTGACTTCGCTAAAGATCGCTCGCACCGGGCGCGCGCCGCAGGTCACAGTGGGTCAAGTCCTCCGCAGGGCATGGGAGGACGGGCCGGGCTGTGGCGCGCGCTGCGGAGGGGGCTGCGCGCGCCAATGCCTGCGATGGCCTGCGGTGCCTTGGCGGTTCCGGCAACTGGGGTGGGGGCACCGGTTCGTTGCCGGGTGCGGCTCCGTCGTGGCTTGTCGCGCAGTTCCCCGCGCCCCTTGGGGAGCTGCAGTGCCGTCGTCTTCGATGTGCCCGCTCGTCGGCGCATGATCCCCGTACCCCAACGCGCCTGCGCCGACTGATCGTTCATGCCGGCATCGTAAACGCGCCCCAAAGGGGCGCGGGGAACTGCGCGACCGGCCACGCAGACCCCCGCACTCGGCGACGAACCAGCAGACCTTCCCCGGTTGCCGCCCGGTCAAAGCCGAGCGCAGCCGCTACGCGTCGCCGCCCGCCGCCCCCGGATGCGCCGCCGACACGTCCAGCAGCTGGTACCGGTCGATGGCCTGCTTCAGCACCGAGCGGTCCACCTTGCCCTCGCGGGCCAGCTCGGTCAGCACCGCGACGACGATCGACTGGGCGTCGATGTGGAAGAAGCGCCGCGCCGCACCCCGGGTGTCGGCGAAGCCGAAGCCGTCCGCGCCCAGCGACTGGTACGTGCCCGGCACCCACCGCGCGATCTGGTCCGGAACAGATCGCATCCAGTCGGACACGGCCACGAACGGACCCTCGGCGCCGCTGAGCTTCCGCGTCACATACGGCACCCGCTGCTCCTCCTCCGGGTGCAGCAGATTGTGCTCCTCGCACGCCACCGCCTCGCGGCGCAGCTCGTTCCAGGAGGTGGCCGACCAGACGTCGGCGCGCACGTTCCAGTCCGCGGCGAGGATCCGCTGTGCCTCCAGCGCCCAGGGGACCGCCACGCCGGACGCCATGATCTGCGCCGGGACCGAGCCGCTCGTGCCCTCGCTGAGCTTGTAGACGCCCTTGAGGATGCCCTCGACGTCCACGTTCGCCGGCTCGGCCGGGTGCTGGATGGGCTCGTTGTAGACGGTGAGGTAGTAGAAGACGTCCTCGCCGTGCGGGTGCTCGGCGTCGCCGCCGTACATCCGCCGCAGGCCGTCCTGGACGATGTGCGCGATCTCGTAGGCGTACGCCGGGTCGTAGGCCACGCACGCCGGGTTGGTCGAGGCGAGCAGCTGCGAATGGCCGTCCGCGTGCTGCAGGCCCTCACCGGTCAGCGTCGTACGGCCGGCGGTCGCGCCGAGCACGAATCCGCGCGCCAGCTGGTCGGCCATCTGCCAGAACTGGTCGCCGGTGCGCTGGAAACCGAACATCGAGTAGAAGACGTAGACCGGGATCAGCGGTTCGCCGTGCGTGGCGTAGGCCGAGCCCGCCGCGATCAGGGAGGCCGTACAGCCCGCCTCGGAGATGCCGTCGTGCAGCATCTGGCCGGTCGGCGACTCCTTGTAGGCGAGCAGCAACTCCCGGTCGACCGACTCGTACTGCTGGCCGAGCGGGTTGTAGATCTTCGCGCTCGGGAAGAAGGAGTCCATGCCGAACGTGCGGTACTCGTCCGGCGCGATCAGCACGAACCGCCGGCCGATCTCCTTGTCCCGCATGAGGTCCTTCAGGAGCCGGACGAAGGCCATCGTCGTGGCGATGGACTGCTGGCCCGTGCCCTTCTTCACCGTCGCGTACGCCTTGTCGTCCGGCAGCGCGAGCGGCTTGGAGCGCACGACGCGCGTCGGGACGTACCCGCCGCACTGATGGCGCATGTCGTGCATGTACTGGATCTCGTCCGTGTCCCGGCCCGGGTGGTAGTACGGCGGCGGGCCGGACTCCAGCTCCTTGTCGGAGATCGGCAGGTGCAGCCGGTCCCGGAAGCGCTTGAGGTCGTCGACCGTCAGCTTCTTCATCTGGTGCGTGGCGTTGCGGCCCTCGAAGTTGGGGCCCAGCGTCCAGCCCTTGATCGTCTTGGCCAGGATGACCGTCGGCTGGCCCTTGTGCTCCTTGGCCGCCTTGAACGCCGCGTAGATCTTGCGGTGGTCGTGACCGCCGCGGCCCAGGTGCAGGATCTGGTCGTCGGTCATGTTCTCGACCATCGCGCGCAGCCGGTGGTCGTCGCCGAAGAAGTGCTCGCGGATGTACGCGCCGGACTCCGTGGCGTACGTCTGGAACTGCCCGTCCGGGGTCGTGTTCATCTTGTTGACGAGGATGCCGTCCCGGTCCTGCGCGAGCAGCGGGTCCCAGGTGCGGTCCCAGATCAGCTTGATCACGTTCCAGCCGGCGCCCCGGAAGATCGACTCCAGCTCCTGGATGATCTTGCCGTTGCCGCGCACCGGGCCGTCGAGCCGCTGCAGGTTGCAGTTGACGACGAAGGTCAGGTTGTCCAGGCCCTCCCGGGCCGCGATGGACAGCTGGCCGAGCGACTCCGGCTCGTCCATCTCGCCGTCGCCGAGGAACGCCCACACGTGCGACCTGGAGGTGTCGGCGATGCCGCGCGCCTCCATGTAGCGGTTCATCCGCGCCTGGTAGATCGCGCCGAGCGGGCCGAGGCCCATGGAGACCGTCGGGAACTCCCAGAAGTCCGGCATGGAGCGGGGGTGCGGGTAGCTGGACAGGCCGTTCGGGTACCTCGACTTCTCCTGGCGGAAGCCGTCCAGCTGGTCCGCGGTGAGCCGGTCGAGCAGGTACGCGCGGGCGTAGATGCCCGGGGAGGCGTGGCCCTGGAAGAAGACCTGGTCGCCGCCGTCGCCCTGGTCCTTGCCGCGGAAGAAGTGGTTGAAGCCGACGTCGTACAGCGAGGCGGAGGAGGCGAAGGTGGCGATGTGGCCGCCGACGCCGATACCGGGGCGCTGGGCGCGGGAGACCATCACCGCGGCGTTCCAGCGGGTCGCGTTGAGGATCTTGCGCTCGATCTCCTCGTTGCCCGGGAAGAACGGCTCGCTCTTGGTCGGGATCGTGTTCACGTAGTCCGTGCTGCGCATCTCGGGCACGGCCACGCGCCGCTCGCGGGCCCGCTCGATCAGCCGGAGCATGAGGTAGCGGGCCCGCTCCCGGCCGCGCTCGTCCACGGCGGCGTCGAGGGAATCGAGCCACTCCTGGGTCTCTTCGGGATCGAAGTCAGGAACCTGACTCGGAAGGCCGCCAATGATGATCGGATTGCGATCGGATCCGGAAGCCACGCTGTTCCTTACCTGTCAGAGGGCCAGTTGTTCGCACCTGCCTACACCGCTCCCCATCGTGTACCTCGGGAGGGCATACGTCATCTCCTCGGTGTGCATCGTGTCCGCACCGGTCAAAACGCAACGATACGCCCGGGGTGTGACGCGCTTGGCAAAGGCGTTCGAGGGGCGTATCAGCGGATGATTCTGAGATGATTCCGAACGGTGCAAACCGGGCACATCGGTGTGATGTGGGTCACGTGGAATCGGGGTACGGTGCCAGGAGTTGCGGCGACACGGCCGGTATCGTCACCGTTTCGGCGGTCCAAACGGCCGGGTACTTGCGCGATCCGCCCCGCCCGTGTGGACTACGGCCAATGCTTCGCGCACGCGCGTGGCTGAGATACTCACCAAGACATGATCAGGAGGCAACCCGTGAGCGCGACCGCGGACCACGCGGAGGAGCGGACGAACCCTGCCGCCAGGCTGGGGTTCCAGCCCGGGCAGGTGGTCCAGGAGATCGGCTACGACGACGACGTCGATCAGGAGCTCCGCGAGGCCATCGAGGAAACCATCGAGGGCGACCTGATGGACGAGGAGTACGACGACGTGGCCGACGCCGTTGTGCTGTGGTTCCGTGATGACGACGGCGACCTGACGGATGCGCTGGTGGATGCCACCAC
Source organism: Streptomyces sp. NPDC030820 (assembly GCF_055572075.1). Classification (NCBI taxonomy): domain Bacteria; kingdom Bacillati; phylum Actinomycetota; class Actinomycetes; order Kitasatosporales; family Streptomycetaceae; genus Streptomyces; species Streptomyces sp. NPDC030820. Next base: position 737,583 of record NZ_JBVIEB010000001.1, read on the forward strand.
GTACATCGAAGAGGGTGGCGCGATCCTGCTCCTGACGCCGAAGACCGGCCGTACGGGGTACGTCGAGCCGAGCGACATCCAGGACGCCGCCACGACGGCCGGCCTGACGGCCTCGAAGAGCGTCAGCGTGGGCAAGGACTGGAGCGGCAGCCGGCTGGCCACGCCGAAGGCGGCCAAGTCCAAGAGGTGATCTCCTCTTCCCACCACCGGACGGGCTGGATTTCGCCCCAGCCCGTCCGGAAGGCCCCGGTGATCGCTGCGTAGGGTGGACCCGAGCGTGTGCTGTGCGCTCACCCGAACGGCCCACCGAAGGGATGCACGACGATGGCGATCCAGGTCGGCGACAAGGCGCCCGACTTCGAGCTCAAGGACAACCACGGCCGGAGCGTGAAGCTCTCGGACTTCCGCGGCGAGAAGAACGTGGTCCTGCTCTTCTACCCCTTCGCCTTCACCGGCGTGTGCACCGGCGAACTGTGCGAGCTGCGCGACAACCTGCCGAGGTTCGAAGGCCGCGACACCCAGCTGCTCGCCGTCTCCAACGACTCCATCCACACCCTGCGCGTCTTCGCCGAGCAGGAGGGCCTGGAGTACCCGCTGCTCAGCGACTTCTGGCCGCACGGCAACGTCTCGCGCGCGTACGGCGTCTTCGACGAGGACAAGGGATGCGCCGTCCGGGGCACCTTCATCATCGACAAGGAAGGCGTCGTGCGGTGGACCGTGGTCAACGGCCTGCCGGACGCGCGCGACCTGAACGACTACGTGAAGGCGCTCGACACCCTGTAGGCCCCTGTAGGCCGACCGTGGCCGACACCTGTGATGCTCCGGGTCCAGGGTCTGCGGGGGGCGGGAACCCGTCACTAGGATCGGCTCGTTGATCCCATATCCGAAGCACGACGGGGCTCCCCGCCCCTGGACACCACATGGAGGACCCGTGGGAGTCAGCCTCAGCAAGGGCGGCAACGTATCGCTGACGAAGGAGGCCCCGGGCCTGACCGCCGTCATCGTCGGTCTGGGGTGGGACGTGCGCACCACGACCGGCTCCGACTTCGACCTCGACGCCAGCGCGCTGCTGCTGAACAACTCCGGCAAGGTCGCCAGCGACCAGCACTTCGTCTTCTTCAACAACCTCAAGAGCCCCGACGGCTCGGTCGAGCACACCGGTGACAACCTCACCGGTGAGGGCGAGGGGGACGACGAGCAGATCAAGGTCAACCTGTCCGGCGTCCCGGCCGACATCGAGAAGATCGTCTTCCCGGTGTCGATCTACGACGCAGAGAACCGCCAGCAATCCTTCGGCCAGGTCCGCAACGCCTTCATCCGCGTCGTGAACCAGGCCAACCAGCAGGAGATCGCCCGCTACGACCTGAGCGAGGACGCCTCCACCGAGACCGCCATGGTCTTCGGCGAGCTCTACCGGCACGGGGCGGAGTGGAAGTTCCGCGCCATCGGCCAGGGCTACGCCTCGGGCCTGCGCGGCATCGCGCAGGACTTCGGCGTCAACGTCTGATCCCGGCAGGGTCAGGACACCTGCACCGTCCGGCGCCGCACCGTTTACGGGCGGCGCCGGACGCGCAGGACAACCAGGGAAGCACCACTAGGGGAGGACCAGCAATCATGGGCGTCACGCTCGCCAAGGGAGGCAATGTCTCCCTCTCGAAAGCCGCACCGAATCTCACCAACGTCATGATCGGCCTCGGCTGGGACGCGCGTTCCACCACCGGCGCCCCCTTCGACCTGGACGCCAGTGCGCTGCTGTGCGGCGCCGGCAACCGCGTCCTGGGCGACGAGTGGTTCGTCTTCTACAACCAGCTCAAGAGCCCCGACGGCTCGGTCGAGCACACCGGCGACAACCTCACCGGTGAGGGCGAGGGCGACGACGAGTCGATCCTGGTGGACCTCGGCAAGGTGCCGGCGCACTGCGAGAAGATCGTCTTCCCGGTCTCCATCCACATGGCGGACGAGCGCGGCCAGACCTTCGGCCAGGTCTCCAACGCCTTCATCCGGGTCGTGAACCAGGCCGACGGCCAGGAACTGGCCCGCTACGACCTGAGCGAGGACGCCTCCACCGAGACCGCCATGATCTTCGGCGAGCTGTACCGCTACCAGGGCGAATGGAAGTTCCGCGCCGTCGGGCAGGGGTATGCGTCGGGCCTGCGCGGCATCGCCCTCGACTTCGGGGTGAATGTCTCGTAGCGGCCCTGGGCGGTACGGCCGGCAGCGTGTCCCTCTAGACTCGGGGTCAATGTTTCGCAAAGCCGAGTACGGCACGGGGGAGACCCGTACCGACAAGATGGGGTAGCCAGTGCTTCTGAAAACCTTCGGCTGGTCGTTCGCGGTCACCGCGCTCGGCCTGGTCGCCGCGGTCTTCTACGGGGGGTGGGAGGCCTTCGGCGTCGTTGCGATCCTGGCCATCCTCGAGATCTCGCTGTCGTTCGACAACGCGGTGGTCAACGCCGGCATCCTGAAGAAGATGAACGCCTTCTGGCAGAAGATCTTCCTCACGGTCGGCGTTCTCATCGCGGTGTTCGGCATGCGGCTGGTCTTCCCCGTCGTGATCGTCGCCCTCACCGCCAAGCTCAACCCCTACGACGCGGTCCACCTGGCCCTCACCGACAAGGACCGCTACCAGCAGCTGGTCACCGACGCCCACCCGGCGATCGCCGCGTTCGGCGGAATGTTCCTGCTGATGATCTTCCTGGACTTCATCTTCGAGGACCGGGACATCCAGTGGCTGCGCTGGATCGAGCGCCCGCTCGCCAAGCTCGGCAAGGTCGACATGCTGGCGGTCTGCATCGCCCTGATCGTCCTGCTGATCACCTCCTTCACCTTCGCCACCTACGCCCACCAGCACGGCGGCGCCCATGTCGACAAGGCGCAGACGGTCCTGATCGCCGGCATCGCCGGCCTGATCACGTACATGATCGTCGGCGGCCTGTCCGGCTACTTCGAGGACCGGCTGGAGGAAGAGGAGGAGCGCGAGCACGAGGAGGAGGAAGAGGCCGCCCGCACCGGCAAGAAGAAGTCGGCGGTGCTGCTGGCCGGCCAGGCCGCGTTCTTCATGTTCCTCTACCTGGAGGTCCTGGACGCGTCCTTCTCCTTCGACGGCGTGATCGGCGCCTTCGCCATCACCAACGACATCGTGATGATGGCCCTCGGCCTCGGCATCGGCGCGATGTACGTCCGCTCGCTCACGGTCTACCTGGTCCGCCAGGGCACCCTCGACGACTACGTCTTCCTGGAGCACGGCGCCCACTACGCCATCGGCGCCCTGGCCGTGATCCTCATGGTCACCATCCAGTACGAGATCAACGAGGTCATCACCGGACTCGTCGGTGTCATCCTGATCGCCCTGTCCTTCTGGTCCTCCGTCCGCCGCAACCGCGCACTGGCGGCCGAGGGCGAGGGCACCGACGAGAAGGCCGAGGTCTCCTCAGGGGTGTGAGCCGGGTCCCCTACGGGACAGATCCGGGCCGTGACGGGGTGTGACACCCCGCCGGGCGAGGAACGCTCTGAATCGGGGCGGCCGACGCGGTCGGCCGCCCCGACGGCGTGGTGAACGAGTACATGAGCACCTGGGGGCGGGAATGGGATTCTTCGACGGGCTGCGGGGCGCCAGCGCCGCCGAATTCGACGCGGGCAACGCCTCGACGAACTCCATAGAACTGACCAGGCGGCACCAGACGGTGTCCCTCACCAAGCAGGACGCGGCCACCGGCCATCTGCGCATCAACCTCACCTGGCGGATGCGCACCTCCGACTTCGACAGCAACCAGCGCACCAGCCTGCTGAGGCACCCCTTCAAGGCCCTCAGGCCACCAGAGGTCCTCGGCCACGGCCAGAGCATGGTCAACGTCGACCTCGACCTGGGCTGCCTCTACGAACTGACCGACGGCACCAAGGGCGTCGTCCAGCCCCTCGGCAACTACCTCGGCGACGTCAACGCACCGCCGTACATCAAGCTCAGCGGCGACGACCGGTTCGGCTCGGCGTCCGGCGAGACGATGTACGTCAACCTCGACCACCGCGACGCCATCAAGCGCCTGCTGGTCTTCGTCTACATCTACGACCAGACCCCGGCCTTCGACCGGACGCACGCGATCGTGACTCTCTACCCCAGCAACGGTCCTCGCATCGAGATAGGCCTGGACGAGCGGCATCCGCAGGCCCGCTCGTGCGCGGTGGTGATGATCGAGAACGTCAAGGGCGAGCTGGTCGTACGCCGAGAGGTGAAGTTCGTGTACGGCTTCCAGGGGGAGCTGGACCGGTTGTACGGGTGGGGGCTGCAGTGGGGCAGGGGCTACAAGACGAAGGTGGACAGGTGAGCCGGTAGGCGCACTCACCGCCCGATGAACTGCGGCCCCTGCGGAGGCAACCGGAAGCTCGGATCCACCGGCCCGGCAGGCACCGGCACCGGCTGAGGGTACCCATACGCCGGGGGCGCCGACGTCGGCTGCGGATAGCCGTATGCCGGCGGCTGCTGCGGAACCGCCGGAGGCATCTCCTCGGACTCGTCCACCGAGATACCGAAGTCCGTCGCGAGCCCCTTCAGCCCGTTCGAATACCCCTCGCCCAGCGCGCGGAACTTCCAGCCCTCCCCGCGCCGGTACAGCTCACCGCAGATCAGCGCCGTCTCCGCACCCGTCTCCGGCTTGATCTCGAACCGGGCCAGCGGCTCGGCGTCGGCGACCGCGGCGTCGTACAGCAGGATGCACAGCGCCGGCACCCGGTCGAAGGTGATCCCGTCCGCGGACGCGACCAGCAGGATCCGGCCGACGTCCGGCTCCACGCCGGGCAGGTCCGTCTGGATCGTGTCGGTCAGCCCCTCGGCGACGCGCTTCTTGCCCAGCCGCCACACCTTTCCGGAGGGGTGCCGGGGCTGGTTGTAGAAGACGAAGTCCTCGTCGGAGCGCACACGGCCGTCGGGGCCCAGCAGCAGCGCCGAGGCGTCCACGTCCGGAACCTCCTGCCCGGGCGCCCAGCGCAGCACGGCGCGGACCGTGGTGGCTTCCAGCGGGACGTTCGACCCCTTCAGCATCGCGTGCGTCATGCGGTCATCCTGCCTTCTCGGTCCTGGCCACGACAATGCGGGGGTGGTGTCCCAGCGCGCCGCCGACACGGGCGAGTTACCGGAAATTCATGCCCGCCGGGAACCTCTGACATCAATCCCTACGTACTATTACCGGCCACCCTTTACCGAACACTGAGACTCGGGCTCATCGCCCTGGGGGAGTTCTATGCGTCATTTCGGGCACATCGCCCCCGAGGTGCGGCAGCGCCTCTTCCACCGGGAGCCGTGCGCGTTCACCGCCGACTCTCCGGCCCGGCTGCTCGCCACCGCCCTCGGCGCCACCCTGTACAGCCCGGCCACCCGGCCGCGGCTCGCCGACGACATCGTCAAGCAGGCCGGGAACGGCGTGGTCTCGATGGTGCTGTGCCTGGAGGACTCGATCGACGACGCGGACGTCGTGGCCGGCGAGGAGAACCTCGTCCGGCAGTTCGCCGACCTGGCCGCCCGGCCCGGCGCAGAGCCCCCGCTGCTCTTCATCCGGGTGCGCACCCCCGAGCAGGTCCCCGACCTCGTACGGCGCCTCGGCGCGTCCGTGCGCCTGCTGTCCGGATTCGTGCTGCCGAAGTTCACCGAGGAGCGCGGCATCCCCTTCCTGGAGGCCCTGACGGCCGCCGAGGCGGCCGGTGGACGCCGGCTGTTCGCCATGCCCGTCCTGGAGTCCCCGGAGCTGCTCTACCGCGAGTCCCGCGTGGACACCCTGGAGGGCATCGCCCGCGCGGTCGACAAGTACCGCGACCGGGTGCTCGCCCTGCGCCTGGGCGTGACCGACTTCTGCTCCTCCTACGGCCTGCGCCGCGCGCCCGACATGACCGCCTACGACGTGCAGGTCGTCGCCTCGGTGATCGCCGACGTCGTGAACATGCTGGGCCGGGCCGACGGCACCGGATTCACCGTGACCGGGCCCGTGTGGGAGTACTTCCGGGTCTCCGAGCGCATGTTCAAGCCGCAGCTGAGGCAGAGCCCCTTCCTGGAGGTGCAGGCCGTCGAGCTGCGCGAGAGGCTGATCGAGCACGCCATGGACGGACTGCTGCGGGAGATCTCCCTCGACCAGGCCAACGGCCTGCTCGGCAAGACCTGCATCCACCCCTCCCATGTGCTGCCCGTCCACGCGCTGTCCGTGGTCAGCCACGAGGAGTACAGCGACGCCCAGGACATCCTGCGGCCGGAACGCGGCGGCGGGGGTGTACTCCGGTCGGCCTACACGAACAAGATGAACGAGGTGAAGCCGCACCGCGCCTGGGCGGAGCGGACCCTGCTGCGCGCCGAGGCCTTCGGCGTGGCCCATGAGGACGTCGGCTTCGTGGAGCTTCTGGCCGCCGGAATAAGGAACGCATGAAGAACGCACTGAACCACGGGGTCTGGTCCGGCAGCTGGGTCGCCGAGCGGCTCGGGGTCGAACTCGTGGGGGAGGACGGCCTGCGGGCCCTGCTCGGGCTCGCCCTGCGGCGCAATCCGAAGCGGGCCCATCTGCTGGTGTCGAACGTGCTCGGCAAGCATGTTCCGCAGTCGCCGACGGTGGTGTACGGGCACGGCCACCGCCTGGGCCGACGCGTCCATGAACTGCTCGGTGACGCCGAGGCCGCCGGTGCCGTGGTCCTGGGTTATGCGGAGACCGCGACGGGCCTCGGCCACGCCGTGGCCGACGGTCTGGGTACGGCGCCGTACCTGCACTCCACGCGTCGGCCGGTGGCCGGCCTCGCCCGTGCGGCCGGCTTCGAGGAGAGCCACTCGCACGCCACCTCCCATCTGCTGCTCCCCGAGGATCCCGGCCTGCTGACCGGAGACGGTCCGCTGGTCCTGGTCGACGACGAGTTCTCCACCGGGAACACGGTCCTGAACACCATCCGTGAGCTGCACGAACGCTATCCGCGCAAGCGTTACGTCGTGGTCGCGCTGGTCGACATGCGCTCGCCCGAGGACGCCGACCGGATGGATCGATTCGCCGGCGAGATCGGCGCCCGGGTGGACCTGATCGCCGCTGCCACCGGGACCGTACGGCTCCCGGAGGGCGTGCTGGACAAGGGGCAGCGGCTGGTCGCCGAGCACGACCGGCGGCACGGCTCGCCCGAGCCGTCGTACGGCCGTGTCACCCGGTTGGAGCTCCACTGGCCCCCGGGCCTGCCCGACGGCGGCCGGCACGGCTTCACGCCCGTCCACCGGGCCCGCCTGGAGTCCGCGCTGCCCGCCATGGCCGCCCGAACGGCCGACGCCCTGCCCGCCTCCGCCCGGCGTGTCCTCGTGCTCGGCTTCGAGGAGCTGATGTACGCGCCCCTGCGCCTCGCCCGTGAGCTGGAGCAGGTCATACCGGCCGAGGTGCGGTTCTCCACCACCACCCGCTCGCCCGTCCTCGCGCTGGACGACCCGGGGTATGCGATCCGTACCCGGCTGGTCTTCCCCGCGCACGACGACCCGGCCGACGGGCCCGGCGAGCGGTACGCCTACAACGTCGCGGGCGGTGGCTTCGACGCCGTGGTCGCCGTGGTCGATTCCGTCGCCGACACCCCCGCCCTGCACGCGCCCGACGGCCTGCTGGCCTGCCTCGCCGCACACACCCCGCACGTCCTGCTCGCGGTCGTCCCGTCGTACGTACCGCACGCCGCTTCCGAAAGGCCGGCCATGCTGCCCGAGCCCCTCCGTGGCCCCGCATTCTCCTCCTACGCGCCCGAGGAGGTCGGCTGGCTGCTCCAGGACCTCTCCGACGTCACGCTGGAGGCGCCGACCGAGGAGCGGGAGGAGGCCATCCAGAGCGGCGGCGCGCACTACGCGGAGTCGCTGCCGGTGGAGTACCAGCCCAGCGAGCAGTACCAGGAGCTGTTCCACGCGGCCCTCGACACCTCCGCCGCCCGGATCGCGCAGGCCGTCGGCGTGGTCACCGAGGCTGTCATCGCCGAGCGGTCGCCGCGCCCGGTGCTGGTCTCGCTCGCCCGCGCGGGCACCCCGGTCGGCATCCTCATGCGCCGCTGGGCGCAGTTCCGGCACGGCCTGGACCTTCCGCACTACGCGGTGTCGATCGTGCGCGGCCGGGGCATCGACGCCAACGCGCTGCGCTGGCTCGCCGCCCACCACGACCCGCGGGACGTCGTGTTCGTCGACGGCTGGACCGGCAAGGGCGCCATCACCCGCGAACTCGCCCAGGCCATCGAGGAGTTCGAGGCGAGGGAGGGCGTCACCGGCTTCGACCCGGAGATCGCCGTACTCGCCGACCCGGGCGCCTGCGTGCGCACCTACGGCACCCGCGAGGACTTCCTCATCCCCTCCGCCTGCCTCAACTCGACGGTCTCCGGGCTGATATCGCGGACCGTCCTGCGCGCCGACCTGGTCGGCCCGGGTGACTTCCACGGCGCGAAGTTCTACCGCGAACTCGCCGGCGCCGACGTCTCCGTGGCTTTCCTCGACGCCGTCTCCGCCCGCTTCCCGGAGGTCACCGACACCGTCGACACCGCGGTCAAGGAACTGATGGCCGAGGACCGCGCCCCGACCTGGGCCGGCTGGCGCGCCGTGGAGCGGATCAGCGAGGAGTACGGCATCCACGACGTGAACCTCGTCAAGCCCGGCGTCGGCGAGACCACCCGGGTGCTGCTGCGCCGGGTGCCCTGGAAGATCCTGGCCCGCGCAGGGGCCGGCGCCGACCTCGACCACGTGCGCATGCTCGCCGAGCAACGGGGCGTGCCGGTCGAGGAGGTCGGTGAGCTGCCGTACACCTGCGTCGGATTGATCCACCCCAAGTACACGCGCGGTGCCACGGGCGCCGACGGCAAGGCGGTGACCGTCTGATGCCGGTGCTGGTGGCGAGCGACCTCGACCGTACGCTGATCTACTCCTCCGCGGCCCTCGCGCTGACCATGCCGGACGCGCGGGCGCCCCGGCTGCTGTGCGTGGAGGTGCACGAGGCCAAGCCGCTCTCCTACATGACGGAGACGGCGGCCCAGCTGCTCACCGACCTCGGCGACACGGCCGTCTTCGTCCCGACGACGACGCGCACCCGCAAGCAGTACCAGCGGATCAACCTGCCCGGGCCGCCCCCGAAGTACGCGATCTGCGCCAACGGCGGCCATCTGCTGGTCGACGGTGTGACGGACACCGACTGGCACGCCGGTGTGCTCGCCCGCCTCGCCGACGAGTGCGCGCCGCTGGCCGAGGTCCACGACCATCTGATGCGCTCGGCGGACCCGGCCTGGGTGCGCAAGCACCGCATCGCGGAGGACCTGTTCACCTACCTCGTCGTCGAGCGCGAGCTGCTGCCCGAGGACTGGGTGAAGGAGCTGGCCGTGTGGGCGGAGAACCGCGGCTGGACCGTCTCGCTCCAGGGCCGCAAGATCTACGCCGTCCCGAAGCCGCTCACCAAGAGCGCAGCCGTCCGTGAGATCGCCCGCCGCAGCGGTGCCGAGCTCACGCTGGCCGCCGGGGACTCCCTTCTGGACGCCGACCTCCTCCTCGCCGCCGACCGCGGCTGGCGCCCGGGGCATGGGGAGCTGGCCGACACCGGTTGGATCGCTCCGGAGATCAGCGCGCTGCCCGAGCGGGGGGTGCTGGCGGGGGAGAGGATCGTACGGGAGTTCCTGAGAGCGGCACGGCAGCCGGCCTAGGGGCGCGGGGCTGCGTTCGCGGCCCCCCGGAGGCGACTAACCGCAGCAGCCTCCGCCACAACAGCCACCGCCGCCCCCACCCGGCGCCGGAGCAGACGCCGTACCGCCCACCGCCACCGTCGACAGCAACTTGACGGTGTCGTCATGCCCGGCAGGGCACGTCGCGGGGGCGGCGGACTCGGCCATGGGACGGCTCAGTTCGAACGTGTCGCCGCAGGTGCGGCAGCGGTACTCATAGCGAGGCATGGCCACAGATTACTGCCCGGCCTGCTCACGCTCGACGGCATCCGGGTGCCGGGCCCGCCAGTAGGGGTTGTCGTGCGGCAGGGTCGAGCCGACCCGGCCGTACATGCCGAAGGTCATCAGCAGCAGGCCCACGATGAAACTGAAGAACACGTTCTGGATCTTGAACGCCAGGAAATTGTGCGTGGTGTCCAGCAGGCCGAGGCTCAGGAAGCCGCTCAGCAGGAACAGCACCCCGAACACCATGTTCAGCGTGGACGCCACGTTTCCGCCGATCACCATGCCGGCCAGCAGGATCGCGCCGACGACGATCGACAGCACGCTCAGCGTTCCGTTGGTGTTCAGCCCGGCGACAGTGGCACCGCCGGTGTCGAAGAAGCCGATGTGGTTGATCAGACCCAGGATGCCGAAGGCGACGAGGAACGCGCCGATCAGGCCCGCGCCGATCCGGTAGACCGTGTTCAGCCGGTGGTCGACGGGCAGGTGCTGGTCGAACTCGATCCGCCGTCGCGGCCCCGTGTCCCGCGTGTGCGCTGCGTGTGTGGCCATATCCGCCTCCCTCGGGCGCTAGCGGAGGCCATCCGTCCACCCAATATCCGCCTGCCCGACCCACGCGGCAACACACATACCAGTGCGGTGGGCCCCCTCAGTGGCCCCCACGCTCCCCGCGAATCTGCGCCACCACCCGCGCCACCGTCTGCCGCACCGCATCCGTCTCGGTCAGGAAGTGCCAGTAGTCGGGATGCCGGCCGGTCTCCAGCGAACCGATCGCCCGCTCCAGCCGCCCCACCGCGTCGTCCAGCGGCCGGGCATGCCGGGGATCGGGGGTCGTACGGCCGGTCATGGCCAGCCGCTGGGCGTCCCGGATCGCGAACCGGGTGCGCTCGATCTCCGTCTGCGGATCCTTCTGCACCTCGTTCAGCCGCCGCAGCCGGTCACCCGCGGCCGACACGGCCTCGTCGGTGGCGTTCAGCAGGGCCCGTACCGTCGACAACAGCGACGTGGCGTCCGGCCAGCGCTGGGCGTCCCGCGCCGCCTGGGCCTCGCGGAGCTTGAGCTCGGCCTGCCGTACGTTCTCCGCGGCCTGCTCGGGCACGTGCTGCAGATCCTGCCAGCACGCGGCCGCGAACCGGCGGCGCAGCTCGCTCAGCACCGGGTCCACCTGCCCGGCCCTGGTGGTGAGCGCCTGGGCCCGGGTGCGCAGGCTGACCAGCCGGTGGTCGATCTCGGCGGCCTTCTCCGGCAGCCGCTCGGCCTCGGCCCGGATCGCCCCGGCCTCCCGCTGCACCCGCTCGGCCCGCTCCAGCGTCTGTGCCACGCCGTGCTGCCCGGCGCCCTGGTTCAGCTTGGTCAGCTCGGGGGAGAGGGCCGCGAGCCGGCCGGCCAGGTCGTCGGCGCGCAGCCCCTGCTCCCGTACGGCGTCCAGGGCGTTGCTCGCGCCGAGCAGCGCTTGCCGGGCCCGCTCCACGGCGGGCGCCACCCGGGCCAGCTGGGTCTCGGCCTTGCCGAGCAGCGGCCCGAGCGAGCTGCCGAAACGGTCCAGCTCCTGTCTGACCCGGAGCAGCTCGTCCTTGGCGGACGTCAGCTCCGCGCGCGCCCGGGCGGCCGCGGCGGCCTCCAGATCGTCCCGGTCCAGGTCATGGGCGTCGACGGCCTGGATGTAGCGCTGGCTGGCCTCGTCGATGCGCTGCCCGAGCGCCGCGAAGTCGGCGACGGCACGGCGGGCGGCGGGCGAGTCGTCCACGGCCGTGATGGTCTCGATGGAGATCCGCAGGTCGCGCTGGGCGGTGTCCAGTTCGTAGAACGCGGCCGCCGCGGCGTCCTTCGCGGCCTGCGCCTCGGCCCGTTGGCTCTCCGCCCGGCCGCCGAACCAGCGCCGGGTGCCGCCGCCGGCGAACGCGGCGGGCAGGGCGAGCGCGGCCAGGACCGGCAGGCCCAGCAGGGTGAGGGTGTCGCGCAGGGCCGTGGACCCGGACCGGGCCCGTACGGTCGACGGCGGGTACGACCGCGTCGCTGGCGTGCCCGGTGTCGCCGTCACATCCCTCTCCCGTGCTGTGGTCCGCCGTGGCTGGTGTCATTCTCCCACCCGTTGTAGACGAAACACATGGGCCGGTCAGTTCGCGCTCGGCGCCCTCACTTTCCTGTGCGGACCGTGACCTCTCCGTCCGAGGAGTGGGCCGAAACCCGGTGCGGGCTGCGGTCGTCGCGGGGCACGGACACCGACACCACGCCGTCGTCGGAACCGGCCGACACCCGGTACGCGCCCCGGGGCACGGCGACCGTCACCGAGCCGTCGGTGCTGGAGGCGTCCACCAGGTCGGGCACACCGGACAGCAGGACCTGCACGGAGCCGTCGGCGGAGCCGGCCTTCACCCGGCGCGAGGAGACGTCCGCGCGGACCGAACCGTCGGTCGACTTCAGGTCGAGCGGCCCGCTGGAGTCGGTGACGCGTACGGAGCCGTCGGCGGTGTCGACACTGAGCGGATCCCGGAACCCCTGTGCTCGCACGCCGCCGTCCCCGTTGTCGACCTTCACGCTGATTCCGCGCGGCACCTCGATCCGGTGCCGGGCCGAGCAGTCGGCGATGAAGCCCGAGCAGTGCACCCGCAGCACCAGCCGGTCGTCCTGGAAGGACCAGCGCAGCGTGGGACTGTGGCCGACGACGACGGATCCCTGGAACCACCGGGTGACCTCGACCGTGCCGGCCTTGGCGGAGTCGGTGGCGACGACCTCCAGCGCGGAGTCGTCGGAGTCGATCGTGAGGGTGCGGCCGTGCAGGGCGAAGGACCGGTGGTCCGGGTGCGTGTCGTCGTCGGCGGAGGCGCCACAGGCACTGACCGTGGCGACCAGCACACCGGTGACGACGGCCAGGGCGGCGGCGCGGACAGGAACGGAACGGGTCATGCGGGAACTCCCCCTGAGATTCGGTCTGCGAGGACCGTAAGGGAGCCCGGGCGGGCGGGGCGATGAGGACGGCTCCCGGACCGGGGTGGGGATAACCCCCGCACACCGCGTCACGGGTTTGCCGTGCACCGGTTCCGGCAAGGTAGGCTGTCGACTCGTCCTGGGCGCGCGGCCCAGGTGTCCGGGTGCGTAGCTCAGGGGTAGAGCGCCTGCCTTACAAGCAGGATGTCGGCGGTTCGAAACCGTCCGCGCCCACCGATGGAGCCCCCAGCCAACGCGGCTGGGGGCTCTTCTCATTCCTCTCCTGACGGCTGCTGCTTGTGTGCGTGTTTCAGCCTGGTGCGGGCGTCCATGCGGTCCGCTGCCGAGACCTCGGCCCAGAAGCGGTGTGTGCTGACGAAGACCGCGAGTTCGTGCTCGCGGCGGCGCAGCTTCTCCACCTCGGCCTGCTCGTCCGCCGTCCAGCCCGGGGACGCGGGCCGCTCCACCTTCCGCCAGCCGGTGTCGTCGCTGAAGCCGTCCATCGGCTCGACCGACCAGGGCAGGCGCTTGAGCAGGGCCGACAGCTCGGCCCGGACCTGATGCAGCTCCTCCTGACCGGCGAGGAGGTCACTGGGGAATTCATAGGTCGTTGCCACACGCCAATGCTACGCCTGTTCGATTTTGGGGGGCGAGTTCGTTTGTGAGGTTCACGCGAACGGGTGGGCGGGGCCTCGGCCGGGCCCGCCGGCTTCCCAGTGCCGTGTGCAGCGCCTGCCGTTCGGGCGGCCAGGGGTGCGGCATGCTGATCAGCGCGGGCGGACTCGACGTGGCGCATCTGGTGCCGGCTCAGTGGCTGCTGACCCACTGAGCCGACGTGGGCCTTCATCAGTGGCCGGCGGACCGCAGTTCGTCCACCAGGCGGGCCGTCACCGGCACCGGCACGCCGTGCCGGTCCGCCGCGCGCAGCAGCGCCCCGCCGATGGCGTCGAGTTCGAGCGGGCGGCCCGCCTCGGCGTCGCGCTGCATGGACGACTTGGCGCCGGGCGGGAAGGCGTCGTACCGGGCCAGCGCCTGAGCCGGGTCGGCGGGGGCGCCGCAGGCGCGGCTGACCGCGGCGGTCTCGGCGACCAGGGACTCCAGCTCCTCGCGGTGCCGGGTGCGGGCCTCGCCGAGGGGGAGGGCGTACCGCGTGGTGAGCAGGGCGAAGGGGGCGAGGAACGCCATCTTGGCCCACAGAGCCGCCGTCTCGTCCTCGACCACGCGGGCCGTCACACCGGCGGAGACGAGGGTGGCCGCGAGGCCGTCGAGACGGGGGCGGGGCACGGCGTCCCCGGCCAGGTCCATCTCCGTGAACGGGCTCCCGTGTTCGATCACCCCCGGGGCGACCCGGGTGGACTCCACGCGGATCACCGCCGGGGCGACCCGGTCGGGACCGTAACGGGCGCGGAGCCGGCCGGGGTGTTCGACGCCGTTCAGGAGCGGTACGACGAGGGCGTCGCCCAGAGCCTGCGGCGGCACCCGGGTGAGGGCGGCGTCCAGCGCGGTGTGCTTGACGGCGATGAGGCAGGCGTCCACCGGCTCGCGCAGCTCGGTGTCCGCCTCGACCGGGGCGGTGAACTCGCCGAACTGTGGGCTGCGGACCGTGATTCCGGTACGGCGCAGGGTGTCGGCCGTGCGGTCCTGGGCCAGGCAGACGACGCGGTGGCCGGAGCGGGAGAGCAGGGCGGCGAGGAGTCCGCCGGTGCCGCCGGGGCCGAGGACGGCCACGGTGTGCTCGGTGGTCATGAGGAGGTTCCTCTCGTCGGTCGGCCCCGGGGATCGGTGGCCGCCTTCGGCGCGATCCTCGCACCTTGACGCGGGGTGCGTGAGACTGGGGGCATGTGCCGGAGTATCAAGACGCTGCGTCCGCCCGTGCTGCCCGACGAGGCCACGGAGGAGGACATCCGCGCCGCCGCGCTGCAGTACGTGCGGAAGGTTTCGGGATTCCGGGCCCCCGCAGCGCACAACCGCGAGGTCTTCGACCGCGCGGTGGCCGCGGTGGCCGAGGCCACGGCGGAGCTGCTCGGGGGGCTGGAAGTGCGGGGGCAGTCGGTGCGAAGCACCCCGTAGGGGCGGGGCCGCGTTTGATGTGCGGCTCCGCCGCACCACCCCCATAATCCGGCATGACGGTCAACTCTGCCCAGAAGCAAGGGCGTTGGGCCAGCAGAGCATGATGAACCGCGCCGTCCGCGGTGTACGGCCGACGAGTTGCCCGCCGGACTGCTCGTACAGGGCGGCTGCCGACCGCACTTGGCGGACGGCTGTGAGACCGGAGGGCTGGATGTGACCCGGCGGCCGTATTGCCTGATGGAGCATCAAGATCACGCGCACACAAGGAGGTTCGCCTTCGGCTGCCCACGGAAGGCGTGCACTGGGCGGCATTCGCCGAAGCCGAGCCGCAAGTGGCGCCGGAGCGATGGCCGAATGTTGAACTTGCAAGCATTGATTAGGCGGCCCTAACCTGGGTCCCTCATTCGGTACCGCCGCACCCCCACGACCGGCCACTTGGACGTCCCCGGCCGGTCCGACCGACACCGAAGAGGAGAACCCCCCTCATGACCGCACGCCTCAACTCCGCTCAGCCCTATGTCCTCGGGCTCTTCCGCATCGTCGTAGGTCTGCTCTTCGCCGTGCACGGCGCCGCGTCCCTCTTCGGCGTCCTCGGCGGTGCCGCCGGCACCCAGGGCGGCACGATCCCGACCGGCACCTGGCCCGGCTGGTACGCGGCCGTGATCCAGCTGCTCGCCGGCGGCCTGGTGCTCCTCGGCCTCGGCACCCGCGGGGCCGCGCTGATCGCCTCGGGCTCGATGGCGTACGCCTACTTCGACGTGCACCAGCAGGCCGCGCTGTGGCCCATCCAGAACGGCGGCGAGCTGTCGGTCCTGTTCTGCTGGGCCTTCTTCCTGCTGGCCTTCACCGGGTCCGGCGCCTTCGGGCTCGACCGGTTCGTCGCCCGCCGCACCGCCGTGGACGGCCGGGACGCCACCGAGCACACCCCGATAGCGGCCTGACCCGGCGTCGGCGCCCTTCCCGG
Source organism: Streptomyces sp. NPDC030820 (assembly GCF_055572075.1). Taxonomy (NCBI): domain Bacteria; kingdom Bacillati; phylum Actinomycetota; class Actinomycetes; order Kitasatosporales; family Streptomycetaceae; genus Streptomyces; species Streptomyces sp. NPDC030820. The sequence continues at coordinate 753,439 of NZ_JBVIEB010000001.1, forward strand.
CCACGCGGGGGAAGGGCGCCGTTCGGTCTCCAGTGTGCTACGACGTCCCGCCGAACGGCACGGTGACGCAGGCCACCCGGCTGCCCTTGGTGCCGGGCTCCTTGTGGATCACCACCGAACCCGCCTGGCCCTTCCGGAAGGCCCAGGTGTGCTTGGCGGTGGCACTGCCGATCCCGTTCGCGTTGGACTTGAAGTCCAGCCAGACCTCGTTGTCCTTGTTGACGTGGGCGGCGTCCATGCCGGGGTGGTTCTGGTAGTGCTTGCCGGCGGCGGCAGGGTCGGCGCCGCAGGCCTTCTGGTGGACGTGGACCCCGAAGAGATGGTTGGGCTTGACGCCGGCCACCCACAGCTCGACGGTCGTGGCACCGCTCGGCTGGGTGATCTGGCGGACCCGGATCAGGGCGCCCGTCGGGACGAGGCTCTGGTCGTACACCACCGCGTTCGACTTGTCGGTCGCGGCCGGAGGTGAGAACACGCCGTAGGTCTCCAGCGAGGAGGTGTGGGCGGTGCTTGCGGTCCCGGACGCGAACAGGGCTGCGGCGAGGGTGCCCGCGTATATGGCTGCTGCCACCATGATGTGCACCTTTTTCTGCGCTCATGCGCCGTTTCGTTCGGATTTGTTCCCGATGTTTCGGGACAGGCCTCTCTCCATTGCTACGGACGTGGCATGGCCCCGCCGCACAGCGTGCGCTGTTCGGGTGACAGAGCGTGTCGGAGGCCCCGGAAACCAGCCTGGCTTCTTGTTCGCCCCCCTAGCCCCTTCTGTCACACCCCGGCGTACGCTGTATGGCTGTCAACGGGGGAGCAACGGGAGTCGTGGTGTTCGAGAATGTGGGGGCATTGGCCGCCGGACCGTGGATCTATGCCGCGGTCGTCATGTCCGTGCTGCTCGACGTGTTCGTGCCGGTGCTGCCGAGCGGCGTGCTCGTCATCACGGCGGGTACGGCAGCGGCGGCGGGCTCGGGCGCGGCGGCCGGCCGCGTTCCGCGCGACGTTCCGGACCTCCTGGTTCTGATCCTCTCCGCGGCGACCGCCTCGGTCCTCGGCGATCTGGTGGCGTACCGGCTGGCCTGGCGGGGCGGTGCGCGGCTGGACCGGGCGATAGCCCGCTCCCGGCGGCTGACCACCGCGCAGGAACGTCTCGGCGATGCCCTGGCTCGGGGCGGCGGCGCGCTGGTCGTGCTCGCCCGCTTCGCCCCGGCGGGCCGCTCGGTCGTGTCCTTCTGCGCCGGCGCCGCCCACCGCCGAGCCCGCGACTTCGTCCCCTGGTCCGCCCTGGCCGGCCTCTCCTGGGCCGCCTACAGCGTCGCCCTCGGCTACTACGGCGCCCAGTGGCTCGGCCCGACATGGCTGGCCACGGCCGTCTCGCTCGCGGCCCTTTTCGCCGCGGGCGCGGCGGCGGGCTACCTCATGCGCCGCCGCGCCGCGTAGGCCTCCGGCGGTTTGGCCCGGGGCGCGCTGCGGGTGCCGGTGGCCGCAGCGCGCCGGGGGTGTGGGGCTGTATCTGATATGCGGCTCGGCCGCGGGGGCGCGACCGGCCACGGCGGGTCCGCGGTCGCCGTGCGGCCCCAGGCCCTGCGGCGGGAGGTGAACTTCGGCGTGCGGTGCCCAGGCCTCCGGCGGTTGGCCCTGGTGCGGGCTGCGGGTGCCGGTGGTCGCAGCTCCCGAAGGGGTGTGGGGCTGTGTCTGATATGCGGCTCGGCCGCGTGGGCGCGACCGGCCACGGCGGGTCCGCGGTCGCCGTGCGGCCTCAAGTCCTGCGGCGGGAGGTGAACTTCGGCGTGCGGTGCCCAGGCCTCCGGCGGTTGGCCCTGGTGCGGGCTGCGGGTGCCGGTCGCCGCAGATCCCCCCGGGGCGTGGGGCTGTATCTGATATGCGGCTCGGCCGCGGGGGCGCGACCGGCCACGACGGCGGGTCCGCGGTCGCCGTGCGGTCTCAAGTCGTGCGGCGGGAGGTGGAAGTCAGCAGCTCGCCAGGTAGTTCGTCAGTGCCGACTTCTCCGCGGAGTCGACCGAGAGGTCGTAGTAGTACTTCACCTGCACCCAGGCGCGGACGTAGGTGCAGACGTAGGCGGACCGGGACGGGACCCAGGTCGCCGGGTCCTGGTCGCCCTTGGCCTGGTTGACGTTGTCGGTGACGGCGAGGAGCTGGGGACGGGTGACGTCGTTGGCGAAGGCCTGCCGCTGCGCGGTGGTCCACTTGCTCGCGCCGGAGTCCCAGGCCTCGGCCAGCGGGACGAGGTGGTCGATGTCGACGTCGGAGGCGGAGGTCCAGGTGGCCCCGTCGTAGGGGGAGTACCAGCTGCCACTGGTGGCGGTGCAGGCGGAGTCGGTGACGACGTTCGTGCCGTCCCGCTTGAGAATCCACTCACGGGTGTTGCAGGTGCCGGAGATGGTGATCCAGGTCGGGAACAGGGAGCGCTGGTAGCCGGTGCGGTTCTCGGTGGCCACGGTCAGCTGGGAGAGGTAGCTGCGGGCGGTGGCGGCGCTGACCGGCGTGGGCAGGGCGGCGGAGGCGCTCGGGGAGTCGAGCAGGGCGACGGAGGCTATGAGTGCGGTAAGAGCGGCGAGTATGTTCAGCCGTCGACGCGCGTAGAGCCTGGGCATGCGGGAACTCCCTTGCGGAGTCGGGAATTTGGACGCGAGCCAGGGAATGCTCGCGAGGCCGTGTTGCCGTGGGGTGAGCGTTCGGTAAGAAGATAATGACGCGTTCATGTCATAACAAGGTTCATGACAACCTTTCCCGCTCAACCCGCACATCCCTTACGATGGGCAGCGCAGAAGGGGAGTAGCTCTTTGCCGGACCGTCGACATACTGCTCAGCCAGCCTGAGCCGGCGCCCGGAGGCGGACCCTCGAGTCCTTCGAGGACCGCCAGCGAGACCTTCGGCAAGCAGTGCACGTCCGTGTCCCCGCGACACGGACGCCGAGTGCGCTGCCGTGCCGAGGTGTCATCGCGTGACGTACCACACTCTCGGTGGGGCAGCCCCGACCGATTGAGGAACCTTGATCAGCATCACCGTGACGGCGCTCGTCTTCGGCGTCATCTTCCTCGCCGAACTGCCCGACAAGACCGCGCTCGCCGGTCTCGTCCTCGGCACCCGCTACCGCGCGAGCTACGTCTTCGCCGGTGTCGCCGCCGCCTTCCTGCTGCACGTCGTGCTGGCCGTCGCCGCCGGCAGCGTGCTGACGCTGCTGCCCCAGCAGATCGTGCACGCCCTCACGGGCGTCCTCTTCCTCGGCGGCGCCGCGATGCTGCTGCTGAAGAGGGACGAGGGCGAGGAGGAGATCAAGAAGCCCGCCGACCAGTCCTTCTGGAAGGTCGCGGGTACGGGCTTCATGCTGATCCTCGTCGCCGAGTTCGGCGATCTCACCCAGATCATGACCGCCAACCTCGCCGCCCGCTACGACGACCCGCTCTCCGTCGGCCTCGGCGCCGTGCTCGGCCTGTGGGCCGTCGCCGGACTCGGCATCGTCGGCGGAAAGGCCCTGATGAAGAAGGTGCCACTGCGGCTGATCACGCAGATCGCGGCACTGCTGATGCTCGCGCTCGGCGCGTGGAGCCTGTACGAGGCGGTGGCGGGCTGAACCCGGTCGTGCATCCCGGCATGAACACCGGCCGTGAACCCCGGCCATGAACCCCGGTCGAGCTGAACGGTCGGTGAACCCTTTCCGGATGCGGTGGCGGGATCCGCTCCCGGTTTTGTACCGTGGAGGAACAAAGTGGCTCCCGCCCGTTTTCCCTGACCGGCGGGCGGGGCCGCCTTGTCCCTCCCCTCGGGGCCTTTTTCGTTCCTGGAGCTGCCGATGACGGCCACCGCCACGCCCACCGTCCTCACCGCCCGTGCCCTCCTGCTCGACATGGACGGCACCCTCGTCAACTCGGACGCCGTCGTCGAGCGCATCTGGCGCCGCTGGGCCGAGCGGCACGGGCTGGACGGCGACGAGGTGATGAAGGTGGTCCACGGCCGGCAGGGTCACGCCTCCATGGCCGTACTGCTGCCCGACCGGCCCATGGAGCAGAACCTCGCCGACAACGCGCGCATGCTCGCCGAGGAGACCGCCGACACCGACGGCGTCGTCGAGATCCGCGGCGCGAGCGCCTTCCTCGCCTCCCTGCGAGGTCTCCCGCACGCCCTGGTGACCTCCGCCGACGTCCCGCTGTCCACCGCCCGCATGAACGCCGCCGGGCTGCCGCTGCCGGAGGTCCGCATCACCGCCGAGTCGGTGGGCGCGAGCAAGCCCGACCCCGAGGGGTTCCTGAAGGGCGCCGCCGAGCTGGGCGTGGATCCGGCGGATTGTGTGGTCTTCGAGGACTCCGGCGCGGGAATCGCGGCGGGGCGCTCCGCGGGGATGACGGTGGTCGGGGTCGGGGCCCGCGCCGGTCTGCACGGACCTGACGTGGTCGTCCCGGATCTGACCCAGGTACGGGTCGAGGCGAGGGACGACGGGACGATCCGGCTGCACATCGGCTGACGCGTCGCGTCGCCCGCTCTCACGGCTCGGACGTCTCCGCCTCCAGGCTCTTCCTGGTCGCCGGCCCGTACACCCCCAGGGTGTCGCCCCGGATACCGCGAGCCAGCTGGTAGTTGCGTACGGCGTCCTCCACGGGCCGGGTGAAGATGCCGTTGACCTGGTCGCCGTAGAGGTTCAACTGCCGTAGCCGCTCCTGCAGTTCGTCCACCTCCGGGCCATGGTCGCCGCGTTGCAGCACCGGAGCGACGGCCGGGGTGGCCCGGGCGGTGGGGGAGGCCGGGCGGGTCGTGGCGGTGGACGGGGACGGCGTCGGTGACGTGGTCCGCGTCGCCGGCGGGCTCGGAGGGCTCGCCGCAGCGGCGGGCGGCGGCACCGGCGAGCGGGGCACGGCGGGGGAGGCGGATCGTGCCGGCGGTGACGCCGGGCCCGGTGTGCTCACCTCCGGGACCCTCGGCCTGACCTCCTGGGCCGCCCGGTCCCGGGACGGCGTGTGATAGGAGAACAACCCGCCCGCGAACCCGCCCGCCGCGAGCGCCCCCGCGACGGACAGCAGGACGGTACGGCGAGCGCTTCGCCGCCTCGGCCGCGGTGGGTCGACGTCCGGCTGCTGCGCCGTCGCGGGAGCGCTCGCGGCCGAGTCGCAGGTCAAGGCATGGTCCCGGGCCCCTTCGCGGTGCTGCGTCCGCGGGTCGGCCGTACTCGGCGGCGGCTCCGCCGTCGGCCGCAGGGGCAGCGTCGTCTCGACGGCCTCGACCTGTACATACGGCCGTATACGCAGCGGATCGAAGTCCTCCGCCGCTGCCGCCTCGGCCGTGCGCGTCTCGCGCAGCGCCTCGGCCGCGCGCTCGGTGCAGTCGCAGGACGGGCTCAGGTCCGGGCCCCTCGGCGCTCCGCACTCCGGACAGCTGTGGCCCTCGGATTCACTCACGCGTTCGCCCCTCCCCTCACGAACTACAGACCCTATGCGCAAATTCTTCGCATCCGCCGCCGGAAACGCGGGACTCAACAGGCCATAAACGGTGACACCGACCACGATGGAAGAGGTGCACCCAGCCCCGGGAGGTCTCCATGGCCCTGGACACGCACGGCACGCAGCAGGAGATCAAGGCCGCCGAGCACGTCCCCGGCAACGTGTTCGTCTCCATCGGTGCGCTGCTCCTCGGGCTGCTGCTCGCCGCGCTCGACCAGACGATCGTGTCGACCGCGCTGCCCACCATCGTCAGCGATCTCGGCGGTCTGGAGCACCTGTCCTGGGTGGTCACCGCCTATCTGCTGGCCTCGACCGCCGCGACCCCGCTGTGGGGCAAGCTCGGCGACCAGTACGGCCGGAAACGACTGTTCCAGACGGCCATCGTCATCTTCCTCATCGGCTCGGCGTTGTGCGGCATGGCGCAGAACATGGGCGAGCTGATCGGATTCCGCGCGCTGCAGGGCCTGGGCGGCGGCGGGTTGATGGTGCTGTCGATGGCGATCGTCGGCGACCTCGTGCTGCCCCGTGAACGCGGCCGCTACCAGGGTTTGTTCGGGGCCGTGTTCGGCGCGACCAGTGTGCTCGGACCGCTGCTCGGCGGGCTGTTCACCCAGCATCTGAGCTGGCGCTGGGTGTTCTACGTCAACCTGCCCGTCGGCGCCGTCGCGCTCGCCGTGATCGCCACCGCCCTGCACATCCCGCGCCGTACCGAGCACCACGTCATCGACTACCTCGGCACCTTCCTGATCGCCTCCGTCGCCACCTGCCTGGTCCTGGTCGCCTCCCTCGGCGGTACGACCTGGCCCTGGGGCTCGGCGCAGATCATCGGGCTCGCCGTGCTGGGCGTCCTCCTCGCCGTGGCGTTCGTCGCCGCCGAGCGGCGGGCCGCCGAACCCGTCCTGCCGCTCAAGCTGTTCGGCATCCGCACCTTCAGCCTCGCCGCGGTCATCAGCTTCATCGTCGGTTTCGCCATGTTCGGCGCGATGACCTATCTGCCGACCTTCCTGCAGGTCGTGCACGGCATCTCGCCGACCCTGTCCGGCGTGCACATGCTGCCCATGGTCGTCGGCCTGCTGCTGTCGTCCACGCTCTCCGGGCAGATCGTCAGCCGCACCGGCCGCTGGAAGGTGTTCCCCGTCACCGGCACCGCCGTCACCGCCATCGGCCTGCTCCTGCTGCACCGGCTCGACGAGCACAGTCCGACCGCCGAGATGAGCGCCTGCTTCTTCGTGTTCGGCCTCGGACTCGGCCTGGTCATGCAGGTCCTCGTGCTCATCGTGCAGAACGCGGTGTCGTACGAGGACCTGGGCGTCGCCACCTCCGGCGCGACCTTCTTCCGCTCCATCGGCGCCTCCTTCGGCGTGGCGATCTTCGGCACGGTCTTCGCGAGCCGTCTCGGCGACAAACTCACCGCCGCCTTCCGGGGCGTGAGCCTGCCCCCGAGCGCCTCCGCGAACGCCCTCAAGTCCGACCCACGCGGCATCGCCACCCTGCCGCCCGCCCTGCGCTCGGCGGCCCTGCACGCGTACGCGTCCGCCATCACCGACGTCTTCCTCTACGCCGCCCCCGTCGCCCTCCTCGGCTTCCTGCTGGCCTGGTGCCTGAGGGAGGACCGGCTGCGCGGCTCGGTCACCGCGCCGGACGCCTCCGAGACCATCCCGCCCAACCCGGTCGAGCGGTCCTCCTACGACGAGGTGTGCCGTGCGCTCTCCGTGCTCGGCACCCGCGAGGGCCGCGGCGAGATCTACCGGACGATCACCGAACGGGCCGGGTACGATCTGCTGCCCGCCGCCAGCTGGATGCTGCTGCGCATCCGCAAGTACGGCTCGGTCGAGCCGGGCGTCCTGGCCGAGCGCAGCCCCGTCCCGCTGGAGGCCGTCCTCGCCGCCGCCCGCCAGGTCGAGGAACGGCACCTGGGCGAACGCCGTGGCCTGGACCTGTACTTGACCGAGTCCGGCCGCGAGGTCGCCGAACGGCTCGCCAAGGCCCGCGAGGAGTCCCTCGCCGAACTCCTCGGCGACTGGTGGAAACCCGGCCGGTCCACCGACCTGACCAAGCTCGTCAGGGAACTCACCGGGGAGATGTGCGGCACCGAGCGCGAACGACCGCACGACACCACGGGCGCCAAGGTCAGTTGAGCGCCAGCTCCTTGCGGAACCAGTGCTCGGCGTAGACGTCGTCGTTGTGCGGGTCCGTCTCCGTGTAGCCGAGGCGGGCGTACAGGGCGCGGGCCTCGACCAGGTCGCTGCGGGTGTCCAGGATCAGCCGCCGGGCGCCGAGGGCACGGGCGGCCTCCTCGGCGGCGGCCACCAGCAGCGGGGCGCCGCCCCTGCCGCGCAGCCGCTCGTACACGAACACCCGGGTCAGTTCCGCCGTGTCCGGCTCCAGCAGCCGTACGCCCGCGCAGCCGGCCGGCTCACCGTCGTACCGCCCGACGAGCAACTGACCGGTAGGAGGCGCGAGCTCGGCACCGGTCGCCGCCGCGATCTCCCGCTCCAGCTCGTCGGGGTCGGTCCGACGGCCCTCGTGCAGCAGATACCAACGGTCGCTGACCTCCGTGTAGTAGGCCCGCCACAGCGCGGCGGCGACCGGGGAGTCGCACGGTTCCGGAGTGATCACCCACGTCATGGCGGCCATTGTCGACGGCCGTCAGCGCGCCGCCCAGCGGTTTTCCGCGCCGCTTCGCGGACCGACCACCGTTTGTCGCTGTCCTTCCGGGTCACCCGGAGAGGAGCCGGCCAGTGGGGCCGGCCGATCGGAAGGCAACCATGTCCACAGGCATGATCGTGGTGACCGTGATCGTTGCGGCCGTGGTCATCGCCGCGGTCACCTCCCTTGTTCTGCGCGGCCGCGGACGGTACGGCGGGCCCGGCCTGAAGCGGCGCTTCGGGCCTGAGTACGAGCGGACCGTCGCCCTGCACGGCGGAGACACCAAGGCCGCCGAACGGGAGCTGGCCGAGCGCGTCGAACGCCACGGCGACCTGCGGGAACGGCCGCTGGACCCGGCCGGGCGTGAGCACTACGCGGCCCGCTGGACGGCCGTACAGGAACACTTCGTCGACTCGCCTCGGCAGGCGGTGGCCGAGGCCGACCGGCTGCTTGCGGACCTCGCGGCCGCGCGCGGCTACCCGGACGGCGGGCGTTACGAGGAGCAGTTCGCCGCGCTGTCCGTGCACCACGCCGACCACGTCGACGGCTATCGGCAGGTGCACCGGGTGGCCCGTGCCGGGGCGCGTCACGGGCTGACCGAGGCCGGCTCCGGGACCGAGGAGATGCGTACGGCGCTGGTCGGCGCCCGCGCCCTCTTCGACGACCTCACCCACCCCTCCCGGGAAACCGGCCGCCACCGGGCGACCCACGCCGGCACCAGCCACTCGAAGAAGGGTTGAGCATCATGTCGGACAGGACGAGCGGCCCTGGCGACGAGCGCCCCACCGGCCGCTTCCGCCGGCCGCCGGACGAGGACTGGACCCCGGAGGACACGCCTCTGGGCCAGTACATCCCGAGTGACCCCCTGCCGGAGGAACGGCTCCCCGGCGAACCGCCGCCGACAGCGCCCACTTCCCGCCTTCCCGGCTCGGTCGGCCCCGGCAGAAACGGCCTGACAGCCGACGACCTCACCCCGGAAGACACACCCCCACACCCACCGGACCGCCCGACCGAAACCGGCACCCTGGCCGAAGGCCGGATGCCAGGCGTAGGCGGCATCGCCGGCGAGGGCCGAAGGCCGGCCGAGGGGTGGATGCCGGGCGAGGGTCGGATGCCGGGCGAGCCTGGGATGCCGAGTGAGCGCGGGATGCCAGGCGAGGACCGCATGCCGGGCGAGAGGGCGATGTCCGGCGGGAGCGGGATGTCGGGCGAGAGCGGGATGCGCAGTGAGCCTGGGATGCCAGGTGAGGGGCGTATGCCAGGTGAGGGTCGGATGCCGAGCGAGAGGGCGATGCCGGGCGAGCCTGGGATGCCGAGTGAGCGCGGGATGCCAGGTGAGGGGCGTACGCCAGGTGAGGGTCGGCTGCCGGGCGAGAGCCGGATGTCGGGCGAGAGCCGGATGTCGGGCGAGAGCGGGATGCCGGGTGAGGGCCGTATGCCGGGTGAGGGCCGTATGCCAGGTGAGGGTCGGATGCCGAGCGAGCGTGAGATGTTGGGCGAGAGGGCGATGTCGGGCGAGCCTGGGATGCCGAGCGAGCGCGGGATGCCGAGCGAGAGTCGTATGCCAAGCGAGAGCCGCATGCCCGGTGAGAGCCGCATGCCCGGTGAGGCCGGTATGTCGTACGAGAGCCCCATGCCGGACGACGGGCTGGGGGTGCCGTCGCCCGGGGACGTGAGCGCGCGGGATGCGCACACCACCGAAACCACCGCACCGGATGCATGGCCGACGGCACCGGCCGGCACCCGCGCACGCGGGACCGCGGCCGCAGCCGGAAGCGCGCCGGCGCCCGGGTCCCCCGGTGTCTCCTCCGTCGGCGAGACGGCACCCGCTCCCTCCGGCACCGGCGCACCCCTGCTGTCCCACGACGAGACCGACCGTTGGGAGCAGCGGATGCGGCGGCTGGCCGCCGGGTTCGTGGACGAGCCCCGGGGCGCGGTCGAACAGGCCGATCATCTGCTGGAGGAGATCGCGGGGCGGTTCGAAGCGGCCGTGGAGCGGCGGCGGCGTACGCTGCGGCGTTCCTGGGAGGCCTCCGAGGACCGTGGACCGGGCTCGGACACCGACACCGAGCAGCTCAGGCTGGCTCTGCGTGACTACCAGGAGCTGGCCGGACGTCTGCTACACCTCTGAGGGACCCCGTCCACGTGTGGCGGCAGCCCTGCGCTGCCGCCACTCGCGCACGACCTCCTCGACGTCGTACGGCTTCTTCCCCAGCGGGGGACCGGGCGGCGGCTTGAACATCATGTCCTTGATCTTGACGTTGACGTCTTCGATGATCTTCCGCGCGATCCGCTCGGACGGCGCCGCGTAGGCCGCCACGAGCGCGTCCTCGGCCTCCTTGCGCAGGGCGAGGGCGGGCGGCAGCACGGACAGGCCCTCGCGCGCCATCTTCCGCTTGATCCACCACAGTTCGTCATAGGTGGAGTCGAGTTCGGCGGGCAGCGGCTCCCCCGTGCCCGGCAGCCGCTCGAACTCACCGCGCCCCTGCGCGTCGCGGATCTGCTTGTCGACCCAGGACTCGAACGGCACACCAGGTGGCTTTCGCTCGGTCATGAGCCCATTGTGCCGGACGCGGCCTCGCCGGGCGTTTTATCATGCGGCGGGGATACGGCGATCCGGCCGCCGTACACCGATGGTCGTACAGGGGGAAACGCGCGTGCTCGAACTCACCATGGCCACCGTCTCCGGGGCCGACGCGGGCGCCACGGCCGGCATGACGATGGCCGACGCGCCGAGCGAGCCGGGCGCCGTGCTCCGGGTCGGCCGGGACGCGTCCATGTGCCGGCTGGTCACCCCCGAGGACTGGCTGTTCGTCTCCCGGGTGCACCTGGAGTTCCAGTGCGGCCCCGACGGCGGCTGGCAAGTCACCTGGCTGCGCGGTTCGCAGGCCGAGCCGTCGTCCCAAGTGCGGCTGGTGGTCGGGGAGTACGCGCAGCCCATCGGCTACGGCACGACCGTGCCGCTGCCGCACGGCGGGTCCGGCGAGATCGTCGTCCAGGACCGCACCGCGCCGCGCAGCGTCAACGTCGGCTTCTATCACGAGGTCTGAGCCCGGCCCGGGTGGCGATCGGGCGGCTCAGTCCAGTACCCGGGCCAGCGCGAAGCCGTCGTAGCCCTTGCTGCCGACCGTCTGGAGCGCCGTGCCGCTCAGCCTCGGATGCGTGGCGATCAGCTCGATCGCGGCGCGCGTGCCCACGACGTCGGGCTCGGTGTTGCGCTCGTCGACGACCCGGCCGCCGCGCACCACGTTGTCCACGACGATCAGGCTGCCGGTGCGGGTGAGCCGCAGCGCCCACTCCACGTAGTTCGCGTTGTTGGCCTTGTCGGCGTCGATGAACACCAGGTCGAACGGGGCCGGGTTCTCGTCGGCGAGCTTGGGCAGCGACTCCAGGGCCGGGCCCACCCGCACCTCCGCGATCCGGTCCAGGCCGGCCCGCGCGAGGTTCCGGGTGGCCACCTCGGCGTGCTTGGCGTTGTACTCCAGCGACACGAGTCTGCCGTCCTCGGGCAGGGCCCGGGCCAGCCAGATCGTGCTGTAACCGCCGAGTGTGCCGATCTCCAGGATGTGCCGCGCGCCCTGCACCTGGGCGAGCAGCTGGAGGAACTTGCCCTGTGCCGCCGTGACGGCGATCTGCGGCAGACCGGCTGCGTCGTTCTCCCGCAGGGCCGCCTGCAGCGCCTCGTCATCGGGGGCGAGCCGGCTGGTGAAGTAGTCGTCGACATCGTCCCAGAGCTGGGAGTCGCTCATGCTCCTGCTGCCTTTCCCGAGTGTCTGCCCTTCCCACCGACATCGTCTCAGCCGAGGGGCGCCGACGGCGTGATCACCGACGGATTCACGGCCACCGGGAGCGCCGTACGACGATCAGAGCACCGGCAGCCGCGAACAGCAGCACCGTCGAGTGCTCAGCGACCTTCCACTGCCGGGGCGGAACCCGGCAACGGCCGCCCCGCGGACTCGGACATCCGCCACACCGCGAATCCGCCCACCACAGCCGCGGCCATCATGTAATACGCGGGCATCATCATGTTCCCCGTCGCCCCGATCAGCGCGGTCACGACCAGCGGAGTCGTTCCGCCGAACAGGGACACGGACACGTTGAACCCGATGGACAGCGACCCGTACCGCACCCGCGTCGGGAAGAGAGCGGGCAGCGCGGCCGGCATGGCCGCGGTGAAGCACACCAGGAGCAGACCCAGCGCACCCATACCCAGCCCCACCGCCGGCAGACTGCCCTCGCGGATCAGCAGCAGGGCCGGGATGGACAGGAACAGGAAGCCCGCGCAGCCCGCCGCGATCACCGGACGCCGGCCGACCCGGTCGGTCAGCGCGCCCGCGAACGGCTGCACGATCATCATCAGGGCCATCACGCCCAGCACGACCAGCAGCCCGTGCGTCTCGTCGTACTTCAGCTCGCTGGTGAGGTAGCTCGGCATGTACGACAGCAGCATGTAGTCGGTGACGTTGAAGACCAGCACCAGACCCATGCACAGCAGCAGCGCCTTCCACTGGCCCGCGATCATCTCGCGCAGCGGCACCTTCGGCCGGGCGGCCTCCGCCTTCTCCACCTCCGCCGCGAACGCCGGGGTCTCCTCAAGACGCATCCGCAGATACAGGCCGATGATGCCCATCGGGCCCGCGATCAGGAACGGGATCCGCCAGCCCCACGCCACCAGGTCGTGCGAGGACAGCAGCGCGGTCATCAGCGTGACCAGACCCGCGCCGCCGATATAGCCCGCCAGCGTGCCGAACTCCAGCCAGCTGCCGAAGAAGCCGCGCTTCTTGTCGGGGGCGTACTCGGCGATGAAGGTCGACGCGCCGGCGTACTCGCCACCGGTGGAGAAGCCCTGCACCAGCCGGGCGGCCAGCAGAAGCAGCGGCGCGCCCACGCCGATCGAGGCGTACGACGGGATCAGACCGATCGCGAACGTGCCCGCCGCCATCATGATCATCGTGAGGGCGAGGACCTTCTGGCGGCCCACGCGGTCGCCCAGCGGACCGAAGACCATGCCACCGAGCGGCCGGACCAGAAAGGCCGCCGCGAAGGCGCCGAAGGTCGACAGCAGCTGCGCGGTCGGGTTGCCGGAGGGGAAGAAGACCTTGCCCAGGGTGACCGCGATGTAGCTGTAGACACCGAAGTCGAACCACTCCATCGCGTTGCCGAGCGCGGCCGCCTTCACGGCGCGCTTGACGAGCGCGGGGTCGGTGACGGTGACGTCACGGGCCGTGCCGGCCCGCCGGGTCTTCAGGAGGGACGGGGAGACTGCTGTGGCGGTCGCCAAAACGGGGCTCGCCTACCTTTCGACGGGGACAGGGACGCGGTCCGTACGGCGACACTGCCGGGAACGGGCCGAAAACCGACCATAGAAGGCCCTGGTCCCCTTACGCGCTGTACCCATTTAGCTGCCCTGTGCAGCTAAAAGGCGCGTATGCAGGTACGTCTGCCCGCTACCGATCAGGCATTCCGGTCCCGCGCTGTGATCCTTCTCGCGCCCCGGCCGGGGAACCGGCCATGCCGACGACTATCGTCATCCGGACAAAAGGAGAAAGGACGTCAGGTGAAGCGCAGGTTTCCTGCGTCCTTCTCCGGGGGCCGGGACCCTCATAGGGTTCTCGGAGCAGCCCGGCGTGACCGGCGCCGGGACCGAACGGGGCGGGAGGCCGACGAGGCGTGGCGAACGTGGAGCACAGCGGGCGACCGGCGGACACCTTCGGCAGGGCACCGGCGGAAGCGCGGCTGCTCGCGGCCCGGCTCGCCCTGTGGGCGGTGGCCGCGATCCTCGCGGTACGGCAGCTGACCGTCGTCCTCACCACGCCGAGCGGCGAGCGGCTGACCGACCTGGAGACCTGGGTCGGCCCACACGGCGTCCTGCATGTGAAGGGCTCGATCTACGACTCGACCCGCTTCACCGGCACCCCCTTCGGCGGCCTCGTCCTCAGACCCCTCACCCGTTCCGCGCAGGCCGCCCTCGGCTGGGGCTGGACCTTCGGCACCCTGCTGCTCGTCGTCGCCCTCGGCCTGGTGGCCGCCCGCGCGCTGCCCCAGCCGATCGGCCGCCGCACCTCCCTGCTGGCCGCGCCGGTCGCGATCAGCCTGCTCATGCTGTCGCTGCCGGTCCGCAACGCCCTGTGGCTCGGCCAGACCAGCATCATCCCGGTCCTGCTCGTCCTGCTCGGCTGCTTCACCGTACGCAGCGAACGGGAGAGCGGCCTGTGCATAGGCCTGGCATCCGCTCTGCAACCGACCATGCTGCTCTTCGCCCCGCTGCTGTGGTTCACCGGCCGCCGCCGGGCCACCGCCGCCACGGCCGGCACCTTCGCCGCCTGCACCGCGCTCGCCTGGGCTGCGCTGCCGCACGACTCGTACACGTACTGGGTGCACCACATGGCCGGGACGGGCCTGGGCGGCAAGGCCGACGCCCTCGGCAACCAGTCCCTGCACGGCGCCCTGCTCCGCCTGGGCCTGAGCGGCCCGCTGGAGATCACCCTCTTCCTGGTGCTGAGCGCCGCCGTCACCGCCCTCGCCCTGCGCCGCGCCGTCCACTACGCGCACGACGGCCAGCTGCTGCTCGCCGTGGCCGTCATCGGCTGCGCCGTCGTCGCCGTCTCTCCCACCGCCTGGCAGCACCAGTTGCTGTGGGTGCTGCTCGCGATGGTCGGCCGGGTCGGCAGCCGGGCCTCCGACCGGTACGTCTGGCCGGTCGCGATGGTCCTGGTGACCACCCTGCCGGCGAAGATGCTGCTGCCGAACATGGCGGTGATGTACCCGCTCCGCGACAACCTCGTCCTGCTCGCGGCACTGGCCGCCGCCACGGCCGTACCGTTCCTGTCCCGGACGTCCCCCCACTACCAGCGGCCGATCCCGGCGGAGTACGCGCCACCGGTAGCGCCCCGCTTCCGCCAGGTCCCCCTGGTGCCCTTCCTGCGCCGAGTCCTCACCCGCCCCAACCTGTTGCTGGAACTGCTGCTGATCCGGGTCGTGTACGCGGCCTACCAGCAGGTACGCCTGGCAGCGACCGGCGGCACCATCTCGGGGGGCCGGGCCAGGGCCGAGCACCACGGCCACATCGTGCTCGACATCGAGCGTTTCCTGCACATCGACATCGAGCACTGGGCCAACCACGCCGTCGTGAAGATCGACTGGCTGCGGAGCTTCTTCGACTTCTACTACGAGTCCTTCCACTTCGTAGTCCCCCTGACGGTCCTGGCCGTCCTCTACTGGCGCCGCCCCGTCGACTACCGCTGGGCGCGCGCCTCCCTCGGCTTCGCCACCTTCCTCGCGCTGATCGGCTTCTGGCTCTTCCCGCTGGCGCCGCCGCGTCTGATGCCCGGGCTCGGCATGATCGACACCGTCCACGGCGTCCAGGACTTCTCCAAACCGGATTACGGCACCCTGACCGCGCTCACCAACCAGTACGCGGCGATGCCGTCGCTGCACTTCGGCTGGGCCCTGTGGTGCGGAGTGGTCATCGCGATCATCGCCCCGAGGTGGTGGATGAAGGCGCTGGGCCTCCTGCACCCCCTGTTCACCGTCTCGGCCATCGTCGCGACCGGCAACCACTGGGTGCTCGACGCGGTGGGCGGCGCGGTGGTGGTCGGCGCCGGCTTCGGGCTGTCGTACGTCTTCCAGGGCCCGAGGGCGAGGACGGTCACGTCGGCTGCGGGCGCCGCCCAGGAGGCACGGAAGGTGACCGTCGGCAGCACGTGACCGTTGGGCCGCTCGCTTCCCGGCGATTGTCGGGCCGCCTCCGCGAGGTGCGTCAAGGGCGCATTCGCGTCGCCTTCGGCGATGGCCCTCCGGGCCACCCTTGACCCACCTCACTCCACCCCCGGGAAAGAAGCGAGCGAGCGGCCCAACGGTCACGTCTGAGTCAGCGGCGGGGAAACACCCTCGGTCCCTCGGTCCCGCACTCGAACCAGACCGTCTTTCCGTCGCCGCCAGCCGCTGACACCCCCCACTTGTCGACCACGGCATCGAGCAGAGCCAGACCCCGGCCGCCCTCCGAGTCGTGGTCGACTTTGCTTGCCCGGCACGGGAGTTGGGCGAAACCGTCGGTCACCTCGGCCCGTACACCCGCCGCCAGCCGCGCGAGCAGTACGGTGCAGCGGCGGTCCGGTACGTGCCGTACGACGTTGGTGACCAGCTCGCTGACGCCCAGCTCCACGGCGAAGACCAGCTCCGTCAGCTCCCACTCGTGCAGCAGCGAGCGGACGATACGGCGGATGTGTCGCACCGAGTGCTCGCCGGCGGTGAGCTGCATGCGGTACTGGGGAGTGTGGGGAATGTTGAGGTTCACAGGACGAGGCTGACCTCGGATCACTACGCTCGGCTACAGGTTGAACACAACGGGTCCGAGAGGGGACTTGGCATGGTGAACATCAACACCCTCGACCCGAGCGCCTCACCGCTCGACTACTACGGCTTCGAGTTGCGTCGCTTCCGAGAGGCGGCGGGACTCACGCAGAAGCAGCTCGGGGACATCATCAACTACACCGGGTCGATGGTCGGCCAGGTGGAGACGGCCCGGAAGCTGCCGACGCTCGACTTCAGCCAGCGGGCGGACGCGGCGCTGTGCACGGGCGGGTTACTGACTCGGCTCCACCCGCTGGTGATGCGGAGTCAACTTCCGGCTTGGTTTCAGCAGGTGGCTGAGCTGGAGGTTCGGGCCGTTGAGATCTGCTCCTTCCAGACGCACATGATCCTCGGTCTGCTCCAGACTCCGGCTTACGCCCGTGCGGTGCTCGGAGCGGTGGACCGAAGCGACCTCGACGACCGGACTGCGGTCCGGCTGGCGCGGCAGAGCGTATTCGAGAAGGAGGAGCCGCCGGCCTTCTGGGCGGTCCTGAGCGAGGCTGCGCTGTACTTGGAGATCGGCGGAAGGGAGACCATGCGCGGCCAATTGGCCCACCTGTTGACCTTGGAGGACACCCCCTTGATCAACGTCCAGGTGCTGCCTTTCTCCGCTGGCGCGCACGCAGGTACGCAAGGCTCGTTCGACCTCTATCGCTTCGCGAGCGATCCGGCCATCGTCTATACCGAGGGGTACGGCAGCGGGCATCCGACCGCGAACCCGGACACCGTCAAGGACTGTTCGCTCCGTTACGATCATCTCCAGGCCGCCGCACTCTCCCTCAAGGACTCGGCGGAGCTGATCCGGCGCGTAATGGAGGACCGCTATGGAGAGCAAGTGGCGTAAGTCCAGCTACAGCGGAGACCAGGGCGGCCAGTGCCTTGAGGTCGCCGAACTGCCCGACGAGAGTGTCGCCATCCGCGACTCCAAGACCCCGGCGGGACCGATCCTCACCCTCGACCCCGCCGCATTCACCACCTTCGTGAACTGGGCCTCTACAACCGCTGAATGATCGTCCCCGTAGCCAGCCCACCGCCCGCGCACATAGTCACCAGCGCGAACTCCTTGTCCGCGCGCTCCAGTTCGTGCAGGGCGGTGGTGATCAGGCGGGCGCCTGTCGCCCCCACCGGGTGACCCAAGGCAATCGCACCGCCATTCACGTTGACCTTGTCCAGGTCCTGTTCGAAGACCTGGGCCCAGCTCAACACGACTGACGCGAACGCCTCGTTGATCTCGACCAGGTCGATGTCCTTCAGGGACATCCCCGCCTTGCCCAGCACCGCGCGCGTCGCGTCGATCGGGCCGTCGAGATGGAAGTGCGGGTTGGCGCCCACCAGCGCCTGTGCGACGATCCTCGCCCTCGGCTTGAGCTTCAGCGCGCGAGCCATCCGCTTCGACGCCCACATGATGGCCGCCGCACCGTCCGAGATCTGCGACGAGTTGCCCGCCGTATGGACGGCCGTCGGCATCACCGGCTTCAACCTCGCCAGCGCCTCCATGGACGTGTCGCGCAGGCCCTCGTCCTTGTCCACGAGCCGCCACATGCCCTGACCGGCGTACTGCTCCTCCTCGGTGGTCGGGACCTGGACCGCGAACGTCTCACGCTTGAAGCGTTCCTCCGCCCAGGCCAGCGCCGCCCGCTCCTGCGACCGCACGCCCAGCGCGTCCACGTCCTCCCGCGTCAGCCCCCGGTGACGGGCGATGCGCTCGGCCGCCTCGAACTGGTTCGGCAGGTCCACGTTCCACTCGTCCGGGAACGGCTTGCCGGGACCATGCTTCGAACCCGACCCCAGCGGGACCCGGCTCATCGCCTCGACGCCGCAGCTGATCCCGACGTCGATCACGCCCCCGGCGACCATGTTGGCCACCATGTGCGAGGCCTGCTGGGAGGAGCCGCACTGGCAGTCGACCGTCGTCGCCGCCGTCTCATACGGCAGTCCCATGGTCAGCCAGGCCGTGCGCGCGGGGTTCATGGACTGTTCGCCGGCGTGGGTGACCGTGCCGCCGACGATCTGCTCGACCGCGTCGGCGGGGATGGCGGTGCGGCCGAGGAGTTCACGGTAGGTCTCGCCCAGGAGATAGGCGGGGTGCAGATTGGCGAGCGCGCCGCCGCGCTTGCCGATCGGGGTGCGGACGGCTTCGACGATCACGGGTTCGGCGGCCATGGGTGCGGGTCCTCTCCGAGAGGGCTCTCCTCCAGAACTAGTACGCGTTCTAGTTCTGCCCAGCAGTCTGCTGACGTGATGTCCATCACCGCAAGAGTCTTGCAGGTGTCGAAGTCGCGATCTGCACGAATTCCGCATGGATTGGGGCTGCCGCACCTCTTGCGACTTGTAGAACCCGTTACTACCTTCACCGCACCCGCTGATGGGCCGTCAGGACGGATTCAGACCAGAACCGACTCGGAACGGACTCAGACCGGACGACGGGAGTCGCCGATGCACTGCCCCGCGCTGCCCGACGGGTTCGACTTCACCGACCCCGACCTGCTCCACCACCGTGTGCCCCTCCCGGAGTTCGCCGAGCTGCGTCGCACCGAGCCGGTCCGCTGGATCCGGCAGCCGCACGGCCTCGCGGGCTTCGCCGACGACGGCTACTGGGCCGTGACCCGGCACGCGGACGTCAAGTACGTCTCCACGCACCCGGAGCTCTTCTCCTCCACCGTCAACACCGCGATCATCCGCTTCAACGAGCACATCGAGCGCGACGCGATCGACGCGCAGCGGCTGATCCTGCTCAACATGGATCCTCCGGAACATACGCGGGTGCGGCAGATCGTGCAGCGCGGCTTCACGCCACGTTCCATCCGAGCCCTGGAGGACCGGCTCCGGGCGCGTGCCGAGGCGATCGTCGCGAGTGCCCGCGCCCGTTCCGGACCCTTCGACTTCGTCACCGAGGTCGCCTGTGAACTGCCCCTGCAGGCCATCGCCGAGTTGATCGGCGTACCCCAGGAGG
Source organism: Streptomyces sp. NPDC030820 (assembly GCF_055572075.1). Lineage (NCBI taxonomy): Bacteria > Bacillati > Actinomycetota > Actinomycetes > Kitasatosporales > Streptomycetaceae > Streptomyces > Streptomyces sp. NPDC030820. Next base: position 772,837 of record NZ_JBVIEB010000001.1, read on the forward strand.
ACCGGTCCAAGATCTTCGACTGGTCCAACAAGATGATCGCCTACGACGATCCCGAGTACGCCATCACTGAGGAGGTCGGCGCCCAGTCGGCCACTGAGATCATCGCCTACGCCATGAACATGGCCGCCGAGCGGAAGAAGTGCCCCGCCCAGGACATCGTCACGACGCTCGTCGCCGCGGAGGACGAAGGCAACCTGAACTCCGACGAGTTCGGCTTCTTCGTGCTGATGCTGGCGGTGGCCGGGAACGAGACCACCCGCAACGCCATCACCCACGGGATGCACGCGTTCCTGACCCATCCCGAGCAGTGGGAGCTGTTCAAGCGGGAGCGGCCGGACACGACGGCCGAGGAGATCGTGCGCTGGGCGACGCCGGTCAACGCCTTCCAGCGGACGGCCACCCAGGACACGGAGCTGGGCGGGGTGCAGATCAAGAAGGGGGACCGGGTCGGGCTGTTCTACGCCTCCGCCAACCACGACCCCGAGGTCTTCACCGACCCCGACGCCTTCGACATCACCCGCGACCCCAACCCCCACCTCGGCTTCGGCGGTGGCGGACCCCACTACTGCCTGGGCAAGTCCCTGGCGATCCTGGAGATCGACCTGATCTTCAGCGCGATCGCCGACGCGATGCCCGGCCTGCGGTCCGCCGACGAGCCCCGGCGGCTGCGCTCGGCCTGGATCAACGGGGTCAAGGAACTCCAGGTCACCACCGGTTGACCCGTGCGGGTCGGCCCACCCCGAGGGAGGCAGGAGCACCCCTACCCCAACGCCCCGTTCCTGCCTCCCCCGGGGTCGGCAGGGTCTCCCCCTCGCCGGACTACTCCCGGCCGGACGCCACCACCGCCAGCACGCCCGACGCCACCGCCGCGAGCAGCAGCGGAAGGGCGAGACCCTGGTGCAGGACCAGCCACGCGCCCAGGCAGGCGCCGACGAGCATGGCGATCACCGAGGCCGTACGGCGCGGTGAGCGGTGGCCGGTGGCGTCACCGAGGCGGGACTCGGAGGCCAGACCGGTCAGGGTCATGGTCAGCACGGTGGTGGTGAGGTCGGCGATGCCCAGTTTGCGGACCGTCGCGTTGCGCAGGCCCATCGCGTACCCCGTGAGGGCGATCAGGGCGTAGACCGTGCCGGTGGCGTGCGGCCAGGCGAAGGCGACCGCCGCCGACAGGGTGACCAGGACCGCTTCGGCCGTCAGGGTGAGGCGGGTCCAGGTACGGCGTGACCCCTTGCCGACGCGGGCCGCCAGCCGGCCGCCGGTCACCGCGCCCAGCAGGAAACACCCCAGCGAGGTCGCCGTGTGCGGCACGGAGAAGCCGGGTGCGCCGGCCGCCGCGAAGCCGAGGACGACCACGTTGCCGGTCATGTTGGCGGTGAAGACCCGGCCGAGCCCCAGATAGCTGACGGCGTCGATCAGACCGCTCACCACGGTCAGGGTCAGCAGCACGGTCACCAGCCGGAGCCCGCGCGCCTCCGGGTCGTACGTCTCTTGCGCCGATGCTTCTTCCGCTGCGCTCACCGCCCCAGTTGACCACGCGGGGGCGAGGGAAACGCCGAAGGCGGCGGCCCGGGGATCGGGGGCCGCCGCCTTCAGCGGCTTTTCGGCGCGCTGCCGTTGGCTCAGTACCAGCCGTTGGCCTGCCAGAAGTTCCAGGCCTTCACGGGGCTGCCGTAGCGGGACTTCATGTAGTCCAGGCCCCACTTGATCTGGGTGGCCGGGTTGGTCTTCCAGTCGGAACCGGCGGAGGCCATCTTGGACCCCGGCAGGGCCTGGACCAGGCCGTAGGCGCCGGAGGAGCTGTTGGTGGCCGACGGGTTCCAACCGCTCTCATGGGAGACGATCTTGCTGAACGCGTTGAACTGCGCGGCGTCCGGGATCATCTTGTGCGCGATCGCCTGGGCGGAGGAGGCCGAGGTCGGGGCGGCCTGGGCGGGCGCCGCGGACAGTGCCATGCCGGCGGTGGCGGCGGCCACGGCGGCAACGGTGAGGGCCTTCTTCGGGGAAGCGATGCGGCGGATGAAGGAGACGGACACGGAGTACCTCTTGCGTCGGGGACAGGGGATCGCCCGCATGGGACGGGCCACGCGATGTGGCCGCATGCGTCGGCGCCTCGGCCCGGTGGGCTTGTGGCGCCTGGCGACGTCGTCCAGAGAAGCAGCCCGGAAAGCCGTCCGCAATGACCCCTTTTACTAGTTGTGGCCGGATAGATGGGAAACGTCGAGTCTGTGGCGTGGGTCTCAATGTGCAGGTCAGCGGGGGTGCACTAAGGGACGTAACGGACATTCGGGACTACGGCCCCGGGTCGTAGGTGACCTGCGTCATGTGGGGTGCTTCACCGTCTCGCTTGCGCTGTGTGAAGGGCCGGATCCGTCACGTGAGCGTTCCGGGCCGTCGAATGTGACCCCGGTCTCGAAGGCGGCCCGCCGAGTGGCCCGGCGCAGCGCGCGCAGCACGGCCGGTCCGAGGGCGAGGGTCAGCACCACCGTGCACAGGGCCCGGCCCAGGTCCCAGCCGAGCGAGGTGGCCAGGCAGTAGGCCACGAAACGGGCCAGGTTCGCGGGGACGGAGGCATGGGCGTCGAAGGAGATGTCCGAGGCGGCGGCTCCCATGAACGGCCAGCCGGCCAGGTTCATGACGGTGCCGTAGGCGAAGGCGGCGAGAAAGCCGTATACCGCGAGGAGCAGCAGTTCGGTCCGGCCGCGCAGCCGGACCGGGCCCGGGAGCAGCCCCGCGCCCATCGTGAACCACCCCATCGACAGCATCTGGAACGGCAGCCACGGTCCGACCCCACCCGTGAGCAGGGCGGACGCGAACATCGTCACCGAGCCCAGGGTGAAGCCGAAGCCGGGGCCCAGCACCCGGCCGCTGAGCACCATCAGGAAGAACATCGGCTCGATCCCCGCCGTACCCGCCCCGATCGGCCGCAGCGCGGCCCCCGTCGCGGCCAGCACGCCCAGCATGGCCACGGCCTTGGGCCCGAGATCCGACTCCGAGATCGTCGCCGCCACGACCGCGACCAGGAGGATGAGGAGTCCCGCGAAGAGCCAGGGCGCATCCTGGGCGTGGGCGCTCAGCTGCGAGGCGGGCGGAGCGAGGAACGGCCAGCCGAAGGCGACCACACCGACCGCGCTGACCAGGGCGAGTGCGGCGAGCGAGCGGGGGCCGAGACGGATGGCGTGGAGGCGTGGGGCACTCATGCGAGGGCCTCTCGTACCTGGGCCACCGTGAGCCACTGCTGCGGGGCGAGGATCTTCGTCACCTGCGGGGCGAAGGACGGCGAGGAGACGACGATGTGCGCGGTCGGCCCGTCGGCTATGACCTCCCCCTCGGCGAGCAGCACCACCCGGTGCGCGATCTCGGCCGCCAGCTCCACGTCATGCGTGGCCAGCACGATCGCATGCCCCTCGGTGGCGAGGCCGCGCAGTACGGTCACCAGCCGGGCCTTGGCCGCGTAGTCCAGGCCGCGGGTCGGCTCGTCCAGCAGCAGCAGTGGCGGCCGGGCGGTCAGCACGACGGCCAGGGCGAGCGCCAGGCACTGCCCCTCGGACAGGTCGCGGGGGTGGGTGCCGTCCGTGATCCCCGGCAACAGCTCGGCCACGAGGGCCCGGCAGGTCCCGGGCTCGGCGCCGGCGTCCCGGTCGGCCGCGGCGCACTCGTCGGCGACCGTGTCGGCGTAGAGCAGATCCCGCGGTTCCTGCGGGACCAGGCCGACGCGGCGTACGAGGTCGGGGGGTGCGGTGCGGTGGGGTTCGACTCCGCCGACCCGGACGTTTCCGGCGCTGGGCGCCACCAGGCCGACGAGGGAGCCGAGGAGGGTGGACTTTCCGGCGCCGTTGCGGCCCATGAGGGCGATGGTCTCGCCGGGGGTGACGGTGAGGTCGATGTGTCGGAGGGCGTCGATGCGGGCGCGGCGGACGGAGAGGGAGCGGACCTCCGCGATGAGCGGTTGCCGGGGCTCTGGGGCGGGGCTCGGGCGGCGACGGAACCGGAGACGGCGCCCTGAGCCGGTGCCGGCCGGGGGTGGGGTCGCGCCGCGAAGGGGCGCGGGGTACTGGGCGACCAGCCCGGACGCACCCGCAGCCGCAGTGCCACGAGTACCCGCGGCGGCGGACGCGGCCAGGCGTTCTCGTAGGGGACCGGCTTGGCGGCGGGCGTCTCGGACGGTCAGGGGGAGGGGGGACCAACCCGCCAGGCGGCCCAGGGCGACCACGGGGGGATGGACCGGGGACACCGCCATCACCTCGGCCGGGGTGCCGACGAGCGGGGATTCGCCGGGGCCGGGCAGCAGGACCATGCGGTCGGCGTAGTGGATCACGCGTTCCAGGCGGTGTTCGGCCATCAGGATCGTCGTGCCGAGGTCGTGCACCAGGCGCTGGAGCACCGCCAGGACCTCCTCCGCCGCGGCCGGGTCCAGGGCCGAGGTCGGCTCGTCCAGGACCAGTACCTGCGGGTGCGGGGTGAGGACCGAGCCGATCGCGACCCGCTGCCGCTGCCCACCGGAGAGGGTGGCGATCGGGCGGTCGCGCAGTCCGGCCAGCCCCAGCAGGTCGAGGGTCTCCTCGACCCGGCGCCGCATGACCTCCGGGGCGAGACCCAACGACTCCATGCCGTAGGCGAGTTCGTCCTCCACGGTGTCGGTCACGAAGTGGGCGAGCGGATCCTGGCCCACCGTGCCGACCACGTCGGCCAGTTCACGCGGCTTGTGGGTACGGGTGTCCCGGCCCGCCACCGTGACGCGACCGCGCAGGGTGCCGCCGGTGAAGTGCGGCACGAGACCGCTCACCGCGCCGAGCACGGTCGACTTGCCGACCCCGGACGGGCCGACGAGCAGCACGAGTTCACCCTCCGGCACCTCGAAGTCGACGCCTTGGACGGAAGGTTCGGCCGCACCGTCGTACGTCACGCTGACCTCCTCGAAGCGGATCACGACGGCTCCTTGGGGACGACGAAGGCGGGGAGGAGGGCGAGGAGGACCGCCGCGGCGGGCCACAGGGGGAGGGTCGGGGCGACGAGGGGGACGACGCCCGGGTGCAGCGCCTCCGGGTCGCGGGCGGCGGCCAGGCCGAGCAGCGCGGCGACCGCGGCGCCGGAGCCGGTGACCAGCCAGGCGCGTACGTCCCACGGGTCCGGGCGGTACCGGGTGCGCGGCGAACGCCTGCCGCCCAGGCGCAGCCCCGCGAGGGCGGCGACGACACCGGCGAGGACGAGCGGGATGCCGTAGGTGCCGCCCTCCGCGGTGAGCAGCCCGTACGTCCCCGCGCACACGCCGAGCAGGCCGCCGAGGGTGAGCGCGGACGTCGTACGGCGGATGCGGGCGGGGACCTCGACGGTACGGCCGTAGCCGCGGGCCTCCATCGCGGCGGCGAGCGCGACCGAGCGCTCCAACGCGCCCTCCAGCACCGGCAGTCCGACCTGGAGCAGGCCCCGCAGGCCCCGGTCCGGGCGGCCGCGCAGCCGGCGGGCGGCACGCAGGCGCTGGACGTCGGCGATGAGGTGCGGGGCGAAGGTGAGCGCGACGACGACGGCGACGCCGGTCTCGTACAGGGCGCCGGGGAGGGACTTGAGGAGGCGGGTGGGGCTCGCGAGGGCGTTCGCCGCGCCGACGCAGATCAGGAGGGTGGCGAGCTTGAGCCCGTCGTAGACGGCGAAGACGAGCGCCTCCGCCGTGACCTTTCCGCCCAGGCGGATGCCCTGCGCCCAGTGGGGGAGGGGGACTTCGGGGAGCGTGAGGAGGGTGTGGGTGCCGGGGATGGGGGAGCCCAGCGCTACGGCGAAGAGGAGACGGATGAGGAGGACGGCGAGGGCGAGCTTGGCGAAGGCGGTGTAGGCGTGGGCGGTGGGGGTGCTGGTGTTGCCGCGGTGCGTTGCCACGACGTAGGCGGAGGCGGAGATGAGGAGGGCGAGGAGGAGGGGGTTGGTGGTGCGGGTGGCGGCGGTACCGAGGCTCAACGCCCAGAGCCACCAGGCACCGGGGTGGACAGCGGCGCGAGACGTGTCGATATGCGGCTCCGCCCCGTGGGCGCGACCAGCCCCCACCGGCCCGCAGTCAGACGGAGTCATCGCGTCGCCGTCGGAACTGCCACACCGCCGCGCCTCCCAGGAGGACGACCGCCCCCACGCCGATCGGCAACCCCAGGGAAGGCCCGCTGTCCGAACTGCCGCTCTTCGCCGGGGCCTTCTTGCCCGAGGACGCCGAAACCTGTTCCCCGCACCCCTTCTTCGGATACCCGGCGATCGCGCACAGCAGGGCGTTGGTGTCGTAGCGCAGGGGCGGGGCGACGGCCGCCAGGGCGTCCGCGGTCGTCGCGTCGGCCGGGACCCGCGCGCACGCCGTGCGACGGGCCGGCGGCAGCTCGCCGGACGGCGCGTCCGCGGGGGTGCCGAAGTCGAGGACGAGGGCCACCCGCTTCGTACCGGACTTGGCGGGTGTGCCGGAACAGATCGTGCCGAAGTCCGCCGCCCCGCGCGGCCGGCTCGCGTCCGCCGAGTCCGCGCTCACCGCGAAGCGGAAGCCCTGCACGGCGCCGTCGTCGGGACGGGCGGTGGACGGGCCCTGCGTGGCATACGTCCAGCGTCCGCCGGACCGCTCCCAGAAGGACCAGTAGCGGTAACCGGTGGCGTGTGCCTGACCCGCCCCGGCCAGCAGGACGAGCGCGGCGCACAGCAGGCTCGCGGCGCGGCGGACGGCCCTCACGGCTGCCGCTTCTTCCGGCCGCTGAGCAGGAAGCCGATGCCGATGCCCGCGACGAGGCAGACGCCGACGAACCACCAGGTGCCGAAGCCCGAGCCGCTGTCGGACTTCTCGGCCTTCTTGGTGTTGTGTGCGGCGGAGTCCATGGCCGGGGCCGGGCCGAGCTCGTTGAGGGACCGGACGAGGCTGGTGCCGCCGAAGTCACCGGGCTGCGCGCCGACCGCGTGCGCGGCGAGGATCAGCTGGGCGTACGCTGCCGGACCGCTCTGCACCGCCCAGTGCCCGGCGTTCTTCTCCAGCCAGCCGTACGCCTTCTTGGCCTGCTCGGTCCGGCCGTCCGCGGCGAGGGCGACGACCGTGTCCACCGTGTTCCCGAAGTCCGGCTGGTCCTTGCCGCCGGGGAGGGCGGACTGCAGGTGCCCGGTCTTGCCGACGGCCGCGGCGAGATAGGCGCCGGCGTTGTCGGCGACCTGCGCCGGACGGGCGGCCTTGGCGCACGCGTCCTGCGCGGGCACCTTGCCGGCCGTCGCCACGAACCCCTTGCCGAGGGCGCCGAGCACCCCGGCCGCCGTGGCGTCCGCGTTGGCGGCGAGTTTGCCCTTCTTGTCCGGCTGGAAGGCGAGGGCGCCGCCGCCGTCCTGGTCGCAGGGGAGGGACATGGCGGCGAGGAGGTCGTAGGGGGACCTGCCCGCCTTGCTGACGCTCGCCGGATCCGTACCCACCGCCGCGAGCGCGCCGATGACGACGGAGGTGGAGTTGGTGTCACTGGCCCCGCCCGGCGAATAGCCCCAGCCGCCGTCCTTGTTCTGCACGGACTTCAGCCAGGCCACCGCCTTGGCGACGGCCTCGTCGTGCCCGCCGACCGCCTTCAGGGCCTGGACCGCGGCGGCCGTGCTGTTGGTGTCCACCATGACCTTGCCGTCGCAGGCCTTGGCGGGGGCGGCGCGGAACGCGGCGAAGGCGCCGCTCGCGCACTGCTGACCGGCGAGCCAGTCCACGGCCTTCGCCGCCGGCCGGTAGCCGAGGGTCCGCTGGGCGATGAGCGTCAGCGACTGGCGCCACACGCCGTCGTAGGTCGGGTCGGACGTGCCGTACAGCCCGGACGGGATCGCGATCTTCGGAGAGGGGGACGGGGACTGGCCGGCGGCCGTGGCGGGTGCGGCGGCGGCCAGCACGCCTATGGCGGCGAGAGCCGCGGCACTGCGGCGGACGTTCATGGTCGGCGACTGCCTCTCCTGCGGGGAGCCGGGCAGCGCACGGGAGACACCCCGGGCGGCTCGGCTCCGTAAACCTCGACGGTGCCGTGCGCGGCGGACCGCCGACGCACGCGGGCCGGTCAACGTCCCGCGCGGGGCATTCCGGCTCACTGCCTCACGGCGGCTCACGGATGGGGGTGCCCCCGGCTCGAGCGAAGCCGAGAGTTGGGGGAGGGTCAGCGCCGGAATTGCACCGGCTTCCCCCCGTACGGGTGTGATGACGACCCCGCCACTTTACCGGCAGCCCTGAGCGGCCTGAGGGGTGGCTGTGGGCACAGGGGCGCGGTGACCAGGGTCACGGTCGGCGACCGGGAACGGACGGCCTCACCTGATCTTCGGGGTCTCGGTGCCGAAAGGCAGGTGCAGGATGCGGGAGGCGATCAGCCAGTTGTCGTCGATCCGGCGGAAGGTGTCCTCGTAGTGGCCCACCTGGACGGGCGGACCGGAGGCGATGGGGCCGCCCGGCTCGTATCCGTCGACGCGGTACGTCGTGAAGTACGCGGTGGAGGTCGCCGCGCGCGGACCGGTCACCGTGACCAGCACGTTGGACATGATGCGGCGGGAGAGCCGGTCGGCGGGGCGGGATCCGAAGTAGGCTCGCAGGGCCTCGCGGCCCTGGATGCGGCGCCCGTCTCCGGGTGGCGGCCATTCCCAGACGCCGTCCTCGGTGAACAGATCGGCCACGGAAGCCGGTTCACCGAGGTCGAGGCGGTGGACGAAGTCGACGATCGCGCGCTCGCAGGCGCGCTCGGCGAAAAGCCGCTTCATGGGGTCCATAGGGCTGTGTAGCAGGGGCGCCCCACGGCAGGCGAACGATTTACACCGCCACGTAAGCCACCGGCTCGCTCCCCGCCACCGGCTCCGCCCGGCCCTGCTTGACCAGGCGGCGCAGATGGGACTCGGCCTCCGAGACGGCGATGTTCCGGGAGCCGTAGGGGATCTCGGCCCAGGGGCGGTTCCACTCCATGCGCTCCGCCAGCTGCCAGGGCGTGAGCGGCTCGGCGAGCAGGGCGAGCAGGCCGGCCAGCCGCTCCTCGTGGTGCGCGAGCAACTCCCTTACCCGGCCCGGCGCGTCGGTGAAGGCGTGCTGGTGTGCGGGGAGGACCTCGGCGGGGGCGAGGCGGCCGATCCGCTCCAGGGAGTCGAGGTAGTCGCCGAGGGGGTCGGTGACGGTCGCGTCGTCGGGGTCCTCGTACAGGCCGATGTGCGGGGTGATCCGGGGGAGGAGGTGGTCACCGCTGAACAGCCGCCCGTCGCCCGGAAGTTGACGGTCTGGGTGGTCCTCCTCCAGATGCAGGCAGACGTGGCCCGGTGTGTGGCCGGGGGTCCAGATCGCGCGCAGTCTGCGGCCGGGCAGGTCGAGGAGCTCGCCGGGGACGATCTCCCGGTCGGGGAGGGCGGGGGAGAGGCCGGGCAGGGTGCGGGGGTTACGGGGTGCGCGGAGCGGCACCAGGTGTTCCTCGGGCGCGCCGGCCGCCGCGAGCTTGGCGCTCATGTAGCTGAACCAGCGCTCCGGCCGGGCCTCCCGGGTGCGCCGTACGACCGCGGCGTCGGCGGCGTGCATCGCCACCCAGGCACCGGAGGCCTCGCGCACCCTGGCCGACAGGCCGTGGTGGTCCGGGTGGTGGTGCGTGATGACGACGCCGTACACCTCCGCCACCGCCGTACCGCACGCGGCCAGTCCCGCCACGAGTGTGTCCCAGGACGCCGGATCGTCCCACCCGGTGTCGACCAGCACCGGGCCGCGGTCGGTGGCCACGACGTAGACCAGCGTGTGACCGAGGGGGTTGTCCGGGATGGGCACGGCCACGGACCGTACGCCCCCGCCGTGCTCGAACGTCTTCACCATCGGCCTTCCACCCCTCACCCCTCCACCCGCCGGCCCACGGCCATGCCCACCGCAACTACCAACGGGAACTGATGGTACGTCAGATGACTCCAAGCGCCCCCACGGGGAGTCCGCGGTTCACGTGATCGCGTAACTGTGATTCATCTGCCGAGGTTCCGTGAACGGCTCGTGAACATGGTCACGTTGCCTTCGTTTCCGGCACCGCATTAGCGTCGCACTCGACCACTTATTTTTGCTTTACGTCTGTGCGCACGGGGGGCTGCAGATGTTATTTCGTCATGCCGTCACCCGTGCCTGGAAAGGAATTCGGGTGACTCCTCGTATGCGCAGGATGCTCCCCGTCGCGGGGGTTGCTGTCTTTCTGGCGATCGCGGGCATGCCGATGCTCGCGTCCGCCGACCCGCAGCCGACAGGGGGAACTGCCGGGGCCACACCGCCGTCCGCGGTGGAGGACTTCGCCTACCCGAACGCAGATCAGATCCAGCGGGACCAGGGCATCAAGCTGATCAAGGGCGACGGGCACATCACCCTCGCCAAGTGCGACGACTCCGCCCAGCAGATCAAGGTCCTCACCGTGCAGGGCCAAAGCGGCAATCCACAGGGCGCGTACTGCTTCAAGGCGAGCGCCAAGAGCGGCTACCTCTCCCTCGAACTCCCGCGGGTGTTCGCCCTGGAGACCGCCGACCACCCCATCAGCGCGGATCTCAGGCCGCAGGCCGACCCCACCGCGCCGGTGAAGACCGTGAGCGTGGACAAGAACGGCTACCAGAGCGTGGGCGAGGGCGCGGCCGGTGGTGCGCCGGCCGTGCTGCTGGAACTGCGGGTCACCGGCTGACCGGCCCCGCCTTCCGCTGCCTCTCCCACCCTTTCTCGCACGACAGCAAGGAACTTTCATGTCTGGGTTTCGTCCGCGCGCCGCGTGGACCGGTGGCCTGATGGCCGCCACCTCGCTGGCCGCCGCTGCTCTGACGGCCGCACCCGCCACCGCCGTGTCCGGCCCGACCGCTTCTGCCACGGTCTCGGCCGCCACCGCCCGCCTCGATGTCGGCGGCCAGCGCGGCTGTTCGGCCACCCTGGTCGCCCCGCAGTGGCTGCTGACCGCCGCGAGCTGCTTCACCGACACCCCGGGCGGCACGCTCGCGTCCGGCGCGCCGAAGCTGAAGACGACCGCCACGATCGGCGGCAGCGCCCAGCAGGTGGTGAACCTGGTGCCGCGCGCGGACCGTGACGTGGTGATGGCCCAACTGGCCAAGCCGGTCAGCGGTATCACCCCCGTCCCGGTGGCCGGCGCAGCGCCTGCCGCCGGGGACGAGGTCCAGGCCGCCGGGTTCGGACGTACCCACGAGGAGTGGGTGCCCGACCAGGTCCACGCGGCCGCGTTCACCGTCCAGAACACCGCCGCCACCACCCTCGAACTGGCCGGCAAGTCCGACGGTGCGGCCATCTGCAAGGGCGACACCGGCGGCCCGGTGCTGAGCACCACCGGCGGCCGTACCGCGATTGTCGGTGTCAGCAGCCTGTCCTGGCAGGGCGGTTGCCTCGGCAGCGACCCGGCGGAGACGCGCACGGGGGCGGTGGCCGCCCGGGCCGACGACCTGTCCTCCTGGGTCCAGCAGGTCGCCTACGCCCCCGTCTTCGCGGCCGCCCCGTGGAAGCACGCCGTGCAGATCACGGCCGGCTACTACGCGGGCGACTCCGCGGGCGGCACCCGGCACACGGACCTGATCGTCGTCTGGGACGACGGCGAGGTCACCCTCTACCAGGGTGGCTACGGCAACGACCCCGCCCGCCCCTTCGCCGCGGAACACCAGTTGCAGCCCGGGAAGAGCATCTGGACCCACGCCGTCGACGTGACCGGTGTCAACACCGGCGGCGGCACCGACGGAGTCGTGGTGCGCTGGACCGACGGCGAGATGACCCTCTACACCACGGTCGATGCCAAGGGCTTCCACGGCGAGAAGCAGCTCGCTCCGCCGAACACCGCCGAATGGAAGGACGACGCCCGGCAGCTGACCGGCGGCCGCTTCACCGCCAACGGCCTGCGCGACGACCTGCTGGTGACCTGGAAGGACGGCCACGTCTCCGTCTTCGGCGACCTGGCGGTCAACGGGCTGAAGAAGCAGACCCAGACCGTCGCCAAGAACAACACGTGGCCCTACGCCGAGAAACTCGCCTCCGGCTCCTTCACCGGCAAGAGCACCGATGACCTGCTGGTGCGCTGGGTCGACGGCGAGACCACGATCTATCCCGGGATGACCGGCAAGGCCCTGCCCGGCGAGATCAAGATCCGGCCCGCCAAGTCGTACTGGGTCAACGCGGCCGCGATCACCGTCGGCGCCTTCAGCACCAACACCACCGCCAACGACATCCTCGTCCGCTGGAACGACGGCCACGTCAGCTACTTCACCGGCGTCGACGCCAAGGGCCTCCACGACGAGATCCAGCTCGCACCGGCCAACTGACGCCTCCTCACCTCACCGAACGACGGACGAACGACGGACGATACGAGAGACAGTTGAAAACAGGGAAACCCGCGGGCATCGCGGTGAGAAGGGTCGCGTATGCGACACGGATGCTCTGTCTGTGTCTGCTGCCGCTTGCGCTCATAGTCGGTCTGCTCGGGAACGCTGCCTCCCGCGCTGTGGCCGACGGCGCCCCGACCGGTGGCGGCAGTGCTGCCACCGATGAGGTGACCGACCGTTCCAAGGCGCTCGGCCTGTGGTCGACGGGCGGCCCCGAGGTGCGGGCCGCCGCGGAAACCGCGCTGACCGGCAGTGAAGACGACGTACGGCACTTCCTCGACACGGCGAACGATGCCACGTTCCAGGACGAACGCGTCGCCGTGGCCCAGCTCGCCAGCGTGGGCGGGCTGAACCTGCAGCAGGCCGCCCGTAAGGCGCTGGACGGAACCCAGGACGACCTCGAGGTCTTCCTGGACGAGGGCTGGCAGGATCCGCTGTTCCAGGATCAGCGGGTCAAGGTCGCGCAGATCATCGATGCGGGTGGCCCGGAGGTCAGGAAGGCCGGGCAGGCCGCGCTGAACGGGACGCCGGACGACATCAGGGCGTTCTTGTCCACCGGTCAGTACGACCGGCGGGCACAGGACGAGCGGGTCGAGGTCGCGCAGATCATCAGCGCGGGCGGCTCCAACGTCGCGGCGGCCGGCCGGATCGCGTTGAACGGTTCGGCGGACGACATCCATGAGTTCCTGGAGGTCGGCCAGTACGTGGCGCGCGCCCGTGACCAGGAGCACGCCACCATCGCGCAGCTGGCGGCGCAGGCCACGAAGGCCGGCAGCAAGGCGGCGGCGCAGACCAAGGCGGCCAAGGACGCCTCCGCGCGCGCCGTGACGGCGGCGAAGCTGGCCAAGGAGGCCGCGCAGAAGGCGGCGGCCGAGACCCAGGCGGCCAGGAACGACTCCCTGCACGCCGCTTCGGCGGCCGGCCGGGCGGCTTTTGCCGCGAAGCAGGCCGCGGAGGCTGCGCAGGAGGCGATCGACGCCGCGGCCGCCGCCAACAACAGTGCGCGGCTGGCGGCCAGCGCCGCCGAGCAGGCCGCTTCGGCGGCGGTGGGTGCCGCGCAGGCCGCATCCCGTGCCCAGAGCGCCGCCGCGGACGCGGCCACGGACGCGAGCAAGGCCTCCGCGGCGCGCAAGGCGGCCGACGACGCCCGCACCGCGGCCAAGGGAGCACGGCTGGCGGCGGACGCCGCCAAGCAGGCCGGCAACGCCGCAACCGATGCGGGCAACGCGGCGAAGGCCGCCGCCGATGCCGGCACCAACGCCGACGCCGCCGCGGATGCGGCCGATGAGGCCAACACCTACGCCACCCAGGCCGGCGTCCACTCCTCCGAGGCCGGTGCCGAGGCCGCGGCCGCTCACCGGCACGCGCAGGAGGCCAACCGCGCCGCCAACGCCGCAGCAGCGCTTGCCGCGGAGTCGGCCAGTGCGGCCGACGACGCGCAGGACGCGGCCAACGCGGCGGCCACCCATGCGGACAACGCCGCGAAGGACGCCGATGACGCGGCCAAGCACGCCGGCGAGGCTGCCACCGCCGCAGCCCAGTCGGCGGCGCACGCCAAGGCCGCCCAGGAGGCGGCCGACGCCGCCACCGCGGCCGTCGCCAAGGCCCAGAAGACCCACCAGACCGCCGTCAAGATCGAGACGGAGCAGCTGACCGAGCGCACCAACGCCGGTATCGCGCAGGCCAAGGACCTCAAGGCCCAGCAGGATCAGCAGGCAGCCGCCGATGCCGCAGCCGCCCAGCAGGTCAAGGACACCGACGACCAGGCCAGGAGCCTGGCGGCGCAGGCCGCCCAGCCCGGAGCCGACCCCAAGACCATTGCTCCGGCCGGCCGCAAGGTCGCGCTGGCCACGATGCAGACCGCGGGGCCCTGGAGCCGGGGCGCCGCCGAACAGGCCCTGACCGGCACCGACCAGGACGTCGTCGACTACCTCACCACCCGCCGCACCCAGGCCGCCCACCAGGACGACCGCTACCGCGTGCAGACCCTTGCCCAGGAAAGCTCCCTGGCCTCGGTCCGCGCCGCGGCCGAGGAAGCCCTCAAGGGCAGCGACGACCAGGTCTCGGCGTTCCTGTCCACCGGGCAGTACGAGGCCGGGGCGCAGGACTTCCGGGTGAACATCGCCCAGATCATCAACGCCGGCGGACCGGTGGTGCAGCAGACCGGCCGGGCCGCACTGGACTCGGGCGACCCCCAGAAATACCGGCAGTTCCTCACCACCGGCCAGTACCAGGCCCGCACCCAGGACGAACGCGTCCGCGCCGCCCAGCTCGCCGACCCCAAGAGCAGCGGCAGCGGCCCGGACGTGAAGTCCGCCGCCCGGATCGCTCTTGAGGGGCCCGACGACCTGCTGGACCAGTTCATCCAGGTCGGCCAGTACAAGGCCCAGCGCCAGGACTTCCTCGGCGCCACCCACACCGCGCAGATCGCCCAGCTGATCGCGGACGCCGCCGGGATCGCGGCCACCGCCCAGCAGAACGCCGCCGACGCCCACAAGGCCGCCGCCAACGCGGCCAGGGCCAAGGACCAGGCAGCCGACTGGGCGAAGAAGGCCGACGCATCCGCCAAGCGGGCCAAGGGCTACGCCGACCAGGCCGCCAAGTCCGCCAAGGACGCCCAGGCCTCCGCCGACCAGGCGGCCGCATCCGCCCACACCGCCGCCAAGGCCGCCGCCTCCGCGAACCAGGCCGCAAGCGACGCGGCCACCTCCGCCGTCGACGCCGCCGGCTCCGCCCAGTGGGCCCAGGCATCCGCCACCGCCGCCTACAGCGCCGGAGCGCGGGCCCGCGCCTCCGAAATCGCGGCCGGCAAGGACTCCAAGGCCGCCGACCAAGCCTTCAAGGACGCCTTCCAGGCGGCCGTGGAGAAGAAGGAAGCCGAACGCAAGGCCGCCGAGAAGGACACCGGAGCCCAGGCCGAAGCACGCTACCGGTGCGGCATGCTCGGCTGCGACGCCGTGGAACGCCCGGCCCGCTACTGCCAGCACAACGAGGTGCTGTGCGACCTCGCCTCCATGGGCCCCGGTGCCGAGGTCGCGGCCGAAGAGCTGTGGACCGTGGAGAAGGACCTCCTCGGCCTCGGACAACTGGAGGACTGCAAGGGCGGCGACGTCATCGCCTGCACCCAACTCGCGGAAGACGTCACTCTCAGGTCCAAGTTCAAGCTCCTCGAACGAGGGCTGGAAGCGCTTCAGGACCTGCGCCGCCTCCGTTACCTGAAGGAGTGTGCGCAGTGCTTCCCGGCCGGCACCAAGGTCCTCATGGCCAACGCCGGCACCAAGGACATCGAAACCGTCCACCCGGGTGACGCCGTCCTGGCCACCGACCCGGTCACCGGCCGCACCGAACCCCGCAAGGTCAGCCGTCTCATCATCACCGACGGCGACAAGCACTTCGACGAACTCACCATCGCCACCCCCGAGGGCCCACGGAAACTTACCGCCACCTACGAACACCCCTTCTGGAGCCCCTCAGCACACCAGTGGGTCAAGGCCCGCGACCTCACCCCCGGCAGCACCCTCCTCAGCACCCACCGGACCACCGTCCGCGTCCAGGCCAACCAGCCCTTCGACCAGCACACCCGCACCTACAACCTCACCGTCGACGACCTCCACACGTACTATGTGCTGGTCGGCACGACGCCGATCCTCGTTCACAACTGTGACGTAAAGATTCCCGATGTCGCGCTCGGGACTTCCGATCACGGTCTTGAGGACTGGGCGAACGACAACGGCTACACGCATTTCATGGGCCATTCCATGGAGGACGCTTTGGCCGCCGTTCGCGATGTGTTGAACGAACATCCCGAGGCACACATACATGTACGCCTTGATGGCTTCAAGTTGTCGGGAGGCAAGGCCGGTGGAACCCCCGCCGAACTCTTCGACGACGCAGTCAAGGAAGGCCAGGGGAACTACTGGTATACCACGCAGAAGGAGATGGCATACCTGGAACGGGCCTACCGCGTAGGTGAGCTGCCCCGGAACAGGCTCACCTTCTACCTGGGAGGAAAAGATGTCACCGACGAAGTCTTTTCGGGATCCAAATACCTAGGGGGTTCTTGAAATGCCTTCTGCCCGATGGGAACGCAGATTTCGGGTGTGGCACTACTCGGTAAGCTATCAGCGGCTGCTCCTGCGCAGCCTCACCGAGTACTCCCCGACTCGAGTGGACGTGCTCTTCTCGAACGTCAACTTCATGCATCTCCCTACGGATTTCGACCGGTTCGAGGTGCACGAGGACGATCAGTTCGCCATGCCGGGGGTGGAGATCGCGAGCCCGCGAGGAAAATGGTTCATCGTCAACGGCGGGGTCGGCTATGTCCATGCGACCCACTGTCAATGGCACGAAGATGAGGGGAACTCCATGACGCCTTCCCGCTTTGGACCGTTCAGGCCGACGGACTGAGCTCCATGAAGGACGTGTAGGGCTCCTGTGCCGCTGTGCGAGAGGATCGGAACCTCGCTCATCGGTACAGGAGCCTTCGTGCTGCTGCCGGGCTCAGTGCGGGAATGCCCGGGGTGGCCGTTGCCTGGGCAGTTCCTCGCGGAAGGCGGCGATGGCGGAGCTGATCTGGCGCATCAGAACCGTGTCCTCCAGCCGGTCGAGGTAGAGGTTCGCGCGCGCCAGGACGGGCAGGTCGACACAGAAGTACAGCGCCATCAGCGGGTTGACGAACAGTTCGCTGCCACGGGTGCGCTCGGTGAACCTCACGTCACCGAACTCCCCCCGCACGGCGGCGGCGACGGACCCGTGCACGATGCTCGGATGACTCGCGTGGCAGCGCTGGGCATCGGCCACCGCGTCGAGGTAGGCGGCCCCCTCAGGGCTTTCGCGGGGCAGCGAAAAAGCACCCAGATAGCCTCCGGCGCGGTCCAGGCGGGCCAGGTTCTCCAGCACCAGAGAGTGGCTGACACCGTGATAGGCGTCCACACCGAAGCCCACGCAGGTCACCAGTCGGTGCGGGACCTCGTCCAGCCCGGCGACGGCCGCCAGGCTGGCCATGTCCTCCTCCGGAGTGCCAAGCCCGTGCTCGTCCCCGCGCATCAGGATGTCGGTCCCGCCGTCCACCAGCACGATCGCATCCACCCCGCCCACATGCTCCAGAAGTGCCCGGTAGGCGGCGCGCAACGGCTGGACACCCGTGCGGGGGAAGGCGTAGACGGTGTCGGGCAGTTCCCGCGAGTGGAGCCAGCGGGCGAGGGAGCGCTCGGGGAAGTAGTCGCCACGCAGCGGGGTGTCCGGGCGGACGGCGGCGACGTCTTCCGCGACCCAGGAGTCCAGGTCCAGGCCGTAGAGGTCGGAAAAGGACAGGCTGGCCAGGTGAACCTCGGCACCGGCCGACCGCAGCGCGAGAGCCAGGGGCAAGCCGGCGTAGACGTCGAAACCCCCGCCCGCACCGGCGACGAGGATCCGGCGCGCCTCGCGCAGGCGGCTGAAGAAGACGGGCTCACGGAGGGAGAACACCACCCGACCCTAACAACGCCCGCGCACGGGAACCCCGGAATGCTGCACAGAGGACCGCGAATCCGCTGGTGAGGGCCTATCCGGCGCTAGGTCTGGCCTAGTTCGAGCAGAACTGATATCAGTTTCTGAAAGAGCGTCAGAAACGTGCGGTGCGGTGGGAGGCAGTCGGCCATGACCGAGCTCGTGGAACACGGACAGCTGTTCATCGGCGGGGAGTTGACCGAGCCGCTGGGCCAGGACGTCATCGAGGTGATCTCCCCGCACACCGAGGAGGTCATCGGCCGGGTGCCGCACGCCTGTCGGCAGGACGTGGACCGGGCCGTGGCCGTCGCGCGCCGCGCCTTCGACGAGGGGCCGTGGCCGCGGGCGGCCTTGGAGGAGCGGATCGAGGTCGTCACCCGCATCAAGGACGGCATCGCCGCCCGGCACGAGGAGATCGCCCGGGTGATCTCCGCCCAGAACGGCTCCCCCTACTCCTGGAGCGTCCTCGCCCAGGCGCTCGGCGCGATGATGGTGTGGGACGCCGCGATCAGGGTCGCGCGGGACCACACGTACGAGGAGCGCCGGGACGGTGTCCTCGGGCCGATCCTCGTCCGCCGTGAGCCGGTCGGCGTGGTCGCGGCCGTGGTGCCCTGGAACGTCCCGCAGTTCGTCGCCGCCGCCAAGCTCGCGCCCGCGCTGCTGGCCGGCTGCACGGTCGTACTGAAGCCGTCCCCGGAGTCCCCGCTCGACGCGTATCTCCTGGGGGAGATCGCGCGGGAGGCCGGTCTGCCCGAGGGCGTGCTCTCCATCCTGCCCGCCGACCGCGAGGTCAGCGAGTACCTGGTCGGCCACCCCGGCGTCGACAAGATCTCCTTCACCGGCTCGGTCGCGGCCGGCAAGCGGGTGATGGAGGTCGCCGCGCGCAACCTCACCCGGGTGACCCTGGAGCTCGGCGGGAAGTCGGCGGCGGTCGTGCTGCCGGACGCGGACGTGCAGACGGCGGTGGCCGGGATCGTCCCGGCGGCCTGGATGAACAACGGGCAGGCGTGCGTGGCCCAGACCCGCATCCTCGTCCCGCGCGCCCGCTACGACGAGTTCGCCGACGCCTTCGCGGCAGCGGCCGGCGCGCTGAAGGTGGGCGACCCGCTGGACCCGGCGACCCAGGTCGGCCCGCTCGTCGCCCGCCGCCAGCAGCAGCGCAACCTCGACTACATCCGGATCGGCCAGGAGGAGGGTGCCAAGGTGCTCACCGGCGGCGGCCGGCCGGCGGGGCTGGACCGCGGCTGGTACGTCGAACCGACCCTCTTCGGCGATGTCGACAACGCCATGCGGATCGCCCGCGAGGAGATCTTCGGCCCGGTCATCTGCCTGCTGCCGTACGGCGACGAGCAGGAGGCGGTGAAGATCGCCAACGACTCGGACTACGGCCTGTCCGGCAGCGTGTGGACGGCCGACGTCGAGCACGGCATCGACGTGGCGAGGCAGGTCCGCACCGGCACCTACTCGGTCAACACCTTCAGCCTGGACATGCTGGGCCCCTTCGGCGGCTACAAGAACTCCGGTCTGGGGCGGGAGTTCGGGCCGGAGGGGTACGGCGCGTACTTCGAGCACAAGATGATCCACCTGCCGGCGGGGGCGTAGGCCATGGGCGACCGCTGGCACGTCGAGGTCGACCGGTCGGTGTGCATCGGCTCGGCCCAGTGCCTCCACCACGCCCCGCACGCCTTCCGCCTGGACTCCGCCCGCCAGTCCCACCCGGTGCAGGCGGACACGGACGCCGGCGAACCCGTCCTGGAGGCCGCCGAGAGCTGCCCGGTGGAGGCGATCGTGATCACGCTGGTGGAGAGCGGGGAGGCGGTGTTCCCGCCCGAGGAGTAGGGCCGCCGGCCCTCGGTCACTTCAGGTGGGCGACCACGTTGCTGACCGGGTGTGTGCCCGCACCGGACTCAGGGCTCGGCACCCGGTTCCGTCAGGTCGATCAGCCTGCACACCGTCTCGATGTCTATCTTCACCTGGGCGATGGAGGCGCGGCCGGAGAGCCAGGTGATCAGGGCCGAGTGCCAGGTGTGCTCGATGACCCGGACCGCCGAGAGCTGCTCGGGGGTGGGGTTCTCCAGGCCCATCGCGTCCAGGATGATCAGGGTCGTCTGACGGGAGACCTGGTCGACCTCCGGCGAGACGCTGCGGTCGGCGAAGGTCAGGGCGCGGACCATCGCGTCGGCCAGGTGCGGCTCGCGCTGGAGGGCACGGAAGGCCCGCATGAGGGTCTCGGCGACCCGCTCGGCGGCCGTGTCGCCGGCCGGGGGCTTCTTCCGCAGGGTGCCGTGCATGTGCTCCAGCTGGTCCTGCATCGTCGCCACCAGCAGATGGACCTTGGAGGGGAAGTAGCGGTACAGGGTGCCGAGGGCCACCTGGGAGGACTCGGCGACCTCGCGCATCTGCACGGCGTCGAAACCGCCCCGGCTGGCCAGCTGGGCGCTCGCGTGCAGGATCCGGCGGCGGCGGGCCTCCTGGCGCTCGGTGAGCGGCGACGAGGAGGGCCGGACCGTACTGGCTTCCACCTTGGATTCCGCAGGCATGGGTCCCGTTCCGTGACAGTCGGTGAAGGCGTCTGTGGGGCACGTGATCAGACAGCATGGTAGGACGGTCCGCCGTGGCGTGAATCACCTGATCCACTGCTCACAGCGCCCCTACCTGCCGGTAGATTCAGAGCCTCTTGAACGATCAAGTCTGAAACTTGTTCTAGATTAGCGTCCCGACGTAGTCTCGCGGGACAGTGCAGGCAGAAGGGGGCACGGAGTGACCGCTGAGGCCCGTGTGGCGGGCGTCGATCAGGGCCCCGCTGCCGACGGCGAGCGACCGCTCGACATCGCGCTCCTCACCTATAAAGGGAACCCGTTCTGCGGCGGCCAGGGTGTCTACGTACGGCACCTCTCCCGTGAGCTTGCCCGGCTCGGGCACCGGGTCGACGTCATCGGCTCGCAGCCGTATCCCGTGCTCGACGAGGGGTATCCCCACCTCACGCTCACCGAGCTGCCCAGCCTCGACCTCTACCGCCAGCCCGACCCCTTCCGCACCCCGGGGCGGGACGAGTACCGGGACTGGATCGACGCGCTCGAAGTCGCGACGATGTGGACCGGCGGCTTTCCCGAACCGCTGACCTTCTCCCTGCGCGCCCGCCGCCATCTGCGGGCCCGGCGCGGCGAGTTCGACGTCGTCCACGACAACCAGACCCTCGGGTACGGGCTCCTCGGTGACATCGGCGCGCCCCTGGTCACCACCATCCACCACCCCATCACCGTCGACCGGCAGCTGGAGCTGGACGCGGCCGAGGGCTGGCAGCGCCGCTACTCGGTGCGCCGCTGGTACGCCTTCACCCGGATGCAGAAGCGCGTCTCGCGCCGGCTGCCCTCGGTCCTCACCGTCTCCGGCAGCTCCAAGCAGGAGATCGTCGACCACCTCGGCGTCCGCGGCGACCGCGTGCACGTGGTCCACATCGGCGCCGACACCGATCTGTTCGCGCCGAATCCGGCCGTGCCCGAGGTGCCGGGCCGGATCGTCACCACCTCCAGCGCCGATGTGCCGCTCAAGGGGCTGGTGTTCCTGGTGGAGGCGCTGGCCAAGGTGCGCACCGAGCAGCCGGCCGCCCATCTCGTGGTCGTCGGCAAGCGGCCCGAGGAGGGGCCGGTCGCGGCGGCGATCGAGCGGTACGGCCTCGAAGGCGCCGTCGAGTTCGTCAAGGGCATCTCCGACGGCGAACTGGTCGACCTGATCCGCTCGGCCGAGGTGGCCTGCGTGCCCTCGCTGTACGAGGGGTTCTCGCTGCCCGCCGCCGAGGCCATGGCCACCGGCACCCCGCTGGTCGCCACGACCGGCGGCGCGATCCCCGAGGTCGCCGGCCGCGACGGTGAGACCTGCCTGGCCGTACCGCCGGGCGACGCGGGGGCGCTGGCCGCCGGGCTCGTCCGGCTGCTGGGGGACCGTGAACTGCGGGTGCGGCTCGGCCGCGCCGGCCGCGAGCGGGTGCTGCGGCACTTCACCTGGGCCCGCGCCGCCGAGGGCACGGTGGCCCACTACCGCGAGGCCATCGCCCGCGCCGGCCGCTCCCACGCTCGTTCAGGCTCGCACGGGGGCGCGCCCACCGCGCCCACCGCCGCCCCGATTCCCGGCCGCTCCGCGGCCCCAGCAAGCGTTGCAGGCGTCTCTTCCGAAAGCAGGGCCACGTGCTGACCGTCGACTTCTCCCGGTTCCCGCTCGCCCCGGGCGACCGCGTCCTGGACCTCGGCTGCGGGGCGGGCCGGCACGCCTTCGAGTGCTACCGGCGCGGCGCCCAGGTCGTGGCCCTGGACCAGAACGGCGAGGAGATCCGCGAGGTCGCCAAGTGGTTCGCGGCGATGAAGGAGGCCGGGGAGGCACCCCAGGGCGCCACCGCCACGGCGATGGAGGGCGACGCGCTCGCCCTGCCCTTCCCGGACGAGTCCTTCGACGTGATCATCATCTCCGAGGTGATGGAGCACATCCCCGACGACAAGGGCGTGCTCGCCGAGATGGTCCGGGTGCTCAAGCCCGGCGGCCGGATCGCGATCACCGTGCCGCGCTACGGCCCCGAGAAGGTCTGCTGGGCCCTGTCCGACGCCTACCACGAGGTCGAGGGCGGCCACATCCGCATCTACAAGGCCGACGAGCTGGTGGCGAAGGTCCGCGAGGCGGGCCTGAAGCCGTACGGCAGCCACCACGCGCACGCCCTGCACTCGCCGTACTGGTGGCTCAAGTGCGCGTTCGGCGTCGACAACGACAAGGCGCTGCCGGTGCGGGCGTACCACAAGCTGCTGGTCTGGGACATCATGAAGAAGCCGCTCGCCACCCGGGTCGCCGAGCAGGCGCTGAACCCGCTGATCGGCAAGAGCTTCGTGGTCTACGCGACCAAGCCGCACCTGCCGCGCCTCGCCGAGACCGAGACCGCCGAGGCGGCCGCCAAGTGACCACTCCCCGGACAGAACACCTCGTCCTGCCCGGGGTCCTCACCGCCGAGCAGGCCGCCGCGACCGTCCGCGGCATCCTCGCCGTACAGCGGGAGGACGGCGCGATCCCGTGGTTCCGCGGGCATCACCTGGACCCCTGGGACCACACCGAGGCCGCGATGGCCCTGGACGCGGCCGGCGAGCACGAGGCCGCCGAGCGGGCCTACGAGTGGCTGGCCCGGCACCAGCACGAGGACGGCTCCTGGTACGCCGCCTACGCCGACGGCGCCCACGACGACGTCACCGACCGCGCCCGCGAGTCGAACTTCGTCGCCTACATAGCCGTGGGCGTGTGGCACCACTATCTCTCCACCGGCGACGACACGTTCCTGGACCGCATGTGGCCGTGCGTCTGTGCGGCCATGGAGTGGGTGCTCGCCCTCCAGCAGCCCGGCGGCCAGATCGGCTGGCGCCGCGAGGACGACGGCACGCCCACCGCGGACGCCCTGCTGACCGGCAGCTCCTCGATCCATCACGCGCTGCGCTGCGCGCTCGCCATCGCCGAGCAGCGTGAAGAACCGCAGCCCGACTGGGAGTTGGCGGTGGGAGGCCTGCGGCACGCGATCCGCCGGCACCCGGAGCGCTTCCTCGACAAGGACCGCTATTCGATGGACTGGTACTACCCGGTCCTCGGTGGCGCGCTGACCGGCGAGGAGGCCAGGGCCCGGATAGCAAAGTCCTGGGACCGGTTCGTCGTACCGGATGTCGGCGTGCGCTGCGTGGTCCCCAATCCGTGGGTCACCGGCGGCGAGTCCAGTGAGCTCGCCCTGGCCCTGTGGGCGGTGGGGGAGTCGGACCGCGCCCTGGAGATCCTCCAGTCCATCCAGCACCTGCGCGACCCCGAGAGCGGCCTGTACTGGACGGGCTATGTCTTCGAGGACGACGCGATCTGGCCCCGTGAACTCACCACCTGGACGGCCGGCTCCCTGCTCCTCGCCGTCGCGGCGCTCGGCGGCCACGAGGCGACGTGCGCGGTGTTCGGCGGGGAGCACCTGCCGGCCGGACTGGACACCGACTGCTGCGGCTAGGCCGCACAGCTCAGTGCCGGTGTATCCGGTTGGCGATGGCGTGGCCCACGAACAGGTACACCACCGCGGCCAGGCCGTAGCCCGCGACCACCCTCGCCCAGGCCTCGTTGAACGTGAAGAGGTCGTGGGACCAGCCCGCCAGCCAGGCGGCGGCGTGGTGGACGAACTGGACCAGGCTGTTGGCGCGGTTGGCGTCCAGCAGGTACATCAGAATCCACAGGCCGAGGATCACCGCCATGATGTCGGCGACGACCGCGATGACCGTCCCAGCCTGATTCGCACCGTTACGATATCGAAGGGACATACCTTCCGGATTGCCGGACGGCGGGCGGTGAAACCCGAACGGCGGCGCCCGAGTCGCGTACCCGGCCGTCCCGGGTGAGGCTGCCGGAGGAAGCATTCCGCTCGGGGAGGACATGTCCGGAGGACCCCGTGCCCGTACCCATACGGCGCCTCTGCGTGGCGCTCACGCTGTGCTGCGCCCTGCTGGCCGGTTCCACCGCCTGTGGCAGCAGCGAGAAGACCGGCACGAAGGACAGCGCGGCGGTCCGGGCCACCCCCGCCGCCACCCCCAGCCCGACCACCTCCGCCGAACGGCAGAAGTTCGCCAAGGCCCGGTTCGTGGCGAACGCGGGCCTCGCGGCGGGCGCGACCTACCAGTGGATCGTGAAGCCCTGGAAGGCGGGCAAGTTCAAGAAGGGCGCCAAGGGTCGCAAGATGACCCTGGTGAAGGCCGGTCTGGCCGGCGCGTTCACCTACAACCGGCTCAAGGCGGCCAAGAAGAACGCCCAGGGCGATCCGCTGCTGTCGAAGGCGCTCGCGCCGCTCGGCGCCGCCATCGACGGCCTGAAGAACCTGCCGTCCAAGCTCCGCAGCGGCGACGGGAACGCGGCCAACGCCTTCAACGACGTCATCAACAAGGTCAAGGACGCGGGCAGCAGCGCCGGCGCCCCGGTCAAGAACCAGGTGCCCACGCAGTCCCAGCTCTCCCAGGGCGGTTAGGAGTTCAGCTCCGCCAGCACTCTGAGAGTGTGCGGGTCCGGTGACAGGGCCAGCAGGTCCGTCACCGGGCCGGCGCGCCACAGCCCCAGCCGCTCGGCGATGCGTTCACGCGGCCCGACCAGCGAGATCTCGTCGGCGAAGGCGTCCGGCACGGCCAGCACGGCCTCCTCCCGCCGCCCCGCCAGGAACAGGTCCTGGATCCGCCGGGCCTCCTTCTCGTACCCCATGCGTGCCATGAGGTCGGCGTGGAAGTTGCGGGAGGCGTGGCCCATGCCGCCGATGTAGAAGCCGAGCATGGCCTTCACGGGCAGCAGCCCCTCGGCCACGTCGTCGCACACCTTCACCCGGGCCATCGGAGCCACCAGGAACCCCTCCGGCAGCCCCCGCACCACGTCCCCGTACGCCTCCGGCCGGCTCGGCGCCCAGTACAGCGGCAGCCAGCCGTCGGCGATGCGGACGGTCTGGGCCACGTTCTTCGGGCCCTCGGCGCCGAGCAGCACGGGCAGGTCCGGACGCAGCGGATGGGTGATGGACCTCAGCGGCTTGCCGAGCCCGGTGCCGTCCGGCCCCCGGTACGGCAGCGGATGGAACCGCCCGCCGGAGGCCACCGGCGCCTGGCGCCGCAGCACCTGCCGTACGACGTCCACGTACTCCCGGGTCGCGGTCAGCGGCGACCTCGGGAACGGGCGGCCGTACCAGCCCTCCACCACCTGCGGCCCGGACAGCCCGAGCCCGAGCATCATCCGCCCGCCGGAGAGATGGTCCAGGGTGAGCGCGTGCATCGCGGTGGTGGTGGGCGAGCGGGCGGCCATCTGGGCAACGGCCGTACCCAGCCGGATCCTTGAGGTCTGTGCGGCGATCCAGGTCAGCGGGGTGAAGGCGTCCGAGCCCCAGGACTCCGCCGTCCACACAGAGTGATACCCGAGCCGCTCCGCCTCCTGGGCGAGCGGCACATGACCGGCGTCCGGACCGCGTCCCCAGTAACCGAGTGCGAGACCGAGCCGCATGCGCCTGCCTCCTGACGTACCGTCAGTTCACTGCCGGGAGGTGACTGTACGACAACGGCCCCCCGCCCGGAAGGGCGAGGGGCCGTGCGCGCCTGTGCGGGGCTCAGCCGCGCTGGATGCCGGAGGTGTCCTGGAGCACGCCCCGGCGGCCGTCCTGGGTCTGCGCGACCAGCGCGGCACCGCGCTGCTCGACGGCCAGGTACCAGGTGCCCGGCGCCAGTTCGGCGATCGGGGTGGGCGAGCCGTCCTCCGCGAACAGCGGACGGGTCACCGGCACGGCGAACCAGAACGGCGAGAAGTCCGCGACGGGCGGCTGCGCCGCCGTCGGAGCACCCTGCGCGGCAGGCTGCTGCCCGAACGGCTGACCCGGCTGCGGCTGGGCGCCGTACGGCTGTCCCGGCTGCGGCTGCGCACCCGGGTACCCGTAACCACCGGGCGGCTGGGCGCCGTAGGGCTGCGGGGCGACCGGCGCGGGGGCCGGGAGCAGCGCGCCCTGGAGGGCCGGGACCAGGGGGGTCGCGACGGCGGCGGCGGCGAGGACGAGCGCCGCGATGAACCCCAGGATCAGGCCGGAGCCGGCGTCGACGTGGTCAGGCACGTCCACCAGCGTCCAGAAGAGGGTCCACGCGGACAGAATTGTGAAACCCGTGCCCACCATGCCGAGGTCCAGGCCCAACACCTTGCGCTGCTGCGGCAGACAGCGGTTGAGGACGATCAGCGCGGCACCGATGACGGCCCCCATGTACGTGCCGAGGCCCGTCCCGAGTTCGTCCCACACGCTCTGGCTGTCGGAGAAGCCGGAGACCGAGTAGGAGTAGAGCTTGAGGAACGACGCGATGAACAGCAACACCGCTGCTCCGATCACCACGCCGTCGCCTCTAGTGAGGGAGCGGATGTTCACTTCAGGTCCTTCGTGAGTCGTCTCGTCGTCGGTAGACACTACCGTCCGCAAGATCCGGCTGTCCGGCCGGTTCCGCCCGTCGGTCACGAAGCGCGCAGGAAACTCACGATTCCCTCAGAGATCCCTTGCGCCGCCCGCTGCCGCCAGGCGCCGCTGGTCAGCAGTGCCGCGTCCTTGCTATCGCGCATGTTGCCGCACTCGATGAACACCTTGGGAACCGTTGACAGATTGAGACCGCCCAGGTCCGTGCGCGTGACGAGACCGGTGCCGTTGCCGAGGTAGTTGGACGGCGGTTCATCGGTGTCGCGCAGGAAGTTCCCGGCGATGCGGGCACCGAGGTCGTGCGAGGGTCCGACGATGCGGCGGGTGTCGGCGGCACCGGAGTGCACCGAGCCCGGCAGGATGACATGGAAGCCGCGGTTGCCCTCCGCCGAGCCGTCGGCGTGGATGGAGACGGCCGCGTCGGCGTGCGCGTCGTTGCCGATCCGGGCCCGCTGGTCCACACACGGCCCCCAGGCCGGACTGTCGCCGTCATGGGTCAGCTTCACCGTGGCGCCCTGCTTCTCCAGCAGTGTGCGCAGCCGGTGGGCGACGTCGAGGGTGAACCGGGCCTCGGTGTAACCGGCGTTGGTGGACGTCCCGGTGGTGTCGCACTCCTTGAGGTTCGTGCCGATGTCCACCTTGCGGTTGATCTCCGCCGCGTGCTGGAAGTTGCCCGGGTTGTGCCCGGGGTCGATGACCACGACCTTGCCTTTGAGCGGACCGGACGCGGAACCCGCCGAGGACTGCTTGCCGTCGTCCGTCGCGGAAGGGGAAGCGGAGCGAGCGGACGGGGAGAAGGACGGGGAGGACGCGGCGGAGGTACCGGACGCCGGAGCGGCGGAGGCCGTACGCACGCCGCCGTCCCCGGCACCGCCGCCCACCGCCTCGTACACCACCCAGCCGAGCAGCGCACCGGGCACCAGCGCGGCGAGCGCCACGGTCAGCGGGCCACGCCGGGGCCGGCGCGGCTGCGGGGGATCGAACTCCGGGCCTAGGTACGACACGTCTGCCACCCTAACGGCTGTCCAGGGTGTCCAGGCGGACCGCCGACACCGAGGCCCGCCCGGTCGAGGCCAAGGCCGCCGCCTCCCCGGACATCGAGGCCTGGCTCGCCCTCTGCCGCGAGCACTCCCGCCGCGTCCGGCCGCGCCGCATCGCGTCCCTCGCCGTGGCCACCGCCACCGGCATCACCACCCTGGTCAGCGCCTTCCTGGTGCCCGGCTGGACCCTCACCGCCTACGTGGCCGCCGCCGCAGCAGCAGGCGCCTTCGGCAAGAAGGGCGACAAGCCGCTCATCACCCGCTACGTCGCCACCAACGTCCTGCGCCGCCTCGACTCCACCGAGGTCTTCGAGACCCTCGCCGCGATCGGCTTCGAGGGCAAGAAGGGCCGCCGCGGCGTGGAGTTCGCGTCCGAGGTGATGCGGGACGGGCCCGGCCGGCGCGCCGAGGTCGACCTGCCCCCGGGCGTGAAGGGCACCGAGGTACTGGAGAAGCGGGAGGCCCTCGCCGCCGCCATGCGCCGCCCCATCAGTACGGTGTGGCCGGAGGCCGACCGCACCGCGCACCCCGGCCGCCCGGTGCTGTGGGTGGCGCAGCGGGACCCGGCGAAGGCCGGCCGGAAGCTGTGTCCGCTCATGAAGGACGGCCAGGCCGACGTCTACGAGCCGCTCCCGTTCGGGTTCGACCCGCGCGGCGACCTGGTCGAGATCACCCTCATGTACTCGAACCTGCTGGTCGGAGGCATCCCCGGCTCCGGCAAGACGTCCTGCGCCTTGGCGATCGTCATCGGCGTCGCCCCCGACCCGACCGCCGAACTGTGGATCTACGAGCTGAAGGGATCCGGCGACCGCGACGCGGTCAAGCCGATCTGCCATCGGTACGTGTCCGGCGACGAGGACGAAGACCTGGAATGGACACCGCGGCCGCCTCCACCGCGCTCAGCGCGGCCCTGAGGCCGTTGAGGATCTCCACCAAGCAGATCACCATCAGGGAGTGCTGCGGGGGCGCCAAGGGACTGCGGTACACCGATCTCCCGGCCGACGGGGACGGCGAGTAGGGGCCCTCGGGCCGGTTTCGGATCAAGCCTGTGGTTTCACGTTGATCCGAAACCGGTTTCGCCCCTGGTATCGGCGGCGACCTGGGAAGTTTCTGGTTTCGACCATCTTCGAGGCGTCCCCGGCTAGCTCACAGCCCACCATCGGTGCTCGGCGCCGACCTGGAAGGGTCGAATTGCTATTGCCAGTCAGCATCCGGCTGAGTCGTAATAGGCCCAATATCCGGCGTCGTACCCCCGGAGGTAATCCCGGTTGTAACTCGACGGGCTGTAGTCATCGCAATCTTGACCGTCGTAGCGACCGTCGTTGTAACCGCGTCGATAGTCCCGGCGTGACTGAGGGGCGAGGGTGTGCGTGGACTGTGCTGTGAGAGCGGCTGAGCCGGGCGGGGCAGCGACGGCCTGCGGTCCCACTCCAGGCATGAATGTCACGCTCCCAGCGGCGAGTGGGGCTAGGAGCAGTACGAGGAATCGCTTCGCGTGCATGGTATTTCCCATTCCAGAAACGGGGGCGAGCATTGGCGCCTGCCTTATCCCGGTCAGGGGTGAACTATTGCGACAGATGGCTCGTTGAACGCTCTGCGTAAGTCATCTGGGCAACCACATGGCGGCGGGTTGCGCCTTCGGCGCCGTGTGTCTGATTTGCCGATCATTTCCGGCTGCGGCGCCCACATTTCGACGGTATCCACTCACATCCGCCATGTCCACTCAGGGTCAATCACGGCGCGTCAGGTGGGCGGCTGAGGCCAGCATGGCGGCAACGTGAACCTCGAATTGTTTCTGGACGGTCGCGCGAGTCTTGACGTGGAGTCACGACGTCCCGTGAGTGGGCGTCACCGGACGCGACGCGCAGTGCAGCCGTGGGGTTCACTCTCGACCGTGCACGGCCGTGATCACGCCACGGTGACTCCTCGAATCCGCCAACGCCCTTGTGCGATTGGGGTCACCCATGCGGGGTCACAACACGGACACACCGCACACCCTCGCGACTCGCGCCGAGCATGATGCCCACCTCGACACGCACGTCCTTGGGGGGACCATGCGCACCCGCACTGCCGCCTGCGCCGTCCTGCTCGCCCTCGCCGCCCTCACGGTTGGCTGCGACTCAGGCTCCGGTACCGAAGTCAACCCGGCGGCCTGCAAGACGGCCATGGCCGAGCAACTCCGAAAGAGCATGGCCAACGCGGCGAAGACGGGCGCCGGCCCAACCGCCACCAGCAGCCGCCCCGCCGCCTGCAACGGCATCGACGACAAGACCGCCCAGCGACTCGCTGGCGAAGTCACGAAAGAGTGGCTGGCCAGCGACGAGGCCGACAAGGCGGTCGGGGACATCATCGACAGCGCCAGCCCCGTTCCCGTTCACACCCGCAGATCTCAGACGAGTGCCGCGCTTGGATCAAGGCCGAACTCCAAGACTCCACGGACGGCATCGACGCCTCCGTCGGCTACAGCGTCTGCGGTGACCTCTCCGACGAGGAACTCGACCAGGCCATCGAAGACGTCACCCAGGAACTGATCAACTCCACACCCTGACCGGGCAGCCGCGGTGCCGGTCTCCGGGCGTCGGTAGCCTCGCGGCACGCCTGACTACTTGACCGTGTCCACCGCGACCGAGACCCGCGAACAGGCCGTCGCCCTCGCCCAGTCCGCCGTCCAGGCCCGGCTCGCCGCGGGTGCCCAGATCATCGGACCCTTAACGTCCGTGTTCTGGCACGCCGGGGAGTTCGGCACCAGCGAGGAATACCAGCTGCTCCTCAAGACGACCGGCGCCCGGTACGCCGAGCTGGAGGCCCACCTGATCGAGCATCACCCGTGGGACAGCCCCGAGGTGTGCGCGGGATCATCCCGTTCGGCGCGCAGCTGCGCCGCACCGTCCCGCACGCATTCTGGATCTATGACCGCCGCCTGGTCATCGTCGAGACGATCAGCGAGGAACTGTGGCTCACCGGCGACGAGGACCTGCAGCTGTACGAGCGGGCGTGGGACTGGCTCGCTGAGTCCGCCGAGTACGGGCCACCGGCACGGCGGCTGATCGGCCGTGCACGGGCCTCTCTCGACCTCTCGTAGGCAATCAGCCGCAACGCCTCCAACTGGGCGCGCAATCACGCGCAATCGGCGCGCAGGGCTGCAATCGCCCTGCATACGGTCGCGTCATGACCCACCCGATGCTCTCCGCCGCACTGTACGAGGCCGGGGACGCGTGGCTCGCCGAGTGCAGCGGCCACCCGGAACTCGCCGGCGCGGCATGGGATCAGGAAGTCCCCGCCTCGATCGCTTCAGGCGACCACTGGCTCGCCGCCGAGTCCAGCCTCATCCAGGGCTGGCCGCCTCCCGGATCCGTTTCTCAGATCCCCGCTGCCGTTCGCCGCAGGACACGCAGTGAACCGGTCACCGAGACCTCCGTGAACGCCCCGGACTCAAGCGCCCGCAGGTACACCCGGTATGGGGCCTGCCCGGTGAACTCGTCCTCGGGTTCCGGAAAGACGTCGTGAATGACCAGCAGTCCCCCCTCGGCCACATGGGGGGCCCAGCCCTCGTAGTCGGCGCTCGCGTGCTCGTCGGTGTGGCCGCCGTCGACGAAGACGAGCCCGAGCGGGGAGTTCCAGATGGCCGCGATCTGCGGGGAGCGGCCCACGAGGGCGACCACGTGCTCCTCCAGCCCCGCCTTGAACAGCGTCCGCCGGAAGGCCGGCAGGGTGTCCATCAGCCCGACCTCGGGGTCGACGGTCCCGGGGTCGTGGTAGTCCCACCCGGGCTGCTGCTCCTCACTGCCCCGGTGATGGTCCACGGTCAACGCCGTGACCCCGGCCGCACGGGCCGCGTCAGCCAGCAGCACGGTCGACCGCCCGCAGTACGTCCCGACCTCCAGCAACGGCAGCCCCAGCCGCCCCGCCTCCACGGCAGCTCCGTACAGCGCCAGCCCCTCGTCCACGGGCATGAACCCCTTGGCCGCCTCGAAAGCGGCCAGGATCTCGGGCTTGGGGGCGGCGGTCATAGGGGGCCTCTCGGTCGTACGGCTGTGACAGCGCCCCAAAGGGGCGCGGGGCTGTATTTATATGCGGTTCCGCCGCGTGGGCGCGACCAGCCACGACGAAGCCGCAGCCGCCGGCCGGCAGTCCCCCCGAGTTCTACGCGTTCACAATCTCCTCAGGCAAGGAAAGATCCAGATCGACCGGCCGCTCCTCGCCCGAATGCGTGGCGGAAGACGCGAGCGGCCCATGCCCCGAAGCCCGTGCGGCCAGCACATAGGCCCCCTGTTCCGGCACGGCGACCGCATAGCTGCCGTCCTCGTCGGAGACGGTCGCCCCCGCCTGCCGCCCCCGCCGGTCGATCAGAGTGACCCTGGCCCGGGCGACCGGCGCACCGTCGGCATCCAGAACCCGTCCCCGGAAGCCCCGCAGCACCTCCTCGGCGCGCTCCAGCACGGCGTCCTCCTCGCTGCTGGCCCGCAGCTGAGTGTGCTGCTGACCCGGCCGGGAGGCCTTCGGCAGGAACAGGGCCATCAGCAGGCCCACCGCGACCGCGGCCGTGGCGATCAGGAAGGACACCCGGAACCCGTGCATGGTCGGGATCGCGATACCGCCCACGTTCTTCGCGGTGTTGGCGAGCACCATGCCGATGACGGCACTCGACACCGACGTGCCGATGGACCGCATCAGGGTGTTGAGGCCGTTCGCCGCGCCGGTCTCCGAGGCCGGGACCGCGCCGACGATCAGCGCGGGCAGCGAGGAGTAGGCGAGACCGATGCCCGCGCCGAGCACCACGGAGGTGACGATGGTCTGCCAGGCCGCGTCCATCAGGCCGAGCCCGCCGCCGTAGCCGAGCGCGATGATCAGCAGGCCGATGATCAGGGTGACCTTCGGACCGTACTTGGCGGACAGCCGGGCGTACACCGGAGCCGTGAACATCATCGTCAGGCCCAGCGGGGCCACGCACAGACCCGCGACGACCATGGACTGGCCGAGGCCGTAGCCGGTGGCCTTGGGCAGCTGGAGCAGCTGGGGCAGGACGAGGGAGACGACGTAGAACGCCACGCCGACCATGATCGACGCGAGGTTGGTGAAGAGGACGGCCGGGCGCGCGGTGGTGCGCAGGTCGACCAGGGGCGCCTGGATCCGCAGCTCGAACAGGCCCCACAGGACGAGGACCACGACCGACGCGGCGAACAGGCCGAGCGTCGTACCCGAGGACCAGCCCCAGTCGCTGCCCTTGGTGATGGGCAGCAGGAGCAGCACCAGGCCGGTCGACAGGCCGGTCGCGCCCAGCAGGTCGAAGGAGCCCTCGGCCCGCATCGGGGATTCGGGCACGACCAGGAGGGTCAGGACGATGGACAGCGCGCCGAGGCCGGCGGCGCCGTAGAACAGGGCGTGCCAGTTCGTGTGCTGGGCGACCAGGGCCGCGGCGGGCAGCGCGAGGCCGCCGCCGACGCCGATCGAGGAGCTCATCAGGGCCATGGCCGAGCCGAGCCTCTCGCGCGGCAGCATGTCCCGCATGAGGCCGATGCCGAGCGGGATCGCGCCCATGGCGAAGCCCTGCAGGGTACGGCCGACGATCATGGTGAGCAGCTGGCTGGTGAGCGCGCTGACCAGGGCGCCGACCACCATCACGGCAAGGCTGAGGATCAGCATCCGCCGCTTGCCGTAGAGGTCGCCGAGCCGGCCCATGATCGGGGTGGCGACGGCGCCGGACAGGAGGGTCGAGGTGAGGACCCAGGTGGCGTTGCTGGGCGCGGTGTGCAGCAGCTGCGGCAGGTCCTTGATGACCGGCACCAGCAGGGTCTGCATCACCGCGACGACGATGCCCGCGAACGCGAGCACCGGGACCACGGCGCCGCTCGCCCTCCGGGCCGGCTGGTCGGTCGTCGTGTGGGTCATGGAGTCGAGGCCTCCCCGTAGTGATAAGTGCTGGGTAAACCTCGTATGCGCAGGCAACTATTCCGTTGCTTCAGGCCTCTAATAAATCCTTGACCAGGTCATGGGTTTCTGATCGCTCGTCAGGGCGATGCTGCGAGGGGTGTAGGACGCACGACCCAGGCACCCGTGGTCCGAAATGCTGATGCAAGGACCGTAACCGGGTTGAGAGCATGACACCCATGCTGGAAGCCGCCGACACCGCACCCCTCATATCCCGCCGCACGGCCGCGCCGACCTGGCTGGTGGTGGCGCTCGCCTGCGCCGGACAGTTCCTGGTCGTGCTCGACGTGTCGGTGGTGAACGTGGCCCTGCCGTCCATGCGGTCCGGCCTCGGCCTGACCGCGTCCGGCCTGCAGTGGGTGGTGAACGCGTACGCCATCGCCTTCGCCGGGTTCATGCTGCTCGGCGGCCGGGCCGGCGACCTGTACGGGCGCAAGCGGATGTTCCTGGTCGGCCTCGGCCTGTTCACGCTGGCCTCGCTGGGCGGCGGCCTCGCCCAGGAGGGCTGGCAGCTGCTGCTGGCGCGGGCCGTGCAGGGGCTGGGCGCGGCGGTGCTGGCCCCCTCGACGCTGACCCTGCTGACGTCCGCGGTGCCGGAGGGGGCGGCGCGGGCGCGCGCGATCGCCACCTGGACCGCGGTCGGCGCCGGTGGCGGGGCCGCGGGCGGACTGGTCGGCGGGGTGCTCGTGGACGTGCTCTCCTGGCGCTGGGTGCTGCTGATCAACGTGCCGGTGGGCGCGCTGGTGCTGGCCGGCTCGGTGCGCTGGCTCACCGAGAGCCGGGCCGGCGACGGGCGGCGCCTGGACCTGCCGGGCGCGCTGCTGGTCACGGCCGGCCTCGCGACCCTCGCCTACGGCATCTCGCAGACGGAGGCCGAGGGCTGGACGTCCCCCGCAACGCTCCTCCCGCTGTTCGCCGGGTCGGCGCTCATCGCCCTGTTCCTGCTGGTCGAGGCGCGTACGGCGGCCCCGCTGATGCCACTCGGCCTGCTCCGGCTGCGCTCGGTCGCCTCGGCCAACGCGGCGATGTTCCTCAGCGGCTCGGCCATGTTCTGCATGTGGTACTTCATGACCCTCTACGCCCAGAACGTCCTCGGCTACACGCCGTTGGAGGCCGGGGTCGCCCTGGTGCCCAGCTCGCTGTCCGTGGTCGTCGGCTCCAAGCTGGCGCCGCGCCTGATGCGGCTCGCGGGCCCGCGGACCGTGGCGGCGCTGGGCACGCTGGTGGCCGCGGCCGGCTTCGGCTGGCAGTCGACGATGAGTGCGCACGAGGCGTACCTCACCGCGATCATGATCCCGGGGATCCTGATGATGCTCGGCGCGGGCCTCGCGGCGACGCCGCTCGCCTCCCTGGCCACGTCCGGGGCGGCACCGGGCGAGGCCGGTGTGGTGTCGGGACTGGTCAACACCTCGCGCACGATGGGTGGTTCGCTCGGGCTCGCCGTGATGTCGACCGTCGCCGCGGCCGGCACGGGCAGCGGGCACGGCCCCGAGGCGCTGACCGACGGCTATGCGCTGGCCTTCCGGGCCAGTACGGCGGTGCTGCTGGGCGGGGCGGTGCTGATGCTGGTGTGGCTGCCGCGGAGAATTTCTTCGACGTGAGGCAACGGTCCGGGCCGCCCATGGACTCCTTCTGACATCTAGGAGGTGCCCATGGGGGACGGGAAGCAGGCTCGGAACGAGGAGTTCCAGAGCTTCATGATCGGCCGCTGGCCGCGGCTGATGCGTACGGCATTTCTCCTCACGGGGGAGCAGCACGCCGCCGAGGACCTGGTCCAGTCGACCCTGGAGCGGGTCTATGTGTCCTGGCGCAAGGTCGGCGCCGCCGACGAACCGGAGGCGTACGTACGGCGCGTGATGATCAATCTGCATGCGCGCAAGCACCGGAGAAAACTCAAGGAGTTCCTGGCTCCCAGGGACGACTCGGGCCTGGTGCACGAGATCGCCGACACGGGGGACCGGATCGCGCAGGCCGACGACCGCAGCGCGCTGCTCAAGGCGCTCGCCCAACTGCCCGTGCGGCAGCGGGAGGCGGTGGTCCTGCGCTACTGGGAGGACCTGACGGAGACCCAGGCGGCCGAGGCGATGGGCTGCTCGGTCGGCACCGTGAAGAGCAACGCGGCCAAGGGGATCGCCAAACTCCGGGCCATACCGGGACTGGCCGAGACGGTGACGCACGGAGGGCGGAAGTGATGAACGCGGACCGGGAGAGCCACGACATGAACGGGACGGCCGACATGACGCAGACGGACATCGCCTTCCTCCTCGCGGACGCCGCGGACGAGGTCGAGATCGGCATAGCCCCCGTCCAGGCGGTCATCCGCCGCGGCCGGCGGCGCAGAGCCCGCCGCTGGGCGGTGGCAGCGGCCACGACACTGGTGCTGGCGGGATCGACCGGGGTGACGCTGGCGGTGACCGGGCTGCCCGGCGGCGGTCACGGGGACCGGCGGACGAGCGTGGCGGCCGAACCGTCCACCCCCGAGGCCCGGCATGTGGACATTCCGCAGGAAACGGAGTTGGCGCGCGGGACGGACCATGGCAAGAGCTGGCGTGTGGTCGTCTCCGTGTGGGGAGCGCCGCGGGACGAGTCGGAGGCGGCCGTGCAACTGGCCGCGATGCGCAAGTACGGCATCGAGTCGGCCGCGCTTCCCGACCACCGGCACCTGGTCGGCATGACCTCGTACTACTCGGGCCTCTACTACGGCGACAACCCGCTCAGAACGATCATTTTCCACACGGTGAAGAAGTGGGAGCCCGAGAGGGGCACGGGCCTGATGTCGGGGGCACTCCCCCTGGGCAAGGCGAACTCCGACGGCCCCGAGCGGCTCGTGGTGGGCGCGGTCGCCATCACCGCCCGGCAGGTCAGGTGCGGCTGGGAGGACGGCACCAGCACCGTGGTCGAGCCCCAGGCGGTGGCCGGCTCGCCGGTGGAGTGGTTCGCCTGCACGGCCCCGGAGGGCACGGCCTACCAGAACGCGGAGGTGATCCAGTAGTAGCGCACGTGACTCACAGCCACCCCTGCTGCCGGGCCTCCCGTACCGCCTCTGCCCGGTTGCGGGTGCCCGTCTTGCCGATCGCCGAGGACAGGTAGTTGCGGACGGTGGACTCGGACAGATGCAGCTTGTCGGCGATGTCGGCGACGGTCGCCCCGTCCACCGACGCCTTCAGCACATCGCACTCCCGGGCCGTCAGCGGACTGGGCCCGGCGCTGAGCGCGGCGGCGGC
This sequence comes from Streptomyces sp. NPDC030820, assembly GCF_055572075.1. Taxonomy (NCBI): domain Bacteria; kingdom Bacillati; phylum Actinomycetota; class Actinomycetes; order Kitasatosporales; family Streptomycetaceae; genus Streptomyces; species Streptomyces sp. NPDC030820. The sequence goes on from NZ_JBVIEB010000001.1 coordinate 809,796, forward strand.
CAGCGCGGGGTCCACGACGGTCTCCCCGGTGAGCACGCGCCGGATCGCCGCGGCCAGTTCCTCCACGGGCCCGTCCTTGACCAGGAACCCGGCCGCCCCGGCCTCCATGGCCCGGCGCAAATAGCCGGGCCGGCCGAAGGTGGTGAGGATCAGCACCCGGCAGTCGGGCGCCTGCTCGCGCAGCTCGGCCGCCGCGTCCAGCCCGCTGATGCCCGGCAGTTCGATGTCCAGCAGGGCCACGTCCGGCCGGTGGGCGAGCACGGCGTCCACGATGCCGTCGCCCGAGCCCAGCTGGGACACCACCTCGATGTCCTCCTCCATACCGAGCAGCAGAGCGAGCGCGCCCCGCATCATGCCCTGATCCTCGGCGAGCAGCACCCGAATGGACTTGCCGGACCGGTGCTCCCGGGGCATCTCGTTCATGGGGTCAGGTTACGGCCGGGACCCCGGCCCACCGCAGCGCTCGGCACACCGGCCTCGCCGGACATCGCCTGGCCGATGCCCGAAGAGACGGGTTTCTTCCGGAAGTTGCTCAGGGCGCGGGCAGCCGTCGTCGATTAAAGACTTGGCATTGTCCGGTGCGGCGGGGGTTGACGGTCTCCGGCGGTACTCAAACAATCGCCCCTGCATTTCCAGGAATCCGTGCAATTTCCACCGTCGAATAGGTTCGGTATTTCGGTCGAACGACGTCCGGGATATCGAACGAGAGAATCCGAGGTGCACCGTGCCCGTGAGATCCCCCCACGTCCACCCGCGGCTGAGAAGCGCCGCCCTGTCCGTGCTCGCCGTCTGCGCGACCCTCGCCGCGCTGCTCCTCGGCGTCGGCGCACCCCAGGCCGCCGCCGCGAGCTCGCTGCCCTGTGACGTCTACGCCGCCGCCGGGACCCCCTGCGTCGCCGCGCACAGCCTGGTCCGGGCGCTGTACTCCTCGTACAGCGGTTCGCTCTACCAGGTGCAGCGGGCCTCGGACGGCGCCACCAAGGACATCGGGCTGCTGGCCGCCGGCGGATACGCGAACGCGGCCGCCCAGGACTCCTTCTGTTCCGGCACGACCTGCATCATCACCAAGATCTACGACCAGTCCTCCCGGCACAACGACCTCACGATCGAGGGTGCGGGCGGGGCCGGCGCGGCCGATGTCGGGGCGCCCGCCGACGCGCTGCCGGTGACCGTCGGCGGCCACCAGGTCTACGGCCTGGAGATCTCCGCCGGCATGGGCTACCGCGACAACTCCACCTCCGGCGTCGCCACCAACGGTGCCGCCGAGGGGATGTACATGGTGACCTCCGGCACCCACGTCAACGGCCGCTGCTGCTTCGACTACGGCAACGCCGAGACCAACAACAAGGACACCGGCAACGGCCACATGGACGCCATCAACTTCGGCACCGAGTGCTGGTTCTCCCCCTGCTACGGGCAGGGCCCCTGGGTGCAGGCCGACCTGGAGAACGGGCTGTTCCAGTCCGACGCCGGATACAGCAAGAACTCCGCCAACACCGGCACCGGACCCCTGCCGTTCGTGACCGCGCTGCTCAAGAACAACGGTCAGAACCATTTCGCGCTCAAATGGGGAAATGCACAATCCGGTGGGCTCACGACCACCTATTCCGGAGGTGAGCCGACCACGAGCGGATACTCGCCCATGCATCAGGAGGGCGCGATCGTCCTCGGGACCGGCGGCGACAACAGCAACGGCTCCATCGGCTCGTTCTTCGAGGGCGTCATGACCTCCGGCATCCCGACGGACGCCGCCGACGACGCCGTCCAGGCCGACATCGTCTCCGTCGGCTACGGCGGTGCGACCGGCAGCACCGGCACGCTCGGCGCCGGCTCCGAGATCTCGCTGCGCGCCACCACCTCCTGCTGCACCAGCGACTACGTCCGCCACCAGAACAGCGCCGGCGTCATCTCCTCCATCACCTCCAGCAGCTCCAGCCTGGACAAGAACGACGCCACCTGGATCGTGCGCAAGGGACTCGCCGACAGCTCCTGCGTCTCCTTCGAGTCGCGCAACTATCCCGGTGACTATCTGCGCCACTACAACTTCAAGCTCTACCGGCAGCCCATGGACGGCACCGCCCAGTTCCGGGCCGACGCCACGTTCTGCCCACAGGCCGGCAAGAGCGGCACCGGCACCTCGTTCGCCTCGTACAACTACCCGACGCGATATCTGCGCCACTACAACTACAACCTGTACATAGCGAGCGACGGCGGGTCCAACGACTTCGACAGCAGTACGTCCTGGACGAACGACGTCAGCTGGGCGGTCAGCGCGCCCTGGGCGCCGTAGCCACCGCCTCGGCGAACTCCGCCGACTCCACCGGGAGTTCGGCGGTCACCGTGAAACCGCCGCGCGGCGACGGGCCGGCCCTGAGTGAGCCGCCCGCCGCCGCGAGGCGCTCGGTGAGCCCCTTCAGCCCGGTGCCGCCGATGCCCTGCTGGGGCCGGCTGACGGCCTTGCCGCTGCCGTTGTCGGTGACGGTGAGCCGGACCTGCTCGGCGCCGCTGTCGACGGTGATCTCACAGCGGCCCGCGTCGCTGTGCCGGACCACGTTCGTCACCGCCTCGCGCACCACCCAGCTCAGCAGCGCCTCCGTCTGCGGTTCCAGCGGCACCCCCGACTGCCGTACCACCGGCTCCACACTCGCCGCCGACAGTGCCGAGCGGGCCCGGGTCAGCTCGGTGGCCAGGCTTCCCTCCCGGTAGCCGGTCACCGCCTCGCGGATCTCGGTGAGCGCCTGCCGGCCCACCGACTCGATGTCCGTGATCTGGCCCAGCGCCGCGTCCATGTCGCGCGGGGCCAGCCGCCGGGCCGCCTCCGACTTCACCACGATCACCGACAGCGTGTGCCCGAGCAGGTCGTGCAGATCCCGGGAGAAGCGCAGCCGCTCCTTCTCCACGGCGCGCCGGGCCAACTCCTCGCGGGCGGCGCGCAGTTCCCGTACCGCCTCGGACAGGCTGAGGATGGCGGCGGTCACCATGCTGGAGAGAAAGGTGCCGTAGGCGATGTTCACCGCGTCCGAGCCGTCGTGGACAGCGGAGACCGCACCCGCGTACGCGGCCAGCAGCACACCCGTACGGCCGAGCCACGGACCGCGCAGGGCCGCACCCGTCGCCAGCCCCAGCAGCGGGAAGAACATCAGCCAGTTGCCGCCGTAACCGAGCGCCAGACCTGTGGTCACCAGGCCCATGACGAGCAGCGCCACCCGGGTGGAGACCGCCTCGCGCTTCTCCCGTTCGAAGGAGCGGAAGGTGACGTAGATGTAGAGGCTGTTGAAGGTCAACAGGCCCAGGCTGCCGATCCACGGGTTCGGGGTCCTGCCCTGGAGGAGGTTGGAGAAGGACCCCATCCCCATCAGCAGCCAGGGCAGCAGGACGAAGCCGGTGGGCGGCGGGCCCGGATGGTCGACGTCCGGCTCCTTGCCCTCCTTCCGGGCGGCCCGCTGCGCGGCCCTGAAGCGCTCGTGCTCGGCCTTCCACCGGCGCCGCTCGGCCCGAAAGGCCTGTAGCTGGCACCGAACTCCACATGCCCACGTCATATCTTTCCCCCGGTCAAATGGGCCAAGCGGTCAGCATGATGATCGCACCGGTATCCGGTGCGTGCCCCTCTACGACGCTACGGATCCGGCCCCGCTCCCGGCAGATGCGCGTGTACGGACTACGGCAGTACAAATGTCACTGTCCCGCCGAGCCGATCTCCGGAGCTGACACAGCGTCAGGAGCCTTCACAAGTATGGAGCGCTGGGCTATACAGAGGGCGCCGGACTGGAACGCGTTCTAGATCGGCCCGTAGCGACCTCGGTGCGGCCGACGGTGCGGACGTCCGCACCGGGGTCTTGGACCGCCAGTGTCAGGAGCCGTATGCCCATCGACGCAAGCCGAGCCCTCGCGGCCGAACCCCGGACCGGCGAGATCTCCTGGACCACCAAGGACGTCCAGCTCTACCACCTCGGCATCGGCGCGGGAGCCGACCCCGACAAGAGCGCCCCGGCAACCGACCCCGACGAGCTGCGCTACACCCTGGAGTCCCGGCTGCACGTCCTGCCGAGCTTCGCCACCGTCGCGGGCTCCGGCGCACCCGGAGTGATCAGCGGGCTGTCCATGCCCGGCGTGGAGGTCGAGCTCGCCAAGGTCCTGCACGGCGGACAGACGCTGGAGATCCACCGCCCCATCCCGGCCGAGGGCAGGGCGACCGCGACCAACCGGCTCGCCGCCGTCTACGACAAGGGCAAGGCCGCCGTCCTGGTGCTGCGCACCGAGGTCGCCGACGCCGACGGGCCGCTGTGGACGAATGACGCCCAGATCTTCGTACGGGGGGAGGGCGGGTGGGGTGGCGACCGGGGCCCCTCCGTCCGTCTCGATCCGCCCGCAGGCGAACCCGACCGGACCGTCGAGCGCCCGATCCGCGAGGACCAGGCCCTCCTCTACCGCCTGTCCGGCGACTGGAACCCGCTGCACGCCGACCCCGAGTTCGCCAAGCTCGCCGGCTTCGACAAGCCGATCCTGCACGGGTTGTGCACCTACGGCATCACGCTCAAGGCGGTCGTGGACACGCTGCTCGGCGGGGATGTGAGCCGGGTGCGGTCGTACACCACCCGGTTCGCGGGCGTCGTGTACCCGGGGGAGACCCTGCGCATCCGCATGTGGCGGCAGGAGGGGAGCGTGCGGGTGGCCGTGAGCGCCGTCGAGCGCGGGGACGCGCCGGTCCTCGCGGACACCGTCGTAGAGCACTCCTGAAACCAGTGTCGAGGGGAGCCGCACCATGCGCGCAGCCGTACTGCACGAGATCGGCCAGGAAAAGCTGGAGGTCCTCGACGACGTCGAGGCGGTGGGCTTCGGCCCCGGCAAGGTCAGGGTCCGGGTGCGGGCGACCGGGCTGTGCCACTCGGACCTGTCCGCGATGAACGGGGTGCTGCCGCAGCCCGCGCCGTTCGTGCCGGGGCACGAGGGCGCGGGTGAGGTCCTCGAAGTGGGGGAAGGCGTACGGCACTTGAAGGTCGGCGACCGGGTCGTCATCTGCTGGCTGCCCGCCTGCGGCGCCTGTCCGGCCTGCAGGCGCGGGCAGACCGAGCTGTGCCTGGCCGGGTTCATGAACGCCGGTACCCCCAACTTCAGGCGCTCCGGCGGTGACGTCTTCGGCTTCGCCGGCACCGGCACCTTCGCCGAGGAGGTCGTGGTGGACGCCGGCTGTGCGGTGCCGATCCCGGACGACGTGCCCTTCGACATCGCCGCGCTGATCGGCTGCGGGGTCACCACCGGTCTCGGCGCCGCCCTCAACACCGCCGACGTGGCGGCCGGTTCGTCGGTCGCCGTCATCGGGTGCGGAGGCGTCGGCATCTCGGCGGTGCAGGGGGCGCGGCTGAAGGGCGCCGCCGAGATCGTCGCCGTGGACCCGGTCGCCTCCCGGCGTGAGTCCGCGCTGAGGTTCGGCGCCACCAAGGCGGTTGAGCCGGAGGCGCTGGCCGACGCCAAGCAGCAGGTCACCGGCGGCGAGGGCTTCGACTACGTCTTCGAGGTCGTCGGAAGGTCGGCCACCGCCCGCACCGCCTACGAGAACACCCGGCGCGGCGGCACCCTCGTCGTGGTCGGCGCCGGCGCCATGGACGACTTCCTGCAGCTCAACATGTTCGAGCTGTTCTTCGACGAGAAGCGCATCCTGCCGTCCATGTACGGCGGCGGTGACGTGCTGCGCTCCTACGAGCGCACGATCGCCCTGTGGCGGGCCGGCCGCGTCGATCTGGCGGGCCTGATCACCCACCGGGTCCGACTGACCGAGATCAACGAGGCGCTGGACCAGATGCGTACCGGGACGGCCCTGCGTACGTGCATCGAGATCTGAGGACGGGGACCGGTATGGCACTGCCATCCGAGGGGCCGTTGACGGGGTTGTCCGCCGTCGTCACCGGCGCCGGACGCGGGCTCGGCCGGGCCGAGGCCCTGGAACTCGCCCGGCTCGGCGCGGCCGTCGTCGTCAACGACTACGGGGGTCCGGCCGATGGGGGTCCCCCCGAGCTCGAGCGCAGCCGAGAGCTTGGGGGAGGCTCGGGGGAGGCCTCGGCGGGACCGGCCGAACAGGTCGCCGCCGAGATCCGCGCACAAGGCGGCCGGGCGGTCGCCCACACCGGCGACGTCGCCGACTTCCAACGAGCGCAGGAACTCGTCCAGTTGGCGGTCGGCGAGTTCGGCAAGCTGGACATCCTCGTCAACAACGCGGGCATCCTGCGCGACCGCATGGTCTTCTCCATGACCGAGGACGAGTGGGACTCGGTGATCCGCGTCCACCTCAAGGGGCACTTCAACACCACCCACTTCGCCGCCCGGCACTGGCGGGAACGGTCCAAGGCGGCCGGGGGAGGGCAGGTGTACGGGCGGATCGTGAACACCTCGTCGGAGGCGTTCCTCGCCGGCTCCGCCGGCCAGCCCAACTACGCGGCCGCGAAAGGCGGGATCGTCGGCCTGACCACCTCCACCGCCCTCGCCCTCGCCAAGTACGGCGTCACGGCCAACGCGATCTGCCCGCGCGCCCGGACCCGCATGACCGAGGACGTCTTCGCCGGGTTCGAGCGGCCCGCCGAGGGCCTGGACCCGCTGGCCCCCGAGCATGTCGCCCCGCTCGTCGGCTACCTGGCCTCGCCGGCCGCCGCCGGGATCAACGGCCAGCTGCTCGTCGTGCACGGAGGCATGGTCGCGATCGTCGAACGGCCCCGGGTGCGGGCGAAGTTCGACAGCAAGCAGGAGACGTTCAGCTACGACGAACTCGACGCGCTCCTCACCCCGCACTACACGCAGCGGCCGCCGGGGGAGACCTTCGCGGCGGCGGAGGTGCTGGGACTCAAACGCGGGTGAGAAAAGGAGAAGAGGGGGCGCCCGTCGGACGCCCCCTCTTCCGTTACCACCGTCAGGCAGCCGCCTCCGCGGTCTGCTGGGCCGGCTTGCGGTGCCGGCCGTGCGGAGCCGACTCGCTCTCCTGGGCCGCGACCGGGCCCCGGTGCCGGCCGTGGCCGGCAGCCTCCAGAGAGTCGGCAGACAGCTGGTCCGTCGTGCTGGTGTCGCTCATCGGAAGTATTCACCCCGTCAACATGATCTTTCGTACAGCCGGGCGAGTGTAACCGGCGCACCACGGGCCGAATCCAGGCGCACACGCCAACCGGCACTAGTTCGTTACAAGACGTCCCAGAGGCGCCTGCTGCAACGGCACAGGACGCGCCGCCGCGGGCTCCGGAACCCCCGGTTCCACAGACTCCGGAATCTCCGGCTCCACAGGCTCCCGGGTTTCCCACCCCGCGGTTTCCGGGGGGTTCGGTTCCCCGGGCTGCGAACTCCGCCCCGCAGGCTCCGAGGCCCGCCACCCCGCAGGTCCCGGAGGATCCGGTGCCGTCGGCTCCGGCGGCGCCTCGGGCGCCCCGGCAGCCGTGCCGTCCCGGACCGGACCCTCCGGTCCCGCGTCCCCCCGTGCCGCGGCAGTACTGCTCGCCGCGGCCATCTCCCCCCTGGGCACCGTCAGCTCCGCCACGCCGCACGGAGTCTCCTCCGTGGCGTACGGCAGCCGCAGCACCCCGTCCCGTGTCCACAGCCCGGCCCCGGTCAGCCACCCCTCGGGCGCCGGGAGATGGCTCAGCTGCCGCCCCGCCGGCCGCCAGATGCCCATCCAGCTGTTGCCGAACGCTCCGTCGATGCGCAGCGCCACCGCGCAGCTCTCCGGCATCAGCACCTGCCCGGGCTGGATCGCGAACGGCGTCACCGCGCAGTCCGGCACCCTGAGGCTCTCCGGGAAGCGCACCGGCAGCGTGCTGCCGAGCACGCCCCAGCCCAATCGTTCCTGCCCCGGCGAGGGCGCGTCGGAGGAGAGGAGCAGCAGCCCGCTGTCGGGGTCGGCGAGCAGCAGCCGGTCGTCGCTCCCGGCCGCGATCTGCAGCAGCGGCGAGACCTCGGCGCGCTCCAGGTCCACCACGACCGTCTTGACCGGCCCGCCGCCGAGCTCCCGGTCCAGCGCCAGCATCCGCTCGGCGCGGTCGAGCCACACCCCGCCCGAGCAGCGTCCCGGTACCTCGGCGAGCCGCTCGGGCCCGAACGCCCCGCCCGCCACCAGCCACACCACACTCGACCGCGGCCCGACGGCGAGGGCGTACGCCCGCACGCCCCCCGGGGCGGGCGGCAGCAGGGTGAGCCGGGTGCCGGGCTCAAGGCACTCCACCGCGCCCAGCGGCAGCTCACCGGTGCCGGGGCCGGTCGGGTACAGCAGCGAGAAGGCGTGCCGGTGCTCCACCAGCCGGTGGATCAGCACCCGGCCGTCGGACAGGGGCTGCACCTCGGTGCCGGGCTCCTCCGGCTGGTTGCCGGGCAACGGCACCGCGTACGGCTCCGGGCCGTCCAGCGTCCAGCGCTCCGGGAACCAGCAGTCGCCGGCCGACGCGAGCCGGGCCGCGTACGCGCCGTCCGCCGTCACGGTGAACGCCGTCCCCGGTACGCCGTCGGCCCCGCCCGTGGACGGGGATTCGATCGCACAGGCCGTCATCGTTCGGTCACCTCCGGCCACGAAGCTAGTTTTCGGACGCGCAGACGTGGGACGGCCCACTCCGGCTTCACACATACGGGTGGTGCAGAAGCGATTCACCTGAGGAAAGCGGGGCCTTTGTGCTGACCGGGGTCAGACCGGACGGATGCGGTACGGCCGCCCGGACCAGCCAGGTAGCCTTGCCTTCGTGCCCCGTCTGTCTGAAGTCATCGCCGCACTGGAGAACCTGTGGCCCGCCGAGCGGGCCGAGTCCTGGGATGCGGTCGGCACGGTCGTGGGCGACCCCGACCAGGAGGTCACCCGGGTCCTGTTCGCCGTCGACCCCGTGCAGGAGATCGTCGACGAGGCGGTGAAGCTCGGCGCCGACCTGCTGGTCACGCACCACCCGCTGTACCTGCGCGGTACGACCACGGTGGCGGCGACCCACTTCAAGGGCCGTGTCGTGCACACACTGATCAAGAACGACATCGCACTGCACGTCGCCCACACCAACGCCGACACGGCGGATCCGGGTGTCTCGGACGCCCTCGCGGGCGCGCTGGACCTTCGTGTCGTACGACCGCTGGTGCCGGACCCCACCGACCCGGAGGGCCGCCGCGGCCTCGGCCGCGTGTGCGAGCTGGACCACCCGCTGCCCCTCCGCGAGCTGGCCGCGCGCGCCGCCGCGCGGCTGCCCGCCACCGCGCAGGGCATCCGGGTGGCCGGCGACCCCGAGGCCGTCATCCGCACGATCGCCGTCAGCGGCGGCTCCGGCGACAGCCTCTTCGAGAACGTACGCGCCGCCGGAGTGGACGCCTTCCTCACCGCCGACCTGCGTCACCACCCGGCCGCAGAATTCATGGCGGCTGTCGCCCACAGCCCCCTCGCGCTGCTCGACGCGGCGCACTGGGCCACCGAATGGCCCTGGTGCGAGCTGGCCGCCAGCCAGCTCGACGAGATCTCCGACCGCCGCGGCTGGGACCTTCGCGTCCACGTCTCCAAGACGGTCACCGACCCCTGGACCGCCCACGCGGCGTCCACCACCGCGTCTAACTAACAGGAGCCCCCAACTGAACGCCGCGCCCGCCGACCAGATCCGACTCCTCGACGTCCAGGACCTCGACGTCCGCCTGCAGCAACTCGCCCACAGGCGGAGGTCGCTGCCCGAGCACGCCGAGATCGACTCGCTGAACAAGGACCTCACCCAGCTGCGGGACCTGCTCGTCGCCGCGCAGACCGAGGAGAGCGACACCGCCCGCGAGCAGACCAAGGCCGAGCAGGACGTGGACCAGGTGCGTCAGCGCGCCGCCCGCGACCAGCAGCGCCTGGACTCCGGCGCGGTCACCTCGCCCAAGGACCTGTCCAACCTCCAGCACGAGATCGCCTCCCTCGCCAAGCGCCAGGGCGACCTGGAGGACGTGGTCCTGGAGGTCATGGAGCGCCGTGAGGCCGCGCAGGAGCGGGTGAACGAGCTGACCGAGCGGGTCGCGTCGGTGCAGTCGAAGATCGACGACGCGAGCGGCCGCCGGGACGCCGCGTTCGAGGAGATCGACGGCGAGGTGGCGACGGTGACCAAGGAGCGCGAGGTCATCGCGGGCAGCATCCCCGCGGACCTGCTCAAGCTCTACGACAAGCTGCGCCAGCAGCAGGGCGGCATCGGCGCGGCCAAGCTGTACGCCCGCACCTGCCAGGGCTGCCGCCAGGAGCTGGCGATCACCGAGCTGAACGAGATCCGCGCCGCGGCGCCGGACACCGTGGTGCGCTGCGAGAACTGCCGCCGCATCCTGGTGCGTACGGCCGAGTCGGGTCTGTAAGAGTCGGTAAGGGGCTTCAGGGGTGCGGGAGTTCATCGTCGAGGCGGACGGCGGGTCACGGGGCAACCCCGGGCCCGCCGGTTACGGCACGGTGGTCCGTGACGCGAGCACGGGTGAGCCGCTGACGGAGGTGGCCGAGTACATCGGCGTCGCCACCAACAACGTGGCCGAGTACCGGGGCCTCGTGGCCGGACTGCGTGCCGTCCACGCCCTCGACCCGACCGCGATGGTGCACGTCCGCATGGACTCCAAGCTCGTCATCGAGCAGATGTCGGGCCGCTGGAAGATCAAGCACCCCGACATGAAGCCTCTGGCAACGGAGGCGAGGTCGATCTTCCCCCCGGAGCAGGTCACGTACGAGTGGATCCCCCGCGAGCAGAACAAGCACGCGGACCGCTTGGCGAACGAGGCGATGGACGCGGGGTCGAGGGGGGAGCAGTGGTCGCCCTCGGAGTCGACGGCAGCCCTGGAGACCACGGGCGCCGCGGGCCCAGCGGCACCTCTCAGCGAGCAGCGCCCCACCACCCCCGACGAGCAGCACGTCTCGACACCGGGTTGGGGCAGCGCCCCCGACCTCGGCGCTCCGGCCACGTTTGTACTTCTCCGGCACGGCGAAACCCCCCTCACCCCCCAGAAGCGCTTCTCCGGCAGCGGCGGCACCAACCCCTCCCTCTCCGCCGCCGGCCGCGAGCAGGCCCACCGCACGGCCGAGGCACTCGCCCGGCGCGGCACCATCCAGGCCGTCATCGCCTCCCCCCTCACCCGCACCCGCGAGACCGCGGCCATCGTCGCCACCCGCCTCGGCCTGGAGGTGACGATCGAAGACGGCCTGCGCGAAACGGACTTCGGTGCCTGGGAAGGCCTCACCTTCGGCGAGGTACGCGACCGCTACCCCGACGACCTGAACGCCTGGCTCGCCGACCCGGAGGCCCACCCCACCGGCGGCGGCGAGAGCTTCGCCGAGACGGCCACCCGGATCGCCGCCACCCGTGACAAGCTGGTCGCCGCCCACGCGGGCCGCACGGTCCTGCTGGTCAGCCATGTGACCCCGATCAAGACCTTCGTCCGCCTCGCCCTCGGCGCCCCGCCCGAGTCCCTGTTCCGGATGGAACTGTCGGCGGCCTCCCTGTCGGCGGTGGCGTACTACGCGGACGGCAACGCGAGCGTACGGCTCTTCAACGACACGTCCCATCTGCGTCCCTGAGCCGCACCGCGCCCCGCGCCAGCTCCTCGATCCGCGCCCACTCCCCGGCGGCCACCGCGTCCGCCGGGACCATCCAACTGCCGCCCACACAGCCGACGTTGGGCAGGGAGAGATACTCGGGCGCGTTCGCCGGACCGATCCCACCCGTGGGACAGAAACGAGCCTGCGGCAACGGCCCGGCCAGCGACCGCAGATACGCCGTACCGCCCGCCGCCTGTGCCGGGAAGAACTTCATCTCCCGCACCCCGCGCTCCAGCAGCGCCACGACCTCCGAGGTGGTCGACACCCCGGGCAGGAACGGCACCCCGGACCCGCGCATCGCCGCCAGCAGCGCGTCCGTCCACCCGGGGCTGACCAGGAACCGCGCTCCCGCCGACGTACTCGCCCCGACCTGCTCCGGCGCGATCACGGTGCCCGCGCCGACCACCGCCGAAGGCACCTCGGCGGCGATCGCGCGGATCGCGTCCAGCGCCGCCGGCGTCCGCAGCGTCACCTCGATCGCCGGCAGCCCGCCCGCCACCAGAGCCCGCGCCAGCGGTACGGCGTCGGCGGCGTCGGAGACGACCACGACGGGCACGACGGGGGCGAGATCCAGCACGGAGGCAGCCGAAGCGGAGGGCAGCGGTGAGGGCATGCCCACATCGTGCCCAGCAGGTGCGTTACCCGCAATGAGCGTTGCGCATGCTGCAATGCCAGTCGGGGTCTCTCAGTGAATCTCCTCCACCAGCACGTCCAGCGACCACGCCTTGCCCGCCCTGCCCGGCGCCTGCGCCTCCACGACATACCCCAGCTCCCGCAACACCCCGACCAGCTCGGCGGGGTCCTTCGGGGCGGCACCGGCCGTCAGCAGGCTCCGCACCATCCGGCCCTTGGTCGCCTTGTTGAAGTGGCTGACCACCTTCCGGGTCGGCGCGTGCAGCACCCGTACGGTCGCCGTGCGCCCCGCGAGCTCGCCCTTCGGCTTCCAGGCCGCCGCGTACGCGGAGGAGCGCAGATCCAGCACCAGCCCGTCCCCGGCCGCCTTGGGCAGCACCTCGGCCATCGGCGCCCGCCAGTGCCCGGCCAGCGCGCCGAGCCCCGGCAGCTTCACCCCCATCGAGCAGCGGTAGGAGGGGATCGGGTCCGTGACCCGCACCGCGCCCCACAGCCCGGAGAAAACCAGCAGCGAGTCCGCCGCGCGCCTGCGCGCCGCCGCCTCCAGCGTGGCCAGGCCGAGGGCGTCATAGAGGACCCCGGTGTAGATCTCCCCGGCGGGGCGGGCGCCGGCCGTCGGCAGGCCGGCGTTCTTCGCGATCTCGCCGCGCAGTCCCTCGCTCAGACCGAGCACCTCGCGCGCCTTCTCCTCGTCACCGGTGCACAGCTCGACCAGCTCGGTGAGCGCGGCCTGCCGTGCGGCGGTCAGCCCCGGCAGGGACAGCGAGGAAAGCTCCAGCGGGGCGCCCTCGCCCGAGTTCGCCTTGCCTTCCGAGGGCGGCAGCAGGACCAGCAACACGTACTCCTTACGTAGACCTTCGCGACAGGGTACGGCGTGCCGCCCCGGCGCCCCCGACCTACGCTCGCTGTATGCCCCGCCGCAAGATCCGCGTGACCGGTGCACCCGAGGCGCCGCTGCGGGCCGCCCTGGCCGCCCTGCGCGCCGAACTCGGCATCCCGGACGCTTTCCCGCCCGAGGTCCGGGCGGAGGCCGAGCGCGCCGCGAAGACGCCGCCCGCCCTGCCGTCGTACGACGCCACGGACATCCCCTTCTTCACCCTCGGCCCCCCGGCCTCCACCGACCTGGACCAGGCCACCCACCTCGCCCGGCAGGGCACCGGCTACCGCGTCCGGTACGCCATCGCCGACGTCGCCGCCTTCGTCGTACCCGGTGGAGCGCTGGACGCGGAGGCGCACCGCCGGGTGAACACCCTGTACTTTCCCGACGGGAACGTCCCGCTGTACCCGACCGTGCTCAGCGAGGGCGCGGCCGGCCTGCTGCCGGACCAGGTCCGCCCGGCCGCGCTGTGGACGATCGACCTGGACGCCGAGGGCCGGACCCTCGCCGTCGACGTGCGCCGCGCCCTGGTCCGCAGCCGCGCCGAACTCGACTACGCGCGCGTGCAGAAGGAGATCGACGCCCGGACCGCCGAGGAACCGGTCGCGCTGCTCAAGGAGATCGGCGAGGCCCGGGAGCGGCAGGAGACCGAGCGCGGCGGCATCTCCCTGAACGTGCCCGAGCAGGAGATCACCGAGCAGGACCACACCTACGTCCTCGGCTACCGGGCCCCGCTGCCCGCCGACGGCTGGAACGCCCAGCTCTCCCTGCTCACCGGGATGGCCGCCGCCGACCTGATGCTCGCGCACGGCACTGGCATCCTGCGCACCCTCCCCGCCGCCCCCGACGGCGCCGTCGCCCGCCTGCGCCGCACCGCGACCGCGCTGCACATCGACTGGCCGCACCATGTGTCGTACGCCGCCCTGATCCGCACCCTCGACCCGCACAACACCCACCACGCGGCCTTCCTCCAGGAGTGCACGACCCTGCTGCGCGGCGCCGGCCACACGGTGTTCCGGGACGGCGCCCTCCCCGCGATCACGACCCACGCCGCCGTCGCCGTCCCCTACACCCACTGCACCGCCCCGCTGCGCCGCCTCGCCGACCGCTACACGACGGAGATCTGCCTCGCGGCGGTCGCCGGTCAGTCTCCGCCCGACTGGGTGCTCGCCGCGCTCGACGCGCTGCCCCGGCAGATGGCCGACGGCTCCCGGATCGCCGGCACGGTCGAGCGCGAGTGCGTGGACATCGTGGAGGCGGCCCTGGTCAAGGACCGGGTCGGGGACGTCTTCGAGGGCTGTGTGGTGGACGTCGACGAACACCGGCCGACCGTCGGCACCGTCCAGGTGGACTCCCCGGCGGTCATCGGCCGCATCGAGGGCGACCGGCTGCCGCTCGGCGAACGCCTCCGGGTTCGGCTCCGCCGGGCCGACCCGGGCACGGCGAAGATCCTGTTCACGCCCGTGTGAGCGCCCGCACCAGGGTGCCACGGCAGGTCGGCGTGCAGCCGCACCACGCCGACCTGCCGTGGCCGGCCCAGGAACGACCGGTGGGTGACCGGCTCGGCCAGGTCGAGCCGTACCGACGTCTGCGAACCGACCGCGAGGTCGAGTACGTCCTTTGCCTGCTCGTGGGTCATCCGGGTCTCCCGGTGTAGGGCGGCGATCGCGGCCGGCGGGATCCACAGGTCCACATGGGTCCCGTACCGCACCCGCAGCGCCTGCGGTGTCAGCACGTGCGGACGGACCACACAGGCCGCGTGCCCTGCCCGCGCATGTATCCGAACGCCCGCCCGCCGGCGGTCCCGTGGGTGCGCCGGGCCAGTCACGGTGCCAGGCCGGCGCAGAGCCGCATCTCATGTCGAGCCAGCCGTCCCAGTGTCTCAGCATCCTCATCTCCCTTCCCGCTCAAGGACATTGAGCCGGCGTTCCAGGCCTCCGGGACCGGCCCTTGACGGCTAACACTGTTCGCCGTATGGTCGTGGCATGGCTAACATCGTTAGCCGACCGTCAATCCGCCGATCCGTCCCGTGCGCCGTACGACCCCGGAGGCAGTCATGACCGGTACGACCACCACCGCGACCCCGGCCCTCACATCCCTGCGCCGCACGGCATGGCTGGCGTTCGCCCTGTTCTGGTCGGCCTTCGCCGTGCTGGAGGGCCTGAACCACGGCTGGCCGGCCGGCGCCCTCGCCCTGACCTTCCTCGTCCTGCCGGACCTGACCTTCCTGGTCGCCCTGGACGACGCGCCCCGCATGGCCAAGGGCCAGTTGGCGCCGCGCGCGGTGCCGTACTACAACGCGATGCACCGGGCGCTGGTCCCGCTGGCGCTGCTGGTCGCCTACGCCGTGGCGCCGATCGCCTGGCCGCCCGCATTCGCGGCCCTGTGCGGCTGGCTCGCCCACATCTCGTACGATCGCGCCTTCGGCTACGGACTGCGTACGAAGGAGGGCTTCCAGCGTGGCTGACCGACTCGGTGACCGACTCACCCCAAGAGCGCGGGAGATCGCCGCGGCGGCCCGGGAGTTGCTGGAGGAGTCCGGGCCCGCCGCCCTCACCATGCGCACCCTCGCCGACCGCCTCGGCATCAGGGCCCCGTCCCTCTACAAGCACTTCGCCGACAAGCACGCCGTGGAGGTCGAGCTGACCGCCCAACTGCTCACGGAGTCGGCCGAGGCACTGGAGGCGGCCGAGACCCGCGCCCCCGGCTCCCTCGAAGCGCTCGCCGAGGCGTACCGGTCGTACGCCCTCGCCCACCCCCACCTCTACCGCCTCGCCACCGAACAGCCCCTGCCGCGCGCCGAACTCCCCGAGGGCCTGGAGGACCGGGCGGCGCTGCCGCTGATGCGCGCGTGCGGCGGGGACATCGACACGGCCCGCGCCCTCTGGGCCTTCGCCCACGGCATGGTCATCCTGGAGATCCACGGCCGGTTTCCCGCGGACGCCGACCTGGACGCGGCATGGAAGCGGGGCCTGAAGGCGTTGCACCCCTAGGGAAAGGGGTGGTGTCGCATGACGGAACAGGCACGGTGGACCAGGGCGAGACTGGGCCGGTGCGGCCCGCCGCTGGACCTCCTGACCGCGAACTTCCGACTGCACACCTACGCCCCGCACGCCCACGACGAGTACACCATCGGCGTCTGCGTGGGCGGCTCCGAGGTGATCGACTACCGGGGCGGCCACATCCGCACCGGCCCCGGCACGATCGTCGTACTCGACCCCGGCGAGATGCACACCGGCGGCCCCGGCAACGCCACCGACGGCTACGCCTACCGGGCCCTGTACGCCGAGCCGTCCCTCCTGGCCGACGGCACCCTCGGCGGCCTCCCGCACTTCCGCGAACCGCTCCTCGACGACCCCGAACTGGCCACGGCCCTCCGCCTCGCCCACACCGAACTCAGCGCCTGCCCCGACCCGCTGGAGGCCGAATCCCGCCTCCCCTGGCTGCTGACGGCCCTGGCCCGCCGCCACTCCACCGCCAGGTCCCTGTCCGACGAGATCCCCGGCGCCGGCGCGATCGCCCTGACGGTCCGCGACCGCCTCGCCGACGAACTCACCGCGCCACCACCGCTGGCCGGCCTGGCCGCCGAGCTGGGCCTGTCCCGCTACCAGCTCCTGAGGGCCTTCCGTACGACCATGGGCATACCGCCGTACGCCTGGCTCGCCCAGTACCGGGTGCACCGGGCACGGGGGTTGCTGGAGGCGGGCCTGCGCCCGGCGGAGGTGGCAGGCCTGGTGGGCTTCGCCGACCAGGCGCACCTGACCCGCTGGTTCCGCCGGGTGCTCGGGGTGACGCCGGCGGCGTACCGCAACAGCGTTCAAGACACCCGGTGAGGGGCTGGCCGAAACTCACCGTATGACTGCACGCGGCTGGTTCCTGTTCTCCCTCATGGGAGTGATCTGGGGCATCCCCTATCTCATGATCAAGGTGGCGGTGGCCGAGGTGTCCCCGCCGGTGCTGGTGTTCACCCGCTGTGCGCTCGGCGCGGCCCTCCTGCTCCCGTTCGCCGTACGCCAGGGCGGCCTGCCGGCGACCGTACGCACCCACTGGCGCCCCATGCTGGCCTTCGCGTGCCTGGAGATCATGATCCCCTGGTTCACCCTCACCGACGCCGAACGGCACCTGTCCAGCTCGACATCGGGACTGCTGATCGCGGGGGTACCGATCGTGGGCGTGATCGCGGTCCGGCTCCTCGGCGACACCGAACACCTGGGAGCCCGCCGCCTGACGGGCCTCGCCCTCGGCCTGGCGGGCGTGACGGTCCTGACCCTGCCCCACCTGACCGGCGGGGACGCCCGCTCCCTCGCTGAGGTCCTGGTGACGGTCATCGGCTACGCGACGGCTCCGCTGATAGCCGCGCGCCGGATGAAGGACGTCCCGTCACTCCACCTGACATCGGCCTGCCTGACCCTGGCGGCCGTGGTCTACGCCCCGGTGGCGATCGCGGCGCGCCCGTCCTCCGTCCCCTCTTCCTCCACCCTGGCAGCGCTGGCGGGCCTGGGCGTGCTCTGCACGGCGGTGGCATTCGTGGCGTTCCTGGAGCTGATCAAGGAGGCGGGCCCGACGCGGGCGACGGTGATCACGTACGTCAACCCCGCGGTGGCGGTGGCGGCGGGCGTGATCTTCCTGAACGAGCGCCTGACCGCCACCGTCCTGATGGCCTTCGCCCTGATCCTGACGGGCTCGGTCCTGGCGACGGCGGCTGCGGGTCCGCGCCGCTCCCGGCGCCCGGTACCATGGTCGACACGGCAGACGAGCCGGGCGGACGGCCGCGTGGAGTCCCCCTAGGGGGCTTCCCGAGGAACGTCCGGGCTCCACAGGGCAGGGTGGTGGCTAACGGCCACCCGGGGTGACCCGCGGGACAGTGCCACAGAAAGCAGACCGCCCGGGGCTCAGGCCCCTGGTAAGGGTGAAACGGTGGTGTAAGAGACCACCAGTGCCCAGGGTGACCTGGGCAGCTAGGTAAACCCCACCCGGAGCAAGGTCAAAAGGAAACACTCCGGTGTTTCTGCGCGGACGCTCGAGGGCTGCCCGCCCGAGTCCGCGGGTAGACCGCACGAGGCCGGTGGCAACACCGGCCCTAGATGGATGGCCGTCGCCCCGGGGGCCGTGAGGGCTCCGGGGAACAGAACCCGGCGTACAGCCCGACTCGTCTGCCACTACCTGCGGTTTTGCCTCGGAAAGGGCCTCTGAACCTGGAGGCAGCCGGTTCCCGGTCCTCAAGCTCGGCAACGCGTACGCGTGGTCACAGCGGCCTCCACGCCTGATGGGTATCGTCCCGGACGGCGGACGCGGGGACAGAACTCGCTGCATGACCCATCGGTCGGACGGCGAGTCGGGCCTGCCGCTCGTCCGTGCCCAGAGTGTTCTCACGCATCGTCGTTCGCAGCCGGGCGAGCATCCTCGTGCTGACGCGTCGGGCGTTCAGGTGGCACGATCCCAGGGATTCCCACCGCCCGAAGGTCATGCCGCGTGGACGGACGAGGCCGACACGCTGCGCCGCGTCGGCCAGCGGCGCCCTCCGACTCGCCGACGCCGCCAACATCGCCGCCGGACTGCGACGCGGCGCCCCCTCGTTCTGCTCGGCCTCACGTGATCACGAAACGGACGCCAGTCGACTGTGCCGAGGCCCTGGCCGGCCTCGTGACGCGGCGAGTTCGCTCACCGCGGGATGAGCGATAGGCCGGACTCCACTTCGAAGAAGTACGCGCCACGGGCGGATTTCGCCTGTTTGGCGCTGAGGCCGGCGCGCATTTTGGTCAGATTCATCGCTTTGGCGGTCGACGCGGGGAGATGTGCGATCAGCTGCGCGTAGACGCATCGCCGTTCTTCAGCGCCGCCAGGGGAGAGACCTATCTCCAGCAGATCCATCCAGTCTTT
Source organism: Streptomyces sp. NPDC030820 (assembly GCF_055572075.1). Classification (NCBI taxonomy): domain Bacteria; kingdom Bacillati; phylum Actinomycetota; class Actinomycetes; order Kitasatosporales; family Streptomycetaceae; genus Streptomyces; species Streptomyces sp. NPDC030820. Next base: position 828,719 of record NZ_JBVIEB010000001.1, read on the forward strand.
CCAAACAGCTGCCACAAGAACTCCTGTGACGCTCGGACCCCACGCCCTGTAGACGAGTATCCGCACCCCGGGTTGGGCCTCCCACTGCCGGATCCTGAAATCAACGAAGTCCGGGTGGTCGACCATTGCCTTCCGGCGATGGTGCTCCACGATCAACGGAGCGGCCTGCTCGCGAGCTTCGGACCAAGAAGAGACGGCCGTTCGCAGTCCCAGACGCTCGGAATCGACGACGTCCCGGCGCAGCGTTGACCGTTGTTTCGACAACAGGCTCTTTTCCCAGTCGCCGAAGAGCCGGTCCAGCCTCGCGTCCTGCCCTATCGGAGCACGCAGCAGCTTCGTCGGGAGGGCATCGCTCACCAGGTCCAGTTGGGCCTGGGGGAAGCAGGGGAAGTACAGATAGCGGTACTTTTCCGGGTAGCTGGCCCAAATCGCTTGCAGGATCTCTCGGTATACCTCAGGGCTGCGTGCATCGGGGCGCACATGCAGTGAGGACGACACTCCGTCGCGACCGCCGACGAGAAGACACTCATCGGTGGCCGGGACGCTGTCGGCGTCCACCGGATGTGGCGTGTAGAAGGAATTCGGCCAATTTTTCACCCGTCTGCGATATACCGGCACAACCGCCACGGGTCGATCCGTGGCGCTGCTGAACGTGTGGTATTCGATCCGCCACCTCCTGTCGCCTTCAAGCGCCAGAAGTCGCCCCCGCGAACCCGCCGGTCCGAGGTCTTTGTCCAGCTCGTCGAAATACTCCGAATCGTCTGCTAACGAGGAGCGAATCTCATGTCGCACGGGACACCTCCTGTGCAGCCATTCCCCGGCCGACGCAATGGTGCAGGAACGCTACCCATCGACAGCGCACCTGACAAGGAACGTTTCGCGGGGGGCGGCGAGCCGGATCAGGGCGTCCGCCACAGATGGTTGGACAGGACCGGCATGATCGCTAGACTGCCCTGGCATGAACACGAAATAAACTCAGGAAAAGGCGGCGGTGCACCACAGGATCCGCCGGGGTTCGTCGTGCGACTTTCGTTGCGTCATTGGGGGATGTAACTCGTGGACGTCACGCACGTCCTTTGCGGGTTCAGCAAGGGGCTGATCCCGGACCTTGACGGCCTGTTACCAGCGGCGTCCGTGCTCGTCCTGGAGGATGAACACGTCGCCACAGCGCATGACGCGCACCGCCGGGCCGTGAGTCATGGGTGCGGCGAAGCCGTTGTCCACGCGCCGGTCCAGGACGAGCGGGCCCCTGCCAGGGTGCTGCGTGCGGTTCCGAAACCCCAACACGTTCGCGCCGTCATCCGGGCGACCGAGTACGGCGTGGTCGCCGCTGCGGCTCTGGCCGACGCGTGGGGACTGCCCGGCGCGGGCACATCGGCCGCGGCGATTCCGAGGGACGAGTCCGTCCTGCGCGCCCACGCCGATTCCGCCGGACTGCCGCGAACTCGTTGGCGGCCAGCCGAAAGCGTGAAGGACGTCGTCGCGTTCCGCGCCGATCACGGTGGCCGTTGTGTGGTGAAACCGGTCGACCGGCAGGCCGGCCCGGGTGTCGAGGCGGCGCTCGTGCCCAAACGCGTCGAGGACCTGGCTCGTGCCTACGTCCTGGAGGTCAATCCGAAATAGGTTGGGATGCGATGCCTTCACCTCATGGGAAGTGGCAAAAAAATTGGCATTGCACTCGACGCCTCCGGGAACAAAACGGGCGCCGGTCTATTGAGGTTGACAGCCCCGGAACGCCGACCAATAATCGATCGGCCGGTTGTTCTTCTCTGTTCAACAAAGGAGAATCAAAATGGGCAAGGATGAAGGAAAACATAGCCCCGCGGAGGGCCTGGAAGAATCGCCGCTCGAGCTGGAGCCTGATGTGACGGGCGGCGCGCCGGAGTTCGCGAGCCTCTCGCCCGAGTTGGAGCCGTGGCAGGTGGAGAGTATCGCCGCCGAACTCTCCCCTGACATCACTTTTGATGACGCACCGGAGTAAACCGGTGTCCGGCGACGCTCGAAAGAACACCGGTCCGTCGTATCCGCCGCTCTACACACCGTTCAAACTGGCCAGTGGATGGCTGGTGCCGAAGCTCCGTGACTCGCGGCTCAGTTCGAACGCGGTGACCGTCGCCTGGGCGGTCCTGCTGGTGGCCGCCTCTATCGCCCTCGCGGCCGGACGCCAGGTCCTGGCCGGTTCCCTCGTTCTCGTCGCCATCCTGTTCGACTGTGTCGATGGCGACCTGGCACGCTCCAGGAACCGGCCCTCGGTCTCCGGCACACTCCTGGAGCAGCTCGCACACTGGATCGGCAACATGTCGCTGATCGCAGGGGCGGGCGCGGCGCTCCTGCTCGCGCATCCGCAGGCGGGGAACGTCGCGCTCGTCTCGGCGCTCACCGTGGTCCAGGCCGTCTATATCGCCGTCGTCCGGCAGATACGGCCTGACGCGGCGAACATCTTGGAGCATCCACGCCTGCGCCGGACGTTCCGGCGGGTCGTGCGGGTCCTGTGGCTGTTATCTCCCATCGAGCTGCCGATCATGGCGGCGCTCATCGCCTTCGGCACCTCCGCAGGCGTTCTCCGCACGCTCGTGATCGTGCTCACGCTGTCCGGCTCGCTGATCTTCGTCCCGCACTTCTTGCTGATCAGGGCCGTTGACCGCCGGAAATGGACACAGTCGGCAGAAGCCACGCCGACACCGGAACGCACGGGAGCCGCCACCCCTCGGCTGCTCGAAGCGGACTGGTGGGTCCCTGGAACGCCGCACCTCCCCGGAGAGGTGCGCGCACTGCTCGGCGGACAGCCCGTCGCCGCCGGGACTCCGTTCGTGAGTGCAGCTCGCCAGGAACTCGACAGGACCCTTCCGGCGCTCTTCCGCACCGCCGGCCGGGTGCTGCCGCTGGCCTGTCCCGAAGAACTCGCGCTGGAGGCGGTGGCCGGCGCGCTCGGTCGCCCGGGCGACCGGTTCCTCATCGCCGGCGGGCGCTCCGCCGTCCGTCGGTGGCGGCCGGTCGTCGAGCGGCTCGGCATGCACATCGCGGTTTCGGAGGCCGTGTTCGGCGCGGGCCTGAGCAGCACGACGCTGGCCGAGCAACTCGCCCAGGGGCCCCCTCCACGATTCGTTCTCCTGGCCATGGCCGATCCCGCAGACGGCACCTTGACCGATCTCCCGGCGGTGCTGCGCGTCCTGCGGGACGTGCCAACGACGGTCATCGCCGATGCCACCCTGAGCTTCTGCGCCGACGACCTGCGGATGGACGAGTGGGGTGTCGACGTCGCCTTGTCGTCTTCCGCCAGCGGCGTCATGGCACCGCCGGGCCTCAGCCTGATCGCACTCGGCCCACGGGCACTCGCCGCGCTGGAGAAGGCGGCGCCCGCACGGCTCGGCGGCTACCTGGACCTGCGCGCCCATCTCGGCAACCGGCCGCCCACGCCACCGCCGGCGTCGGCACTGCTCGGGCTCCAGCTGTCCGTATCCCTGATCCAGGACACAGGCCTGGACTCCTACATCGCCCAACGGCAGGCCTCCGCGGAGCGGTTCCGACGGCGCTGCGCGCAGGAGGCCGATCTGACACCTGTCGCCGATCTCCGCAGCGCGGCCTGTACGGCCTTCGTCCTTCCGGGCGACGTCCGACTGAGTCGACTACAGGCGAACCTGTTCACCCTGTCCCGGGTCGTGGTCGGGCACGGGCGAGCACCCGGCGGTATGACCACGCTGAACGTGGGGCACTCCGGCCGACGCGGCGCCCACGACATGGATCAGGCCGCTGTGGCGCTCGCCGATGCTCTTCGCACGTCACGCGACGCCGTGTCCGCGTAGATCGGCTCCGACTGGAAAAGGCTGACCAAGCACCGAAATTGTATAGAAGAGGGAGCAATTGTGGAGCAACGTCCGATACGCCAGTTCGTCCGGATCGACGAACTGAAGGATGCGGACTCTCCGCGACTGGACGGGGAAGACCTCGATCATGTTCGTGTACTCGCGGAGACGGAAACGCCTCCGATTTTAGTGCACCGGCAGACTATGCGAGTAATCGACGGGATGCACCGTTTACGTGCGGCCAAGCTCAATGGCAAGCCGAAGATAGAAGTGGAGTTCTTCGACGGTTCCGAGGCGGAAGCCTTTCTGCGCGCGGTGGAGGCGAACACCGCGCACGGCCTTCCGCTGGCCATGGCCGATCGGAAATCTGCGGCCCGGCGCATCATCCGGAGCCACCCGGACCTGTCGAACCGGGAGATCGCCCGGTGCGCCGGACTGTCCGACAAGACGGTGGCGGCGATCCGGCGTTCAAGCCCGGATATTCCGCAGTTGAACGTCCGGAGGGGAGCGGACGGGAGAGCCCGCCCGCTCGCCGCGTCCGAGGGGCGGCTGCGTGCGGCCGAGGTGATCGCCGAGCGCCCCGAGGCGACGCTGCGCGAGGTGGCCCGGGAGGCCGGGATCTCGTTGGGGACTGCGCGAGACGTACGCCAGCGTCTCGACCAGGGCCTTGAGGCGGCGCCGCCGGGCAGGCGGAAGGGAAGTGCCCAGCAGGAGGGCAGGGGACGGCCGGCGGCCCCGGGGGAGTGCGGGAGCGCGGGCCCGACGCGACGCGGTGCACCGCCCGCCGCTTCTTCGGGAGCCGACGTCCGCAGGTACCTCGACCGGCTGGCCCGCGATCCGGCCGTGCGCTCGACGGACCGGGGGCGCGAGTTGCTGCGCTGGCTCTGGGCCCACGAGACGGCGCTGCGCAAGTGGCCCGAGATGATGTCCGCGATCCCGCCGCACTGCGCCGACGTGGTTGCCTGGCTGATCCAGCAGTATCTGACTTCGTGGCAGCACCTCTTGGAGGACTACGGGGGTGACTCCGAAGCGTTCGGGGCCGCGGCGACAAGCCTCCGTCACCGAGCCGGCTGAGGCAGCGATGCCCGCGCCTGAATTCTGGCGCGGGCATCAGTCAACCGGTCGGCTGATGTTGCGCCAATGGCGCAGGCTGGACTTTAGACAAACCCCGACTTGAGCGCGATACTACGGCTTCCGGAAAAATTGGAGAGGCGTAGATCATGGAAAACTGCAAGGCTGATCTCATCGGTGTCGTCCGTTCCGCTTGGCGGGATACGCTGGGCTACGAAAATTTCAACGACGACACCGGTTTTTTTGACGCCGGCGGGGATTCTTTTATGCTCATCTCTCTCATCGGTAAGCTGACGCAATCCTCTGGACTCACGATCAGGGCCATTGACGTCCTCCGGGCTCCCACCGTTCGAAACCAGGCTGAGTTGCTCGGACAAATGATGGGCGAGGGTCACGGGGGAGAGCGCCCGTAATGCGCAGTGGTCGGCTCCCCGCCAGGCTGCCTGCCGACACCGAACTCCCTGTCCTTCTCGCTGCATTCGGCCTCACGCTGAGCCGATTGACCGGTGCGAGCACTTTGCTGGTCGGCGTCGCCACTCCCGAAGACCCGGTTTCGATCCGTATCGATATCGACGACGACCTCGCGCCACAAGCGTTCGTGCGCAGCGTTGACGAATCGCTGAGACGGAGCCTGGGCACGGAGGATTTTCCACGTGATCCGCTCGTTCGGATCTTCTATGATGCCGAACCTGCGACGCAGTGCGTCATTTCTCTGCAACCGACCGGGGCCGGCCGATCGTTCGAGGGGCATCTCGATTACGCGACGGACCTGTGGAACAGGGACGAGGCGGAGAGATTTGTCGCGAATTATTCGGCTGCGGTGGAACAGCTTGCGAAGGCGACGGCCGAGGAATCTGCGGGCATGATGCTGGCGGATGTCCGGTGTATATCTGCCCAGGCGCAGAAGATTCTCGAAGCGGTCAATGACACGCCTCGCGTCTTCCCGCGTTCATCTGTGGATGAACTCTTCCGGATGGCGGCGGAGCGATGGCCCGCTGTGCCGGCCGTGCGCGACGCGGAATCGACGCTGACGTACTCCGAGCTGGCCGCCGCCGCGGCCGAGCAGGCGCGCCTGCTGCGTACCGCCGGCGTCCACGAGGGCGACACCGTGCTGATCGCCGTTCAGCGCTCGGTGGCGGAGACAGTGGCGGTGCTGGGCACCCTCTGGGCGGGAGCCACCTATATCGGAGTCGATCTCACGCAACCCCCTTCTCACATCGGGACAATCATCGCCAAAGCAGCCCCCGCCGCCGCGATCGTGACCGGCGACGGGGCCGGTCGGCTCGCCTCGCACGGCGTTCCTCCGGTCAGTTCATGGCGCCGGGGCTGGGAGGCTGACGGGGCGGGCATGACGCCCGTCCGGCCCGACCCCGACCGACTGGCGTACATCGCCTTCACCTCGGGCTCGACGGGGGAGCCGAAAGGTGTGGCGATTCCGCACCGTGCGGTGATCCGGTTGGTGCACGGCGCCGACTATCTGGCGCTGGGCCCGGGGGAGCGCTGTCTGCGTCTGTCGTCACTCGCCTTTGATGCCTCCACCGTCGAGATCTGGGGCAGTCTGTTGACGGGAGCGACGCTTGAAGTCTGTCCACCGGACCTGCTCACCCCCGGCGAGATAGGCGCTTTCCTCGAGGAACGCCGGATCACCGTGGCCTGGCTCACGGCGGGCCTCTTCAGGCTCGTGCAGGATTTCGCGGCGACATCATTGGGCGGCTTGCGACAGCTCCTGACGGGTGGAGACGTAGTGCCTCATGAGCACATCAAACGTGCTCTGACGGAGAACCCAGGCCTTGTGATCACGAACGGATACGGTCCGACCGAGAACACGACCTTCACGACGGTCCATTCGCTTCATGACCCTGCAGACATCGACGGGCCGATCCCTATCGGCCTACCCGTTCCCGGAACTCGGATATACGTTCTGGATGATCGTGCGAGGCTGCTGATGCCCGGGGCTGTCGGAGAACTGTATGCCGCCGGGGAAGGACTTGCGGCAGGCTACCTCAACGACAAGGCGGAAACCGATCGATCGTTTGGCTACTTTTCGCCTGACGTGGGCGAAAGGCTGTACCGCACAGGTGACCTGGTGCGTATCGACGGGGCCGGCCGGCTCCGCTTTCTGGGCAGGGTGGACGACCAGGTCAAGGTTCGCGGCTTCCGTATCGAGCCGGGGGCGATCAGTGAGTTTCTGACCGCTCAGCCGGAAGTCGAGGAGTCGGTCGTGACGGTCACGGACGGCGACAGCGCCGACAAAAGGCTCATTGCCGCAGTACGGCTGGCGCCGGGGACGACGGTGACACCTGCCGAATTGAGAGACCGGGTGCGGGACCAACTGCCCTCATATATGGTTCCCCCGCTCTGGGCCGTTGTGGATCGGCTGCCTCTCACGGCAAATGGCAAAATCGACCGACGCCGACTCGCGGCCATCGCCATGCCTGCCGGTTCGTTCGCGAAGCAGGGTCAGGTCTGATCAAAAAGCGTTTACCGCTCATGCATCCGGAAAGCAGGCCCGGCGCGAACAGATGGAGGTTGTGACGATATGCCCGAGTCTCGCAAAATAGCAGTCATTGGATTGGCGTGCCGCGTTCCCGGTGCGGAGGACTATCGGTGCTTTGCGCAGAATCTGAAAAAAGGAACCGACTCTGTCACGCGCCTGTCGCGCGAAGAGTTGCTTGCCCGGGGAGTTTCGGCTCGGCGACTTGATGATCCGCGTTACGTCCCCGCGCGCGGCATGATCCGTGAGTCGGACATGTTCGACAACGAGTTCTTCGGCTTCTCCACGTCGGATGCGACGGCCATGGACCCGCAGCACCGCCTGTTCCTCATGACGGCCTGGCACGCGCTGGAGGACGCGGGCTATGCGGCACCACGGCTCCGATCGCGCGCCGGCGTATTCGGTGCGTGCAGCAAGAATTCGTATGCCCCGGTGACCTCGAACGACTTGAAGCACGTGATCAACGGAACCGGTGATCATCTCAGTACGCGCGTGTCGTTCAAGCTGAACCTGCGCGGGCCGAGCATGACCGTGTCGACCGCCTGTTCCAGCTCTCTGGTCGCCGTCACGCAGGCGGCGCAGGCCTTGCTGATGGGCCAGTGCGACATCGCGCTGGCCGGGGGGACAGCGATCGATTTCCCGGAGGAGGGCTATGTCTTCCAGGAAGGTTCGATCCTGTCACCGGACGGGTTCTGCCGGACGTTCGACTCGAAGGCGGCGGGCACCGTACCCGGCGACGGCGCCGGGGTGGTGGTGCTCAAACGGCTGTCCGACGCGATCCATGACGGAGACGTGATTCGGGCCGTCATCTCCGGCTACGGCCTGAACAACGACGGGAACGACAAGGTCGGCTACACCGCGCCCAGCGTCTCGGGTCAGGTCGGCGCCATCACGATGGCGCACACCATCGCGGACGTGAGGCCGAGCGACATCGGGTACGTCGAGGCCCACGGCACCGGGACGGCCCTCGGGGATGTGGTGGAGGTGGCCGCCCTGAGGGAGGTGTTCGACAGGCAGACACCACGCGGCTCGTGTGCCCTGGGCGCGGTGAAGAGCAGCATCGGGCATCTGGACGCGGCAGCAGGGGTCGTCGGGTTGATCAAGACCGTACTCAGCCTGGAAGAGGGCGTCATTTTCCCCAGCGCCCACGTGGAGACGCCCAATCCGGCTCTGGGTATCGAAGAGAGCGCCTTCCGCATCCCCACCGCATGCGAGCCGTGGCCGGATGATCGGCCACGGCGTGCGGGTGTCAGTGCCTTCGGCGTGGGTGGCACGAACGTTCACCTGGTGCTGGAAGAGGCACCCGAACGCCCCGCTCCGCCGCCGCGCCACGGGTACTGGCCGTTGCTGGTCAGCGCCAAGAACCCCGAATCGCTCCGGCTGCACCTGCGGGATCTGGCCGAGGCGCTGCCCTGCGGCATCGACTTGCCGGACGCGGCGTTCACCCTCGCTGAGGGACGCGAGGCGTTCGACCACCGCTGTGCAGTGACCGGACGCGACGTGGACGAGGCGGCGCGGTTGCTCCGCACCGCCGAGCCGACGCACCGTCGTGCCGTCGATGAGATCACCTTCAGCTTCCCGGCCGACGTCGGGGCAACGCCGGAGCTGGTGCGAGAACTCGCCCACTGGCACCCCGATTTCCACGACGCATGGGGTCGATGCGAAGACGCGGTGCCCGCCCTGTCCGCGGAACAGTGGGACGAGCGTGATCGTGCCGTTGCCCAGTGCGCGTTCGAGTACGCCCTCGCCCGCATGTGGGCGGCGCATGGCATCGAGCCGACGCGCATCGTGGCATCCGGACTCGGCACCACCGCGGCAGCGGCGTTCACCGGAGAGATCGCGGTCTCACAGGCGCTCAGCCGCGCCGCCGAGGGCAGTTGGGACAGTGAGCGGGTGGGAGCGGGCGAACCAGGAGGCGGCATCTGGGTCTCGATGACGGACGCCGGACCGGTCCGGATCGACGGCCACGAGGTGTCCCGCCACGGTGACGCGACCGGCACCGTGGTGGCCGCGCTCGCCGCGATCTGGCAAGCGGGTGTGGACGTGAGGTTCGGCCCCTTGTTCAGCGGCGGCGGATTCGGACGAGTGCCGCTGCCGGGTTATCGGTTCAAGACGCGGCGTTACTGGGATCCCCACTACGGGGAGCCGACAGCACGTGCGTCCCTCACTGATCCGGGCGTGACCGACGCGCAGGCCGGGAGCGGAGCGAAGGCCTCCGACGACATGATCGCGGCGCAGGTCATGGCCGCCTGGGAGACGGCTCTCGGTGAGGCGCCGGACTCGGCCGACACCGACTTCTACGATGCCGGCGGTGATTCGCTCTCCGCGCTGGTCGTCGTCTCGCAGATCGAGGAACGCCTTGGCGTCCGGCTGGAGCTCGATACCGTGTTCTCCGAACCGACCCCTGGAGAGCTTGTCGCCCGCGTAAGGGACTTGCTGCCTCGTGACGCGTCGGAAGACCCGCCCGGCCCGGGGGGACAGCGGTGAATCTGCGGGGTGTCGAATACCATCCACTGTCGTTTCAGCAAGAGGTGGAGCTGGAGCGTTACCAGCGCATTCCGTACTGTGCGGCCTGCTGCAACGAGGTGCGGCTCTACCGGCTCGAGGGAGAAATCGACACGGCGTGTCTTTCCCTCGCGTTCGATGATCTCGTCAGGCGCCATGCGGCTCTCCGAACGACCATAGCCAGCCGTGGACTGGGCCATGTACAGCGGGTCCACGCGGAACCACAGGACCCTTTCCGCGAGAGCGCCTCTCAGGCCGACGACATCGACTCGCTGGCGCACGTGCTCCTGCAGCGACGTCACAGCATGGATGACATCCTGGACGGCAGGCCGCTCTTTCGGGCCGAGTTGCACGACATCGCCGGGTGTGTGTTTCTTTCGATCACCATCAGCCACCTGGTCTATGACGGTCTGTCGTACGTGATAATCGTCCGGGATCTCGCCGAACTGTATGCCGCTCGGCTGGCCGGTCGGCCGGCCGTGCTTCCACCGCTCGGGATGAGCTACGGCGAGTTCGCCGAGCTGCAGAGGAATTCCTGGCGTGAGGTGCGGCACCGTGCCGTGCCTTTCTGGGCCTCGATCGTCTCCGGGTACACCGGCACCGTCCGCTGGCCCGCCCCGTCACCTGCCCAGGCGACGTCCTCGCAGTCGGCCAGAAGAAATCATGAGATGGTCCTGCCCGCGGACTGCTCGGCCCAGACGCTGGAACTCGCCCGTGCCCTGAGGGTGTCGCCGTTCACCGTGCTCCTCTGCGCGACCGGCGTCGCGGTCTCCCGCGTCACGCGGCAGCGTGACGTGCTGCTCGGGACACAGATCGCCAACAGGAACACCCCGGCCGTCCAGCACGCGGTCGGCTTCTTCTCGGACATCCGGATCACCCGGCTCAATTCACTCGGCGTCCGGTCCTTCGACGACCTCGTCGTCGCCGTCCGCCAGGACTGGCGCGCCGCGGACCGCCATCGGGACGCAAGCATGGACCCGGTACTCGAGGCGCTCGGAGGGCCGGAGTTCGTCAAGGTCGACATGGGCGTCGACAGTAACGGGAACGAGGACCTGACACTTCCGGGAGTGCGGGTGGAGGAAATACCGGTATTCGCCTCCGACCCTTATTACCGCAAGTTGAAAGTCATGTGGGTGAACCAGAAGCCCGGCTATGTCGCGAACGTCATGTACCAGCCTTCGGTCGTCGACCAGGGGGTTCCTGTTGAGATGACTGAACAGATCGTCAGCATCTTGCGGAGTCCCGGCACGTGCTTTGACATGGGAAATATTCGATGAAGATCAACCGGAGGTGGCCCGTATGCCGGATCGCAAAGTGATCGTGATCGGCGTGGATGGTGTGCGCTATGACGTGCTGCAGGAGGCCAGCACCCCTCATATCGACACTGTCGTGAGAGCCGGGTTCCTGAGTGAATTCAGCGTGAGTGATCAGGCGCCGGTGAATTCCGGGCCACTCTGGGCGACCGTCGCGACAGGCGTTTGGCCGGCCTTCCACGGGGTGTACGACAACAGCCTTGCCGGCAATCGGCTGGCCTCTTTCCCCGACTTTCTGTACGCACTCACGTGGATGGACAAAAGCGTGCGCACCTATGTGGCCGCCGCCTGGCAGCCGCTGGCCACGAGAATATTCCGGCCCGCCTCCCGGCTCATGATGATGAACGGCGACACGCTCGGATACCAGGAAGCCGACGAATCCGTCGCGCGCGACGCCGTCGGCGTTCTGCGGAACGACAAGGTCGATGCCGCTTTCGTCTGCTTCGGCGAGCCCGACTCGGTGGCCCACCGCCATGGCATCGGACCTGAATACCGCGAGGCCATCGAGAGAGCGGACGCCCGGATCGGCGATATCACAGCGGCGATAGGGGAACGCAGCGGCGAGGAGTGGACGGTCATCGTCGTCACTGACCATGGCCATCGGGACGAGGGCGGACACGGTGGCCGCTCGAAGGCTGAGAGCACCGCGTGGCTGGCCGCGGCGGGGCCCGGCATCACGCGGGGACCGGCCAGCCACGCCGATGTCTTTCCGACGGTGTTCGCGGCTCTCGGCAGGACTCCCCACAGGGGCTTCGGCCTGGCCGGGACCGCGCTGCAACATGCGGGAGGCGGCGGCGAATGACCTCCGGCCCGCGCTTGGTCCGGATCACGCGGGTTCGGCGGCGAAGGTCCGGCCGAGGGCCGCGACGGTGAGGTCCGGATCGTCCGACACCTCCGCGAGGGTGTGCGTCCACTGCCGCAGCGCCCGTGTGGCCTCGTCGGAGCTGAAGCAGTCCGCAGCGTAGTCGACATGGCAGGTGTAGCCGCCCGCTTCTGCCACCACGTCGACGAACCAGTCGAACTTCACCCCCGCCGGCACGACATGGACGCGCTCGCACACGAGGCCGGGAAGCGTCAGCGGTGTGGGCTCCTCGACCACCATCACCACCCTGATGAGTCCTTCACCGGGCAGCATGCCCGGTGTGCGCGGCAGCTGTCTCGCGACGTGGGCCCACGGAACGTCGCGGTGGCGCAGCGCGGAGATCACGTCTCGTTTCACGGAGCCGCACAGCTCGCTGAACGTCGACTCGGGCAGCGCGCGCAGCCGCAGCGGCATGGTGTCGGTGAAGCAGCCGAACACCCGGTCGAGGCCGGCCGGACCCCGCTGTGACACCGGGTGGCCAATGACGATGTCCTCGACGCCCGCCGAGGCGGCCAGCGTCATGCCGAGCGAGGTGAGCATGATGACGGTGGGCGTCGTTCGCATCGCCCGGGCGCGTTTCCGGACCCGGCGGGCGACATCCGCGTCCACCACTTCGGTGACCCGGCCGCACCGATTGTCGCGCCGGGACCGGAGCGCTCGCCCGGCCGGCGGTAACGCGGGCAGGGGTTCGGCGTCGTCGAGGTAACGGGTCCAGTACGCCAAGGACGACTCAGGTATCCCGCGGGCCCGTTGATCCGCCGCGTACCGGCCGACGGTGATCCCGGGGGCGGGCGGTTCGACGGCCTGTCCGCCGACGGCCGCCGTGTACAGTGCCTCGATCTCCGCGGACAGCAGGTCGAACGAGTGATCGTCGACGACGATGTGGTGGCACTGCACGAGAAGAACGTGATCGTCGTGCGCCAGCTTCAGCAAGACCACCCGGAGGGTGGTCTCCCGGATGTCGATCGGCCGCTGCGCCGCCCTTCGCAGCGCGTCGTCGGAATCCTCGCCCTGCGCATCCACCCGCTCCACGACGAGCTCGGCATCGTGCCGCACGCGCTGGACAAGGCGGTTGTGCTCCAGGACGAACTGCGACCGCAGTGCAGGATGGCGGTCCCTGATCCGCTTCAGCGCCCGGATCAGCGCATCGGCGTCCAGGGTGCCTCTGAGCCGTTGCGCCCAGCTTTCGACGTAGGGGGGCGTCCCGACGGCGAACTGCTCCGAGAGCCAGAGCGCCTCTTGCACGAACGACAGAGGATGGTCGTCGCGGCAACGGTCACGGCTCACGGCGCTGCCTCCCCGCCCGGTGCCGACAGGAGGCTGACGAATTCCGATAGAACATCGAACTCGAACAGCCATTCAGGCTGAGCCTGCCGGCCGGTCTCCCGCTCGATCCTCGTGCAGATCCGGATGGCCTGGAGGGACGTGCCACCGAAGTCGTAGAAACTGTCGGACCGGCCTATCCGGTCGACGCCGAGGACCTCGGCCTGAATGCGGGCCACCGTGTTTTCGAGCGGCCCCTGCGGCGGCTCGAACTCGGCGCCCACGTGGTCTTCGCGGCTCTCGGTCAACGCGACGATTCCTCCCTCTCATCCGAGTCTTCGGTCTTCTCAAGGGTCTTCTCAGGGGCTGTGCTGCGGGGCGGCCTGGCCGATGACGCGGCCGATGCGCCTGATGCCTTCCTTCAGTACGTCCTCGTCCACGGAGAGCGTGATACGGAAGCACTGGGTGCCGTGCTCGGCCTGACGCGGGCTGCCGGTGAAGAAGCTCCGGCCCGGAGCGATGAAGACGTGCTGCTCCTTGAGCCTGTCGTAGAGCGCGAGATCATCGAACCAGTCTTCGTCGACCCATACCCAGGCGAACATGCCGCCCTCGTTCGCGTGCAACCGCCAGTCGACGCCCGGCGGCATGGCGCTGCTCAGGAGCTTTTCCACGAGCAGTCGGCGTTCGAGGTAGAACGGCCTGACCGCCGTCGAGACCGCGTCGTCGATCGCGCCCGAACGCAGGCCGGCCGCGACCGCGGCCTGGGCCAGCCTGGGCGCGTGCAGGACCGAGTTGGACAAGCAGGAGACGATCGGGGTGATGAAACGCTCGGGGCCGATGGCAAAACCGATGCGCTCGCCCGGTAGACCCAGTTTGGACATGCTGAAGCAGTTGACGACGTTCGGATGGAGCACAGGAGGGGCCTGAGTCGGACCGATCTGCGGGAAGGGGTGGCCGTAGGCATGGTCGATGAACAAGGGCACGTCGAGTCGTTCGGCGACGTTGATGAGGCCGTCCTGCTCCGCCGGGCTCAGGGCGCGGCCTGTCGGGTTGCCTGGGCTGGACAGCAGCAGCATGCCGGGATCCGGCTGACGGGCGACCGCGTCCAGGTCGAGGACGTACCTGAAGAGCCGGCCTTCTTCCGGCACGGGGAGGGACCGTGTTCCGGCGACCCCGCCGGGCACCATGCACAGTCCCTGGTAACCGGTGTAATCCGGTGTCATCGGCAGGAGAACGCTGCGCGTTCCCGTGCTGCCGGGGCCTGCATACACCGCGGCCGCGACGAAGCAGAGCATCTGGCTGCCGGGGCTGACGACGATGTTCTCGCTCCCTATCCTCCACCCGAGACGACTGCGGAAGTAGTCGGCGATGGCACGGACCAGGGCCGGCGCTCCCCGGGACGGTCCGTACTGGCCCGCGTCGGCGAAGCTCTCCTCGTGTGCGTGCCGGGTGAGTTGGCGCCACATCCCGGCCACGGCGGGAAGGACCGCCGGATTGCCGATGCCGAGGTTGAGCCACTCGCCGGCCCGGTCGCCCGCGGTCGAGGCTGCGATGTCCTCCATCAGCGCGCGGAGCCCCGACATGCGCGACATCTGGTCGCCGACATGGGACAGCCGCGGTGAGGTTCCGTGCGCCGTGCGCGTCATGACGGCGTCCGCAGGGACGTGGCGATGTGTCCGTGGATCTCGGGGGCCTTGTCGAACACCGCGAAGTGGCCGCCGTCCAGCGTGAGCATTCGGAACTCGCCGTCCGTCTGTGCCTCCCACGCCGCTGCCTCGTCGAGGCTCGTCCCGGCGTCCTGGGTGGCCGCGAAGACGGTGAGGGGAATGCCGAGAGGGTCCTCCGGCTGGTAGGTGTACTCCTCGTTGACCTTGAAATCGGCCACGAGAAGGGGCTGGATCGAGGCCAGGAGGGCCTCGTTCTCCAGGACTTCCCGCGGAGTGCCCCCGAGACGGCGCAGGACCTCGGCCAGTTCGGTGACCGAAAGACCGCTGATCCGGGTACGGCGCATCGGAAGTTGAGGTGCGGGGCGGCCGGAGACGAAGAGGTGAACCGGCGCGGTGCCGCCGAGCCGGCGGATCTGCCGGCACAGTTCGAAGGCGACCAGGGCGCCCGTACTGTGACCGAGGAACGCGTACGGCGGCCGCACATCCGCGATGATCTCGGGGGCGAGCAGGCGCGCCAGTTCTGTCGCGGAGGCCAGGGCGGGTTCGCGGCGCCGCTTCTCCCGGCCGGGGGGCTGCACCGGGCACACCGCTACTCCGCTGAGAGCCCCGGCGCCCCAAGAACGGTAGACGGCGGCACCCGCACCCGCATGCGGCAGGCAGAGCAGCCGGACCGCGGCGTCCGGCGCGGTGCCGAAGGGCAGCCAGCAACTTCTCACAGGTCGGCTGGTCATGGACGACCGCCTTCCGACGCGAGCCGGGACGCCCGCCGGACCGGCCTCGTGAGCCGGAGCAGTGCGGCGGAGTCGATCTTTCCGTTCGCGGTGACGGGGAACCGGTCGACGCGCTGCACGGTCCCCGGCACCATGTAACCGGGCAGTTGGCGCAGCAGTCGCTCACGGACGGCCAGGGGGTCGTCAGCGTCGGGTGGCACGGCTGAGTCGTCCGTGTAGAACAGCGAGATCCGTCCCACCTCGCCATGCGTGCCGGCCACGGGAACCGCGACGCAGGCGCGGACACCGGGCACGCGGCGCACCGCGACCTCGATCTCCTCCAGTTCCACCCGGTGCCCGCTGATCTTCACCTGCCGGTCCGCTCGTCCGAGGAAATGCAGCACCCCCGATGCGTCGGTGACACCGAGGTCACCGGTCCGGTAGAGGCGAACCGGCTCGCCCTCCACTTCGACGGTCGGGAACTTGGCGGCGGTGAGTTCCGGGTCGCCGGCGTAACCGCACGCGAGGCCCTCGCCCGCGACGCATATCTCACCCGGCTCGCCTTGCGGGCACGGCCGGTCGTCCGGGGCGAGGACCAGCACCCTGGTACCCGGTACCGGGGTGCCGACCGGTACGCCCCCGGGCAGGTCACAGTCCTCGGGACGCAACAGATGAGTGGTGGTCAGCATGCAGTTCTCCGCAGGCCCGTAGCCGTTGCGCAACGGAATGCCCGGATGCCGCCCGAGGAACGCGCGGACGTGTGCGGGGGAGAGCTTCTCCCCGCCGGTCAGCACCTGGCGCAGGCCGCTGAAGCAGTCGATGTCCTCATCGACGAAGAGGTTGAACAGCGATGTGGTGAGCCACAGGGTGTCCACCCCGGCGTCCCGGACGAGTTCGCGCAGCGTCCGCGGCATGAGGTGGTCCTCCGCCACCGGCACCGTCGTGCCACCGCTGACGAGTTGGCCCCACACCTCGAACGCGTACATGTCCCAGGGCAGCGGTGCGGCCTGTGGCGTGGCGTGACCGGGACCGAATCCGGCGAGTCCGCCGGGCCGGAACATCCGGGTGACCGCGCGGTGCGGGGTGACCACGATCTTGGGTCGGCCTGTCGTCCCGGACGTGAAGAAGAGAGTCGCCGGGGACGCCCCGTCGAGCGTGCGGGCCCGGAAGCCGCGGGACCTCGCGGCCACGTCGGCGACGTCTTCGGAGGGCACCGGAAGGATGGGCTGTGGCCCCAGATCATGCGCGGACCCGTCGGCGGTGATGATCAGCGGCGCGGAGAGCAGGTCGATGACCGCCGCTGTTCGTTCGGCCGGCCAGCGCAGGTCGAGTCCGGCGTAGGCCGCCCCGCACCGGAGAATTCCCAACTGCACCGCGATGAGCTGGGCGGACCGCGGGAGAAGCAGTGGAATGACGGTGCCGGGACCGACTCCGCGCTCGGCCAGTTCCGCCGCGTAGGTGTCCGCGGCGGCGTCCAGGGCCGCATAGCTGATGCGTCGCCCCGCGGAGATGATGGCGGTCGCCTGGGGCCGCCGCCTGGCGTGGGCGGCGAATGCGCCGTGAATGGTTGGTTCGCATGTGAGGCTCACTGTGGCGTTTCTCCCGCTGCGAAAATGACTCCTGGCACAGCCCACATCTGTACTGGGAAGGGAATGAAATGCGGACGGCAGCGCTAATTCGCGTGGTAGCCGTCCAGGTGGGACAGGGCGTACAGCATGACCTCGTCGGCGCCGCCGCCGATCGACCATGCGGGGCTGTCCCGGAAGTACCGGGCGGTCCACGACTCCTCCATGTAGCCGATGCCGCCGTGGAACTGCAGACAGACCGCCGAGATCTCGCGGGCCAGGCGGCCTGCCTCCAGTTTCCCGATGGTCGCGAACCGGCTCGCGTCCTCGCCGCGGATGCACGCCTCCGCGGCCGCGTAGGTGTAGTGCCGCAGCATGTCCAGCCGCGCACTCAGCTCGGCCAGCGTGAAGCTGATGTACTGCTTGTCGATCAGGGGCTCGCCGAAGGCCTGGCGGGTCTTCAGATAGTTCACGGTCCGGGTCAGGGCCGTCTCCATGCCGCCGACCGCGGCGTAACAGCAGACCAGGCGCTCGTTCTGGAACTGGCTCATCTGCTGGTAGAAGCCGAGGCCTATCTCGCCGATCGTGTTGCTGACCGGAACCCGCACGTCGGTGAAGGTCAGCTCGGCGGTGTCGGAAGAGCGCATGCCGAGCTTGTCGAGCTTGCGGTGGACCTTGAAGCCGGGTGTGTCCGTCGGGACGACGATCTGCGAGAAGCTGCCGTAGCCGGGCTCGTCCGACGTGCGGGCGAGCAGACAGATCCAGTCGGCCTGCGTGCCGTTGGTGATGTACAGCTTCGAGCCGTTGATCACCCAGTCGTCGGCGTCGCGCGTCGCGCGGGTGCGCAGGGCGGCCACGTCGGAGCCGGCATCGGGCTCGGTCACCGCGACCGAGCAGACCGCCTCGCCCGTGGTTGCCGGGACGAGGTACTTCCGCTTGAGTTCCGCGCTGCCGAAATGGTGCAGCGCCGGGGTCGCCATGTCCGTCTGGACGCCGATTCCCAAGGCCACGCCACCGGGGGCGACGCGGCCGAGTTCCTCGTGCAGGATCACTGTGTAGAGGTGGTCCGCGCCCTGGCCGCCGTACTGCTCGTCATACTCCACGCCGAGCAGACCGAGCCGGCCCATCTTGGAGAACAGCTCGTGCGCGGGGAATATCCCATTCGCTTCCCATTCATCCCCGTGCGGCCCGATTTCCTTCTCGGCAAAGTCCCGGACCAGCTGACGAAACGCGTTGTGCTCAGCGGTGAAGGCGACCATGGCGACTACGGTGACTTCCGCTCGACATAATTGTCAAGTGTCTGAAATGATGGCCTCATCGTAATCGGCCGGGATAGCAGAATGGGCAGGCTGGTACGATAATTCAATGCCTGATTCTGTGATTGCCGCGAAATGGCTCCGTGCCATACTTCCACCCGCCGGGCCTTTACGCAGGTACGCACTCGTTTCTCTCGTCGATGCGACGGGGACCGGCATGTTTCTGACGGTCAGCGTGCTGTTCTTCACGCGCATCGTCGGGCTCGGGGCGAGTGCGGTGGCCTCGGGACTGTCGCTGGCGGGCCTGGCGGCGATGATCGCCGCGGTACCGCTCGGCTCGCTGGGCGACCGCTTCGGGTACCGGCGCATCTGGGTGCTTCTCACGGCCGTCCAGGCGGTCGTGTTCGCGGCCTACCCGTTCGTGCGCACCTTCCCGGAGTTCGTGACGCTCGCTGTCATCGCCGCGCTCGCGGAAGTGGGAGGATCGCCGATCCGGGGTGCCTACCTGTCCCGCATCGCGGGGCAGGAGCAGCGAGTTCGCGCCCGGGCCTACAACCAGGCCGTCGTCAACGGTGGCATCGCCGTCGGTGCCCTGGCCGCCGGGATAGCGCTGGGCGTGGGCACCCGCGCCGCGTACGTCTCGCTGATCCTGGCCGACGCCGTGTCGTTCGCCATCGCGGCCGTGATCCTGCTGACGATGCCTGCAGCGCCGGCGGCCCGGTCGGCATCGTCCCCGCGGTCGCAGGCCGCCCGCCCGCGATCGGTGCTGCGCGACCTGCGGTACCTCACCGTCTGCGTGTTGAACGGGCTGCTGATGACCTACGCAGCCATCCTCACCGTGGGGCTGCCGTTGTGGATCGTGCGCCACACGCACGCACCGACCTGGACCGTCGCCGGCACGTTCCTGGTCAACACCTTCCTCGTGGTGACGCTTCAGGTGCGCGCGAGCCGTGGCACGGACACGGTGCGGGGAGCCGCTCGGGGAGTGCTGAAGTCGGGTGCGCTGCTGTTGGTCGCCTGCCTGGTGCTCGCGAGTACCGGCGCGTTGCCCGCGCTCGGCGCGGTCGTCGTCCTCGGCATCGGATGCGTGTTGCTCAGTCTGGCGGAGATGCTCCAGTCGGCGGGTGGCTGGGGGTTGTCCTATGAACTCGCCCCTGAGGACCGCCAGGGCGAGTACCTTGGAGCGTTCGCGATGGGTACGCGCATCTACGACTCGCTCGGGCCGATCCTGGTCACCGTCATGATTCTCGGACTTGGCCGGCTCGGGTGGATTCTGCTCGGCGTCCTGTACGCGGGCCTCGCGCTCGGCCTGTCGGCCGCCGCTCACTGGGCCCGCCGCACGCGCCCGGTACCGGTCGAGGACGGCGTTCCCACGTGAGGAGGGAGACGGCACACCTCCGTGTGCCGTCGGCCCGGTACCTCAGCCCCGACGGCGGACGGCCGGGAAGAGGGTGGAGAACGCGTCGAGCAGGCGCGTCAGGTCCTCCTCGGTGATGTCGCCCATCGCGGAGATCCGGAAGACACGTCCCGACAGCCCGCCCTGGCCGGCGTAGACGATGAAGCCGTCCTGCTTGAGCCGGTCGTGCACCACTTCGTAGTCGTGTCCCGGCGGCAGTCTGAAGGACTGCAGCACACAGGAGCACTCGGCGTCCGGTAGCAGCGGTTCGACGCCGAGGGCCAGCAGGACCTCACGGATGCGCGTCATGCGGTACCGGAACAACGCCTGCCGGCCGCTCCGGCCGCCTTCCTCGAAGAACTCGTCCAGCGCTTCATCGAGCGCGTAGAGCGTCTGCACCGACTGGGTGAAGGGCGTGGCCCGCCGGTCCTGCTGAGCGAGGTAGGCGTGCAGATCCAGATAGACCGTGCGGCTCGGTGCGGTGGCCCGCGCCGCGCGACGGACCAGGACGAAGGCGCTGCCGGGTACACCGTGCAGGCACTTGTTCGCTGTGGCCGCGCAGCCGTCGAGATGCCAGCCGTCGAAGTCCAGCGTCTCGGCACCGAAGCTGCTGACACCGTCGAGCAGCAGCCGCGCACCGTGAGCCGCCGCGAGCTTCGACAGCCGGGCGATGTCATTGAGCCGCCCGGTCGTGGTCTCGTGATGGACCACGGCGACGTGGGTGAAGGCGCCGTCGCCGAGCGCTCGTTCCACGGCGGACAGATCGATGGCGTCGGACCACGGGCCCGTGATCCGCTCATGGGCGATGCCGTGGGCGCGGACGATTTGCGACATGCGCTCGCCGTACACGCCGTTCTCGACGATCAGCACGCTGCCGTCCGCCGGTACCAGGCTGGTGAGCATGGCCTCGACCGCGGCCGTGCCGGAGCCGGTGAGCAGCACCGCCGCCCAGTCCGTCGGGTCGAGGGCGTAGACATCGAGCAGCTTGCGGCGCAGGCCGTCCTGGAGCGCGCCGAACTCGGGCTCGCGATGACACAGATCGGGCCGGGACATCGCTTCGCGTACGCGCCGCGAGAGCGTCACCGGGCCGGGATTGAGCAGTATCGTCTTCACTGGGCACGTCCGATGCGGTCCATCAGTCGGTCGAGTACGTCGGGCGGCCGGAGCGCCGGCCGGGGGAGTGTGCCACGGGTGCCGGTACGGATCTTCATATGCGCGAAGTACGGACCGTCCTGGCCCGGAGAGCGCAGGAACGTCCGCAACTCCGTGGCCGAGTCCGTGCGCAGCACCCGGCGATAGCCGCAGGCCGCGGCGACGCCGGCGAGATCGATCCGCGAACTGACGGTCGCCTGCGCGCCCGTCGAGTCGTGCGCTTCGTTGTCGAGCACCACATGCTGCAGGTTCTTCGGCCGGTACGCACCGATCGTCGCGAGATTTCCCATGCGCATCAGAGCGGCTCCGTCGCCGTCGGCCACGACCACGCGCAGGTCCGGCCGGGCCAGCGCCAGGCCGAGCCCCAGTGACGAGGCGCACCCCATGGAGCCGACCATGTACAGGTGGTTCGGCCGGTCCGCGATCGCGTACAGTTCACGGCCGGTGTAGCCGGTAGTGGCCACGACGACGGTGCGGGCCTCGTCGCTGGTGGCGACGATCGCCTCCAGCGCCGCCTGCCGTGAGCCGCGCTCCGCCGCGGTCAGCACATGGCCGCGGCCTTCGATGAGCACGGGCGTCGGCGGGGGAGCGGTCGCTGCCGGTGCCGGCGGATGCGGTGCGCAGCTGCCCTTCTCCAGGACCAGAGCGCACGCCTGCCGCTCCGCGGCCCGGTGATCGGCCTCGTCCAGTACCGCGGAAATCGCCGCCGGATCGCTGGGAAATCGCGTCCAGGGAACGTGCACCGTGTCCAGCAACGGGCCGGTGACGCGTCCCATCAGGTCGTGCTGCGGCTCGTCGTCGACTCCCGGCGCGCCGCGATGCGTGCAGATCAGGAGCACCGGGATGCGGAAGGTGTGCAGGAGCGAGGTCAGCGGATTGAGGGCGTTGCCGAGGCCGGAGTTCTGCATCATCGCGACGCCGCGATGCCCACCGATCCAGGTGCCGGCGGCGATGGCGACCGCATCTCCCTCGTTCGCCGCCGACACGTAGCCGATGACGTCGTCGCCGATGACGTAGTTGATGAACGGGGTCAGGAACGAGCAGGGCACCCCGGCGTACCAGTCGTAGCCCCGGCCGAGGGCGTCGTGGACGAAGTCGCGAGCCTGGATCATGAGCGCTCCTTCACGACTGGCCGGCGGTGAACCGGCCCGCCTGCTCCAGATCGGCGAGTGAGTTCACATCGAGCCAGTGCCCGTGGATGTACATGACGCGCACCGGGTGTCCCTCGGCGACGATGTGGTTGAGGAGGTCGCCCAGCGTGAGCCGGTCGAAGTCGGGGCGCATGCCGAGCGTGTCGAGACCCTGCTCGATCCAGGCGCGGCCGTCGCCCTGGGCCCGCACCATGCCGATCCAACGGCCGTCGGGCCGCGCGCCGTTGCGGCATTCGGCGCCGGCGATGCGCCTCAGCAGGACGTGCTGCCCCCAGAGCGAACGGTTGTCGGGGGAGGAGCAGTACGCGTCGTCGCGCGCGAGGCCCGTGTCACTCTCCTGTGAATCGATGACCACCGTCAACTCGCTGTCCGACTCCATCAGTTCGCGCAGGATGTAGGAGCGGAAGAGCAGATCGCCGTAGAGGATCACCGTGTCGTCGCGGAAGGCGTGCCGCGCGCAGGCGAGCGAGGCGAGTTCACCGCTCGTGGCGTGGCCGTCGTTCAGGACCAGCTCGATGTCCTTGATGTCGACGCTGTCGGCCCGGTAACCCGCCACCACCGAGATGCCGTCGATCCCCTGTTTCCGGCACAGTTCGACGAGGCGTGCGAGCAGCGGCTTCCCATTGACCGAGAGCATGGTCTTGGGGCGGTCATGGGTGAGATGAGTCAGTTCGTCGCCGCGGCTCGCGGCGAGCACGACGGCTGCGGTGTTCGGCCGTGTGCCCTTCGCGTAGCGGTGCTCCGCGGCGGCCAGTTCCTCCGCGCACTGGAGACGGAAGATCTCCTTGATGCTCGCGACCCGATCCTCGACCTCCACCAACGACTGGTCCTCGAAGATTTGCCGGGCGGTACCCTGCATCGCGTCGACAGCGCTGCGTATGAGGTGGTTCGCCCAGATCACCAAGCTGACCCCGGCATCGCGGAAGATGTGCGTCGGGGTGCTGTAGTACTTGGTCGGCACGATCACGAGCGGGGCACGCCCGCCCCATTCCTTCGCGAACTCAAGGACCTGGTCGGGCTTGGACAGGGCGCTGTGAATGAGGATGGCGTCGGCACCGGCCTTGCGGTACGCCTCGGCGCGAGTGATCGCCTCACGGGTGTCCCGCCCCGCGATATACGCCTCGACGCGCGCGACGACGCAGAAATCGTCGTCGAGCTGCGAGTCCTTCGCCGCGGCGATCTTGCCGCAAAACTCATTGATGTCCGCGAGCGGCTGCCGCTCGCCGTTGATGAAACTATTGGTCTTCGGGAACGACTTGTCCTCGATGCAGACGCCGGCGACGCCGCGCTGCTCAAGTTTACGCACCAGTCGCCGGACGTTGTTGAAGTTGCCGTACCCGGTATCGCCGTCGAGGAGAATCGGTACCGAGGTCGCGTCGGACATGAATTCCACCATGTCGACGACTTGGGTCCAACTCGTCTCGTTGTTGTCACGCACCCCGAACTGTGCGGACAATGCGAGTCCGGAGGCCCAGATGCCCTTGAATCCGGCCTCTTCCGCGATGACCGCGCTGATGCCGTTGTGTGCTTCGAGAATGAACTCAAGTTCGTTGGAGCGCAGCATGTGCCGCAGTTGAGCGGTTTTGCTCACCGGGTTGTCGGGGCCGACTCCGGGCCCGTTGACGACATGCTTCGCCGGAAAATGCAGCGAGGACACTCCACCTCCCAGTTGATCACCTGATGTTACAGAGTGGCCAATACTTCGGCAACGCTAGTTGGCTGTATGAGGATACGAACAGAAAGTCCACCGAGATGGGAGAGACCGGAATGACCGCCGATGCATCCACAGTCGACGCGTTGCGGCAGTTGTTTCCGCGCGCGAGTGAGCGTAACGCGCCGCGGACGCACTGGGCCGAAGGCCGCCACCTCGTCGAGCACGGTGATCCGAAAGACCTCGAAGAGCGCATAGCCGAGCGCTTTCCCACGCCCGAGGCACTGGCCGACTTCGCCCCTGACATGAAGGTGTCGGTGTACGGCTTCCTCGACAAGAACCGCGCCGAGGGAACCGCGGGCGCGACGGAGAACGTGCAGGACCTGCACACCTTTCCACCGACATCGATCAGCGACGCGGTGCCCCTCTACCACTCCGGCCACACCATCGTCTGCTGGCGGATGCTGGAGCACCTGCCCGAGGCACGCCAACGCGGTGCCGACATCCTGGAGTCGCTCGGCCTGCCGCATCAACCAGTGGCGACGCGGGGGCTGTTGGACCCCTGGAGCAGCACACGGCCGTTCGTGCTGAGCATGGTGTACACACCTGCGGGAGTCGGCTCCGGACTGGGCCTGCACTACGACCGATTCGACAGCGTCGTGGTGCACGTGCGCGGACACAAGCGCTGGCGCGTGGGCCGGCATCCGTTCCTCGAATACCCCCTCTACAACGAGGAGCTCGCAGCGCGGCTGGACTTCCCGCCCTCCCTGCCACGCATGGGCACACAGTCGGAACTGGTGACCGATCTGGAGGTGATCGAGATGCGGCGCGGCTCGGCGCTGATCATGCCCCGCGGCATCTATCACACGACGCTGGCCGATGACGAAGCCTCACTGTCCCTCGGCTACCACTTCTCACTGCCCACGTGGTCGCATGTCGTGCTGGCCGCCCTGGAGCGACGGCTCACGTGCGATCCGCGCATGCGGACCACCCCCTTCGACGCCTTCGGACCGGCCGGCCCGTCGGCCGAAGCACGGGAGGGGATGGCCTGGGCGGCCGAGCGTGCCAGGGAGGCTCTGGACGATCCCCAGAAACTGCTCGAGGAGGACCTGCTGGGCAATCTCGCCTCCCACCACCAGGCGGCCTTCCAGGTCGAACCCGATGCGGCGGCCCGGCTGCTGATCGCCGAACCGCCCGTCGTGGTCGACTACGGCGGGCAGGGCATCGATGTCGAACTGCCCGCCGCGACCGCCGGACTCTGCGGCTGGATGCTCGCAGACGCCCCGGACTGGTTCGGCTTTGCCGAGGCACTTGCCGCTGCCGAAGGGCAGTTGAGCCCCCGGGCCGTGTGGAACCTGCTTCAGCAGTGCGTCGAGGCCGGCCTGCTGCGGCGACGGTGGGGCAGCCCGAGCCGGTAGGTTCTGTCGGCGTGACCACTGACCGGGTGTGCAACCGCGGAAATTCCGAGGTTGCACACCCGGGTGGCTTCCGCGAGCCGATCTTCTGTGGTTGACCTGGTTGAAGCGTATATGTCAGCGTGCAGGTCTTATTGTCGCGGTATTGCCGACATCGGTGGGAGCGTGGATGGCTCAGAAAGTCGAAGTCATAGTGCAAACTCGAGGCGCGAAGCGGCATGCGCGGAAGAAACCATCGGATTTCCGGGTCCTGCTGGTTTATCCGAACATTCAGCAAGCGGCGATGATGCCTTATTCTATGGGGCTCTTCACCGCACTGCTGCGCGAACGAGGCTTCCAGGTCGATCTCTTCGACAGCACCTTCTACGCGGAGGATCTGAACTCGAACTACGTCCACTACCGGACCTTCGTGAAGCAGTTCGACTGGCTCGAACGTGACGTGCATTTCCGGCGGACCAGAATGCTGGACGACTTCCGGGCCAAGGTGGCGGAGTACCAGCCGGACCTGATCGCCGTCTCCGTGGTGGAGAACACCTACTCCATCGGCCGTGCCATGATCCAGGCGCTTCCCGAGAAGGACCGCAAGATCCCCACCATCTGGGGTGGCCCCTTCGCGACCTTCGCACCCGATTTCATCCTCCGTGACAACGTGGGCGACTTCGTGTGCCGCGGTGAGGGCGAGATCGCGCTGATCGAGCTGTGCGAGCGGATGTGCGACGGCCGGTCGCTGACCGACATCCCCAACCTCTGGGTCCGGGAGGACGGCCAGCTGTACCGCAATCCGCTGGGCCCCCGGGTAGACCTCGACCGCCTGCCGTTCGCCGATTACAGCCTGTTCGAGGAACAAGCGATATACCGGCCGATGGAAGGCCGGCTTTGGCGGACCATCGGCATCGAGAGCCAGCGCGGGTGCCCGTTCCAGTGCACCTACTGCAACTCCCCCGGGCAGAACCGCATTGCTTCCGCCGAACAAGGCAGCAAATTCTACCGGCGCAAGTCGCTCGACCGCACCATGGCGGAACTGGAACACCAGCACAGGATCCACGGCATCGAACTCGTCTACTGGCTCGCCGACACCTTCCTGGCACTTCCGACGCGAGAATTCGACGAACTGGTCGAGCGCTACGAGGACTATCGCATCCCGTTCTGGATGAATACCCGGTCCGAGACCATGACGGAGCACGCGGCCGACGGTCTCGAGCGGATGAACATGCTGCGCACCAGCATCGGCATCGAGCACGGGAACGCCGAGTACCGGCGGAAGATGCTCAAGCGGTTCCAGACGAACGACCAGTTGCGCCGAGCCTTCGAGATCTGCTCGGGCCGCAGCTTCTCGACCACCGGCAACTGCATCATCGGCATGCCCGAGGAGACCCGTGAACTGGTCTTCGAGACGGTGGAGTTCACCCGTCGGCTGCCGGACGACATCGATACCGCGGGCTGCTTCATCTTTTCGCCCCTGCACGGCACCGAGCTGCGGAAGATCGCGGAGCAGAACGGTTACCTCGACCCCGACACGTTCTGCGACATCACGGACAACGAGGTGAGCATCCTCGACCAGCCGCAGCTCAGGCGAAGTGAAGTGATCGGGATCGCCAAGTGCTACGGCCTTTATCAGACCGTGCCGGAGTCCGACTGGGACCGGGTCCGGCTGGCGGAGCCGGACACCCCCGAGGGCAACGCGGCCTACGACGAGCTGGTGCGCGAGTACCGTCCCGGTGACGTAGGCGCGGCGGCCGCCGGCTGACGGCGCGGCGGTTCCGGCTGCCATGACGAGAGGGCGTCCGCCGAGGCGGACGCCCTCTCGTCATGCCGGGACTTCCTGCGTCTAGTCGAAGTAGCTCTTGAGGACACCGCGCCGACGGACGTCGAGGGTGGCGCAGTGCAGACCGCCGCCGAAGACGTAGTGATCCTTGAAGTCCACGAGAACCGGCTTCATGCCGAGGTTCTTGAGCATCTTGATGGTCGGTTCCTCGTGCTTGTCGACGACGACCCGTTCCTCGTCGAGGACCAGGAGGTTCATCGACAGCCACCGGCTGGAGAGCTGGAACTCCGCGGGCGCCACCCCTTCCGGAGCCTCGATGATCTCCCAGCCGGCGCGCTTGAACATGTCGAGGAGTTCTGGCGACAGACACGGCCGCGCCGGGCAGGTGAGCACCCGGCCTTCACCGAGCGGCACCCAGGTCGTGTCGATGTGGACCGGACCCGAGGAGCGGAAGCGTGCCCGGTGGATCCGGTACTCGCTGCCGAGGTGCCGCTCCAGCCACCGGATGCCGAGCTCGTTGGTGACCTGGCTGCGTTGCACGATGATGTCGCGGCCGAAGCGTACGAAGTCCGCGGCGTCGAAACAGGGTTCCGCCTCGTTGGTCATGTACTGGCCGACCAGCGGGCCCACGTTGTCCGGGATGTTGGGGTCGCCGCGGAAGAACGCGAGGTGTTCGTCCGGGTAGTCGTAGTCGTACATGTGCCGGCCCATCGAGCACTTCGGGGCCGCAGTCCACCGGGCCCCGCGCTCGAAGTACTGCTGTATCAGCGAATGGTACTTGAGGTGCTCGAAGTAGCGCGGAGGCAGTGCCATCGGCGCCTCGATGATCTCGTCCCCCACGACCAGGAGCACGTCGCGGACGTCGGCGTTGAAGAAGCCGGTCGACTCGAAGTACGGCGTGCGGAACTTCTTGGTGGCGTAATCGACGGGCTCGGGCCGGGTGACCTTGACTCCTTCGTCCTCCAGGACCTTCTGGAGGTTGTCGAGGGCCTTCGAAGCGCCTTGCACCAAATGCTCGGGGTAAGGCTCTCCGGCGTGCTCCCGGTAGAAGTCCCAGTAGTCACGGCGCACCATGACCTTCATCTCGTGCGTCAGGGGTGGAATCGTCACCCCCTCGATGGTGCCCACGATTACTTCCTCGAGAGGGTCCCACTCGTTGTGGGAACTGACTGCGGAAGTGACTGTTACCTCGTCTGCGCGTGAATCCGCGATGTTCAAGTTTCGTCCTCGTCTTGAGTGAGTCCACGGACAATACTGGCGGCGATGGCTGAGTTCCGTTGAGCTTGCGAGGTGGCATCGACCATGACAGACCGCGCCGGTATGAGCAACCAGAAACGTGTCTACGTGGACATGGTGGGAGACCTCTTTCACTCCGGGCATGTGTCGCTTCTCAAAGAGGCTCGTGAATTTGGTGACTACCTCATGGTCGGCGTGCTCTCCGACGAGGTGGTGGCCTCGTACAAGCGTCGTCCCATCATGAGTCTCGCCGAGCGAATCGCGGTGATCGAAGCGTGCCGCTATGTCGATGAGGTGCTGCCGAACGCGCCATATCGGGTCACTAAGGATTTCCTGGACCGACACGACATAGCGTTGGTGGTGCACGGCGACGACATCAAGCCCGAGGTCGTCGAGGAAATCTTTGGCGAGGTGTCCGCCGTCGGTAAGCTGCGGCTGGTCGCCTACACGCAGGGAATTTCCACCACAGACCTGATCACCCGGTGCCGAACGGCACGGTGATCACGATTCATGTGCTCCTCTCGCGGGTGCAGTGGCGGTACGGAGGGCGGCCCCGTTGATGTGCAGGGGCCCGTCGGGCATCTCGAACTCGTAGGTCAGCAGGGCGAGGCACTCGTCGATGTCGCGCATCATCTCCGCGGGTGAGCCGGCCGAGCCCGAGACGCAGTCCAGATAGGTCATGTCCGGGTCCAGCGGAGCACCGGGTATCACGTACAGCTGATAAGCGTCGATCATCGGGTGGCCCAGAAGAACGTCACGGCCGGATACGGAAACAAGGCGGCGTGCGTCCAGGGGAGCTCGCGTGGTGTATTGAAAGTGCGTCAGGCCGCCCGGCTTGCCTTCTGGAATTCCCGGTCGCCCTAGTGCCAGATCGGCGGCGACCTGTATGAGGTCAAGGCCCTGGGAACGCCGGTAAAGGGCGGCCATGAATCCTCCGAGCCGACCGTTCACCTCTATGATCCGAGGTCCTTGTGCGGTCAACTTCACCTCTGTGTGAGTGATGCCGTGCCGGACCCCGAGAGCGCGCAGCGCGGTTCCGACCAACTCCTCGACCTGGTCGAGCAGATCCGGGGCGAACGGCGCGGGACAGAAGTGGCCCATCTCACGGAACGGCGGCGACAGGGGGAACTTGCCGGTCACGCCGATGTGCCGGATGATGCCCTCGGAAGAGACCGACTCGACGGACACGTAGTCCCCGTACGGGTGCGTGGGCAGCCCGACCAGGTACTGCTCGGCGACCAGATCCTTCTCATGGCCGGCGGTGGCCCGGTCCAGCAGTCGCGCGACGAGTGCGCGTCCCTCGTCCGCGTCGCGCACCGGCCGAGCGTTCCTGCTCCGCTCGCCGCACCGGGGTTTGACCACCAGGGGCAGCCCGATCTCGTGGACAGCCGCGTCCCAGTCCTCGGTGCCCGTGATCAGCCGACTGTCCACGCCGCCCGCACCTGCGGCCGACAGCAGTGCGCGTTGGGTGTGTTTGTCGGTGAGAGCCGTGGCAGTGGCCACGTCATGCCCGGGAAGGCCCAGCCGCTCGGTGAGTGAGGCGCAGACGGGAATGCCACCCTCGCTGTAGGTGACGATGCCGGTGACTCCGGCGGCTTTCAATCGCGTCGCGTCGACCGTCGCATCGCCGGTCAACTCGACCACGGTGCCTGCCGTTGCGATCAGCGGCATGTAAGAACGTGCATAGGCGTCATTGCCGATGGCAAAGACGATGGGATCGTAATTTTCCAGCGCGATGAGCAGCTCGCGGGGCGAAATGGCCCCCTCGCTGAACAATACACACAAGGTCACCGGGCCAGTCACCTCTCCGTCTCCGATTTTGCCGATGGGCCTCTGCAAAACGCCGATTACCGCTCCTGGCCGACTGTCCGGCCGGGCCGAACATTATGCGGCGACTACGGGACAGGGAATACGTACGAGTGACCGCGCTCAGCTCCGCAACAATCGGTGGCCGCCTGGAGGAAGTTCCTCTAGGGTGTGCCCGGGGCTCGGCATAGTCGACTGAGGTCCGTTTCGTGATCACGTGGGGCCGAGCAGGGCGAGGGGGCGCCGCGGGGCGCCGCGGGCGAGGTTGCGCCAACTGGCTGTGGTTCGTGCCGTGTTGCTGGTCCGCACCTGGGATGCCTGCGTCTTGGGCGCCGTCCTCCGAGCCGACCGGCGTCGGTCGGGGCACTTGGCGTTCTGCGCACTGCTTCTGAACTTCGTGCGTCGCCTTCCTTCGACGAAGCCTCCGTCGGGCCTGGATCAGGCGGAGTCGCCCGGCCGAAGGGGACGTGCACTCACCCTCGACAGATGCCCCTCGAACACCTCCCGTGCCTCAGGCGTCAGCGTCCGCAGGGCCACCAGCGCCGTGATCACCACGTCGCACAGTTCCGCCTGGACGTCCTCCCACGTGTGGGTAACCCCCTTGCGGGGGTTCTGGCCGGTCGTGCCGATGATCGCCTCGGCCACCTCGCCGACCTCCTCCGAGAGTTTGAGGACGCGGAGGAGGAGGCCCTCGGTGCCGGGGTGGGTGCGGGTGGCCTCCAGGCGGGACCAGAGTTCGTCGATCGTCGGCCAGAGGGCGGCGGCGGTGCCGGTGGTGTCCTGATCGGTCATGCCGGGCAGCTTCCCATGCCCCCGGGACCGCGCCGTACCGGCCACCCTGTCCCCGGCACCGCGCCCTACGGCTACTCCTCGAACAGCACCTCCTGCTCCCCCTCCGCCTTCGCCCGTACCCGCTGGTTGCGTGCGCCGATCACCAGTGCCGTCGCCGCCGCCGTGACGCCGAGGGCCACCGGCACCATCCAGCCCCGGTCGAAGACGTGGCCGAGGGCGTGGTCGAGGGAGAGGCGGCCGGGGCCCGTCACAGCCAGGCCGGCTGCCGCCAGGCCCAGGCTCGCGGCGTACTCGTAGCCGCCCTCCTGGGCGAAGAAGCCGTTGGGCATGTGGACCGTCGCCGCCCCGGCCATCGCCCCGGCCGCCGCCGCACCCGCCGCCGGCGTCGCGAGGCCCAGGGCGAGGAGGGCGCCGCCGCCGGCTTCCGCGAGGCCCGCCGCCGTGGCGCTCGCCTTGCCGGGTGCATAGCCGACGGACTCCATGAACTGGCCGGTGCCCTCCAGACCGTGACCACCGAACCAGCCGAACAGCTTCTGCGTGCCGTGCGCGGCCAGCACCCCGCCGGTCCCCAGCCGGAGCAGCAGCAGGCCCAGATCACGTCGGTCGAAACAGCTCACGGTGACTCCCAAGCGGAGAGGCGCAGAGGCGCAGAGGCTCGTGTTTCCACCGTCGCAGGTCCGACACCCGTCGGCCCGCCGTGGATGGCGTTCGGGTGGCGGGACCAGGGTGCCGGTGTGACTCTGGCGCCATGACGATTCAGCCAGCCAAGCTCAGCGACCCAGCAGTCCGGGCCTTCGTGAACGCCGTCAACTCGCACGACAGGGAAGGCTTCATGGCGCTGCTCGCCCCCGGCGCCACCATGTCCGACGACGGCTCCGACCGTGACCTCGCCGAGTGGATCGACCAGGAGATCTTCTCGTCCCACGGCCACATGGAGGTCGACAACGAGTCCTCCGGCGGCCGGGCCCTGATCGCCCGCTACCGCAACGACACCTGGGGCGAGATGCGTACCAAGTGGATCTTTACCGTGGAGGACGACGGGCGGATCTCGCGGTTCGAGACCGGGCAGGCATAACAGCTCCCGGGGCTTGCCTTCGCGTGCGCTTCAACTCCTAGCGTCCTTGGGCATGACGAACAGCGCGAAGAGGACTCTGGGGCGCAGCAGTATCGACGTCAGCCCGCTCGGCTTCGGCTGCTGGGCCATCGGCGGGGAGTGGCAGTCCGCCGACGGACAGCCGCTCGGCTGGGGGAAGGTGGACGACGAGGAGTCCGTGCGGGCGGTACGCCGTGCGCTCGATCTCGGTGTCACCTTCTTCGACACCGCCGACGTCTACGGCACCGGGCACAGCGAGGAAGTCCTCGGCCGTGCCCTCGGCAAGCGGCGCGACGACGTCGTGATCGCCACCAAGTGGGGCAACGTCTTCGACCCGGACACCCGCACCCTCACCGGCAGCGACGACACCCCGGAGCACGCCCGGCGCGCCCTCACCGCCTCCCTGCGCCGTCTCGGCACCGATCACATCGATCTGTACCAGTTCCATCTGTCCGACGCCGACCCGGTGCGGGGCGCCGAACTCCGTGATATGTGCGAGGAGTTGGTCGGGGAAGGGCTCATCCGCGCCTACGCCTGGAGCACCGACGACCCCGACCGCGCCGCCGTCTTCGCCGAGGGGCCGCACTGCACGGCCGTACAGCACGCCCTCAATGTCCTCCAGGACGCGCCGCAACTCCTCGACCTGTGTGAGCGGATGGGGCTTGCGAGCATCAACCGCAGCCCGCTGGCCATGGGGTTGCTGGCCGGGAGGCGGAGCGGATCGCTGGAGGCCGGGGACATCCGGAGCCGCCCGCCGGCCTGGATGCAGGGGTACGACGGTGACGGCTCCGGGGCCGACGAAAGCTGGCTGACCCGGATCGACGCCCTGCGGGACGTCCTCACCAGCGGCGGCCGCACCCTCGCCCAGGGCGCCCTGGCCTGGATCTGGGCCCGCAGTCCGCACACCGTGCCCATCCCCGGCTTCCGGTCGGTCGCGCAGGCCGAGGCGAACGCGGGGGCGATCGGGAAGGGGCCGCTCACCGCCGGGCAGCTGGCCGAGATCGACCGGATCCTCGGCAGGTGAGCGACCCCGCCCCAGCTGGTTTCAGGAGCCGTCGATACCGAGCGCCAGACCCACCGCGATGACCAGAGAGGCCTTCTTGCGGCGGCTCAGCTCGCGCTTGAGATAGATGCCGAACATCCCGTTCCTCGAGGTTCTTGGCGCCCGCTGTGGGCGCTGCCACAAGCTGGGGAGGAACCTTTGAGCCGCCCTGGGCAAAGGGTGCGCAAGGGCTGAGAAAGCCGGGTACCTCATCGGATTTTCATAAGGTGGCAAATTCCACGGCGATGACGGACCCGCGATGCGGAAGTCGCTGCTGGGCGCGGTGTACCGTCCCCGGGTGCGCGAATGTTCCCGGCTCAGCCGGCGTGCCGTCCTCGGACTGACGGCCGCCGCCCTTCCCCTG
Organism: Streptomyces sp. NPDC030820; assembly: GCF_055572075.1. NCBI lineage: Bacteria > Bacillati > Actinomycetota > Actinomycetes > Kitasatosporales > Streptomycetaceae > Streptomyces > Streptomyces sp. NPDC030820. The sequence goes on from NZ_JBVIEB010000001.1 coordinate 862,091, forward strand.
TCCGCGACCACCCCGGCGTCCGCCGCGACGGTGATCGGCGGCGAGCAACTGGCCCGTACCGGCGTCCAGGTGCGCGGTGCCTCCGGGCTGCCCGAGAAGCTCACCGCCCGTTCCTGGCTGATCGCCGACTGCGCGAGCGGCGAGGTCCTCGCCTCGTACAACGCGCACCGGCGGCTCGCGCCCGCGTCCACGCTGAAGATGCTGTTCGCGGACACCGTGCTGAAGAAGTTCGACCGTACCCAGCGGTACACCGTCAAGGACTCCGATGTCGCCGACGTCCCGCTCGGCTCCAGCCTGGTCGGCATCAAGCCCGGCATCACCTACACCGTCGAGCAGTTGTGGCAGGGCGTGTTCCTGCGCTCCGGCAACGACGCCGTGCATGTGCTCGCCCACATGAACGGCGGCATCGCCAAGACCGTCGCCGAGATGCAGGCGAAGGCCGAGGACCTGCAGGCCCTGGACACCCATGTGGTCAGCCCCGACGGCTTCGACCACCCGGGCCAGATCTCCTCTGCGTACGACCTCACGCTGTTCGCCCGCCACGGCCTGAAGGACGCCGACTTCCGCGGCTACTGCGGCACGCGGACCGCCGACTTCCCGGCGGGCGGCAAGAAGACGTTCCAGATCCAGAACACCGACCGCCTGCTGACCGGGGCGTGGGGCCTGAAGACGTACGACGGCCTGATCGGCGTCAAGAACGGCTACACCAGCCATGCCGGCAATACCTTCACCGGCGCGGCCACCCGGGGCGGACGCACCCTGCTGGTCACCGTGATGCATCCGGCCACCGGCAGCAACGCCGTCTACGAGCAGACCGCCGCGCTGCTCGACTGGGGCTTCGGCCGCGGGCGTTCGGCGCGGGCGGTGGGCACGCTGGTCGATCCGCTCAGCGAGGGCGGGGCGAAGGCGAGTCCGGCGCCTTCGGAGGAGGCCGCGCAGGCGGCGGCCGGCGCGCCGGACCCGGGCTCCGGCGGACCGTCCACCGGCCGGCTCGTGGAGGGCGCGGGAGGTACGGCGCTGCTGCTGGCGGCGGCAGGGGCGCTGGTGGTCAAGCGGCGGCGCAGGGCGGTCGCGGCGGCCGCGAGGGCCGAGGCGGCGCAGCGGCCCGAGGAGGCCGAGCGGTCCGACGGGGCTGACGGGGGCACGGAGCCCGGCGGCCGGCACCGGCGCTGAACAGTGCGACGGCCGTTCCACCGACCGGCGTGCACCTCGCGTCCCGTCGCGAGGTCCACCCCCAACTCCGGCCCGGTGGAACGGCCGTCGCCTCCCCCCTCGGTGGTGGCTGCGGAACCATCGTGCTTCAACTGTGAAGCTCTCGTGAAGGAAAGTTGAGCATACCGGCCCGACGGGCCGCAATACCGCGGATGTTCGAATTCCGTTTGTGGTATGGGGGTCAACCCCGCCCGATGTACGGCATCGCCGTGGCCAGCACCGTCGCGAACTGCACGTTCGCCTCCAGCGGCAGGTCGGCCATGTGCCGCACGGTCCGCGCCACGTCGGCCACGTCCATCACCGGCTCCGGGACCACCTCACCGTTCGCCTGCAGCGCACCGGTCTCCATCCGGGCCGTCATGTCGGTCGCCGCGTTGCCGATGTCGATCTGCCCGACGGCGATGCGGTACGGCCGCCCGTCCAGCGACAGCGACTTGGTGAGGCCGGTCAGGGCGTGCTTGGTCGCGGTGTAGGCCACCGAGAGCGGGCGGGGCGTGTGGGCCGAGACGGAGCCGTTGTTGATGATCCGGCCGCCCTGCGGCTCCTGCTCCTTCATCCGGCGGTAGGCCGCCTGGGCGCACAGGAACGCCCCGTTGAGATTGGTGTCCACCACGTGCCGCCAGGCGTCGTACGACAGCTCCTCGACCGGCACCCCGCCCGGCCCGAAGGTCCCCGCGTTGTTGAACAGCAGGTCCACCCGGCCGAACCGGTCCGCCGTCGCCGCGAACAGCGCGTCCACGTCCTCGGGCCGGGACACGTCGGTGCGTACGGCGAGGGAGGCGCCCTCCGGCACCAGCGCCGCCGTCGCCTCCAGCGGCTCGGTGCGCCGGCCGGCCAGCGCCACCGACCAGCCGGCCCGCAGCAGTTCCACGGCGACGGCCCGCCCGATGCCGGAGCCGGCGCCGGTCACCACCGCGATCTTCGATTGCCTTTCAGTCATGGCACCGCAGCGTAGGCGGCAGGTCCGCCATGCGGAATGCCATGTCCGCCATACGGTTGCCCGACGGCGGCGGCCACCGCCTGCCCGGGATACCGGTTCACACCGTCACCGCGACCGCGTCTCCCGGATACCGCACCCCGATCCGCTCCCGCACCGCGTCCAGGGTCCGCATCACCGCCAGTGAACCCTCCAGCGGCACCAGCGGCGACTCCTTCTCACCCGCCCGCAGCGCCCGCATGACCTCGATCGCCTCGTGCCGCAGGGTGGTGCGCGGCCCGTCGGCAAGGTCGGCGGCGAACTCCTCCGGATCGCGGCCGTCGCGGCGCAGCACGAACCGCTCCGGGTGGAAGAAGCCGGACGGGACGTCGATCCGGCCGCGCGAACCGGTCACCGACGCCGTGCCGCCCGTACCGCCGACGATCGAGCAGTGCAGCGCGGCCATCGCCCCGCTCGCCCAGGACAGCACCGCGCCCGTCTGGAGGTCGACGCCCTCCGGCGACAGCAGCGCGCTCCCCGCCACCACGTCCGGCTCGCCCAGCAGCAACTGCGCGAACGACACGGGGTACACGCCCAGGTCCAGCAGCGCCCCGCCGCCCAGCGCCGGATCCCGCAGCCGGTGGCCGGCGGGCTGTGTCTTATGGCGCGCCTCCGGCACGACGACCGGCAAGACCGAAGTCGGCCTGCACCGTGCGGACCTCGCCGATCGCCCCGTCGTCCACCAGTGCCTTCAGCCGCCTGACCAGCGGATTGCAGTACATCCACATCGCCTCCATCAGCAAGCGGTGGTCGCGCTCCCGCGCCAGCGCGACGAGTTCCTCCGTCCTGCGCAGGTTCAGCGTGAACGGCTTCTCGCACAGCACGCTCCGCCCCGCCTCCAGGCACAGCCCGGCCGCCACGCGGTGCGCCGAGTGCGGAGTGGCGACGTACACGACATCGATGTCCGGGTCCGCCGCCAGCGACTCCCAGTCGCCGTGGCGCACCTTCTGCTCCACCATCGCCCCACTCATCGGTCCTGTGTGCCCCGGCAGTGTGTACGAGCTGAGAGCATAGGTGCCGGTCGCTTTCGTCAGGCGGTCGCTTCACCGAAGGGAGGGGACGGATGCGCGAGCACACGGCGCCATCGGCACCTGAGGCGCAGCCCACGTCCGTTCCTGCTCGGCCGTCCGCCGCCAACCGCCGCACCGGCCTGCTCGTCACGCTCGTCCTCGGCGGCCTCACCGCGACACCCCCGCTCGCGATGGACATGTACCTCCCGTCCCTGCCGGAGGTCACCGAGTCCCTGCGCGCGCCCGCCGCCACCGTCCAGCTCACCCTCACCGCCTGCCTGCTGGGCATGGCACTCGGGCAGCTGGTCGTCGGCCCGATGAGCGACCGCTGGGGCCGCCGCCGTCCGCTGCTCGCCGGCCTCGCCGTCTACCTCCTCGCCACGGCCCTGTGCGCCCTCGCCCCGAACGTCGAGACGCTGGTCGCCCTCCGGCTGGCCCAGGGCCTCGCGGGCGCCGCCGGCATCGTGATCGCCCGGGCCGTCGTACGCGACCTGTACGACGGCGATGCCATGGCCCGCTTCTTCTCCACCCTGATGCTGGTCTCCGGGGTCGCGCCGATCGTGGCGCCGCTGATCGGCGGGCAGATCCTGCGGGTGACCGACTGGCGGGGCGTGTTCGTCGTCCTGACGGCGGTCGGCGTCGTGCTGGCCGCGCTCGTCCGGCTGCGGCTGCCGGAGACCCTGCCGCCGGAGGAACGGCACGACGGGGGAGTCGGGGCGGCCCTGCGCGCGATGCGCGGCCTGCTCGCCGACCTGCCCTTCACCGGCTACATGCTGACCGGCGGCTTCGCCTTCGCCGCGCTGTTCGCGTACATATCCGCCTCCCCCTACGTCGTCCAGGAGATCTACGGCGCCTCCCCGCAGACCTTCAGCCTGCTGTTCGGCCTCAACTCGGTCGGCCTGGTGATCGCCGGGCAGGTCAACGGCAAGCTGCTGGTCGGCCGGGTCGCCCTGGAGAAGGTGCTGGCCTACGGCCTCGCGGTGATCGTGCTCGCCGCGACCGCCCTGCTGCTGATGTCCACCGGCGCCCTCGGCCAGGTCGGTCTGCCGCCGATCGCCGCCGCGCTCTTCGTCCTCATGTCCGCCATGGGCATCACCCTTCCCAACGCCCAGTCCCTCGCCCTGCTGCGCACCCGGCACGCCGCCGGCTCCGCCTCCGCCCTGCTCGGCACCTCCTCCTTCCTCGTCGGAGCGGTCGCCTCACCGCTCGTCGGCGTCGCCGGAGAGCACACCGCCGTACCCATGGCGATGGTCCAACTGGTGGGAGCACTGGTCGCGGCGGCCTGCTTCGTGGGAATGTGCCGTCCCTGGAACACACGTGGGAACACACGTGCGGGGTCGGAGGGAGACGAGAACTGAGCGCACCGAGACTGCGCGCCGACACGCCGGAACGGGCCGGGCTCGACCCGGTGGAACTCGGGCACCTGGTCGGCGAGGTGCACGCCCTCACCGCCGGAGACCGCCCCTGGGCGGCCGGCGCCGTCGTGCTGGCCGGACGCGGACCCGTGATCGCCGTGGCCGAGGCCGCGGGCTGGGCCGTCCGCTACTCCGGCTACGACCCCGAGACCGACACCGGTGTCGAACTGCCGCCCGCCGCCCGGGTCCCGGCCACCGTCGACACGCCCTTCGACCTGGCCTCCCTCACCAAGCTGTTCACCTCCGTCGCCGCCGTGCAGCAGATCGAGCGCGGCACCCTCGGCATGGACGCCCGGGTCGGCGACTACCTGCCCGACTTCCACGCCGCGGCCGTGCACGGCATCACCGTGCGGCAACTGCTCACCCACACCTCCGGGCTGCGCCCCGAGCTGCCGCTGTACGACTGCCCCGACGACGCGAGCCGGCTGGCCCTGCTGCGCGCCGAGGCCCCGACGGGTGAGCCGGGACGCCATCTGTACTCGGACCTGAACATGCTCCTGCTCCAGTCCGTGCTGGAGCGCATCACCGGCCGGACCCTCGACGTCCTCGTCCAGGACGGAATCACCCGGCCGCTCGGCATGACGACGACCAGCTTCGGGCCCTGCCCCGGCGCGGCCGCCACCGAGGACCAGCGGCGGCCCTGGGCCAAGGCGGACCGGGGAATGCTGCGGGGCGTGGTGCACGACGAGAACGCCTGGGCGCTGGGCGGCGTGGCCGGGCACGCCGGGCTCTTCTCCACCGCCCGCGACCTGGCCGTCTTCTGCCGCACCCTGCTCGCCGGCGGCTCCTACGGCCCCGCCCGCATCCTCGGCCCCGACTTCGTCGAGCTCCTGCTCACCCCGCCGGGGCTGGGCTTCGCCATGGACCAGCCGTGGTTCATGGGCGAACTCGCGGGGCACGGGGCGGCGGGGCACACGGGCTTCACGGGTACGTCGCTCGTCCTCGACCCGAGGACGGACACGTTCCTGATCCTGCTGGCCAACACGGTGCACCCGCGGCGCAGGCCGGCGGACAGCGGGCCGAGGGCGAGACTGGCGACACGGCTGGCGAGGGCGGTGATCTGAGTCCGGCCCTCCAGCCGACGGTTCCGGGTGGGCGCCCAGCCATACAATCGCCAGGTGAACGACACCCTCCGTAGCACCCTCGCGGAGCTTCTCGACGGACTCCCGCCCACCCAGGCCGCCGGAGCGGTGGAACGGCTGATCGCCCACTACCGGGGCGACACCCCCACGCACGCCCCGATCCTGCGCGACCGTGCCGACGTGGCCGCCTACGCCGCCTACCGCATGCCCGCCACCTTCGAAGCGGTCCACTCGGCGCTGGAGGCGTTCGCACAGACCGTCCCCGACTGGACACCCGGCAGCCATGTCGACGTAGGCGGCGGCACCGGCGCCGCGACCTGGGCCGTCACCGCGACCTGGCCCGGCGAGCGCAGCGTGACCGTGCTGGACTGGGCCGAGCCCGCCCTCGCCCTCGGCCGGGAGATCGCCGCCGCCAACCCGGCCCTGCGCGGCGCCCGCTGGCAGCGCGCCCGGATCGGCGCCGACCTCACCCTGGACGACACCGACCTCGTCACGGTGTCGTACGTCCTCAACGAACTCTCCGAGCCCGACCGCGCCGCCCTCGTCGACGCCGCCGCGGCCGCCGCGCAGGCCGTGGTGATCGTGGAGGCCGGCACCCCGGCCGGCTACGCCCGCGTCATCGAGGCCCGCGACCGTCTGATCCGCGCCGGACTGCACATCGTCGCCCCCTGCCCGCACAGCGCCGCCTGCCCCATCGAGCCCGGCCGGGACTGGTGCCACTTCTCCGCCCGGGTCAGCCGCTCCTCGCTGCACCGCCAGGTCAAGGGCGGCACCCTGCCGTACGAGGACGAGAAGTTCTCGTACGTCGTGGCCACCCGCCTGGCCGCCGCGCCGGCTCCCTCCCGGGTGATCCGGCGACCGCAGATCCGCAAGGGCCAGGTGCTCCTGGACCTGTGCGAGGCCGGCGAACGGCTGGCCCGTACGACGGTCACCAAACGCCATGGCCCCCTGTACAAGGCGGCCCGGGACGCCGAGTGGGGAGATTCGTGGCCGCCGGAGGACTCCCCAGAGGAGCCGTCCGCGTAGCCGCCGCGGCTTGTCGCCGTCGCCCACCCCAGACACCCCCAAGCGCACGAAGATGGGACGATAAGGCACACTGTCCGCACACCAGCGAGGCGACGACCAGACTGAGGGGATAGATGAGCGCGACGTTCGGCGGCCGGTCAGGCCGGCAGGGCAAACTCTCCCAGTGGCTGCGCGGACGCCGCCCGAAGGAGGCCGCCGACGACGGGGGCCGTGAGGCCGTGCTGCTCGCCGCCGCCGCGGCGGGCCTGCCGCTCGCCCCCGCCGCACACCCCGCCCCCGGCTACCGCTGTTCCTGCGACCGCGTCGGCTGTCCCACCCCGGCCCGGCACCCGGTGTCGTTCGCCTGGCAGACGCAGTCCACCACCGACCGCGCGCAGATCGAACGCTGGTCCCGGCACCAGCCGCAGGCCAACTTCATCACCGCGACCGGAATGGTCCACGACGTCCTGGACGTCCCCTTGGCAGCCGGGCGGGAGGCCCTGGACCGGCTGCTCTCCTCCGGCGTCGAGGTGGGACCCGTCGCCGAGAGCGACGACGGCCGCATGCTGTTCTTCACCCTCACCCGCGGCACCCCCGAGGACGAGGACGAGTGGTGGCCCTGCGAGCTGGACTGCCACCCCGAGACCATGGACGAGCACCCGGGGCTGCGCTGGCACTGCCGGGGGTCGTATGTGCTCGTACCGCCCGCCCGGCTCCCCGGTGACGATCAGCAGGTGCGCTGGGTGCGGGGGCCGGAGCATGCGCTGCCGGATCCGTTGAGCCTGTTGGAGGCGCTCACCGATGCGTGTGCGCGGTACGCGGGGGCTGACCATCAGGGTGCGGCCTGGCCACTGCGGCATTAGGCGCCGGGCGGGGCGCTTTACTCGCCCTGTGCCGAGGTAAGCCCCGGCACCCGCCCCAGCACCGACACCTTGCCGCTGCCCGCCGGGTCCAGGGCCACCTCTGCCGACATGAACTCCAGCGTCAGGGACTGTTTCACCTCGCCCTTGGTCAGGGCCTGGACGTCCTTGCCCTGGGGCGGCACCGTCGTACCCGTGGCGGCGGTCTGCTTCTCGTAGTGGTGCGTGGTGAAGAACACCAGCGCCCCGCCGTCCGCCGTGCGCAGCGCCACCGGCGCGTAGCCGCCGTTCGTCAGCGGCGCGTCGATGAACTGGGTGACCAGGCCCGGCTTACGGGCCCGCTTGGCCCGGTCGGCGCGCTCGACGCTGGTGTACCTGCCGGCGGCGAAGGTCTGGCCGCCCTTCTTCAGGTACGTCGTGTACTCCTGGCCCAGTTTCCCGGGCGCGACGGCGAGCTGTGCGGAGCCGGCCGGTACCGCCTCGGCCCAGCCGTCCTTGTCCGTCTTGAACTCCGGTACGGCGGCGGGCGCCACCAGGGTGATGTACGCCACCCGCCAGCGTTCGCCCAGGTCTCCCCGGGTGAACACCATCAGCCAGCGCGCCGTGCCGGTCTTGTTGCCCTGGGCGTCGGCGACGAACCAGCGCGGCCAGCCGGCCTTCTTGGGGATCGTGACCTTCACGTCCGACAGCTTCAGCGGCACGTGGTTCGGGTTGCCGGAGGGGCTGTTGGCGCGCCCGGCCTTCAGCCGCGCGGCGGTGATGTCGCCGAACGGGCCGGTGAGGTAGGGCGCGTCCAGGGAGTTGTCGTAGGCCTTGTCGGCCTTGTTGTACGCGGCCGTGAACGCGGTGAGCGCCTTGGCGGCCTCGGCGCGGGTGGCGGCGGGGAGCACCTCACGCTCCCCGTGAACCACCACGCATCCGCTCGCCGTCAGCGACAAAGCGGTCAGCGAGGCCGCTATGAGTGCGTTCCGGTCACGCCTGCGGAGCCTGCGCGGGCTGCGATCCCTGCTCATCGGGTCCCTTCACCTTCGCCTTTCCGGAGGCGAACCCTACCGGGGCGAGGAAGATCGCGAGCGTCGGGATCAGGTACAGCAGCCACACCGTGATCTGGAGGACGGTCGGGTCGGGCTGGAAGTTGAACACGCCCTTCAGCAGGGTGCCGTACCAGCTGTCCGGTGGGACGGTGTCGCTGATGTCGAAGGCCAGGCTGGTCAGGCCGGGCAGCCAGTTCGCCTCCTGCAGGTCGTGGAAGCCGTAGGCGAGGACGCCCGCCGCGACCACGACCAGCATGCCGCCGGTCCAGGTGAAGAACTTCGCCAGGTTGATCCTCAGGGCACCCCGGTAGAACAGCCAGCCGAGGAGGACGGCCGTGGCGAGGCCCAGCGCCACGCCGATCAGCGGGCGCGGGGTGCCGTCGGACGCCGCGTGCACCGAGGCCCATACGAACAGCGCGGTCTCCAGGCCCTCCCGGCCGACGGCCAGGAATGCCGTGGCGACCAGCGCGCCGGTACCCATGGCGAGCGCCGCGTCCAGCTTGCCGTGCAGCTCCGACCTCAGGTGCCGGGCGGTGCGCCGCATCCAGAACACCATCCAGGTCACCAGGCCGACGGCGACGACGGAGAGGGAGCCGCCGAGCGCCTCCTGCGCCTCGAACGTCAGCTCCTGGGAGCCGAATTCGAGGGCGCAGCCGAAGCCCATCGCGATGGAGATCGCGATGCCGATGCCGATCCAGATCGGCTTCAGGGCGTCCCGGCGGCCGGTCTTGACGAGGTAGGCGATCAGGATGCAGACGACGAGCGACGCCTCCAGTCCCTCGCGCAGGCCGATCAGGTAGTTGGAGAACACGGGCTACGCCTCCTTGGCGAACAGCGTGCGGCCCCACCAGTCGCCGGAGTCCCGGACGCCGGGCGGTATCGCGAAGACCGCCGAACCCACGTGCTGGATGTACTCGTTGAGGGCGTCGTGCGCCGACAGCCTGCGCTGCAGCGGGATGAAGCCCTTGCGCACGTCCCGCTGGTAGGCCAGGAAGAACAGGCCGGCGTCGAGGCGGCCGAGGCCGTCGGTGCCGTCGGTGAAGGAGTAGCCCCGGCGCAGGATGGTGATCCCGGCGTTGGCGTCCGGGTGTGCGAGCCGGACATGCGCGGTCGGCTTCATCGCCTTCAGGAACGGCGCGTCATGCTCCTCGGCCCTGCCGACCGGGGCGCCCTCGCGCTTGTCCCGCCCGAACACGTCCTCCTGCTCCTGGAGCGAAGTCCGGTCCCAGGTCTCGATGTTCATGCGGATGCGCCGGGCGACGAGGTACGACCCGCCGGTCATCCAGGCGTCCTTGCCGCCGGCATCCCCGTCGCCGACCCACACGAACTTCTTCAGCCGGTCGGTCTCGGTGCCCGCGATGTTGCGGGTGCCGTCCTTGAACCCGAAGAGGTTGCGCGGGGTCTGCGCGTCCGGGGTGGTCGAGGAGGTCTTGCCGAAGCCGAGCTGGGACCAGCGCACGGCGACCTTGCCGAAGCCGATGCGGGCGAGGTTGCGGATGGCGTGCACGGCGACCTGAGGGTCGTCGGCGCAGGCCTGGATGCACAGGTCGCCGCCGGTGCGGGCCTTCTCCAGGTTGTCGCCGGGGAACTTGGGCAGGTCGACCAGGGCCTCGGGCCGCCGGTCCTTGAGCCCGAACCTGTCGAAGAGCGACGGCCCGAAGCCGATGGTCAGCGTCAGACGGGACGGCTTCAGCCCCATCGCCTCACCGGTGTCGTCCGGCGGGGCCTCGGCGAGCCCGTCGAAGGCGCCCTCGCCGACCGGCTTTCCGGCGGTCATCCGCCGGGCCGCCGCCGTCCACTCCTTCAGCATCCGGACGAACTCTTCGCGGTCGTCGGTCTTCACGTCGAACGCGGCGAAGTGCAGCCGGTCCTGCACCGGGGTGGCGATGCCCGCCTGGTGGGCGCCGTGGAACTCCACCGCGCCGCCCGCTTCGGCGGCGGCCGGGTCCAGGTCGTTGCCGGTCGTGGTCATCGCCACGGCCCCGCCGGCCGCGGCGGCGCCGAGCGCGAGCCCGGCACCGCCCCAGCCGATCAGTGCGCGGCGCGACGGGTTGGCGCCGCTGGTGTGCTGCTCGGTCATGGCTACCTCACCACCGCGGCGGCGAGCTTGGACAGCGGCTCGGCGAGCGCGTTCACCGCGTCCGACAGCTCCTTGCGCTGGTCCTCGGTGACCTTGGCGTAGGAGACGAAGTCGTACGGGGCCCTGCCCGAGCGGTACTTGTCCAGCAGGCCGTTCAGCGCGGTGAACTGCTTGTCCAGCTCCTCGGTCAGCGCCGGGTCGTTCTTCGTGGCGACCGGCTTCAGCAGCTCGTACGCCTTCTGGGCGCCCTCGACGTTGCCCTTGAAGTCGACCAGGTCGGTGTGGGCGTAGCGGTCCTCCTCGCCGGTGACCTTGCCGGTGGCGACCTCGTCCAGCAGCTCCTTGGCGCCGTTGGCCATGGAGGTCGGGGTGATCTCGGCCTTGCCGACCCGCTCCTGCCAGTCCTTCAGGTCGGTCACCAGCCGGCCGGCGAGCGCCTTCTCCTCGGCGCCGATCTTCTTGTCCTGCCAGAGGGCCTTCTCCAGCCGGTGCCAGCCGGTCCACTTCTGGCCGTCCTCCAGGCCGTCCTCGCGGACGTCGACCTTCGGGTCGATGTCACCGAAGGACTCGGCGACCGGCTCGGTGCGCTCCCAGCCGAGGCGGGAGAGGCCGTAGGCCTGCTTCGCGGCGTCCAGGTCGCCGGCCTTGACCGCCTTGGCGAAGGTCTCGACCCGCGGCAGCGTCTCGTCGGCCTGGTCCTGGGCGTACTGCCGGTACTCGGCGACGGCCGCGTCCAGCTTCGGGTCCCGCTTGGCGGTCGTGCCCGCGCCGGTCACGGTGAGCTTCTGGCGGACGCCGTGGCCCTTCATGCCCGGGCGGCAGGCGATCTCGTACGACCCCGCCTTCACCTCGGCGGTCAGTGTGTACCTGGTGCCCGGCCCGATGTTCTCCTTCTCGGAGACGATCCGGTCGTCCGTGAACAGGATCTCGACCTCGGTGGCCTTGGCGCCCTTGTTCTCGATCTTCAGCGTGACCTGGCCGGCCGGGACCGACTTCGCCGAGGTGTCGCACGTGGAGTCGGCCGCGGTGACCTGGATGGCGTCGCCGTCCTTGGCGTCGCTCTTCGCGGTGCAGGCCGTGAGGGCGGTCAGGGCGGCCACCGTGGTGGCGGCGGTGACGGTCAGTCGGACGGCTCGCATGCGGACTCCAGGCAGATCTGGTTTGGTGAGGCTGCCCTAACTTACCTGAGTCTTACCTCGCTCATACCCTCCGGGGTCGTGATCCAGATCTCAAAGGTCAGCGCCACCCGTGCGCCGGTCGCCACCACCGACCACGGGCTGACCGTCGCGATGTTTCAATGCCCCCGTGACTGACTACGACGTACTCCGCGTCTTCTGTGGACCGAACGGCGGCTACGGCAACGAGCTCGGTGTCGTCCGCGACGGCTCGGTACTGCCCGAGCGGAGCGACCGGCAGGAGCTGGCGGCCAAACTCGGCTTCAGCGAGACCGTGTTCGTGGACGACCCCGAGCGCGGCGTGATCGACATCTACACGCCCACTCTGCGGCTGCCCTTCGCCGGTCACCCCTGCGTCGGCACTGCCTGGCTGCTCGACGTGCCCGAACTCGTCACGCCCGCCGGGATCGTCGGCGCCCGGCTGGACGGAGAGTTCAGCTGGATCGAGGCCCGCGCGGAGTGGGCGCCGCCACGCACCCTGCGGCAGTACGGCAGCGCCGCCGAGGTCGACGCCCTGCAGATCCCGGCCCCCGGCGACTGGATCTACGCCTGGGCCTGGGAGGACGAGGCGGCCGGCCGGATCCGCGCCCGCGCCTTCCCCGGCCGGAACGACGGCATCGACGAGGACGAGGCCACCGGCGCGGCGGCCCTCCTCCTCACCGATCAACTGGGCCGCGCCCTCAACATCACCCAGGGCAAGGGCTCCCAGATCCTGACCGCGCCCCAGCCGGAGGGGTGGGTGGAGGTCGGGGGCCGGGTGTTCCTGGAGCGTTAGCCGCCCCGGAGCGCTAGGCGCTCAGCGGGAACTCCGCACCCAGCGCCCGGAACACCGCCGTGTTCAGGGCGAAAGCCCGCTTGCACTCCCCGACGACCCGCTGCTTCTCCAGCTCGTCCACGTCCACGGCGTCCAGCAGTGCGCGGTAACTCCGCTTGAAGGCCGCCGGGTTGGAGACGCCCTCGAAGACGTAGAAGCGGACGCCGTCGCCCTTCTTCGCGAAGCCCCAGGTCTTCTCCGCCCGGTCGCGGATGATCTGACCGCCGGACAGGTCGCCCAGATAGCGGGTGTAGTGGTGGGCGACATAGCCGCCGGGCCAGCGCTCGGCGCACTCGCGGACCCGGGCCGCGTACTCCCGCGTGGCGGGCAGAGCGCTCAGGCTCGCCCGCCATCCCGGCCCGCGCAGATGCGCCAGGTCCCGCTCCAGCGCGGCCAGCCGGAACAGCTCCGGCCGGACGAACGGCCCCGCCACCCGGTCCGCCGCCAGCCGCCCGGCGCCGTTCTCCAGCGCCTCGTACACGAACCACAGCTGCTCGGTGTAGCGCGCATAGGCGGTCACGCCCAGCCGGCCGCCGAGCAGGTCGCTCATGAACGACGACGTCTCCGCCTCCACGTGTGCCTCATGGGACGCGGTGCGGATGAGGGTCGAGAAGGAGGAGTCCATGAGGCCGTCCCATCTTGCCGACATCCTGTCGGTAAAAGACTACAAGAGAAAGCCCGCCCTCGCAGAGGGCGGGCCGTGCGGTCGTGGCGGAAGCGAGCGCGGCGTTACGGCAGGGTCAGGATGTCCGCGCCGGTCTCCGTCACCACCAGCGTGTGCTCGAACTGGGCCGTCCGCCTGCGGTCCTTCGTCACGACCGTCCAGCCGTCGTCCCACATGTCGTACTCATGGGTGCCCAGCGTCAGCATCGGCTCGATCGTGAACGTCATGCCCGGCTGCATCACCGTCGTCGCGTGCGGGCTGTCGTAGTGCGGGATGATCAGGCCCGAGTGGAAGGAGGAGTTGATGCCGTGGCCGGTGAAGTCACGGACGACTCCGTAGCCGAAGCGCTTGGCGTAGGACTCGATGACCCGGCCGATGACATTGATCTGCCGGCCCGGCCGGACCGCCTTGATCGCGCGGTTCAGGGACTCCCGGGTCCGCTCCACCAGCAGCCGGGACTCCTCGTCCACGTCCCCGACCAGGTAGGTGGCGTTGTTGTCGCCGTGCACCCCGCCGATGTACGCCGTCACGTCCAGGTTGACGATGTCCCCGTCCCTGAGGACCGTCGAGTCCGGGATGCCGTGGCAGATGACCTCGTTGATCGACGTGCACAGGGACTTCGGGAAGCCGCGGTAGCCGAGCGTGGACGGGTAGGCGCCGTGGTCGCACATGTACTCGTGGGCGACCTTGTCCAGCTGGTCCGTGGTGACCCCCGGCGCGATGATCTTCGCGGCCTCCTCCATCGCCTGCGCGGCGATACGGCCGGCGATCCGCATCGCCTCGATGATCTCCGGGCTCTGCACCTCAGGACCGGTGTACGGCGCCGGCGCGGGCTTGCCGACGTACTCGGGGCGGCGGATGTTTCCGGGGACCGAACGGGTGGGGGACAGCTCCCCCGGTACGAGCAGCGACTGGCCAGACATGCAGCGAGTCTATCGAGCCGAGTTGGGGGATCATGTCGTTGGCGAGAGGAGCTGTCCATGCCCCTGTTCAAGAAGCGCACCGTCGGCAAGCCGGGCGAGTGGTACTACTGCCTGGAGCACAAGAAGGTCGAGGAGGGCCCGGAGTGCCCGGGCAAGGACCGCTTCGGGCCGTACGCCTCCCCGGAGGAGGCCCGGCACGCCATGGAGACGGCCGCGGAGCGCAACCTCCAGTGGGAGAACGACCCGCGCTGGCACGACGCGCCGGCCGGTGGGAGCGGCGAGGAGGACTGATCAGGCTTCTACGGCCGTGCGCTGCTCGCGCATCCGCACCGCGTGCTCGTTGGTGCGGGCGTCGTACGTCATGAGCCCCGGAAGGCACAGCGCGAGCAGTCCCATGGCGCCCGCGCACGCCAGCCCGCCGGAGACGACGGAGGTCCGTACGCCCGCCCAGGCGGCCAGGCCGCCCGCCCGGACCTGGCCGAGCTGCGGGCCGACCGAGTAGGACAGCAGCTCGATCCCGGCGAGCCGGCCGCGCAGCTCGTCCGGGATCGTCTGGTTCCACATGGCTGACCGGAAGATCCCGCTGACCATGTCGAAGCCGCCGCCGACGGTCAGGAACAGGAGCACCAGCCACACGTTCCCGCAGATACCGGCCGCCGCGACCGCGAGGCCCCAGCCCGTGGCCGACAGCACCACCATCAGGCCGTGCCGGTGGATCCGGGAGGCCCAGCCGCTGGTCAGGCTCACCAGCATCGCTCCGGCCGGGACGGTGGCGTACATCAGTCCGAGCGCCCAGTCGGCGTGCAGCTCGTCGGCGAGGAACGGCAGTACCGCGAGCGGCATGGCCAGGAACATCGCCGCGAGGTCGACGACGTAGGTGCCCAGGAGTTCCTTACGGCTCCAGGCGTAGCGGGCGCCTTCCAGGATGGCGTGCAACGAGGGCTTCGACGCCTCGTGGGAGGCGGGGGAGGGGGCGATCCGGACGATGTACGCCAGCGAGACGGCGAAGGTCAGCAGATCGGCGGCGTACGCCCAGCCGAGGCCCGCGTAGGCGACGACCACGCCGGCGAGGGCCGGTCCGGCGACACCGCCGACGGTCCAGCGCAGGGAGTTCAGCGAGGCCGCGGCGGGCAAATCGGCGTGGGCGACGATCCGGGGCCACAGGGAGTCGAGGGCCGGGCGCTGGACGGAGACCAGGGCGGAGGAGAGGGCGGCGACGGCGTACAGCGGCCAGACCACCGGGTGCGGGAGCAGCGCGTTGACCAGCAGGGCTGCGCTGAGCAGGCCCTGCCCGGCCTCCGTCCACACGATGAGCTTCCGCTTGTCGAGCGCGTCGGCGAGGGCACCGCCGTACAGTCCGCAGATGATGAGCGGCAGCAGCTCTACGGCCCCGATCGCGCCCACCGCTGCGGTCGACTCCGTCAGGTCCTTCAGCTGGACCGGCAGCGCGACGAAGGTCAGGAAGCTGCCGAAGTTGCTGATCAGGCCCGACTTCCAGAGGCGGCGGAAGTCCGCGGAGGCCTTCCAGGGGGAGAGGTCGGGGAGGAGGGCGCGGGTCACTGAGGCATGTTCTGCGGGCCGGGATCACCGGGCAACTGTTTTTCCCCGACGGCACGGTCGGCCGAGCAAGGTCACCAAGGGGCGGGTGGCGGGGCCGTCAGGATCTCCGCCAGCCTCGACAGACGGTCCCGGAAGCTCCGCCGAACCCTCGGAGAGACCCCGCCCCCGTTCTCGCCGGCCGCCGCGCTGACCAGGTGCTGGACGGTGTCCAGGTCCAGCTCCGCACCCTCCGGTACGGCCAGCGTGTCATGGGCCAGCGCCGTGAGGTCACCGGCGCACGGGCCGAGGGCCAGCACGGTGACCCCGGCCCGGCGGGCGTCGTGCACCCGCTCAAGGAGCGGCGCGGGCTCCGAGGGAGCCACGACCAGCAGGGTCTCACCCCGCCGCGCCGCCTCGATCCGGCCCGGCCCCACGGCCAGATGGGCCGGGTCGGAGGGGCGCGCGTGATGCCGTACCAGGGTCGGCGCCAGCTCGGGCGTCCCGGACCACGCGGCCTCGTCCACCAGATGCGCCGCCAGATGCCACGGCTCGTACTCCGGCGTGCCCACCAGCAGCAGCCCGCCCCCGTGCGCCACCACCGACCCGCGCAGCACCCCCGCGAATCTCCGGGTGGCCCCCAGCCACTCGGTCCCGGCGAGCACTTCCCGCAGCAGCGCGACCCGTACGGCGTCCATGCGCCCGCATCCTGCCGCAACCGGTCACTCGTGACGCGGAGTTCACCCGGAATTCGCCCACAACGGGGACATTCACCGGTCACCGAGCGAACAGGTCCCCACACGAACCGGTCCCCGTCCCCTCCCGAGGAGCCGCCCGATGACCGAGGTCACCGTCCCCTTCCGTGCCGGACACGAGGGTTA
Organism: Streptomyces sp. NPDC030820; assembly: GCF_055572075.1. Classification (NCBI taxonomy): domain Bacteria; kingdom Bacillati; phylum Actinomycetota; class Actinomycetes; order Kitasatosporales; family Streptomycetaceae; genus Streptomyces; species Streptomyces sp. NPDC030820. The sequence goes on from NZ_JBVIEB010000001.1 coordinate 878,758, forward strand.
CGCCAGTTTCCGGATCCCGGCGGTCGTGGCCACCGGTGCCCGTACCCTCCTCGCCTTCTGCGAGGGCCGCGTCGACTCCGCCGCCGACCACGGGCACATCGACATCGTGCTCAAGCGGTCCACGGACGGCGGCCGCACCTGGGGCCCGCTCCAGGTCGCCGCGCGCAACGGCGACGGCCTCGCCGGAAACCCCGCCCCCGTCGTCCTCGACACCGGCCGCGTCCTGCTCGTGCACATCCGGGCCGCCGCCACCGCCACCGAGGCCGCCATCCTGCGCGGGCAGGTGCCGGACGCCGACGGTCGGCGGATCTGGGTGCAGCACAGCGACGACGACGGGGTGACCTGGTCCGCGCCCAGGGAGATCACCGCGCAGGTGAAGAAGCCCGGCTGGCGCTGGTACGCCACCACCCCCGGCCACGCCCTCCAGCTGAGCACCGGCCGCATCCTCGTCCCCGCCAACCACACCCTGCCGCCCACCGGCACCGACACAGGCGCCGAACCGCAGTACAACAGCGGCCACTGCCTGCTCAGCGACGACCGGGGGGAGTCCTGGTACCTCGGGTACCTCGATGAGAACACCGACGGGTACATCAACGTCAACGAGACCACCGCCGCCGAACTCCCCGACGGCCGCGTCTACTTCAACACCCGCAACGACAGCCCTTCCCCCGGCAACCGCGCCGACGCCCACTCGACGGACGGCGGGATGACCCTGGTCAAGCCGTTCCGGCCGCAGGCCGGGCTGGCCGCACCCGTCTGCGAGGCATCCGTCCTCCAGCTCCGCGACCCGGACCTGCTCCTCTACTCCGGCCCGGCCGACCCCGCCTTCCGCGCCCTGATGACGATCCACGCCTCCGCCGACGGCGGCACCACCTGGCGCACGGCGTGCACCGTCGACGGGCTGCCCGCCGCCTACTCCGACCTGGTCCGCGTCGACCGGGACACGGTGGGACTCCTCTACGAGACCGGCGACTTCAGCGCCTACGAGACCATCACCTTCCGCCGGGTGCCCGTGCGCCGCCTCTCTTGAGCGTGCCGCAAGTGCCACGGACGTAGGCTCGCCCCATGACCTCTACCGACAGTGCACAGACCCCTGCCAAGGCCCCCGCCAAGGACCCCTGGGACCTGCCCGACGTCTCTGGATACGTCGTCGGCGTGCTCGGCGGCACCGGACCGCAGGGCAAGGGCCTCGCCTACCGGCTCGCCCGGGCCGGCCAGAAGGTGATCATCGGCTCCCGGTCCGCCGACCGCGCCCGGGCCGCCGCCCAGGAGTGCGGCCACGGCGTCGAGGGCGCCGACAACGCCGAGGCCGCGCGCCGCAGCGACATCGTGATCGTCGCCGTACCGTGGGACGGCCACGGCGACACGCTGAAGGCACTGCGCGACGAACTGGCCGGCAAGCTCGTCGTGGACTGCGTCAACCCGCTCGGCTTCGACAAGAAGGGCGCCTACGCGATCCGGCCCGAGGAGGGCAGCGCCGCCGAGCAGGCCGCCGCCCTGCTGCCGGACTCCCGGGTCGCCGCCGCCTTCCACCACCTGTCCGCCGTCCTGCTCCAGGACCCGGAGATCGAGCAGATCGACACCGATGTGATGGTGCTGGGCGAGGAGCGGGCCGACGTCGAGATCGTGCAGGCCCTCGCCGGGCGCATCCCCGGCATGCGCGGCGTCTTCGCCGGGCGGCTGCGCAACGCCCACCAGGTCGAGTCGCTGGTCGCGAACCTGATCTCCGTCAACCGCCGCTACAAGGCACACGCCGGGCTCCGCGTCACCGACGTCTGAGCGGATGGGGGACACTGTTCGCCGTAGCAGTGTCCCCCGCAAGGAGCCGACCCCCATGCCCCTTCTGCCCCCGCCCACCCGGACCCGGCGACTCGCCCTCTACACCCTGGTCGTCTGCGTGCTCGCCGTGGCCGCCGCCGTCGTCTCCTTCGTCCAGGGCAGCTGGCTGGGGATCGTCTGGGTGCTGCTGGCGGGCCTGACGTCCAACATGACCTGGTACTACATCAGGCGCGGCCGCTCGGCCTAGGCCCAGAAGCGGTAGAGGCTCCAGCCGTACGAGGTGTCCCGTTCGCTGACTCCCAGTCCACGCAGGATCGCGTCGATCATGTGGAAGAACGCGCTGTTGATCGACGGCACCCACAGCAGCGCGAACGCGAACAGCAGGCCGAATGGCGCGAACGGCTCCACCTGGCGCTTCACCTTGTACGACAGCCACGGCTCGATCACGCCGTAGCCGTCCAGGCCCGGCACCGGCAGGAAGTTCAGGATCGCCGCCGTCACCTGCAGCAGAGCCAGGAAGGCGAGCGCGAACCGGAAGTCGCTCGGTATGCCGTCCAGGGCGTCCAGCCAGAAGGGTGCCGTGCACACCGCCGCGAACAGCACGTTCGTCAGCGGACCCGCCGCCGAGATCAGGCTGTGCCGCCAGCGGCCCCGGATCCGGCCGCGCTCGATGAACACCGCGCCGCCGGGCAGACCGATCCCGCCCATGATCACGAAGAGGACCGGAAGGACGATGCTCAGCAGCGCGTGCGTGTACTTCAGCGGGTTCAGGGTGAGGTAGCCCTTCGTGCCGACCGTGAGGTCGCCGCTGTGCAGGGCCGTGCGCGCGTGCGCGTACTCGTGCAGGCACAGGGAGACGATCCAGGCCGCGGTCACGAACAGGAACACCGCGATGCCCGGCTGTGCCGCATACCCCGTCCAGGTGGCCCAGCCCGTCACCGCCGTCACGGCCAGGATCCCGACGAACACGGGACTGACCCGGCGCTCGCCGCGGCGGGTGGTGGCGGTGGTCATCGGCGGTCTCCTGTGCGCTGGCGACGGTGCGGAGTGCGACCGTACCGGCCGCGCCCTCGCGGGGGAAACGTCTCGCGCCCGCCGTCCGGTTCCTGGACCCTGGGGGGATGCCACGGATGAGGGTGTTCTACGAGGACTGGCAGATGGGCTGCTGCGGCACGCCGTTCGCGGTGGGTGACGAGGTGGCGTGGAAGCTGGTCGCCTACGACGCCGAAGGCGTCCGGCAGGGCCACGGCTACGGCGCCGAGGCGTGGGTGGAGAACCACGGCGGCCCGGACCGTCCGACCACCGGCCGGGTCCACGCCGTCGACCTGGTCCACGAGGAGTACAGCTACCACCTGCCCGACCCCGAGCTCGAAGCCGTGGCGCCGGAGGGCGCCGTCGTCGTCCGGGGCATGGGGCGCTGCCTCGAACCAGTACCGGGGACCGTCACGCTGGAGCCCGTCGACAACTGCCCGAAGTGGTTCGGGGAAGTGGACCGCGGCACCGCGGACGGCATGGGGCGGGTCCGCCGCACCTGCGGCGTCCTCGTCACCCTGGAGGTCCCGGACGGCACGCCGCCGCAACCCGGTGACCATCGGTGACCGCTCCGGCGACAATGGACCCCGTGCGCTTTTCGCTGCTCGGCACCACCCAGGTACTCCGCCCCGACGGCACGGCCGTCCCGGTCGGCGGGGCGCGGCTGCGTGCCCTGCTGGGCGTGCTCGCGCTCCGGGCCGGGCGGACCGTGCCCGTGGGCGTGCTCGTCGACGAGGTCTGGGGCGCCGACCCGCCGGCCGACGCCGCCGGAGCGCTCCAGGCGCTGGTCGGCCGGCTGCGCCGTACCCTCGGCGCGGACGCCGTCGCCTCCGCCGAGGGCGGCTACCGGCTCACCGCCGCGCCCGACGACGTCGACCTCACCCGCTTCGAGCGGCTGACCGGCGACGGCCTGCGCGCCCTCGCCGACGGCGACCCGGCCAAGGCCGCCGCCGCCCTGGACGACGCGCTCGCCCTGTGGCGCGGCCCCGCGCTCGCCGACCTGCCCGATCACCACGCCGAGGCGGCCCGCTGGGAGACCCGTCGGCTGGACGCGCTGCGCGCCCGGCACACCGCCGCCCTCGCCCTCGGCCACGCCGAGCAGTCCCTGCCCGAGCTGACCGCCCTGTGCGACGACCATCCGCTGGACGAGCCGCTCCAGGCGCTGCGGCTGCGCGCCCTGCGCGACGCCGGCCGCTCGGCCCAGGCGCTCGCCGCCTACGAGGACGTACGACGGCTGCTCGGGGACCGGCTCGGCTCCGATCCCGGGCCCGAACTGCGCGCCCTGCACGCCGAGCTGCTGGCCGCCGGGGAACCCCCGGCGCCGCGGCCCGGGCCGGCGGCCGTGGGCAATCTGCCCGCCCGGCTCACCTCCTTCGTCGGCCGGGAGACCGACATCGAGGCCATCGGCGCCGATCTGGCCGCCGCCCGCCTGGTCACCCTGCTCGGTCCGGGCGGCGCCGGGAAGACCCGGCTGTCCCAGGAGGCCGCCGAGGCGGTACGGCACACCGTCCGGGACGGGGTGTGGCTGGCCGAACTCGCTCCCGTGGACGACCCCGAGGCCGTACCGCAGGCCGTGCTCACCGCGATCGGCGCCCGTGACACCGTGCTGCACGGCGCCGGCGCCGAGAGCATCCGCGCGGTCACCGACCGGCACGACGACCCCCTCGAACGGATCGTGGAGCACTGCGCCCGGCGCCGGATGCTGATCGTCCTCGACAACTGCGAGCATGTGATCGAGGCCGCCGCCCACCTCACCGAGCGGCTGCTGGCCCGCTGCCCCGAGCTGACCGTCCTCGCCACCAGCCGCGAACCCCTTGGCGTACCGGGGGAGCTGGTACGGCCGGTCGAGCCGCTGCCCGAGCCGGTCGCGCTGCGGCTGCTCGCCGACCGGGGCGCGGCGGCCCGGCCCGGGTTCCGCGTGGAGGACGACCCGGAGGCCTGTGCGGAGATCTGCCGTCGGCTCGACGGACTCCCGCTCGCGATCGAGCTGGCGGCGGCCCGGCTGCGGATGCTGAGCCCACGCCAGATAGCGGACCGCCTCGACGACCGTTTCCGGCTGCTCACCTCCGGCAGCCGCACCGTTCTGCCCCGCCAGCAGACCCTTCGGGCCGTCGTGGACTGGTCCTGGGAGCTGCTGGACGCGGACGAGCGGGACGTCCTCGCCCGGCTGTCGGTCTTCGCGGGCGGCTGCGACCTGGCCGCCGCCGAGGCCGTGTGCGGGCCCGTCGCGCTGGACGCGCTCGGCTCCCTGGTCGACAAGTCCCTGGTGGTGGCCGCCCCTTCGGCCGACGGCGGGATGCGCTACCGGCTCCTGGAGACCGTCGCCGAGTACGCCGGCGAACGGCTCGACGAGGCCGGGCGCCGCAGCGAGGCCGAGCGCGCCCATCTGACGTACTACCGCGAACTGGCCCGCACCACCGACCCGTTGCTGCGCGGCCCCGAACAGCGCACCGCCATCGGCCGGTTCCAGCTGGAGTACGAGAACCTGCGCACCGCGCTGCGGCACGCCGTCGCCGCGGGGGACGAGCAGGAGGGGCTGTGCCTGGTGCTGTCCCTGGTGGTCTTCTGGCAGATGCGGGACCAGCGCATCGAGACCCGTGCCTGGTGCGAGGAGGTCATGGCGCTCGGTCCCGAGCCCTTCGCCGCACCCGTACGGCCGGCCCTGCCGCTGTGGCAGCGCTGCACCGACGCCCCGCCCCCGTACACCGGCGAGGTCCTCGCCGAGGCCCGGCGCGGTGTCCACCTCGCCCACCTCGCCTGCATGGACCACGACATGGAGTCGTGGCAGACGCCCGAGGCACAGGCCAAGCTGCGCGCCATCGCGGAGGCCTACGAGCCCGGCCTGCCGCAGACCTGCCGGGTGCCCGGCCTGCTCTGGTTCTTCGCCGTCATGCTGACCGGCGGCGCCGAGCAGATGTGGGCCGTCATCGACGCCTGCGTCCAGACCTGCCGCGACACCCCCGGGTTCGAGTGGGACCTGGCCAACACCCTGCAGCTGCGCGCCAACCTCCTCGCCAACCGCGCCGAATGGGCCGGCAACGCCACCCGCGACGCCGAGGAATCGCTGGAGATCTTCCGCCGTCTCGGGGACGTCTGGGGCGTCGCCGAGGCGTTGTCCGCCCGCGGCGAGGCCCACGAACGCCAGGGCGCCTACCGTGAGGCCGCCGCCGACTACCGGGCGGCCATCGGACACGCCGAACGCCTGGGCGCCCGCGGCCAGGTGGCCATTCTCCACGCCCGCCTCGGCAGCGTACTCATGGAGACGGGTGACCTCGAGCACGGCGAGCAACTGCTCCGGGACGTCGTCGCGAGCCAGGAGGGCTCCCACAACGAGGCGATGCCCGCCGCCCGGCTGTTCCTCGCCTGCTGGCTCGGACTGACGGGCCGTACCGCCGAGGCCCGGGAGCAACTGCGGCTGCTGCGCGAGGAGTTCAAGATCGCGCACTTCGTCGTCTTCGACTCCATGATCCTCTGCCAGGAGGCCTGGCTGGACGCTCTCGACGGCCATGCCGAGGCCGCTCTGGACCGGTCCCGGGGGGCCATGCGCCTCGCCCGCGACCCGCTGACCCAGACCATCGCCCCGCACCTGCACTCGGTGTGCCTCACCGCCGCGGCGATGGCCCTCGCGGCCCTGGACGGCGGCAGCCGCGCCGCCGACGCCGCCCGCTGCCTGGGCGCCGCCCACGCCCTGCTGCCGGCCGGCCACATCCTCTCCGGCGTCGAGCTGCGGTGCCGCGACCTGACCGAGGCCCGGATCCGTCAGGTCCTGGACGAACCCGCCTACCGGGCCGCGTACGCCGAGGGCGGTGGCCTCTCCCTCGCGGAGGCCACCGCCCTGGTCTGACGCACGGCGTGCGCCGGCTCAGGTCTTGGTGCGGAACTTGTGGATCGCGACCGGTCCCATGACCGCCGTGATCGCCACCGACCAGGCCACGGTCACCCACAGGTCGTGCGCCACCGGGCCGCCGATCATCAGACCGCGGGCCGCGTCCGCGAGCGTGGACAGCGGGTTGTAGTCGGTGAAGTGCTGCAGCCAGCCCGGCATCGACTTGGTCGGCGCGAAGATCGACGAGCCGAACTGGAGCGGGAACAGCACCAGGAAGCCCATCGCCTGCACGGACTGCGCGTTCTTCAGGATCACGCCGAGGGTGAGGAACACCCACATGATCGAGGAGGCGAACAGCGCGGACAGCCCGACGGCCGCGAACAGGCCGGCCCAGTGGTGGATGTGGAAGCCGACCAGTACGGCGACGATCATCAGCACGGACGTGGCGAACAGCATCCGGGCCAGCTCGACGGCGATCTTCGCGAACAGCACGGATCCGCGCCCGATCGGCAGCGACCGGAAGCGGTCCATGACGCCGCTGTTGAAGTCCTGGCTGAACCCGGTGCCCACGCCCTGGGACAGGGTCATGCTCATCATGGCGATCATGCCCGGGATGACGTACTGCACGTACTGGCCCTGGCCGCCGCCGAGCGCCTGCCCGATGGACCCGCCGAAGACGTACACGAACAGCAGGGTGAAGACGACCGGCATCAGCAGCGCGTCGAACATCGACTCCGGGTCCTGGCGGATCCACAGCAGATTGCGCCGGATGAGCGCGCCGGTGTGCCGCAGATGCCCGCGCAGCGGGATACGCACATCGGTGGCGGCGGGGGTGGTGATGGTGGCGGCGCTCATACGGCGACCTCCTCGCGGGATTCGGCGGGCGTGGTGTCCTGGGGGGCACTGGCGCGGTGGCCGGTGAGGGACAGGAACACCTCGTCCAGGCTGGGCAGTTCGGTGGTGATGGAGGAGATCGTGATGCCGCGCGCGGTGACGGCGCCGACCACGGCGGTCAGCTGCTCGTCGCTGAGGATCGGCACCAGCAGGGTCCCGGACTCGGTGTCCACGGTGGTAGCCGCGAGCCCGGTGATGCCGAGCTCGTCCAGCATCGCGGCGAGCGGGCGCAGCTGCAGCGGGTCGACGGGCCGGACGCGGAGGGTGCGGCCGCCGACGCGGGCCTTCAGCTCCTCGATCCCGCCCGTGGCGATGACCTTGCCGCGGTCGACCACGGTCAGCTCGGAGGCGAGCTGCTCGGCCTCCTCCATGTACTGGGTGGTCAGCAGCACGGTGACGCCGTCGCCGACCATCGCCTTCACCTCGTCCCACACCTCGTTGCGGGTCCGGGGGTCGAGTCCGGTGGTCGGCTCGTCGAGGTAGAGGACGGCCGGGCGCCCGATCATCGAGGCGGCGAGATCGAGTCGCCGCCGCATACCGCCGGAGTAGGTGCTCGCCGGCCGCCTGGCCGCCTCCGTGAGGGAGAACCGCTCCAGCAGCTCGTCGGCGCGGGCCCGGGCGTCCTTGCGGGACAGGTCCAGCAGCCGGCCGATCATGTAAAGGTTCTCCCAGCCGGGGAGCTTCTCGTCGACGGAGGCGTACTGGCCGGTGAGCCCGATGACCCGGCGCAACTGGCGGGGCTGCCGTACGACGTCGTAGCCGGCCACGGTGGCCTGGCCGGCGTCCGGGGTGATCAGGGTGGACAGGATCCGCACGAGGGTGGTCTTGCCGGCGCCGTTCGGACCGAGCACGCCCATCACGGTGCCCTCGCGCACGTCCAGGTCGACACCGTCCAGCGCCTTGGTCTCGCCGTAGTGCTTGACCAGTCCCCGTACCGTCACTGCGTGGCTCGCGCCGACGGGGTTCTCATGGATTCGCTTCATGGGCAAGACGGTGCCAGGGGCCACCGACAAACCACCGACAGGCCGCCGACAGCCGCCTGCGGCGCACCGACAGCCCGTCGGCACGTCCGTCGGCCGGCCGTCGGCACCCCTCGTCATCCCTTGTCCGTGACGCCGTCCGCCAGGCGGGCCGACACCGGGTCCTCGACACGACAGCGGCCGTCGCGGGCGTTCCCGGCGACATCCGGTCGGCGGCATCCGGATCTTCCCGGCCGAAATCACCGGGACGGCGGCCGGTGGTGCCCCCGGGACGACTGGCCGGACGCCGACCACCGGGGCGCGGTCATCGGTCCGGTCCGGCCACCCTCGATCGCACGCACGCCGACGACGTCCACCGCCTCCCGGCACAGGTCGCCGACGAGCCGGCGCCGATGCCCGGCCGCGGCATGGGCGCCGCGCCGACGCCTTCTGCCGGCAGTCCCGCATCCGCGTCGAGGAACTCTTCGACCGGCTGTGGACCAACACCGACGCCCTCGACCGCGAACTCGTGCAGCGCGGCCTGTTCCAGCTCTGGACCGACCACCCGGAGCAGGAACTGACCGGCCCCAGGCGCCCGGTCGGCAGGCGGGAGGGCGGCGGCTCAGTCCCCGAAGGGGCGGCGTTCGCTCTCCCGCTTGGACGCTCCGGGGGTCGCGTCGGCGATCCACGGGCCGTCTCCGGACGGGTCGGACTGCGCCTGGCCGTCGACCACCCCGACCGGCCGAACGGGGGGAGCGGCGCCGGTTCGGGCGCACAACGGGGACAGCCCGCCGACGGGGGAAGATCGGCGGGCTGCCCGGGTGTTGCCGCGATGGCTCAGTGGACGGAGTGCTCCTCCAGCGGGAACGCCCCGGAGACGACCTCCTCGGCGAACGACTTCACCGCGTTCCCCATGACCTCACGCAGGTCGGCGTACTTCTTGACGAACTTCGGCACCCGGCCGGAGGTCAGCCCCAGCATGTCCGTCCAGACCAGGACCTGCGCGTCCGTCTCGGGCCCGGCGCCGATCCCGACGGTCGGGATGTGCAGCACCCGCGTCACCTCGGCCGCCAGCTCCGCCGGAACCAGCTCCAGGACGACGGCGAACGCGCCGGCGTCCTGAACCGCCTTCGCGTCCCGCAGCAGCTGCTGCGCCGCCTCCTCGCCGCGCCCCTGCACGCGGTAGCCCATCGCGTTGACGGACTGCGGGGTCAGGCCGATGTGCGCCATGACCGGGATGCCGGACTCGACCAGCAGCCGGATCTGTTCGTGCGACCGCTCGCCGCCCTCCAGCTTGACCGCGCCGACCCCGGCCTCCTTCACCAGCCGGGTCGCCGAGCGCAGCGCCTGCACCGGGCCCTCCTGGTAGGAGCCGAAGGGGAGGTCGCCGACGATCAGGGCGCGCTGCGTGCCGCGTACCACGGCCGCCGACAGCATGGTCATCTCGTCGAGGGTGACGGGCACGGTCGTCTCGTACCCGAGGTGGCAGTTGCCCGCCGAGTCGCCGACCAGGATCACCGGGATCCCGGCCTCGTCGAAGACGGACGCGGTCATCGCGTCGTAGGCGGTGAGCATGGGCCACTTCTCGCCCCGCTCCTTGGCGAGGGCGATGTCGCGAACGGTGATGCGGCGGGTGCCCTTCCCCCCGTACAGCGCCTTGCTGCCGTCGGAAGGCTTGTTCTGGGCAGCCGAAAGCTGCGTCATGGCAACGGCTCCTTCAGTCATCTCGAGGCGCCCTGACGGCGTCCCCGGATCGCTTCCATGGTGGCACCTCGTGCCAGCCAGGGCCAGGGGAACCGCCTGTGATCCACAACCGTGGCCGAGACCAAGCTCTGTAAGGCCTTGGTAAAGAACTAAGATACGAGACCGTTCCGTATCGGAATGGTCGTAGGCTCGAACCCATGACAAGTCCCGTCCCTGCCTCCCGGATACCGGAAGCGGTGCACCGGCGCCGCTGGGCGATCCTCGGCGTGCTCATGCTGAGCCTGCTGATCGTGGTGCTCGACAACTCGATCCTGAACGTCGCCATCAAGACCATCTCCAGCCCCGCGCCCACCGGCCTCGGCGCCTCCCAGGGGCAGATCGAGTGGGCGATCAACGCCTACACCCTCGTCTTCGCCGGCCTGCTGTTCACCGCGGGCCTCATCGGTGACCGCCTCGGCCGCAAGAAGGTGCTGCTCGGCGGAATCGCCGTGTTCGGCATCGGCTCCGCCCTGGCCGCCGAGTCCGGCTCGCCGGGCCAGCTGATCGCCTTCCGTGCCCTGATGGCCCTCGGTGCCGCCTTCGTCATGCCCGCCACCCTCGCCGTCCTGATGAACGTCTTCGAGCGCGAGGAGCAGCCCAAGGCCATCGGCATCTGGGCCGGCGGCGTCGGCCTCGCCATCGCCATCGGGCCGATCACCGGCGGCGCGCTCCTCGACCACTTCTGGTGGGGCTCGGTCTTCTTCATCAACGTGCCGATCGTGATCGTCGCGCTGATCCTGATGACCTGGCTGGTGCCCGACTCCCGCGATCCCAAGCCCGGCCGCCTCGACCCCGTCGGCGTCGTCCTGTCCGTCGTCGGCCTGGTCCTGCTGGTCTACGGCATCATCAAGGGCGGCGAACTCGCCGACTTCACCGACCCCAAGGTGCTGGCGACCATCGTCGCCGGTCTGGTCGTCCTGACCGGCTTCGTCGTCTTCGAGAAGCGCAGCGACCACCCGTCGCTCGACGTCACCTACTTCAAGAACAAGGTCTTCTCGGCCGCCATGAGCGCCATCGCGCTGGTCTTCTTCGCGCTGATGGGCGTCACGTTCTTCGGTGTCTTCTACACCCAGAGCGTGCGCGGCTACTCGCCGCTGGAGGCCGGTGTGCTGATGCTGCCGCTCGCCTGCGCCCAGCTGATCTTCGCGCCGCGCGCCCGGCTGCTGGTCGACCGGTTCGGCAACAAGGCCACCACCACTGCCGGCCTGGTGCTGATCGCCGCCACACTGGCCGCGTTCGCCACGTTCGAGGCCGACACCCCGATCTGGATCCTCGAGGTCGTCTTCTTCCTCATGGGCACCGGCATGGCGCACATCATGACGCCGACCTCGGTCGTCATCATGCAGGCGCTGCCCCGCGAGAAGGCCGGCTCCGCCTCCGCGCTCAGCAACACCTTCCGTCAGGTCGGCGGCGCCCTCGGCATCGCCGTACTCGGCTCGGTGCTCGCCACCTCCTACCGCAACGGCATCGAGGGCAAGCTCGGCATGCTGCCGCCCGCCCTGCGCGACAGGGCGGGCGAGTCCATCGAGGCCACCCTCGGCATCGCCGGCAGGCTCGGCCCGCGGGGCAAGGCCCTGGTCACCCCCGCCGACGACGCGTTCCTGCACGCCATGCACGTCACCGCCCTGTGCGGAGTGGGTGTCGCGCTGATCGGCGCCGTGGTGACGGCCCTGTTCCTGCCCGGCAAGCCGCCGGCCGCTCAAGCGGACGAGCAGGAGGCGGAGTTGGTCGCGGCCGCGGACTGACACGGACCGACCGGCCACGGTTCCGACCGAGGTTCCACGGGGGAAGAAGGCTGCTGGTGGACAATTCCCGCAGCACAGTGAGAGGACGGACGACGTGAGCCTTGCCGAGAGCCGGCCGCGACCGGACGGGCCCGCGCGGGGACGCCCCCGCAGCGAGGCCGTGGAACGGGCCATTCTGGAAGGCGTGATGAAGCTCCTGGAGGACGGCGTACCGCTCGCCGAACTCTCCATAGAGCGCGTCGCGCGCACGGCCGGGGTCGGCAAGGCCACCATCTACCGCCGCTGGAGCGGCAAGGAGGAACTGTTCGTCGACGTCGTACGCGCCGCCGAACCTCCCGACCCGGTACTCCCCGGCACCTCCATGCGCGACGACATGGTCGCCCTTCTGGAGTCGCTGCGCCAACGCGGCCTGGTCAGCCGCTCCTCCGCGATCCTGCACAACGTCTACGCCCAGATGAAGTCCAGCCCCAGGATCTGGTCGGCGTACCACGCCGCGGTCGTCGAGCCCCGGCGCGCCCTCGGTCTCGACGTGCTGCGCCGCGGACAGCGCAACGGCGAACTGCGCGCGGACGTCGACCTGGAGCTGGCCAACGACATGTTCGTCGGCCCCATGCTCGTCCGCTCCGTCCTGCGCCGCGACGGCGCACTGCCCGAGGGCCTGGCCGAGCAGATCGTCGACTCCGTCCTGGCAGGCCTACGACCCGTCAGCTCCACAGCCTCGTAGCGCTCATGTGCGCGTTTCGTCACAGACCCCAAGTGTTCCGGGGATAACGGAACTCCCTGTCCCGCTTCCTTCGTCCTCGTCTTCCGTACGGCCGTCATGGGACGGCGGGAACGGAGCCGATCATCCCCTAGGGTCGGAAGAACACGGGGGGAACGACGGTGTGCACGGCAGGCAGTGAGGCAGACGGTATGGCGCAGCAGGCGTACATGACGGAGACGGACAACGGCGGCTCGGGGCCCGAGCGACCCGGATCCCGGCTTCGGCGCCTGCTGCACCGCCTGCTCGCCGGCTGGCGCGGCGACCCGCGCATCTGGCGCCGGGGCATCGTCCTCGCGGCCCTCGCCCTCCTCCTCGCCCTGGTGATGCTGCTGCACTCGCGCATCCCGAACCGGGTGGGCAACCTCGGCAGCCTCACCGAGACGTTTCTGCCGTGGCTGGGCCTCGCCGTCCCGGTGCTGCTGCTCCTCGGACTGCTGCGGAGGTCGGCGACCGCGCTGATCGCCGTGCTCCTCCCGGCGATCGTGTGGCTGAACCTGTTCGGCGGGCTGCTCACCGACAAGACGGGCTCGGGCGGCGACCTGATGGTGGCGACCCACAACGTCAACGCCGAGAACCCCGACCCCGCCGGGACCGCCCGTGAGGTGGCCGCCTCCGGCGCCGACGTCCTGGCCCTGGAGGAGGTCCCGGCGACGGCCGTGTCCACCTACGAGAAGGCGCTCGCGCCGACGTACAAGTACCACGGGGTCGAGGGCACGGTCGGCCTGTGGAGCAAGTACCCGATGAGCGATGTGCGGGCGGTGGACATCAAGCTCGGCTGGAAGCGCGCGATGCGGGCCACCGTCGCCACCCCGCACGGCCCCGTCGCGGTGTACGTCGCCCACATGCCCTCGGTACGGGTGAAGGTGAAGGCCGGGTTCACCGCCCGGGAGCGCGACAAGAGTGCCGACGCGCTCGGCGAGGCCATCGCCGACGAACCGCTGAAGCGGGTGGTGCTGCTCGGCGACCTGAACGGCACGATGAACGACCGCTCGCTCAACGCCGTCACCTCCCAGATGCGCTCCACGCAGGGCGCGGCGGGCAGCGGCTTCGGGTTCAGCTGGCCGGCGTCGTTCCCGATGGCGCGGATCGACCAGATCATGGTCAGGGGCGCCGAACCGGAGAGCTCCTGGACCCTGCCGCGCACCGGCAGCGACCATCTGCCGGTGGCTGCGCGTGTGAAGCTCGACACGTCGTCGTAACCCGCTGGAATACTGGGCCTGAGAGACTTTGTTCCGCAGCTGAACATATGCTGTAACGGAACTCCGCTCTCGTTGACTCTCACGTTGAAAGGCACAGGCCCTTCATGCCCCTGGCCCTGCTCGCTCTGGCCGTCGGCGCTTTCGGTATAGGTACGACCGAGTTCGTGATGATGGGCCTGCTGCCCGACGTCGCGGACGACCTGCACATCTCTATCCCCGCCGCCGGGCACCTGGTCTCGGCGTACGCGCTGGGCGTGGTGATCGGCGCCCCGCTGCTGGCCGCGCTCACGGCCCGCATGTCCCGCCGTACGGTGCTGATCGCCCTGATGGCGCTGTTCGTCGCGGGCAACGCGCTCTCGGCGTTCGCACCCGGCAACGACTCGCTGCTGGCCGCCCGCTTCCTCAGCGGCCTGCCGCACGGTGCCTTCTTCGGCGTAGGAGCGGTCGTTGCCACGACCATGGTCCCGCCGGAGCGCAAGGCCCGCTCGGTTTCCCTGATGTTCCTCGGCCTGACCGTCGCCAACATCGCGGGCGTGCCGGTGGCCACGCTGATGGGCCAGCACCTGGGTTGGCGGGCCACCTTCCTGGGCGTGAGCGCGATCGGCCTGGCGGCGATCGCGTCGCTCGCGCTGCTGATCCCGCACGACCGGGGGCAGGCCGCCTCGTCGACGGGCCTGCGCGGCGAGCTGGCCGCGCTGAGGTCCGTGCCGGTCTGGCTGGCGCTGGGTACGACGGTGGCGGGTTTCGGCGCGCTCTTCGCGGCGTACAGCTACGTGACCCCGATGCTGACGGAGTCGGCCGGGTTCGCGGAGGGTAGCGTGACGCTGCTCCTGGCCCTGTTCGGCGTGGGCGCCACGGCGGGCAACCTGCTGGGCGGCCGCCTGGCGGACCACTCGCTGCGGGGCACACTGTTCGGCGGCCTGGCGTCACTGGGGCTCGTACTGCTGCTGTTCCCGGTGCTGATGCGGGCGGAGTGGAGCGCGGTGCTGGCGGTGACCCTGCTGGGCATGGCGGCGTTCATCACGGGTTCGCCGCTCCAGCTGATGGTGATGGAGAAGGCCGCCGCGGCCCCGTCCCTGGCCTCCTCCGCCAACCAGGCCGCCTTCAACCTGGCCAACGCCGGCGGCGCCTGGATCGGCGGCCTGGCACTGGCGGCGGGCTTCGGTACGACGTCCCCGGCGCTGGCCGGCGCGATGCTGGCGGTGCTGGGGCTGGGCGTGGCGAGCGTGGCGTATGCGGTGGACCGCCGCCGGGGGACTCCGTCGGTGGGGCGGGAGAGGGTGGTTGCCGCCCACTTGCCGGAGGAGTCGGGGGTGTTGCACCACTGACCCCGTTTGCCCACCCGCCCGCCCGACTCGGTCGGCAACTTCATAGCTCGCACCAGACCGTCTTCCTGTCCGCCCACTGCTCCACGCCCCACCGCTCGGCGAGCGCCTCGAGCAGTGCCAAGCCCCGCCCGGACTCCTCCGCTTCCGTGGCGGACAGCAGGACAGGCAGGGCACCCGGCGCGGGGTCGGTCACCTCGATGCGGGTACGGCCGTGATCCGCCGGCGTACCGATGACGCGTACGGTCACCGGTGTGCCCTCGCCGAGGTGGTCGATGACGTTCGTCAGTAACTCCGTTGCGCACAGCCGGACGTCGTAGCTGTGCTCACGGAGCTGGTGACGCAGCTCCGGCGCGGCCTTCGGTGTGGCGAGCAGGCGGAGTTCGAGCACCGTCCTCACCGGCCCGCCGTCTTCCTGAGCGCGGCCGCCAGCGACCGTGCTGTGGCCGTGTTGCAGTTCCCGAGCGTGACGAGTCCGGCGGGCCGGGCGTACGTGCCCGCGAAACTCGGCAGATCCACGCGGAGGGACGGGAGAGTGATGCCGTGCAGGGCTAGGGCCGAGCGGAGTTCCTCCACGCAGAGGGTGACGTCCTAGGCGGTGGGGGAGCGGTGGTCGGGCATGGACTCCTGCACCCTTCTGTGCGGTGTGTGACGAACTCCTCACAGGCTGTCCCCCTGCTGGCTACCGTAAAAGTGGTTTCGCGTTCGCGACCGGGGCAGCGAAAGGTGAGCGATGGCACGGCGCAAGGACATCGACGGCTCGATGAGCGTCCCGACCTTCTACGGCGCGGAGTTGCGCTGGAAGAGGGAGTCGGCGGGGCTGTCGCTTGAGGCGTTCCTCGAAGGCAGCTTCTACGGCAAGACGTACCTCAGCGACATCGAGCGAGGGGAACGGAGAATGCCGCTCGATCTGGCCCGGCATGCGGACCGGGTCCTGAAGACCGACGGCTTCTTCGAGCGGCATTGCGAGGATGTGCGGAAGGCGCGGCGAGGGCCACATGCCGAGTACTTCGAGAAAGTGCTGGAGGCGGAGAAGTACGCGGAGTCCATTGAGGAGTGGTGCCCCATCACGTTCCCCGGGCTGCTCCAGACGGCGCCGTATGCGCGGGCCATGGTCCGGTCGGCTCACCCGGCGGCCTCCGACGAGTGGGTCGAGGAGAAGGTGACGGCCCGTCTTGCCCGCGCACGCCTCTTCGAGGACGACCACGCCACCCCGGAGTACTGGGTGATCCTGCACGAGTCGCTGGTCACCGAACCGCTGCTGTCGGCCCAGGACATGTCCGTGCAGCTTGAAAGCATCGCGCAGTTGGCGGACCGGCGCCGGATCACTCCGCAGATCGTTCCGCGGAAGTGTGGTGCGTATCCCCTGATGGTGGCTTCCATTATGATCATGGACTTCCCGGATGCTCCACCGCTGATCTACACCGAGGCGTCGTACAGCGGGGACACCATCGACGATCCGGCGCTCGTGAAGCAGTACCGCAAGGCATACGATCGGCTCAGGGCCGTCGCGCTGTCACCAGACACGTCCCTCGCCATGATCAAGGCAGCGGCAGAGGATTACCGAAATGGCAAGCAACCGGATCGACTTGAGTGAAGCGCTCTGGTTCAAGAGCAGCTACAGCAACGGTGACGGCGGCAACTGTGTCGAAGTAGCCGACAACATCCCCGCCCTCGTCCCCGTCCGCGACTCGAAGTTCCCCAGCGGCCCCACCCTCCTCCTCCCCCCCACCGCCTGGACCCCCTTCATCACCGCACTCAAGTCCGCGTAACACAAAGGGGCCCGGGGTCTTCGCGACCCCGGGCCCCCTGTCGCTCAGCGGAGCGTCAGCGCGTCAGTGCTGTGTCAGTGCCTCTTGTACGACTGCACGTAACCGTTAGCCGGCGAGCCGACACCCGTCACGTCGTCGTAGCCCTTGACCGCCGACAGGGAGCTGTCCTTGCCGAGGCTGCGGGCCGAGTACAGCAGGCCGCCCGCTGCGTCGAAGCCGTTGGCGAAGTCCACGCGGGCGACCGCCAGGCCGGAGCCGGTCGGGTTGTCCGTGACGTCGTGGAAGACGCCCTTGCCATACTTGGCGTAGATCGTCGGGTTGGCGAAGCCGATCGCCTTGCCGCCGCGCGCCTCCTGGGCCAGGGCCTGGACCGCCGCGATGACCGGAGCGGCGAGCGAGGTGCCGCCGATGCGGTACTCGCTGTACTGCTGCGATCCGTCCGGGAAGGTCTGGGTCTGGCCGACCAGGAAGCCGGTGTTCGGGTCGGCGATGGCCGCGATGTCCGGGACGACGCGGTTGCCGGCGGCGTTGTTCGCCTGCGCCAGCGCGTCCGGGACGACGCCCTTCTGGTAGTACGGCTCGGCGACCGTCTTGCTGGTGCCGCCGCCCGCGCCCGAGGTGAAGGCGCCGGGGAAGTTGGTCCAGCTCTTGCCGTCGGCCGACAGGGTCGCCTTCTCGGTGCCCCAGCCGGTCTCCCACTCGTACGTGTCGCCCTTGCCCACGGCCAGGGACGTACCGCCGACCGCAGTCACCCAGGCGGAGTTGGCGGGGGTGTCGACCTGCTTCGTGCCGGTGTGGGCGACCTCGTCGCCGTTGTCACCGGAGGAGAAGTAGAAGCCGATGCCCTGCACCGCGCCCAGCTGGAAGACCTGGTCGTAGGCGGCCGCGAGGTCCGGGGTCTGGTTGGCCTCGATGTCGCCCCAGGAGTTGGAGACGATGTCGGCCAGGTGGTTGTCCACGACCTTGCTGAGCGAGTCCAGCAGGTCGTCGTCGTAGCAGGAGGCCGCGCCGACGTACGTGACGTCGGCGTTCGGAGCCACCGCGTGCACGGCCTCCACGTCGAGGGTCTCCTCGCCGTACCAGCCGGCCGCGCCGCACTCCTTGGTCTTGGTGTAGTTCTTCGGCAGCACCTGGTGCAGCTGGCCGGTCGTCCAGGCCGCGTCACCGTGCTTGACCGCGTACTTGCCCGCGTCGTAGGCGATCGTCGGGGACGCGTAGGCGTCCGTGATCGCGACGCGGACGCCCTTGCCGGTGTAGTCGCCCGCGCCGTAGGCGGCGCGCAGCTGCTTGCCGGTGTAGCCCTTGATCGCGTACGGGATCTTGCCGCCGTACGCGTCCGGGAGGGTCGTCGCGATGTTCGAGCCGAAGTACGACGAGAACGGCCCGGAGTTCTTGAACACGGCGTCCGGCGGCGGGAGCTGGTCGTCGTGGTTGGCCTTGTGCGGGGCGTTGTCCAGGCCGGTGACGGTCAGGACGGCGCCCTTCAGGCCCTCCGGCACGGTGGCCGTCTGCGCCGGGGCGCGGTAGGTCGCCGAGCCCTTGGCGTAGTTGTGCAGCTGGGTGCCGAAGGCCTTCTCGGCGGCGGCCACGTCACCGGAGACGGCGACGTAGTGCTGGGTGACCTCGGTGACCTTCAGGCCGGCCGCGGTCAGCCAGGACTTGACGGCGGCCACCTGGGCCTTGGTGGCCCCGAACTGGGCCTGCGCCCTCTTGGCGCTCAGGTACTTGCCGTAGAGCGGCGAGCTGGGGTCGGACACGGCCTTGGCGTAGGCGGCGAGGCCCGCCGCGTTCTTGCCGGCCAGGTAGACCCGGGCGTTCACCTGGGCGCTGTTCGAGGTCGCGCCCTTGTCCGCCGTGGCCGTGGCCCACAGCGGCTTGGTGCCCTTCAGTGCCTCACGGGCGGGGCTGTCCGCAGCGTGTGCCGCGGGTATGCCCAGCGCCAGCGCGCCGGCGACCATGGGCAGTGTCGCTGCCATGCTCACGGCGCGCAGCTTGGCGCGGTTGGATCTCATAGAACCCCCTGCGATGCGGTTCGCATGCATGTAGTGGTCGGTACGTCATGCGTCCGCGTGCCGGCCCGCGGCGGTTCGGCCGGCCGTATGGATCACACGATGGGGGTCACTCTTTCGATGAACCGTTCATGCCAGGGGAACGAAAAGGTCAAGAGAAGCTCAAGTAACCGTCAGGTAGGGCGATTTGAGGCTTTTATCCTTACGAGCGCATTACGAAAGGGCTTGCCCACTGTTCACGATCGCGGTTCCGCTCCGTTCACGAACGCGGTTTCGCGCCCCGCTCCTTGAGCATCTGGGCCATCACCTGGAGCTCGGACTGCTGCGCGTCGACCATGCCCTGGGCGAGCCGCTTCTCCACGCCGACGGTGCACTTGGCGACACAGCCCTCGGCCATGTGGATCCCGCCCTTGTGATGGTCCGTCATCAACTGGAGGTAGAGGATCTCGGCCTGCTTGCCGTTCAGCGACCGGAGCTTCCTCAGCTCCGTGTTCGTCGCCATGCCCGGCATCAGCGAGCCGTCCCCGCGCTCGGGCATGTCTCCCATGCCCATCCAGGCCATGGGCGGCTTCGCCGACACCTTCGGCAGCTCCCACAGGTCCAGCCAGCCGAGCAGCATGCCGCGCTGGTTGGCCTGCGTCTGCGCGATGTCGTAGGCGAGCCGCCGCACTTCCTCGTTCTTCGTGCGGTCCCGGACGATGTACGACATCTCGACGGCCTGCTGGTGGTGGACCGCCATGTCCCGGGCGAAACCGGCGTCCGCCGATTCGGCCGTCGGCGTCCGCACGGCCGAGCCGCCGCTCGTGTCCTCGGCGACCGCGTACGTGATCGCACCGGCCGCGACGAGCACCGCCGCCGCGGCCCCGGCGAGCCAGCCGACGTGCCGGCGCTTCACTACATCGCCCCGCTGGTGCAGGCGGCGCCCGGCTCGGGGGTCTGCTTGCCCTGGACGTAGGTGGCGAAGAACTTGTCCACCTCGGGGTCGGTGGCGCTCTTGACGGTCACCTGGTGGCCCCAGGCCGACAGGATCAGCGGCGCCGCCTGGTTCTCGTACGGGCTCATCAGCGAGTACGGCGTCTTCTTCACCTTGGCCGCCAGCGCGTCGACGTCGGCCTTGCTCGCCTTGCTGGTGTACGTCACCCAGACCGCGCCGTGCTCCAGCGAGTGCACGGCGTTCTCGTCCTGCAGCGGCTTGGTGTAGACGGTGCCGTCGCAGGTCGCCCAGACCGGGTTGTGGTTGCCGCCGACCGGGGGGTGCATCGGGTACGACACCTTGGTCTGCACGTGCGTCCGGGCCAGCTTGCCGGACCAGACCTTCACGCCGTCCTTGTCGGTGGTCCATTGCCCGGAGTCCCCGGAACTCCCGGCGCCCTTGGAGTCGCTCGCGCTGTCCTTCTTGTTGTCGGACTGGGAGTTCACGAGGACGACACCGCCGACCACGAGGCCGGCGACGACCACCACGCTCGCGGCGATGGTCAGCACGCGGTTGCGGCGCTCGCGCGCACGCTCGGCACGACGCATCTCCTCTATGCGCGCCTTGCGCGCCGCGCTGCTGTTCTTGGCGGAACCCATGAGGTGTCCTTCTGGGGAAAGGGCCGGCAACGGGAAGGGTGGGGCCCGCTGATCGTAGTGGGGAAGGGGGCGACTTCCGTAAGCAGGGCACGGCAAAGAGGGGACCGAGCAATAATTTGAACCGTGGATGCGCATTACCTAAGCTCGTGATATGCGGCTTCTGCGCTCCACCGACCTGGCCCTGCGCGTCCTGATGCGCCTGGCCGTGGTCGCCGACGCCACGCCCACCACCCGCCAGGTCGCGGCGGACATGGACGTGCCCTACACGCATGCCGCGAAGGTCGTCGCCGAACTCCAGCACCTGGGCCTCGTCGACGCCCGGCGCGGCCGGGGCGGCGGCCTCACCCTCACCGCCAAGGGCCGTGCGTCCTCGGTCGGCGCGGTGGTGCGCACCTTCGAAGGCGAGGGCGACGTGGTCGACTGCGAGGGTACGGCGGGTACGGCCCCCTGCCCCCTGAACTCCGCCTGCCGCCTGCGCGGCGCCCTGCGCCGGGCCCAGGAGGCGTTCTACGCCGCGCTGGACCCGGTCACGATCGACGAACTCGTCACCGAGCCGACGGGTCCGCTGCTGCTGGGCATCTCGCGGGGGCCGCGGGGAGGTTGACGCCGGTGCCCGAAAGGCGTCGTTGATCGCGGGGCGGACCTGATGAAGGCCGGTCCCCGACTTGATCACGATGCCGGGGGTACGTCATGAGGGCCCGGGTCGGCTTCGAAGATGCGGAACTCCTCGCCGGCCTGCCAGGTCACCTCGGCGCCCGCGCCCGCGCCCGGTGATCCGGGTTCGCAGGGCCGCGGGCGCTCCGCTGGGACTGCCGCTGCTCAGCCCTGGGCCAGCCACAGGTCCGGGCCGAACACCTCGTAGTGGATGTCGGCCGGGGCCACGCCCTTCTCGATCAGCTGGGCCCGCACCGCGCGCATGAACGGCAGCGGGCCGCACAGGTACGCGCGCGTGCCGGCCGGTACGGCGATGTCGGCGAGGTCGACCAGGCCGGTGCGGGTGTCCGGCTCGGCGTCCCGCTCGTAGAAGAAGTGCACGGACGCGTCTGCGAGCTTCCCGGCGTACGTCTCGTGGTCGGTGCGCAGGGCGTGGTCGGCGGGGGAGCGGTCGCCGTGGACGACGGTGACCGGGCCGCCGTGGCCGCCGGCCGCGAGGTCGGCCAGCATCGCGATCATCGGGGTCACACCGATACCGGCGGAGGCGAGCAGCACGGGGGCCTCGGCGCCGGCGTCCAGGACGAGGTCGCCGTACGGCTCGGACAGGTCCAGGACGTCACCGACGCGCACGCGCGCGTGGAGGTGGTTCGAGACCTCGCCGTCAGGGGCGTCGTCGCCGGTCACCCGCTTCACGCTGAACTGGCGGAGCGTCTCGCCGGACGCGCCGGAGAGGCTGTACTGCCGTATCTGCCGGGCGCCGTCGGGCAGCTCGACCTGGACGGAGACGTACTGGCCGGCGCGGAAGTCGCGCACCGGGCCGCCGTCGGCCGGGCGCAGCCGGAAGGTGACGACGTCCGCCGTCTCCTCGATGCGCTCCACGACCTCCCAGGGCCGGCGCTCGGTGCTGCCGCTCTCCTCGTACAGCCGCTTCTCGATGGCGATGAGCGCGTTGGCCATCAGCCAGTAGACCTCGGTCCAGGCGGCGGCGACCTCGGGCGTGACAGCCTCGCCGAGGACCTCGGCGATGGCGGCGAAGAGGTGCTCGTGCACGATCGGGTAGTGCTCGGGGGCCACGCCCAGGGAGGCGTGCTTGTGGGCGATGCGGCTGAGCATCGCGTCCGGCCGCTGGTCCGGGTTGTTCACCAGGTGCGTGGCGAAGGCGGCGATGGATCCGGCGAGGGCCTGCTTCTGGGCGCCGGAGGCCTGGTTGCCGCGGTTGAACAGGTCCCGCAGCAGTTCGGGGTGGGCGGCGAAGAGGCGGGTGTAGAAACGCTCGGTGATCTCGCCGATGGCCGCGCCGACGGCGGGAAGCGTGGCGCGGACGGTGACTGCGGACTGTTCGGTCAGCATCGGGACTCCTTACCTCTCAACTGATCTGACCGTAGGAAAAGTTGCATCTGAGATGCAAATTAAACGGACGTGGCGTCGCTCACGTCGGAACCCGATCGCCCATTACGGATATCGGTCCGAGCAGGCAAGATGGGCGACACGGCAGTACATCTGCCGTACGAGAGGCGTTCAGGCCGAGGACGTATCCGCGATCAAGGTCCGCAACGCGCATGAAATGGTGTTGTGGTGGGATGCTCAGGTGCCCGACCGCCTCCCGCGGGACGGGGGACAGGCGGCCTGACCAGCAAGGATGGGGTAGCGGAAGATGGACAAGCAGCAGGAGTTCGTGCTCCGTACGTTGGAGGAGCGCGACATCCGGTTCGTACGCCTGTGGTTCACGGACGTGCTGGGCTTCCTCAAGTCCGTCGCCGTGGCCCCCGCCGAGCTGGAGCAGGCCTTCGACGAGGGCATCGGCTTCGACGGCTCGGCCATCGAGGGCTTCGCCCGCGTCTACGAGTCCGACATGATCGCCAAGCCGGACCCCTCCACCTTCCAGGTCCTGCCGTGGCGCGCGGAGACCCCCGGCACCGCCCGGATGTTCTGCGACATCCTCATGCCGGACGGCTCCCCGTCCTTCGCGGACCCCCGCTATGTGCTGAAGCGTGCCCTCGCCCGCACCTCCGACCTGGGCTTCACCTTCTACACCCACCCCGAGATCGAGTTCTTCCTGCTGAAGGACCGCCCGCTGGACGGCTCCCGCCCCACCCCGGCCGACAACTCGGGCTACTTCGACCACACGCCCACCAACGTCGGCATGGACTTCCGCCGCCAGGCGATCACCATGCTGGAGTCGATGGGCATCTCGGTGGAGTTCTCCCACCACGAGGGCGCGCCGGGCCAGCAGGAGATCGACCTGCGCTACGCCGACGCGCTCTCCACGGCGGACAACATCATGACGTTCCGCCTGGTCATGAAGCAGGTGGCGCTGGAGCAGGGGGTGCAGGCGACGTTCATGCCGAAGCCCTTCTCCGAGCACCCGGGCTCCGGCATGCACACCCACCTGTCCCTCTTCGAGGGCGACCGCAACGCGTTCTACGAGTCCGGCGCCGAGTACCAGCTCTCCAAGGTCGGCCGCTCCTTCATCGCGGGCCTGCTGCGGCACGCGGCGGAGATCTCCGCGGTCACCAACCAGTGGGTGAACTCCTACAAGCGCATCTGGGGCGGCTCCGAGCGCACGGCCGGCGCCGGCGGCGAGGCCCCGTCGTACATCTGCTGGGGCCACAACAACCGCAGCGCCCTGGTCCGCGTCCCGATGTACAAGCCCGGCAAGACCGGATCGGCGAGGGTGGAGGTCCGTTCTCTCGACTCGGGCGCGAACCCCTACCTGGCCTACGCCGTCCTCCTGGCGGCCGGCCTGAAGGGCATCGAGGAGGGCTACGAGCTCCCGCCGGGCGCCGAGGACGACGTCTGGGCCCTCTCCGACGCCGAGCGCCGCGCGATGGGCATCGAGCCGCTCCCGCAGAACCTCGGCGAGTCCCTGACCCTCATGGAACGCAGCGACCTGGTCGCCGAGACCCTCGGCGAACACGTCTTCGACTTCTTCCTGCGCAACAAGCGCCAGGAGTGGGAGGAGTACCGGTCCGAGGTCACCGCGTTCGAGCTGCGCAAGAACCTGCCGGTGCTGTAGGCGCAGGTCAGGGCGGGTTTCCGGCGAAACGATCCCTTGGGGCCGACGGTCGCGGACCGTCGGCCCCGTCGCGTCTGCCGAGGGCTCATGGGGCCGGCTGTGACTCCCCGCTCGTATCGTGAAAAGAGACGCAGCCGCGGTGGCAAGGCAGGAAAGTCATGAACGTACCGGCGGTCGACTACGCGGCGGTGTTCCAGGCCACTCCCGGAGCGGTGGCGCTGCTGACCCCGCAGCTGGTCTTCGTGGACGCCAACCCGGAGTTCTTGACCCTCAGGGGCCTCCCCCGCGAGCAACTGGTCGGTCGCTTCCTGCCCGAGGACCGCCCCGACAAGGACCCCGCCGAGCCTCTCCTGCTCAGAATCCTGGCGTCACTGCGCCGGACGGTGGCAACCGGTGAGCGCAGCATCGTGGCGCTCCAGCGCATCGACATGGAGGACCCCGACCAGCCCGGCGTGGCGCACGAGCGGTATTTCAACCTGACCAACATTCCCGTGCTCGGACCTGACGGGCAGGTGACGCTGCTGCTGCACCGGGTGGAGGACGTCACCGAGCTCATCCATGCCCGGGAAGTCGCGCTGACCTTGCAGGAAGCCATGCTGCCCGCTCCCCGGCCGGTCGGCCGGCATCCGGCGGCCGTCCGCTACCGGCCCGCCGTCGAAGCGCTGAACGTGGCCGGCGACTGGTACGACCTGGCCGATCTGCCCGGCGACCGCATCGCCGTCGCCGTCGGCGACGTCGTCGGCCACGGCCTGCCCGCGGCCGGCGTCATGGGACAACTGCGCAGCGCCCTCACCGCCGCCTCCCTCGTCGCCGCAGGTCCCGCCCGTGCCCTGGAAGTCCTCGGGCTGTACGCCCGCACCATCGAGGGCGCCGAGAACACGACCGTGGCCACGGCATTCGTCGACTGGGAGACCCGCACCATCACCTACAGCAGCGCCGGCCACCCCCCGCCCGGGCTCCTGCAGAGGGACGGGACCGTCCAGTTCCTGGACCAGGCCACCGACCCGCCACTGGCCGCCCGCCCTCAACACGCCCCCCGGGTCCAGGCTGTCACGGCCTTCCGCGAGGGCGCCGTTCTCGTGCTCTACACCGACGGCCTGATCGAACGCCGCCACGAGGACATCGACACCGGCCTCGCCCGGCTCGCCGACTCCCTGGCCCGCCACCGGGCGGAAGAGCCCGAAGCCCTCGCCGACGCCGTGCTCGACGACCTGCTCCCACCCGGTGGCGCCACCGACGACACCGCCCTGGTCATCGTGCGCCTGTGAACCCGGCCCGCTACGTTCGCATCACGCCTCGGCCCGCTGGGTGACGGCCGCCTCGGTACGGTCTCCCAGGAACTCGTACCACCGGCGTTCCAGACAGACGTAGCGCACGTCCGCCTCGACGAGGCTGAGGAAACCCGCCACGGTATCGGTGAGACGTTGCTGCAGCCCGGGGTCGGCCAGCGTTCCGTCCTCGGTGAAGGCCTGGTAGCTGTTGGCCACACTGAACATGTCCGGGTAGACGCGGGTGCCCAGGTGTTCCAGGGGGATCCTCAGGGCCCACAGCCCGCGGTTGCCGCCGACCAGGGACGGCGAGGCGGAGACGAGCAGCGCATGCTTGGTCTTGAACGGCTGCGGCCGGATACGGGAGACCCAGTCGATCGCGTTCTTCAGTACTCCCGGCACGGAGGCGTTGTACTCCGGCGAGGAGATGACGAAGGCGTCGCTCCGGTCGAGTCGGTCGCGCAGGTCGAGGGCGCCGCGCGGCAGCCCCTCGTCGGCCTCCATGTCGCCGTCGTACAAGGGCATGTCGAAGTCGCGCATGGCGGCCAGGTCGACGGTGGCACCGGTGTCGGAGATGAGCCGGGCCACGAGTGAGGCGAGGCGGGCGTTGGCCGAATCGGCCCGCAGCGCCGCACCGAAGACCAGGAATCTCAGCGGGCCGGGAGACATGTCCGTGGGCATGGGTCCGTCCTCTTGTCGTGGGCACGCCCTTCCAGGCGAGGCGGCCCCGATGACCAGTGTGGTTCCGCGAGGGCCGACGCGCGACCGACAGCCCGGAGCCGGCCGGACCGATGGCTCGGCAACCGCCGGGGCCACCGGGGCCTCCGGGGACCATCGACATCCGTACTGGTCAGCCCCCTGCCCGGAGGCCGGCGCGAGTGTCCGGGCGTGCGGCTCCGCGCTGCTCTTCTCGCTCCGAGGGCCGTCGTCGGCACGCTGGGATACGCTGGCCGAAAGCGTAATCACAGACATATGTACCCGCGGGTCGTCCATGAGCGGGACAACAATTCCCACGGTGTCACGGGACATCCGTCTCCCGGGGTCTTTTTCTCCGTAGGTCGTTTTCATGGACCTCAACACCATCACCGAAGTAGTCCGGCAGCCGTCCGATCGTCCGGGCGAGGACTGGCACCACGGCGATGCCTGGCTCGCCGGCGGAACCTGGCTCTACTCCGTCGAGCAGCCGGACCTGCACCGGCTGATCGACCTCACGGCCCTGCGCTGGGAACCCCTTGTCCCGACGGCCGACGGCGGACTCGAGATCAGCGCCACCTGCACGATCCGCGATCTGCACGCCTTCGCCTGCCCCATGGACTGGACCGCGGGAATTCTCCTCCGCGCGAGTTGCGAGGCCTTCCTGTCCTCGTTCAAGGTCTGGAACGCGGCGACCGTCGGCGGCAACATCTGCATGTCCCTTCCGGCCGGACCGATGATCACCCTGACGGTGGCGCTGGAGGCGCAGTACGAACTGTGGGCTCCGGACGGCTCCGTACGCGTCGTCGACGCCCTCGACTTCGTGACGGGCGAGCACCGCAACATTCTCGCTCCGGGAGAGATCCTGCGGCGTGTCACCGTTCCGGCGCACGCGCTGCGCAGACGCACCGCGCACCGCCGCTTCTCCCTGACCCGGCTCGGCCGTTCGACGGTGTTCCTCATCGGTACCCAACGGCCGGGCGGGGACGATCTGTTGCTCACCGTCACCGCCGGTACCACGCGGCCCGTCCGGATCGCCTTCGACGCCGTGCCCGACGCCCGGACTCTGCGGCAGAGCATCGACGCCCTTCCCGCCGGCGTCTGGTTCGCCGATCCCAACGGCACGCCCGACCACCGTCGGCATCTGACACAGCACTTCGCCGAAGAGATTCGCCGCGAACTCCTGGCTGGGGACCTGGCATGACCTACCTCGTGAACGGCAACAGGTTCGACCGGGAACCGGCACCCGGCCAGTGCCTGCGCACCTTCCTGCGTGACCTCGGGCACTTCGGCGTCAAGAAGGGCTGTGACGCGGGCGACTGCGGCGCCTGCACGGTGTGGCTGGACGGCGAACCCGTCCACAGCTGCATCACCCCCGCGTTCCGCGCGGACGGCCGTGAGGTGACCACGATCGAGGGCCTGGGGCGGCCCGGCGCCCTGCATCCCATGCAGCGGCAGTTCCGCGACGCCCCGGGGTTCCAGTGCGGTTTCTGCACCGCTGGGATGATCATGACCTCGGCGACCTTCACCGAGGAGCAGAAGGCGGATCTGCCGCGGGCGCTGAAGGGCAACCTCTGCCGCTGCACCGGCTACCGGGCGATCGAGGACGCGGTGCGGGGCGTCGGCGCGGTGGAGACGGCCGCGCCGGGCAAGGCCGTCGGGACGAGCGTCGGCGCCCCCGCGGGCCAGGACGTCGTGACCGGTCACGCCGAGTTCACCATGGACACGCACATCGACGGCCTGCTGCACCTCAAGGTGCTCCACGCGCCGCACGCGCACGCCCGGATCCTCTCGGTCGACAAGAGCGCCGCACTGGCCGTGCCCGGCGTGCACCGGGTCTACACCTGGGAGGACGTACCGCGGAAACGCTTCACCACGGCGATCCACACCGACCACCTGGTGGACCCGGACGACACGTACATCCTCGACGACACGGTCCGTTTCGTCGGCCAGCGCGTCGCCGCCGTCCTGGCCGACACCGTCGGGGCGGCGGAGGAGGGCTGCCGGCGCCTGGCCGTCACGTACGAGGTGCTGCCGGCGGTGTTCGACCCCGAGCGGGCGATGGCCGACGGCGCCCCCCAACTGCACGGATCCCACGACCCGTTCGTCCGTGACCCCGTCCACAACATCCTGGTCGAACTCCACTCGGACATCGGTGATGTCGAGGCGGGGTTCGCCGCGGCCGACGTGATCCACGAAGGCACGTACTTCTCACCGCGGGTGCAGCACGGGCACCTGGAGACCCACGGCTCGATCGCCTGGATGGAGGACGGCCGGCTGAACGTCCGCACCAGTTCGCAGTCACCGTCCATCGCCAAGGGCAAACTGGAGCACTTGTTCGGCCTGCGCCCCGACCAGGTACGGGTGTTCTGCAAGCGGGTCGGCGGCGGCTTCGGCGGCAAGCAAGAGGTGATCTCGGAGGACCTGGTCGCGCTCGCCACCCTGGACACCGGGCGGCCCACCTGTCTCGAGTACACCCGGGAGGAGGAGTTCACCACGGCCTCGCCGCGGCATCCGATGACCCTGACGGTCAAGCTCGGAGCGAAGGCCGACGGCACGCTGACGGCCTTCCAGGTGCGCAACGTCTCCAACACCGGCGCCTACGGCAACCACGGTGGCGAGACGGTGTACGCGGGCGGCGCCGCCGTCATGATCTACCGCTGCCCCAACAAGAGGTACGACGCGTACTCCGTGTACACGAACACGGTGCCGAGCGGTGCCCTGCGCGGTTACGGGATGACCCAGCCGGCGTTCGCCGTGGAGTCGGCGATGGACGAACTGGCCCGCGCCCTGCACCTCGACCCGCTGGAACTGCGCCGGCGCAACATCGTGCGGCCGGGTGAGCCACTGGTCGCCCTGCACGAGGGCCCCGACGACGTGCTCTTCACCGAGGACGGGCTCGCCACCTGCATCGACCTCGTGGGCGACGCCCTGACCCGTACGGCCGACCAGCCGCCGCCCGGACCCGAGTGGCTCGTCGGAACCGGTGTGGCGAGTTCCCTGCACGAGACGGCGCCCCCGACCGAGCACCTCTGCGAGGCCTGGGTCACGCTCGGCGACGACCTCATCTACGAACTTGCCGTAGGAACGGTGGAGTTCGGGGAGGGCACCTCCACGGCCCATGTCCAGATCGCGGCGAGCCAGCTGGGCACCACGCCGGCCCGGATCCGACTGGTGCAGTCCGACACCGACCGCACGGGATTCGACACCGGCGCCTTCGCCAGCGCGGGCCTCTTCGTGGCGGGCAACGCCGTCCTGCGCGCGGCCGGCGCCGTGCGCGACCGCATCCTGGAGTTCGCCGCGGCACACACGGGCGTGCACGTCGTGCTGTGCTCCATGGACGACGACGGCGTCGTCTGCGGGGACCGCCGGGTGTCGCTGGCCGAACTCGTCGCGTCGGCCCGAGCGCGCGGCATCCGGTTCACCGCCGCCCGCAAGGCGTACGGCTCGCCCCGCAGCGTCACCTCCAACACCCAGGGGTTCCGGGTCGCCGTCCACCGGGTGACGGGCGAGATACGGATCCTGTACAGCGTGCAGGCGGCGGACGCCGGAGTGATCATCAACCCGGCGCAGGTCCGCGGACAGGTGGAGGGCGGTGTCGCCCAGGGGATCGGCTTCGCGCTGACCGAGAACCACCACGTCGACGACAACGGCGCGATGACCAACCCGAACTTCCGGAACTACCGCATGCCCACCTACGCGGACGTCCCCCGTACCGAGGTTCTCCTCGTGGACTCGGCGGATTCGGTGGGGCCCATGCGCTCCAAGGGCATGGCGGAGTGCTGCATCAATCCGGTGGCCCCCGCGCTGGCGAACGCGGTCCACGACGCCACGGGCGTCCGCTACCGCGCGCTGCCGCTGACACCGGAACGGATCTACGGCCGGCTACACGCACAGCAGTCGGTGTCGGCAGGCTGAGCACCATGGACACCACGAAGAACGTCGCCGCCGCGGCCACGGCGATCATCGGGCAGAAGGTCCTGCCCGGCATGGAGAAGGAGTACGAGACCTGGCAGGAGGACCTGAACGCCGCCGCCGCCTACTACCCCGGCTTCCTCGGCGCCGAGATCTCGCCGCCGACCCCCCTGCAACCCGACTGGGTCGTGGTGTACCGCTTCGACTCGGTCGCGCACCTTCAGACCTGGATCAACAGCGCGACCCGGCAGACGTACCTCGACGTCGGCGCCAAGTACTTCGACGGCCCGGCGACCCAGCAGGTGGTCAGCAGCGGCACGCAGGCACTGGATCCCCTGGTGACCGTGGTGGTCACCCACCGCGTCCACCCGGACCACGTCGACGACTTCCTCGAGTGGCAGCATCACATGGTCGAGGAGGAGAGCAAGTTCGAGGGGTTCCGCGGGACCGAGCTCTTCCGCCCGGTCGAGGGACTGCAGGAGGAGTGGACCACGCTGTACCGGTACGACACGGCCGAGCACCTCGACGCCTGGCTCACGTCGCCGCAACGGCAGAAGATCCTGGCCGCGGGCGAGAAGTTCAACGACTTCAAGCTGCGCACGATCGACAACTCGTTCGGCAGCTGGTTCGCGTTCGGGGGCGACGGCAAGGAGGCACCGCCGCCGCCCTCCGCGACCAAGACCTCCCTGGCCGTCTGGGTCGGCCTGTACCCGACCGTCGTGCTGTTGACGCTCGCGCTGTCCCCGCTGCACCTGCCGCTCTGGATCGGCCTGCTCGTGGGGAACCTGCTGTCGAGCTTCCTCATGAGCTTCCTCACGATGCCCTTCTACGTGAACCGGCTGCTCGGGGGGTGGCTGCGCCCGCCACCGGGCGAGGCGGTGGCCAGAACGAACGTCCGCGGCCTCGCCGTGGTCGCGGTGGCGATGGTCTTCTGGGCCGCCGTCTTCTATCTCGTCACGGTCCGGTTCTGGACACTGCCCTGAACGGTCCGCACGGTCAGCCGACGTACGCGGCGGACACCGCGGCCGAGGCGATCCGGCGCGGGGCCCCGGAGCCGTCCGCGGGAACCGTGTAGAGGTCCGCGCCGTAGTCCCCGGGCAGGGCGTAGACCAGGGTGTGCGCATCGCGCCACACCACCTGGTCGTCGACACTGCGGGACTCGGCGAGCGGGGTCTCCCGCAAGGTGCGCAGGTCGAGTACGTACAGCTGCCAAGGGGCGTCCTTCGGCAGGCCCTTGACCCGCTTCTTGTAGGCGATCCGGGTGCCGTCGGGCGAGAGGGACGGGCACTCGACGTTCGCGTGCAGGGTGGTGACCGTACGGGCGCGCAGGTCGCCCCGGATCAGATACGTGCGCCCCTTCGTCGCCAGAGTCGCGTAGAACGTGCGGTCGTCCGCCGCGAACGTCACGCCCCAGAAGTTGACGTCCGCCGCGTGGTACGTGTGCCCGTCCTTGACGATCCGGAAGTCCTCCAGGGACGGGATCAGCTCACCACTCCTCGTGTCCACGATCGCCGCACGCGTGGAGAAGTCGGTACCGGCGTACGAGTCGCCGCCCACGAACGCCGTCCAGGCGGCGAAGTGACCCGTCGGCGAGACCCGGGCACGTGAGGGGATGCCCGGGACGTCGTACCGGTGCACGGTCCGCAGACGCGCGTCCAGGATCAGCGCGCGATAGGTGTCCGAGACCGGGCCGTGCACGGCCTGCAGGCAGACACCGGTGCCCGAAGCGGCGTGGAAACGCAGGCACTTGACCCCGGACGCCGTCCGCGCCCCCGACGGATCACCGGCCGGAACGCTCACGAGCTCGTCCCGGTGCGGCCCCCACGCCATGTTGCGGAACACCATCCGCCCGTGCCCGGTCAGCGTCACCGCCCCCGCCGTGACCCGCGGACCGCCCGCCTGCGCCTGGTCACGGCGGTCGGCGCGGGCCGAGGCGTGCAGCACGGACGCCAGCCCCACCGCCGCGAGCACGGCGACGGCGGCGACCAGGATCAGGACGCGGTTGCGTACGGTCATGCGGGCACCGCCCCCTTCGGGCGAACGACGACGGAGAAGACCACACAGACGACCAGCGCCACCGCCGCGCCCGCCAGCGCCGCCCGGTCGCCCCACACCGTCCAGGCCGCGCCGAACAGCAGACTGCAGGCGAACCGGGCCGCGGCCTGCCCGGTCTGCACCAGGGCCAGCCCCGACGAGCGCAGTGCCTCCGGCACCCCGTCCGAGGCCGCCGCCATCAGCACCCCGTCGGTGGCCGCGTAG
Source organism: Streptomyces sp. NPDC030820 (assembly GCF_055572075.1). Taxonomy (NCBI): domain Bacteria; kingdom Bacillati; phylum Actinomycetota; class Actinomycetes; order Kitasatosporales; family Streptomycetaceae; genus Streptomyces; species Streptomyces sp. NPDC030820. The sequence goes on from NZ_JBVIEB010000001.1 coordinate 911,181, forward strand.
AAGGCGCCGTGCAGGGCGAGGACGACATACGGCAGGGCCGAGCCGCGCCACGCGGTGAGCAGCGACGCGTACGCGACGAGCAGGGCACCGTGCCCGCCCACGAAGACCGCCCACCGGCCCACCCGGTCCGCGAGCCGCCCGAGCGGCACCGCCAGCAGCAGGAAGGAGGCGGCCGTACCGAGCGGCAGCAGCGCGAACCACCGGTCCGGGACGCCGAGGCGGCGCTGGAGCAGCAGATACACGAACGAGTCACTGACCGTGGCCAGACCCAGCAGCAGCGCGCACACCGCGATCCGCCGCAGCCCCCGCCGCCGCAACAGCCCCACGGCACCGCGCAGACTGGGCCGCTCGGCCGGAAGCACACCGGCACGCCCGCCCGGCACGAACAGCACCAGGACGAGCACGCCCAGCACCGCGACACAGAAGCTGACGGTGAACACCGCGTCGTATCCGTCCACGGTCGCCCGCAGGATCAGAAAGGCCACCAGCGGCCCGAGCAGCGCCCCGGCCGTGTCCATGGCCCGGTGCACCCCGAAGGCCCGCCCCCGCGACTCCGCCGTGCTGGACAGCGAGATCAGGGCGTCCCGGGGCGCCGTCCGCAGCCCCTTCCCCGTGCGGTCGGCGGCGAGAACCAGCCCGATCGGAGTCAGCGAATGAGCAACCAGCAGCAACGGCTTGCACACGGCCGACACCACGTACCCGAACCCGGCGACCCACTTGTGCCGCCCGCCACCGCGATCGGCCAGGTGCCCGCCCACCAGCCGTACGACCGCCGAGAACCCGTTGTACACGCCGTCCAGCAGCCCGAAGCCCAACGGCGACAGACCCAGCCCGCTGACCAGGTACAACGGCAGCACGGCCGTGACCATCTCGGACGACACGTCCGTCACCAGACTGACCGTTCCGAGCGCGAGAACGGTCGGGGCGATCGCGGCACGGCGCCGCCCGGCCAGTGGCCGGACGGCACCGTCCGCGGACGCCGGCGTACTCGCGCGGCTGTCCGCTACGTACACGTCAGGACGCCCAGATGCCGGTGATGTCCTTGGCGGAGGCCGCGTTGCCCGCGTGCGAGGTCAGCCCCTGGCTGTCCTCCAGGGTGCGCAGCAGGTCGTAGTGGTTGTACGTCGTGGAGCTGGACGAGCCCGCGGCCACCGGCTGCCCGTACAGCACGGTCGGAATCCGGTTCCCGCTCAGCCGGTTGTCCTCGTCGAACGTGACGACGAGCAGGCTGTTGTGGGTCTTGGCCCAGGTCGCGTAGGCACCCAGGTGGTTCTTCAGCCAGGTGTCACCGGTGGACACCGAGCAGTCGTGCATGTCGCTGCACAGATTGGGGACCACGTACGACATCTGGGGCAGCGTCGAGTAGTCCGTCGGGAACTGGTCGAACGTCATGGCGCTCTCCGCCGGCACGTTGCTGAACCCGAACCACGGGTTGTGCTTCTGTGCGTAGTCGCCGCTGCTGCACGTGGTGTCACCCTGGCTGGGCAGATCCTCGTTGTAGCTGGCCCAGGTACGGCCGGCGTCGATCACCTCGGACGCCAGGTTGGGCTCCGAGGAGAATCCGGGCGTGACACAACTGTCGTCCGTGATGCCCTGGGTGTCGCCGGAGAACATCGCGTAGTAGTTCGGCTGGCTCGGGTGCGTCTCGGCGTACGACTGCGTCAGGTTGGCACCTCCCGACTTCAGCGAGTTGATGTACGGGGCGCGGGAGGAGCCGATGACCTGGCTGTACGCGTGGTTCTCGAAGACCACGACGACCACGTGGTCCGGGCTCGGCACGGCGCCCGCGGCGTGCGCGGACTCTGCGCCGATCCCGGTCCACAGCCCGAACGCGGCCGCGGCGAGGGCCGCTGTGGACGCCACGACGGTACGGGCACGGCGGTACACGGAACTGCCGGACACATCAACCTCCGGTGTGGGGGTGGGACGGGGTTGGCGGTGCGGACAGAGCATGCTCACGTCAACATTCCCCCGCCGTACGGCCCCCAACCGGCACGGTGAAAACCAGATGAACTACTGCGCGGGGCCGCAGCCGCGCACGGCGGGAAGGGGACGTTTCGGGTGGTGTCCGCCCGCAGCGGCCGGCGAAAACTCCTTGCAATGTCCAACAAGCGGCCCGCCGACCCGAGGACGGACACCACGCCGCGCGGGCACCGACGCCCGGACCACCCAGGGCGCGCCCCCAGCCACGAACCACGCGCACAGGCTGCCGCAGGCATGGACACGCACCGGCACCCCACCGAACCGCGGGGCACCACGCACCCCAGGTCACCCCCTCCAAGGACCACGCACCGGCACGACACCACGCACCTGAAGCCGCCGCGCCCCGCAGGGCCCACGCGTCCCAAGCCACTCCGCCCAGAACCACGTACCGGCACGACACCACGCCCCCGAAGCCGCCCGGGCCCGCAGGCACCGGCACCCCACACCGCCTCGGCACAGGCCCCGCACCCGACCCCGCCCCGCAGGGACCACGCACCCCCAGCCGACCACACACCGGGACCCCACCGCCCGGCCCAGGACCACGTGCCGGCACGACACCACGCCCCCGAAGTCGCCAACGCCTCGCACGGCCCCGCACCCGCAGCCGACCACACACCGGGACACACCGCCTCGGCACAGGCCCCCGCCCTCGAAGTCGCCCGCGCCCCGCGGGGCCCCCGCACCCGCAGCCGATCACACACCGGGACCACGCCGCCTCGGCACAGGTCCCCGCCCTCGGAGCCGCCAACGCCCCGCAGGCCCCCCGAAGCCGCCAAGGCCCCGCAGGGCCCCCGCCCCCGAAGCCGCCCGCGCCCCGCAGGGCCCCCGCACCCGCAGCCGACCACACACCGGGACCACGCCGCCTCGGCACAGGCCCACGCCCTCGAAGCCGCCAACGCTCCGCAGGCCCCGCCCCGAAGCCGCCAAGGCCCCGCAGGGCCCCCGCCCCCGAAGCCGCCCGCGCCCCGCAGGGTCCCCGCACCCGCAGCCGACCACACACCGGGACCACGCCGCCTCGGCACAGGCCCACGCCCTCGAAGCCGCCAACGCTCCGCAGGCCCCGCCCCGA
>NZ_JBVIEB010000001.1:914332-917642 GCF_055572075.1 Streptomyces sp. NPDC030820
AGCCGCCAAGGCCCCGCAGGGCCCCCGCCCCCGAAGCCGCCCGCGCCCCGCAGGGTCCCCGCACCCGCAGCCGACCACACACCGGGACCACCCCGCCTCGGCACAGGCCCACGCCCTCGAAGCCGCCAACGCTCCGCAGGCCCCCCGAAGCCGCCAAGGCCCCGCAGGGCCCCCGCACCCGCAGGAGACCCGACCCCGCCCCCGCCCCCGCCCCCGCAAGAACCACACCTGCTCGGCGAAGCCCCCCCGCCCCCCTCCGGTTAGGCTCTGGCCAGGACGATTCCGATTCGAGACGCACGCAGCCGCACCCAAGGGGAGGCACGGAGATGACGCCGGGGCGTAGAAGCAGTACCTTCACCCGCCTGCTCCGACACGGCTTCACCGACCCCTCCGCAGCGGAGCGACTCCTGGACGGCCCGGAACTCACCGCCGTCCGCGACGACCCCGTCCTCCTGGAAGCCCTGGGCGCCACCGCCGACCCCGACCTCGCCCTGCACGGCCTGGTCCGCCTCCTGGAAGCCCAGGACGGCCAGACGGCCCACCGCGAACTGCTGGACACCCTCATCGCGGCCAAGCCGCTGCGCGACCGCCTCCTCGGCGTGCTCGGCGCCTCCGCCGCCCTCACCGACCACCTGGCCCGCCACCCGAGCGACTGGCACGCCCTGGTCACCTACGAGCCCCGGGACCTGCACCCCGGCGTCGAGGAGTTCGAGGGGGGCCTGGCCGAGGCCACCGACCCCGTCGCGCTCCGCGTCGCCTACCGCCGCTGTCTGCTCTCCATCGCCGCCCGCGACGTCTGCGGCACCACGGACGTCGCAGAGACGGCCGCCGAACTCGCCGACCTCGCCACCGCCACCCTCCGCACCGCGCTCGCCATAGCGAAAGCGCACGCCCCAGAGGACGCCGCCGCCTGCCGCCTCGCGGTGATCGCGATGGGCAAGTGCGGCGGCCACGAACTGAACTACGTCTCCGACGTGGACGTGATCTTCGTGGCGGAGGCGGCCGATGGCACCACCGAGGCCAAGGCACTCACCTCGGCCACCCGCCTCGCCTCCCACCTCATGCGGATCTGCTCCGAGACCACCGTGGAGGGCTCCATCTGGCCGGTGGACGCCAACCTCCGCCCGGAGGGCCGCAACGGCCCCCTGGTCCGCACCCTCTCCTCCCACCTCGCCTACTACCAACGCTGGGCCAAGACCTGGGAGTTCCAGGCCCTCCTCAAGGCCCGCCCGGTAGCGGGGGACGCAGAACTCGGTCAAGCCTACGTAGACGCCCTCGAACCCCTCGTCTGGAAGGCGGCCGAGCGCGAGAACTTCGTACCGGACGTCCAGAAGATGCGCCGGCGCGTGGTGGAGAACATCCCCGCGTCCGAGATCGAGCGCGAGCTCAAGCTCGGCCCCGGCGGCCTCCGCGACGTCGAATTCGCCGTCCAGCTCCTGCAGCTGGTGCACGGCCGCACCGACCGGGCCCTGCGCAGCGGCACCACCCTGGACGCCCTGCAGGCCCTGGCCGCCGGAGGCTATGTCGGCCGCGAGGACGCCGCCCGCCTGGACGAGGCGTACCGCTTCCTGCGCTCGATGGAGCACCGCATCCAGCTCTACCGCCTGCGCCGCACCCACCTCGTCCCGGTCGCCGAGGAGGACCAGCGGCGCCTCGGCCGCTCCCTCGGCCTGCGCACCGACCCGGTGGCCGAGCTGATCCGCGAGTGGAAGCGGCACACGGGCGTCGTACGCAGGCTCCACGAGAAGCTCTTCTACCGCCCCCTCCTCGACGCGGTCGCCCAACTCGCCCCCGGCGAGGCCCGCCTGAGCCCCGAGGCGGCCCGCGAGCGCCTCGTCGCCCTCGGTTACGCCGACCCGGCAGCCGCCCTGCGCCACCTCGAAGCGCTCGCCTCCGGAGTGACCCGCAAGGCGGCGATCCAGCGCACCCTGCTCCCCGTCCTCCTCGGCTGGTTCGCCGACTCCGCGGACCCGGACGCGGGTCTGCTGAACTTCCGCAAGGTCTCCGACGCGCTCGGCAAGACACCCTGGTATCTGCGCCTGCTCCGGGACGAAGGGGCGGCCGCGGAAAACCTGGCCCGCGTGCTGTCGGCGGGCCGCCTGGCCCCCGACCTGCTCATGCGCGCCCCCGAGGCGGTGGCCCTGCTGGGCGACGGCGAGGGCGGCGGCCTCGACACCCGCGGGCGCGCCCACCTGGAGCAGGAGATCCTGGCCGCCGTGGGCCGCGCGGAGAACGCCGAGCAGGGCGTCACCGCGGCCCGTGGCGTGCGCCGCCGCGAGCTGTTCCGCACGGCCGCCGCCGACATCGTCGGCTCCTACGGCACCGAGACCAGCCCCGCCGAGGCCGACCAGGGCGCCCTGGTGGACCGGGTCGGCGCGGCGGTCTCCGACCTCACCGCCGCCACCCTCGCCGGCACCCTGCGCGCGGTGGCCCGGGACGGCTGGGGCGACACGCTGCCCACCCGGTTCGCGATCATAGGGATGGGCCGGTTCGGCGGGCACGAGCTGGGCTACGGCTCCGATGCGGACGTCGTCTTCGTGCACGAGCCGCAGGACGGCGTGGACGAGCACGAGGCGGCCGCCGCCGCGAACAAGGTCGTCGCCGAGATGCGCCGCCTGCTCCAGCTGCCCAGCGCCGACCCGCCGCTGCTCATCGACGCCGATCTGCGCCCGGAGGGCAAGTCGGGCCCGATGGTGCGCACCCTGAAGTCGTACGAGGCGTACTACCGCCGCTGGTCCCTGGTCTGGGAGTCCCAGGCGCTGCTGCGCGCGGAACCCGTCGCCGGGGACGACGAGCTGGGCCGGCGCTTCACCGAGCTGATCGACCCGCTGCGCTACCCGCGGCACGGGCTGCCGGAGGAGGCGGTCCGCGAGATCCGCCGGCTGAAGGCCCGTATGGAGTCCGAGCGCCTCCCGCGCGGGGCCGACCCCAGGCTGCACACCAAGCTCGGCCCGGGCGGGCTGTCCGACGTCGAGTGGACCGTCCAGCTGTTCCAGCTCCGGCACGGCTGGGACCACCCCGGTCTGCGCACCACCCGCACCCGCGAGGCGCTGGCCGCCGCCCGCGAGGCCGGGCTGCTGTCCGCCGAGGAGGCGGAGATCCTGGACGAGGCCTGGGTGCTCGCGACGCGGGTGCGCAACGCGGTGATGCTGGTGCGTGGCCGGGCCGGGGACACCTTCCCCACCGAGCCCCGCGAGCTGGCCGCCGTGGGCCGTTACCTGGGCTACGGCGCCGGGCACGCCGGGGACATGCTGGACGCGTACCGCCGTACCACTCGCAGGGCGCGCACGGTGGTGGAGGAGCTGTTCTA
>NZ_JBVIEB010000001.1:917739-1000872 GCF_055572075.1 Streptomyces sp. NPDC030820
CGGGCACGCCGGGGACATGCTGGACGCGTACCGCCGTACCACTCGCAGGGCGCGCACGGTGGTGGAGGAGCTGTTCTACGGCAACGGGGGGTGACGCCCGGCCGGAGCCGCGGTGATCAGGCCCGAGCCGTCGCCCGCTCCGGCTCGGGGCGGCGGGCCGGGACCAGCCTGGGCAGGGTGTACGGCAGCGCGCCGTACCACAGCCGTGCCACTGTGAAGCCGAAGGCCAGGCACAGCACACCGCCCACGGCGTCCAGCCAGAAATGGTTGGCCGTGGCAACGATGACCAGCAGGGTGGCCGCCGGGTAGAGCAGGCCCAGCACCCGCACCCAGGGCACGGACGCCAGCGCGAAGATCGTCAGCCCGCACCACAGCGACCAGCCGATGTGCATCGACGGCATCGCCGCGTACTGGTTCGACATGTGCTTCAGATCGCCGGAGGCCATCGAGCCCCAGGTGTGGTGCACCATCACGGTGTCCACGAAGTCCCCGCCGCGCATCAACCGAGGCGGCGCGAGCGGAAACAGATAGTAACCGAGCAGGGCCACACCCGTGGTCGAGAACAGCGCCAGCCGCGCCGCCGCGTAACGCCCCGGATGCCATCGGTACAACCACACCAGCACACCGATCGTGACGATGAAGTGCAGCGTGGCGTAGTAGTAGTTCATCCCGATGATCAGCCAAGTCACCGAGTTCACGGCGTGGTTGACGGACTGTTCGACGGCTACGCCCAGCTGGTGCTCGACCCGGAAGATCCAGTCGGCGTTGCGCAGCGCCTTGTCCTTCTGCTCCGGGACGGCGTTGCGGATCAGCGAGTACGTCCAGTAACTCACCGCGATCAGAAGGATCTCGAACCAGAGCCGGGGCCGACGCGGCCGCCGCACCCGCCGTAGCGGACCCCCGCCGTCCTCGCCCGTGACGGTCCGAGGAACGGCCACCTCCTCGCGACCTTCCGACTGCGTCACGGTCGAGTCACTCATAGGCATCAAGTCTGCCAGAAAAGGGTCCTTCGCCCGATCATCCCAAGGTCGGGTCCGCCGCGCACCTTCTACGACATACGGACGACATGCGGCGCCGAAGCGGTCGAACCGCGCACCACCAGCTCCGGCATGAACACGAACTCGCTGTGCGGCGCGGGCGTCCCGCCGATCTCCTCCAGCAGCGTGCGCACCGCGGCCTGGCCCATCGCCGGCACCGGCTTGCGGACCGTGGTCAGCGGCGGGTCGGTGAAGGCGATCAGCGGGGAGTCGTCGAAGCCCACCACCGACACGTCCCGGGGCACGTCCAGCCCCCGCTGCCGGGCGGCTCGTATGGCACCGAGCGCCATCATGTCGCTGGCGCACACCACGGCCGTGCAGTCCCGGTCGATCAGCGCGGTCGCGGCCGCCTGGCCGCCCTCCAGCGTGTACAGCGAGTGCTGGATCAGCTCCGTCTCGATCACCGGGGCGTCCAGGCCCAGCTGGTCCTGCATGGCCCGCACGAAGCCCTCGATCTTCCGCTGCACCGGCACGAACCGCTTCGGCCCGAGGGCGAGCCCGATCCGGGTGTGCCCGAGCGACACCAGATGGGTCACCGCGAGCGTCATCGCGGCCCGGTCGTCGGGGGAGATGAACGGCGCCTGCACCTTCGGCGAGAACCCGTCCACCAGCACGAACGGCACGCCCTGCGCCCGCAGCCGCTCATAGCGCTGCATGTCGGCGGTGGTGTCGGCGTGCAGCCCGGAGACATAGATGATCCCCGCGACCCCCCGGTCCACCAGCATCTCGGTCAGCTCGTCCTCGGTCGACCCGCCCGGGGTCTGGGTGGCGAGCACCGGCGTATAGCCCTGGCGGGTCAGGGCCTGGCCGATGACCTGGGCCAGGGCCGGGAATATCGGGTTCTCCAGCTCCGGGGTGATCAGACCGACCAGGCCCTCGCTGCGCTGCCGCAGCCGGACCGGGCGCTCGTAGCCCAGGACGTCCAGCGCGGCGAGCACGGACTGGCGGGTGGTGGCGGCGACGCCCGGCTTCCCGTTGAGGACCCGGCTGACGGTCGCTTCGCTCACCCCCGCCTGCGCAGCGATGTCCGCAAGCCGTGTGGTCACGGCACCGGACTGTACCGGTCGTATGTCGCCTTGCACACCGACGGGACGCCGTGCGCGAGCGGCCGGACGGCCCGCCCTGGGTTGCTGCCTCATCGGGCTCCCTCGAATTGGTGGCGGCAAGAGCTTGCAGAGTCTTGCACACGTGTCGTCTCTCCGCTGAGCGGTAACGACAGGGTAACCATCGTGTTCCCTTGCACTTTTTTTCTGCAAGGTCTTTCGCAACGCTTACAACGCTGTTACGTTCCTGGTCGCTCGGCGGCCGCAACGGCGCAGTCGGCATCACACGGGCTAAACCCTCAAGGAGAACTCATGCGGCGTGGCATAGCGGCCTCCGCGCTGGTGGCGTCCCTCGCCCTCGCGGCGACGGCCTGCGGTGGCGGGAGCAGCAGCGACAGCGGTAAGTCGGACGGCCCGGTGACCATCACCTGGTGGGACACCTCCAACGCCACGAACGAGGCGCCGACGTACCAGGCCCTGATCAAGCAGTTCGAGGCTGCCAACAAGAACATCAAGGTCAAGTACGTCAACGTCCCCTTCGACCAGGCGCAGAACAAGTTCGACACCGCGGCCGGCTCCAAGGGGGCCCCGGACGTGCTGCGCTCCGAGGTCGGCTGGACCCCGGCCTTCGCCAAGAAGGGCTACTTCCTGCCGCTGGACGGCACCGAGGCCCTCGCCGACCAGGCCAAGTTCCAGCCGAGCCTGATCAAGCAGGCCCAGTACCAGGGCAAGACCTACGGCGTGCCGCTGGTCACCGACACCCTGGCCCTCGTCTACAACAAGGCCCTGTTCAAGAAGGCCGGCATCACCGACGCCCCCAAGACCTGGGACGAGCTGAAGGCCGACGCCGCCAAGATCGACACCAAGGACAAGGTGTACGGCTACTGGGGCTCCACCCAGGCCTACTACGCGCAGACCTTCCTCTACGGCGAGGGCACCGACACCGTCGACGCCACCGCCAAGAAGATCACCGTCGACTCGGCCGCCGCGAAGAAGGCCTACGGCACCTGGCTGAGCACCTTCTCCGGGCAGGGCCTGCACAAGGCCGACACCACCGCCGACGCCTACGCCCACATCCAGGACGCGTTCGTCAACGGCAAGGTCGCCTCGATCATCCAGGGCCCCTGGGAGATCACGAACTTCTACAAGGGCAGCGCCTTCAAGGACAAGTCCAACCTCGGCATCGCCACCGTCCCGGCCGGCTCCACCGGCAAGGCGGGCGCCCCGACCGGCGGCCACAACCTCGCGGTCTACGCCGGCTCGGACAAGTCCCACCAGGCGGCGGCGCTGAAGTTCGTGAAGTTCATGACCTCGGCGGCCTCCCAGGAGACCATCGCCCTGAAGAACTCCACCCTGCCCACCCGTGAGGACGCCTACACCGCCCAGGTCAAGGCCGACCCCGGCATCGCCGGCTACCAGGCCGTCCTCTCCGCCGCCCAGCCCCGCCCGGCGCTGCCCGAGTACAGCAGCCTGTGGGGTCCGCTCGACACCGAGCTGCCGAAGATCGCCGGCGGCAAGGAGTCGCTGGACAAGGGCCTGAGCAACGCCGAGGTCGCCATCGCCAAGCTGGTGCCCGACTTCAGCAAGTGACGCCCGGGTGGCCGTCGGATCCTCTCGCAAGGAGGGGAAGGATCCGGCGGCCACCGCCCTGTGCCCGGCCCAACCCCTGATCGTTTTGAAGGTGTCGAACCATGACAGTCGCCATCGACCGCGCGACCGGCAAGCGCCGCGGTGACCGCGCGCCTCGGCCCGGGCTGGGGCAGCGCATCAAGAACGGGTACCACAGGTACTGGTACGCCTACGCGATGATCGCCCCGGTGGTCGTCGTGCTCGCCGTGATCGTGGGCTACCCGCTGATCCGCGGTGTCTACCTGACCCTGACCGACGCCAACAGCCTCAACTCGGCGCGCACCATCGGCGTCAACCACATCCCGGCGACCTACAAGTTCATCGGGTTCGGCAACTACAAGGACATTCTGTTCGGCCCGCTGTCCTACGACCGGTTCTGGTCGCACTTCCTGTGGACGGTCGTCTGGACGGCCGCCTGTGTGGCCCTGCACTACACCATCGGCCTGGGCCTCGCGCTCATGCTCAACGAGAAGCTGCGCGGCCGCACCTTCTACCGGGTGCTGCTGGTCCTGCCCTGGGCCGTGCCGACCTTCGTCACCGTCTTCTCGTGGCGGATCATGCTCTCCGACTCCGGGGTGATCAACCAGATCCTGCACGCGCTCCACATGCCCCAGCCGCAGTGGCTGGAGGACACCTTCTGGCAGCGCTTCGCCGCGATCATGGTCAACACCTGGTGCGGTGTGCCGTTCATGATGCTCTCGCTGCTCGGCGGACTGCAGTCCATCGACTCCTCGCTCTACGAGGCCGCCGAGATGGACGGCGCCAGCGCCTGGCAGCGCTTCAGGCACGTCACCCTGCCGGGACTGAGGTCCGTCAGCTCCACCGTCGTACTCCTCGGCATCATCTGGACCTTCAACCAGTTCGCCATCATCTTCCTGCTGTTCGGCCCGACCAGCGCCCCCGACGCCCAGATCCTCGTCACCTGGGCCTACTTCCTGGGCTTCGGACAGCAGCCGCGCGACTTCGCCCAGTCCGCCGCGTACGGCGTACTGCTGCTGTCGATCATCACCGTCTTCACCTCCTTCTACTTCCGCTGGCTGAAGCGCAATGACCAGCTCGCCGTCTGACGCCGCAGGAGCCACCACCATGAGCACCACGACCCTGGAAAAGACCGAGGCCGGGCCGACCCCCGCCGCGCAGCCCCCGCGCCGCGCCCGCCGGCGCGGTGAACGCGGCCCCCTCGGCGCCGCCGTCCTGCACGGCGGACTCGCCGTCGCGAGCCTGATCGCGCTCGCCCCGGTGGCCTGGCTGATCTTCCTGTCGCTCGGCCCCGAGAAGGACGACTATCTGCACCCGGGCAAGATCCTGGGCAAGCTCAGCTTCTCCAACTACAGCTTCGTTCTCCAGCACACCGGGTTCTTCGACTGGTTCAAGTCGACGATGATCGTGGCCGGCGGCACCACCCTGATCGGCGTCTTCGTCGCCGCCACCACCGGCTACGCGGTCTCCCGGATGCGCTTCCCCGGCTACAAGCAGCTGATGTGGGTCCTGCTGCTCACTCAGGCCTTCCCGATCGCCATCCTGATCGTGCCGATGTACGAGATCTTCAGCCAGCTCGATCTCATCGACACCTACTGGGCGCTGATCGTCATCAACTGCACCACCGCCGTGCCGTACAGCGCCTGGCTGCTCAAGGGGTACTTCGACACCATCCCCTTCGAGATCGACGAGGCCGGACGCGTCGACGGACTGACCCCCTTCGGCACCTTCTTCCGGCTGATCCTGCCGCTGGCCCGCCCGGGCCTCGCCGTCGCCGCCTTCTACAACTTCATCACCGCCGTCGGCGAGGTCGCCTTCGCGACGACCTTCATGCTGGACGACTCGAAGTACACCTTCGCCGTCGGTCTGCAGACCTTCGTCAGCGAGCACGACGCCCAGTGGAACTACATGGCCGCCACCGCGGTGCTGATCGCGATACCCGTGTCGGTGTTCTTCTACCTCGTGCAGAAGAACCTCGTCACCGGTCTCACCGCCGGCGGCACCAAGGGCTGACGCCCGCCCAGGGACTCCCGCGCGCCTCACCGCGCGGGAAGGCGGCCGCGGTGCCCATCCGACCCCGCTGTCACCGCGGCCGCCTCGCACACGCACCCCCGGCCCACCCGCATCCGCCGCCGCACCCACGCGCCCATGAACCGAACCCCGTTACACACCAAGGACGCCATGAGCCAGCAGCACCCTGCCGCACCGGCCCACCACTCCACCGCCGCAACCGTCGCCGCCGTTGCCGACCGCCGCCGCGACTGGTGGCGGGACGCGGTCATCTACCAGGTCTATCCGCGCAGCTTCGCCGACAGCAACGGCGACGGCATGGGCGACCTGGAAGGCGTACGCTCCCGCCTGCCGTACCTGCGCGACCTCGGCGTCGACGCCGTGTGGCTCAGCCCCTTCTACGCCTCCCCACAGGCCGACGCGGGCTACGACGTCGCCGACTACCGCGCCGTCGACCCGATGTTCGGCAACCTGCTCGACGCCGACGCGCTGATCCGCGACGCCCACGAGCTGGGCCTCAGGATCATCGTCGACCTCGTGCCGAACCACTCCTCCGACCAGCACGAGTGGTTCAAGCGCGCCCTCGCCGAGGGCCCCGGTTCCCCGCTGCGCGAGCGCTACCACTTCCGCCCCGGCAAGGGGAAGAACGGCGAACTCCCGCCGAACGACTGGGAGTCCATCTTCGGCGGTCCCGCGTGGACGCGGGTGGCCGACGGGGAGTGGTACCTGCACCTCTTCGCGCCCGAGCAGCCCGACTTCAACTGGGAGCACCCGGCCGTCGGCGACGAGTTCCGCTCCATCCTGCGCTTCTGGCTGGACATGGGTGTGGACGGGTTCCGCATCGACGTGGCCCACGGCCTGGTCAAGGCCGACGGCCTGCCCGACCTCGGCTCCCACGACCAGCTCAAGCTGCTGGGCAACGATGTCATGCCGTTCTTCGACCAGGACGGCGTCCACGCGATCTACCGCCAGTGGCGCACGATCCTCGACGAGTACGCGGATAAAAGGGGGCCCGAAGGGCCTTCGTCAGAAGGGCGGTGGTGGGAGACGGGTGGGCGGATCTTCGTGGCGGAGGCGTGGACCCCCACCGTCGAGCGCACCGCCAACTACGTCCGCCCGGACGAACTGCACCAGGCCTTCAACTTCCAGTACCTCAGCGCGGAATGGGACGCGAAGGAGCTCCGGAGGGTCATCGACCGCACCCTGGAGGCCATGCGTCCGGTCGGCGCCCCCGCCACCTGGGTGCTGTCCAACCACGACGTCACCCGGCACGCCACCCGCTTCGCCAACCCCCCGGGCCTGGGCACCCAGATCCGCACCGCCGGCGACCGCGAACTGGGTCTGCGCCGCGCCCGCGCCGCCACCCTCCTCATGCTGGCCCTGCCCGGCTCGGCGTACGTCTACCAGGGCGAGGAACTGGGCCTGCCGGACGTCGTCGACCTCCCCGACGAGGTGCGCCAGGACCCGGCGTACTTCCGTGGCGCCGGCCAGGACGGCTTCCGCGACGGCTGCCGGGTGCCGATCCCGTGGACCCGCGAGGGCTCCTCGTACGGCTTCGGCAGCGGCGGCAGCTGGCTTCCGCAGCCGGCGAGCTGGGGCGAGCTGAGCGTGGAGGCGCAGACGGGCGTCCCCGGCTCGACGCTGGAGCTGTACCGCGCGGCCCTGTCCGCCCGCCGGACGCAGCCCGACCTGGGCGCGGGCGACGCGGTGGAGTGGCTGCGGGCACCCGAGGGAGTCCTGGCCTTCCGGCGCGGGGAGTTCGTCTGCGTCGCGAACACCACGGGGGAGTCGGTGACGACCCCGGCGTACGGCCGTGTGCTGCTCGCCAGCGGTGAGGTGACCGAGGCCGATGACGAGACCAAGGTGCCCGCCGACACGACGGTGTGGTTCACGACCGTCTGACACGCGGCCTGACGGCCCCTCTGAAAGTTCTTGCATCAACTTCACAACGGCCCGCTGTCTTTCAGGCAGCGGGCCTTTAACATCTGCGTCACCGCAAGTTTGCTGAAACATTGCAGCAAGCTTCTTCAGCGGTCTTTCCCCAGCCTTCAAGGACGAAGGACCCCACATGGCACGCAGAACCCTCCCCGCGGTGGCCGCCCTCACGGCCGCCGCTCTGGTTGGCATGAACCCGACCACCGCCGAGGCCTCCCCGCCCGGCACCAAGGACGTCACCGCCGTCCTCTTCGAGTGGAACTACGCCTCGGTGGCCCGCGAGTGCACCACCACCCTCGGCCCCGCCGGCTACGGATACGTCCAGGTCTCCCCGCCCGCCGAGCACATACAGGGCTCGCAGTGGTGGACGTCGTACCAGCCGGTGTCGTACAAGATCGCGGGCCGCCTCGGCGACCGCACCGCCTTCAAGAGCATGATCGACACCTGCCACGCGGCCGGCCTCAAGGTCGTCGTCGACACCGTCATCAACCACATGTCGGCGGGCAGCGGCACCGGCACCGGCGGCTCGACGTACAGCAAGTACGACTATCCGGGCCTGTACTCGTACCCCGACTTCGACGACTGCACGTCCCAGGTCACCAACTACCAGGACCGCTGGAACGTCCAGCACTGCGAACTCGTCGGCCTCGCCGACCTGGACACCGGCGAGGAGTACGTCCGCAAGACCATCGCCGGCTATATGAACGACCTGCTCTCCCTGGGCGCCGACGGCTTCCGCATCGACGCGGCCAAGCACATCCCGGCCGAGGACCTGGCGAACATCAAGAGCCGCCTGACCAACCCCTCCGCATACTGGAAGCAGGAGGTCATCTACGGCGCGAACGAGGCCGTCCAGCCCTCCGAGTACACCGGCAACGGAGACGTCCAGGAGTTCCGCTACGCCTACGACCTCAAGCGCGTCTTCAACAACGAGAAGCTGGCCTACCTCACCAACTTCGGCGAGGGCTGGGGCTACCTCGGCAGCTCGGTGGCCGGCGTCTTCGTCGACAACCACGACACCGAGCGCAACGGAAGCACCCTCAACTACAAGGACGGCGCCAACTACACCCTGGCCAACGTCTTCATGCTCGCCTGGCCGTACGGCGCCCCCGACATCAACTCCGGCTACGAGTGGTCCGACGCGGACGCGGGCCCGCCCAACGGCGGCCAGGTGGGCGCCTGCTGGCAGGACGGCTGGAAGTGCCAGCACGCCTGGCCGGAGATCATCCGCATGGTCGCCTTCCGCAACGCGACCCGCGGCCAGGCGGTCACCGACTGGTGGGACGACGGCAACAACGCGATCGCGTTCGGCCGGGGGAGCAGGGGCTATGTGGCGATCAACCACGAGTCCGGCAGCCTGACCAGGACGTACCAGACCTCCCTGCCCGCGGGCACGTACTGCAACGTCCAGAACAACACGACGGTGACGGTGAACTCCAGTGGGCAGTTCACCGCCACCTTGGGCTCGAACACGGCGCTCGCGCTCTACGCCGGGAAGTCGAGCTGCTGAACCCGGACGCCTACTTCCAGGTGTCGCTCGTCGTGTAGCCGGACGAACTGCCCGTCGTGTACGAGCGGTTCGTCCCGGACTCCCAGGTCACATTGCCCGAGCTGTCCTTTCGGCGGAGGACTCCCGGGGGTCGGTGTCTGCCCATGTGCGGCTCCGGAAGAAGGGGCAGCGTTGAACAACCCGTGAGCGTGAGGAAGTTGAGAAGGGCACGTCAAGGTTGACGCTGAAACTTCTTGCTCTGAGTTTCAAGACTCTTGCTGTAAACCTTTCGTCGGCGATACGGTCGCGCGGGGTCGGACCCAAGGGAGCCAAATGAGCCGCATTCGCTAGGAGTTACCGCCTGTGATACCGAGAGCGAGACGGGCCGCGGCCGTCACCGCCGTGGCCCTTGCCGCCGCCCTGATCCAGCCACTGGCCGCGCAGGCGGCCACCCCACCCGCGCCCCCCTCGGACGCGGCCCTCGCCGCCCAGCCGGCCAGGCACGACGACACCCGTGAGCAGTTCTACTTCGTCATGCCGGACCGTTTCGCCAACGGCGACACGTCCAACGACAAGGGCGGCCTGACCGGCTCCCGCCTCAGCACCGGCTACGACCCCACCGACAAGGGCTTCTACCAAGGCGGCGACCTCAAGGGCCTGACGAAGAGGCTGGACTACATCAAGGGCCTCGGCACGACCGCCATCTGGATGGCCCCCATCTTCAAGAACCGCCCCGTGCAGGGCACGGGCAGCAACGCCTCCGCCGGCTACCACGGCTACTGGATCACCGACTTCACCCAGGTCGACCCGCACTTCGGCACCAACAAGGACCTCAAGACCCTCATCTCCAAGGCGCACGCCAAGGGCATGAAGGTCTTCTTCGACGTCATCACCAACCACACCGCCGACGTCGTGGACTACCAGGAGAAGTCCTACGACTACCTCTCCAAGGGCGCCTTCCCGTACCTCACCAAGGACGGCAGGCCCTTCGACGACGCCGACTACGCGGACGGAAGCAAGAAGTTCCCGGCCGTCTCCAGCGCCTCCTTCCCGTACACCCCGAAGGTCACCAGCCAGTCCAAGGTCCCGGCCTGGCTCAACGACCCGACGATGTACCACAACCGGGGCGACTCGACGTACGCCGGCGAGTCCACCACCTACGGCGACTTCTCCGGCCTGGACGACCTGTGGACCGAGCGTCCCGAGGTCGTCCACGGCATGGAGAAGATCTACGAGCGGTGGGTGAAGGACTTCGCCGTCGACGGCTTCCGGATCGACACCGTCAAGCACGTCGACATGCCGTTCTGGACCCAGTGGGCGACCGCGCTCGACAAGTACGCGGCGGCGCACGGGCGCAGGAACTTCTTCATGTTCGGCGAGGTCTACTCCGCCGACCCGAACATCACGTCCCCGTACGTCACCCAGGGCCGCCTCGACGCCACGCTCGACTTCCCGTTCCAGGACGCGGCCCGCGCCTACGCCTCCCAGGGCGCCGGCGCCCAGAAGCTGGCGGGCGTCTTCGGGGACGACTACAAGTACACGACCGACAAGGCCAACGCGTACGAGCAGGTCACCTTCCTCGGCAACCACGACATGGGCCGCATCGGGTACTTCCTCAAGCAGGACAACCCGAAGGCCACCGACGCCGAGATCCTGAAGAAGGACGAGCTCGCCAACGAGCTGATGTTCCTCAGCCGCGGCAACCCGGTCGTCTACTACGGCGACGAGCAGGGCTTCACCGGCTCCGGCGGCGACAAGGACGCCCGCCAGACCATGTTCGCCTCCAAGGTCGCCGACTACCTCGACGACGACGAGATCGGCACCGACCGCACCCACGCCAGCGACTCGTACGACACCAGTGCGCCGCTGTACCGGGAGATCGCCGACCTCTCGAAGCTCCGCAAGGCCAACCCGGCCCTGACGGACGGAGTCCAGACCCAGCGCTACGCGGCCGACGGCGCCGGCGTCTACGCCTTCACCCGGACGGACGCGAAGACCGGGCAGGAGTACGTCGTCGCCCTCAACAACGCCGACGCGGCGCAGACGGCGACCTTCGCCACCGGCTCCGCCGACATGGCGTACCGGGGCATCTACGGTGCCACCGACTCCGTGACGTCCGACGGCGACCGCAAGGTCAGCGTCACCGTCCCGGCCGGGTCCGCCGTCGTCTACAAGGCGTCCGGCACCCTCGCGAAGCCCGCCGCCGTGCCGGTGATCACCCTGAAGGCGCCGGCCGCCGGAGCCACCGGCACGGTGGACGTCACAGCCGATGTCGACGGCGGTCAGCTGAACCGGGTCGTCTTCGCCGCCCAGGTCGGAAACGCCCAGTGGCAGGTGCTGGGCTCCGCCGACCACGCTCCGTACAAGGTCACCCAGACCCTCGGCAAGGACGTACCCGCCGGGACCGCGCTGCGCTACAAGGCCGTCGTGATCGACTCGGCCGGGCACACCGCGAGCGCCACGGCGAACAGCACTTCCGGCACCCCGCCCGCGCCCGAGGTCCCCACGGCCTCCTCCCGCGACTACGTGATCGTCCACTACAAGCGCACCGACGGCGACTACGGCAACTGGGGCCTGTACGCCTGGGGCGACATCGCCGACGGTGAGGCCACCAACTGGCCGGCCAGCCACCCGTTCACCGGCCGGGACGCCTACGGCGCCTTCGCCTGGGTCAAGCTCAAGCCCGGCGCCTCCAACGTCGGCTTCCTGGTCATCGACAAGAACGGCAACAAGGACGTCTCCGCCGACCGGAGCATCGACGTCACCAAGACGGGTGAGGTCTGGGTCGAGCAGGGGAAGCCGGACGTACTGACCCAGAAGCCCGACTATCCGGCGCAGGACAAGACCAAGGCGGTCATCCACTACCACCGGGCCGACGGCGACTACGACGGCTGGGGCCTGCACGTCTGGACGGGTGCCGCGAACCCCACCGACTGGTCGAACCCGCTGAAGCCGGTCAAGACTGATGCCTATGGCGCGGTCTTCGAGGTGCCGCTCACCGCGGGTGCCACCAGCCTCAGCTACATCATCCACAAGGGCGACGAGAAGGACCTGCCCGCCGACCAGTCCCTGGACCTCAAGGCGAGCGGCTACGAGGTGTGGCTGTTGAACGGCCAGGAGAAGTACCTGCTGCCGCAGCCGGCGGGCAGCTCGGCCGCCCTCGACCTGAGCACGTCCAAGGCGATCTGGATCGACCGGGACACCGTCGCCTGGAACGGCGTGGACGGCGCCGCCTCCACCCAGCTGCTGTACTCCCTGGACGGCTCGATCGCGGTCAAGGACGGGGCGCTGACCAGCGACGACGAGCGCTGGATCCGGCTGGAGAAGACCACGCTGACCGACGCCCAGAAGGCCAAGTTCCCGCACCTGAAGGACTACACCGCCTGGTCCGTCGACCCGCGTGACCGGGACCGGGTGCGCCAGGCGCTGAAGGGCCAGCTCGTCGCCTCGCAGCGCGCCGCCAACGGTGCCGTCCTGGCCGCGACCGGGGTGCAGATCGCGGGCGTGCTGGACGACCTCTACCCCGGCGCGACCAAGGCCGCGCTCGGGCCGGTCTTCCACGACGGCAGGCCCAGACTCTCCGTCTGGGCGCCGACGGCACAGAGCGTCGCACTGGAGCTGGACGGCTCGGTCCACCCCATGCACCGCGACGACACCACCGGCGTCTGGTCCGTCACCGGCCCGGCGTCATGGAAGGGCAAGACCTACCGGTACGTCGTGAAGGTCTGGGCGCCCAGCGTCCGCAAGATGGTCACCAACAAGGTCACCGACCCCTACTCGGTCGCCCTGACCGCGAACTCCGAGCGCAGCCTCGTCGTCGACCTGGGCGACAAGGCCCTCGCCCCGAGCGGCTGGTCGGCCCTGCACAAGCCCAGGGCCGTACCGCTGAAGGACGCGCAGATCCAGGAGCTGCACATCCGGGACTTCTCGGTCGCCGAC
This sequence comes from Streptomyces sp. NPDC030820, assembly GCF_055572075.1. Classification (NCBI taxonomy): domain Bacteria; kingdom Bacillati; phylum Actinomycetota; class Actinomycetes; order Kitasatosporales; family Streptomycetaceae; genus Streptomyces; species Streptomyces sp. NPDC030820. Next base: position 930,801 of record NZ_JBVIEB010000001.1, read on the forward strand.
AAGACCGTCCCGGCCCAGGACCAGGGCACCTACCTGGCCTTCACCGACAAGAACAGCGACGGCTCCAAGCATCTGAGGGAGCTGGCCAGGGCGGGCACGTCGTACGTCCATCTGCTGCCCGCCTTCGACTTCGCCACCGTCCCCGAGAAGAAGGCCGACCAGGCGAGTCCCGACTGCGACCTGGCCTCCTACGCGGCCGACTCCGACCAGCAGCAGGCGTGCGTGGCGAAGACCGCCGCGAAGGACGCCTTCAACTGGGGCTACGACCCGTACCACTACACGGTCCCCGAGGGCTCGTACGCCACCGACCCGGACGGCACCGCCCGCACGGTCCAGTTCCGCAGGATGGTCCAGGCGCTCAACCAGGACGGCCTCAGGGTCGTCATGGACGTCGTCTACAACCACACGGCGGCCAGCGGCCAGGCGGACACCTCCGTCCTCGACAAGATCGTGCCGGGCTACTACCAGCGGCTCCTGGCCGACGGCTCGGTGGCCAGCAGCACGTGCTGCGCCAACACCGCGCCCGAGAACTCGATGATGGGCAAGCTGGTCGTGGACTCGATCGTCACCTGGGCCAAGGAGTACAAGGTCGACGGGTTCCGCTTCGACCTCATGGGCCACCACCCGAAGGCCAACATCCTCGCGGTCCGCAAGGCCCTCGACGCGCTGACCGTGGAGAAGGACGGCGTCGACGGCAAGAAGATCATCCTGTACGGCGAGGGCTGGAACTTCGGCGAGGTCGCGAACGACGCCCGCTTCGTGCAGGCCACGCAGGCCAACATGGCCGGCACCGGCATCGCCACCTTCTCCGACCGCGCCCGTGACGCCGTACGCGGCGGCAGCCCCTTCGACTCCGACCCCGGCATCCAGGGCTTCGCGTCCGGGCTGTACACCGATCCCAACTCCTCCACCGCCAACGGCTCGAAGGAGGAGCAGAAGGCGCGCCTCCTGCACTACCAGGACCTGATCAAGGTCGGGCTGTCCGGAAACCTCGCGAAGTACCACTTCACGGACACCGACGGCAAGGAGGTCACGGGAGCGGAGGTCGACTACAACGGCTCGCCCGCCGGCTACGCGGACGCACCCGGCGACGCCCTCGCCTATGTGGACGCACACGACAACGAGTCCCTCTTCGACGCCCTGACCTACAAGCTCCCGAAGGACACCTCCGCGTCCGACCGGGCCCGCATGCAGGTCCTGGCGATGGCCACGGCCGCCCTGTCGCAGGGGCCGGCCCTGTCCCAGGCGGGCACCGACCTGCTGCGCTCGAAGTCGCTGGACCGCAACTCCTTCGACAGCGGGGACTGGTTCAACGCCATCCACTGGAACTGCGCGGACGGCAACGGCTTCGGCCGCGGGCTGCCCATGGCGGCCGACAACCAGTCCAAGTGGGACTACGCCCGGCCGTTGCTGACCGGCGTCAAGGTCGGCTGCCCGCAGATCACCGGGACCTCCGCCGCCTACCAGGACCTACTGAGAATCCGCACGACCGAGAAGGCGTTCTCGCTCGGTACGGCCTCACAGGTGCAGGACGAGCTGTCCTTCCCGCTGTCCGGCAAGGACGAGACCCCGGGTGTGATCACGATGAAGCTCGGTGACCTGGTCGTCGTCTTCAACGCCACCCCGGAGCGGCAGGAGCAGAGGATCGGCGACCTGGCCGGGACGCAGTACACGCTGCACCCGGTGCAGGCCTCCGGCGCCGACCCGGTGGTGAAGACCTCCGCCTACGCGGCCGGCTCGGGCACGTTCAGCGTCCCGGCGCGGACGGTGGCGGTGTTCACGCGGGCGGGGAAGTAGGGTCGGGCTGACGTCGTAGAACAGGAGTGCGCATGCCGCAGATCACCATCGACTACTCGGACATCGTGGAGAACGCCTTCGACCGCGAGGGCTTCGCCCGGGCGCTGCACGAGGCGACCGTGGAGATCGCGGCGGCGAAGCCGGAGGCCTGCAAGACGCAGTTCCGGCCGAGCGCGTACACGGTGTACGGCTACGAGGATCCCGGGGCGCGCGGGCACGCCATCGTGCACGTGACGTTCGGGCTCCTCGCCGGCCGCAGCGACGAGACGAAGGCGAGGCTGACGGAGACGGCCCTGGAGCTGCTCCGGAAGCACGTCGCGGACACCGGGATCACCCTGCACGCCTCCGCCGAGGTCCGCGATCTCGACCCGTCGTACCGGAAGTTCGACCGGTGACGGTCTAGGAACCGAGGGCGATGAGCCGGCCGACCAGCTCCGCGAAGGGGCCGTCGGCCGGCTCGTCCTTGACCATGGTCTTCAGCAGGGCCGCCATCTCCTCGTCGTAGGCGGCGCTGACGGCGGCCAGCGCGGCGAAGTCGTGCACCAACTGGAGCTCCAGTTCGGCGCGCGGCATGCGCCGGCCGTCCAGCCAGATCAGTGCGGTCGACTCGGCGAGGGAGATCCAGGAGCGGACGACCAGCTCCAGCCGCGGCGGCGCCTGTGTGACCTCCAGATGCGACAGGATCTGGTCGTAGGCGGCCTGCCGTACGGAGTCGATGAGCGCGTTGGTCGCCGACGAGCCGACCGCCGGGCCGCCGCGCATCAACGCCGAGAAACCGGGGCCGTGCTCGTCCACGAAGTCGAAGTAGCGGCGCATCACGCGCAGCAGCCGGGCGCCGAGCGGGCCCTCGTGCGGCTCGGCGAAGCGGCCCGCGAGATCCTCCGCGGCGCGCTTCAACGCGGCCTCGTACAGGCTGAGTTTGCCGGGGAAGTAGTGATACACGAGCGGGCGTGAGATGCCCGCGGCCGACGCTATCTCGTCGATGGAGACCTCGTCGGGCGAGCGTCGGCTGAACAGGTCGAGGGCAACGCCGATCAACTGCTGTCGCCGTTCCTCGACACCCATCCTGCGGCGAACCCCGGTACTCATGCGAACACCTTACCGATCGGGTTCGGCCGCAGGTGATCACATGTCGAGCACCAAACGATCGCTGCGGGCCCGCGAGACGCAGATCAGCATCGAGTCGGCGCGCTCCAGGTCGGTCAGCAGCTCGTCCCGGTGGTCGATCTCCCCTTCCAGCACCCGCTGTTGGCAGGTCCCGCAGAAGCCCTGCTCGCAGGAGTAGGCGGTGTCCGGCAGTTCCCTGCGTACGGCGGCGAGCACGGTGGAGTCGGCGGGTACGGTCAACGTCCGACCGCTGCGCCGCAGTTCGACCTGGAAGCCGGTGTTGCCGTCGGACGACGTACGGGGCGCGAACCGTTCGAGGCGGACGTCCGGGAAGCGCGCCGCGACGGCCGCCATGAGTCCCTCGGGACCGCAGGCGTAGACGGCGGCCCCCTCGCTCACCTCCAGCGCGTCGAGGTCCGGCCGCCCCTCCACGACGGTCACCTGGTCGCCGCCCAGCTTCTCGACCTCCTCCAGGAACGGCATCGAGGCCCGGTCGCGCCCCGCGTACAGCAGCCGCCAGTCGGTGTGCTCCGGCAGCGCCCGCAGCATCGGCAGCAGCGGGGTGATCCCGATCCCGCCGGCGACGAAGACGTACGACTCCGCCTCGACCAGCGGAAAACGGTTCCGCGGCCCCCGCACCTCGAGTTCCATGCCCTCCGTGACCTGCTCGTGCACCTCGCGCGAGCCGCCCCGCCCGTCCTCGACCAGCCGGGTCGCGACCGTGTACGAGGAGGTGTTCCCGGGGTCCCCGCACAACGAGTACTGCCGTACCAGCCCCGACGGCAGGACGAGGTCGAGATGCGCTCCGGGCTCCCAGCGCGGCAAGTCCCGCCCCTCCAGGCGGAGTTGTACGACTCCTTCGGCGACCGTCTCGCGTGAGGTCACCAGCAGCCGCAGCGCACGCGAGCGCGGCCGGCCCGAGGTGGGCTCCTCCAGCGCGGGCATCGGCCACAGCGGCGAGACCTGGATCCGGCGGCGCAGGGCCCCCCGGGCCAGCAGGGCGGCACCCGCGACGAGCACGACCGTACGCAGCTTCGGCATCAGGCGGCCCTCTTCTGCGCCGCCGTGGCCGCCGGGGAGGCGGCCAGATAGGCGACGGCCTGCTCGGTGTCGCCCTCCTGCGAGGGGTGGTAGTCGCGGCTCAGATAGCGGGGGATGGACCGGAGCATGTCCCCGGTCGCGGGCAGCAGGCCCCGCCTGCCGCGGACGTAGAAGTCCTTGAAGGAGGCCTTGCCGTCGATGAGGGTCGGGTCGTTCGCCATGAAGAACCGCGCCCCGCGCTGCCACAGGAACACCAGCGACGAGAAGGCCGTCGCCCAGGTGCGCACGCGCCGGCGGTAGCTGCCGTCGACGTGCATGAACAGCTCGAAGGCGACGGAGCGGTGCTCGACCTCCTCCGCGCCGTGCCAGCGCAGCAGGTCCAGCATGGTCGGGTCGGCGCCGCGCCGGTCCAGCTCCTCGGCGTTGAGCACCCAGTCGCCGAGGAACGCGGTGTAGTGCTCGATGGCCGCGATGAGCGCGACCCGCTCCATCAGCCACCACCGGCGCGGCCTGCCCGGCGGCAGCGTCCGGTCACCGAGCAGCTTCTCGAAGAACCAGTCGACCTGCGCGGTGTACGGCGTCGGATCGAGCCCCTGCTCGCGCAGATGCGGCAGCACCTCGTCGTGGGCCTGGGAGTGCATGGCCTCCTGGCCGATGAACCCGATGACGTCCTCGCGGAGCCGCTCGTCGCGGATGTACGGCAGCACCTGCTTGTACACGTGCACGAACCACCGCTCACCGGCGGGCAGCAGCAGGTGCAGCACGTTGATGGTGTGCGTGGTGAACGGATCCTCCGGCACCCAGTGCAACGGCGTGCCGTCCCAGGAGAAGGACACCTTGCGTGCCTTGAGCGGCACCCGGGCCTGCGTGTTAGACATGGCGTCAATGTACTGACGAGTAGGCGCCCTGAGAACCCCCGGGAGCGGCCTTGTTTACGCCGCTGTCAACAAAGGGCTCTACCGCAACCCGCTGACCTCGGTCCCGTCCACCAGCGTGCCCTTCAGCGAGGCCTGAGCCCCCATCCTGGCCCGGGCGACCAGGAACTGTCCCTGCCCGGCCGCGGTGACTCCGCCGCCCGCCTGGATCGACGCCGTGTCCTTGTCACCCGCCGCCAGCAGATACCAGTGCCCGGCCGCGGACTTCCACAGCACCCCGGCGAGCACATGGGGATCGCGCGGCCCGCAGGCCCGCGCGTCCGTGCCCTTGGCGACGGCCGCCCCCACCGCCGCGCCCGGCGTGCGGAACTGGGCCAGCGCGGCCGTACCGTCGCCGCGCCAGGTCTCGGCCCTGGTGCACACCCATTCGGCCGCCCCGCTGCCGTCGGGCAGCGGCTGGTCGGCGAACGCCCAGGCGTTGACGCTGCGCACCCCGGCGGAGCGCTCCGCCTGAAGCGAGCAGGCGAACGGCGCCCAGGCCTTCAGCCCGGCGGCGCCGGACGCCCCACCCGCCGATCCGGGCCGCCCGGCGGTGAGCCGCGCCGGTACCAACTCGCCCAGGTCGGTGGTGAGTTCCGGGCCCGTGGCGTCGGTCAGCTGGAGCACCGTCCAGGAGGTGCAGCTGCCGGACCGCAGCGCCGGGCTGGCCAGCGGTGCGGTGATCCCGTCGGTGAGGGCCAGCGGGATCGCGGCCGCGTCCGGCTTCGTCAGGTCCCGCGAGGCCGCCTTCTTGACCCAGGGCGCGGTCAGATAGCGGACGTTGCCGTCGGAGCGGCTCAGCACCAGCGCGCTCGCCTCGGCGCCGGTCGCGCCGTCGACCCGGGCGAGGTCGAGGGCCGCGCCCTGGGTGCCGTCGACCGGCTCGGCGTAGCGGGCGATGCGCAGACCGTCGTAGAGCAGCACCACGCGCGCGTTGTCGACCTGGCCCGCGTACAGCAGCTGGGGCGGGCCGGCCGGGCCGCCGGTCTGGGTGCCGGGCGTCGCCGAGACCCGGACCGTCGCGCCGGGGCGGGCCCACACCGCGAGGGCGCGCCGCAGCAGGGCGGTGTCGCCGGTGAGCGGGCCGCGCGCGGGCCACACCGAGAAGTCGGTGCGGGCGGCGGACTCCCAGCCGACGGGGGAGACCCGGATCAGCCGGGCGGGGTCGAGGGCGGCCTCGGCGGAAGGGTTCTCGGCGTAGGCCGGCGCGGCGGCACCGTCCGGGCCCCAGCCGTCACCCGGCAGGACGACCAGCGCCCCGCACACCGCGAGCGCCGCGGCGGCCGCGAGGGCGGCCTTGGTGTGCTGGCGGCGACGCATCAGATCGGTGGGCCGGGCCTGGAGCAGACAGGGGTCGAACTCGGCGGAGGAGAGCAGCGCGGGCTGGGTGGGCACGCCGTTCGCCGAGGCCAGCGCGCCGCCCGCGTCCTCCACCCCGGCCGCGGTGAGCAGCCCCCGGATCCCGGCGTCGGACAGCTTCTCCAGACCGCGCAGCACATACGCGGCGCGGGCCGGGCCGGACAGGGCGGACAGCCGCTGGTCCAGGGCGAGTTCGTCGGCGCCGCCCGAGCGCGGGAACAGCCTCAGGCCCCACACCTGGGGCAGCAGCGGCGGCAGCTGGGAGAGCCGGGGCAGCCCCTTGCGGGGCCGGGCCGCCTCCAGGGCCGCACGCAGGACGCGCTCGCGCAGGAAGGCGTACCCGGGGTCGCCCGCACGCCCGGAGGCCTGGGCCGGGATCACGGACTGCTGCCCCCGGCCTCTGGGCAGGGCGCGCTGGACGAGCGCGTGTGCGGTCAGCACCCGGCGGCTGCGGCCGAGGCTCGGCGGCAGCACCAGGTAGGCGATCCGGACCAGCCGCGGATAGTGCTCGACGAGCGCGGCCTCGGCCTGCTCGACATCGACCGGACCGGAGTACTCGGAGGTGGATCCGTGACGCTGGGCTACATCCTGTGACTGCACGTCATGGAGAACGAGCGAGCCGTGGGTTGGTCACCACCGGATGGGTGATTGCCGGATTTGAGCGCACGGCGGCCCGGAGCCGTATCCGAAGGAGCTGAGGCATGCTTGGCCCACTGGACCGGAGGAACAGATGAGGGTGACACGACTGCTGCCGGCCGCCGCGGCCGTACTGGCGCTGGCGGGCTGCGGTTCGGGCGGGGACACCAAGGCGGTCCCGCCCACCGCGACCGGCAGCCTGGAGAGCCTGGCGGCCGAGGTGAAGTGCACGCCGAACATGCAGATCGACTCCGACGAGGTCCGGCAGGCCATCTGCAGGAACCACGACGGCAGGTTCGTCTTCGCCACCTTCGCCACCGACCGCGGCCAGCGTGAGTGGATCAACGACGCGAAGGACTACGGCGGTTACTACCTCGTCGGCCGCAAGTGGGTCGCCGTCGGTGACGACGGCGTCGTCAAGGCGTTGCGCGGCACCCTCGGCGGGGACGTGGAGATGGGCACGAACCACGCCGCCCACGCCGGGCACAGCGGCTGAAAGACGCGGAAGGCCGGTGACGGGAGGGGGGTCCGTCACCGGCCTCGCTCTGTGGCCCGCGTCAGGCGGTCAGGCGCAGTTCCGCCCGCTGTTGATGCAGTTGGCGATCCGGTTCGCCAGGCCACCGGTCGTGACGCTGATGAAGTCGTCGTGATCGGTGATCGCCTTGTGCAGCTCCTCCGGGAAGCCGTCGACCGCGTAGGCGTTCTTCACCGTGCCGTCCGCCTGGATGACGGGCTGCGGCACGTTGTACACCAGGCGCATCGTCAGCTGCGGGATCGCCTTGAAGCCGTTCGGGCAGACCCCGCTCCCGGGATCGGCGAAGGCCACGTGTGTGCGGTGGTTGGCACTGTCGATGTTCTGGCCGTCCCAGCAGCTCTGGAAGGCGAACGAGCGCACCACGTTGCTGCCCGCCGGGCAGATCGGGTACTTGTCCGTCAGCTGCACCCTGTTCTCGAAGCCGGTGCAGCTCCAGTGCGCGTTGGCGTTGGCCGGGCCGTTGACGAAGGCCTTGGCGTCACCGGTGATGATCCGCAGGAACTGCGGCATCGCGACGACCTTGCTCGCCGGGCTGCCCACGTACTTGATCTGGGCCTGCTGGGCGACCAGGATCTTGCCGACGTTGAGGTCCTTGCCGCCGCCGTCCGCGTTGGCGTCCTTCTCCTGGGTGCCGTCCTGCTCGCGGATGACCGGCCAGTAGTACGCCGACAGGTCGTTCCGGTTCTGGCAGCTGGTGCCGCCCTGCAGGAACGTGTTGTTGCTGGCGAAGGCGTTGACCTTCTGGTTGCCGACGTAGTCGTGGACGTGGTGGGCGCCGTTGGTCACGCCGGGCGCGACGATCACGTTGTCGCTGTTGTGGTTCTGGTTCGCGTTCACACCGCAGCGCGTGGTGAACGTGCCCGTGGAGGCGTTGGGGGTCTTGTTCGGCTTGGACTGGACGTTCGGCGCGACCTTGGTGATGTCCACGAAGTCCGCCGCGGAGGGGCCGTCGCCGCCCTGACCACCGTTGTTGGCCTGCTGCTGACCGCCTTGCTGCTGGCCGCCCTGCTGCTGGCCACCGTTGTTCTGTTGCTGCCCGCCGTTCTGCTGCTGGCCATCGCCGTTCCCCCCGGCGGTGGTCTGGTTGGCGGACTGCGTCGTACAGGCGGCGAGCTGCTGGATCGCGTTGTCGAAGGAACCGCCGACCCGCTGGATGTCCATCCGGATGCGGTCGATGGTCGCCGCCCGCTTGTCCTTGAGCGGACCGACGATCGCGTTCTGTACGAAGCTCGGATCCTTGGCCTGCGCGTCCCGCGTGGAGGCGAGCCGGGTGTAGGCCTCGGTGATCTGCTTGTCGAGGTTGGCCAGCTCCGTCGCCACGCCCTGGCGGGCCCGCCACGGCACGTTCGTCAGCTTCTGCTGGACGTCCGGGCAGGAGATGGTCGCGACCTGCGCCGTCGCGGCCTTCGTCTGGTTGCCTCCCCACGTCTGGTTGTTCGACTCGTGCGCAGAGGCGTAGAAGTTCGCCCAGATCAGCCCGCCCCCACCGAGCGCTAGGGCCGCCGATGCGGCTATGGCCTTGGCGGCCAGCGGCGTACGGCGTTTTCGTGTGTTGCGTCCCATGGAACTCCTCTGACTTCCTTGCGGGGCAGCATCGGGGCGCCCGACAGGAGTGAAGCGGCGCCCTTCCATACGGACGCCGCCCCACAGGTGTTCACCCGTCTCACAAATTCCTCGCAGAAACAGGGGAGTTGGCTGGTCAGCGGTCCCGGTCCAGATAGGCGAGGACCGCCAGCACCCGCCGGTTGTCGTCGTCCGACACCTCCAGGCCCAGCTTGGTGAAGATGTTGGAGGTGTGCTTGGCGATGGCGCGTTCGGTCACCACCAGCTGGGCCGCGATGCCCGCGTTCGACCGGCCCTGCGCCATCAGCTCCAGCACCTCCAGCTCGCGCGGGGTGAGACCCGAGAGCGGCCGGTCGTCGCCCGCCCGGCGGGACAGCAGCTGCTGGATCACCTGCGGGTCCATCGCCGTACCGCCGGCCGCGACCCGTCGTACGGCGTCCACGAACTGCTCGGCGTCGAACACCCGGTCCTTCAGCAGGTACCCGATCCCGCCGTTGCCGTCCGCGAGCAGCTCGCGCGCGTACAGCTGCTCCACGTGCTGGGACAGGACCAGCACCGGCAGCCCGGGCCGCGCCTTGCGGGCCGCGAGCGCGCACTGCAGGCCCTCGTCGGTGTGCGTGGGCGGCAGCCGTACGTCCACCACGGCCACGTCCGGCTCCAACTCGGCCAGCGCCCGGCTGAGTTCGGGTCCGGACTCGACGGCGGCCACGATCTCGAAGCCGAAGGCCTCCAGCATCCGCACCAGCCCGTCGCGCAGCAGGAAGAGGTCTTCGGCTAGGACAACGCGCACGGCATCTCCATGGTCACCAGGGTGGGGCCGCCGACGGGGCTGCTGACGGCCAGGACGCCGTCGAATGTACCGAGCCGGCGTTCGACCCCGGCGAGCCCCGACCCGGCGCCGACCGCCGCGCCGCCCCTGCCGTTGTCGGTGACCGTGATCCGCAGCCGGCCCTCGGCATGGTGCACGTCGACCCAGACCCGGTCGGCGCCGGAGTGCTTGGCGGCGTTGGTGAGCACCTCGCTCACCGCGAAGTAGGCCGCCGACTCCACCGGCGCGTCCGCCCGGCCGGGCAGCTCCACGGTCACCTCGGCCGGCAGCGGCAGCCGCAGCGCCAGCGCCCGTACGGCGTCGCCGAGCCCGCGTTCGGCGAGGACCGGCGGGTGGATGCCGCGCACCAGGTCGCGCAGCTCCTCCAGGGCCTCGGCGGAGTTCCGGCGGGCCTGGGCGAGCAGCCGCTTCGCCTGGGCCGGGTCCCGCTCCACCAGCAACTCGATGGTGCCGAGGTCCATGCCCATGGCGACCAGCCGGGCCTGCGCCCCGTCGTGCAGATCGCGCTCGATGCGCCGCAGCTCGGCGGCGGAGGTGTCCACGGCGTCGCGCCGGGTCTCGGTCAACACCCTCACGCGCTCGGCGAGTTCGCCGTCGGCGGGGCCGAGGACGGCCCGGGTGAGCCGGAAGTGTGCGGTCAGCAGGGCCGGGGTGTAGCGCCGGGCGACGCCGAGGAGGACGAGGGCGAGGACAGCCGCGCCGATGGCGCTCACCTCTCCGGTGACCGGGACGAACGCGTACCAGTAGGTGCCGCCGTGCGTGTACGGCCGCCACAGTCCGAAGGGCAGCATCAGACCCTCGACGGGGAAGAACAGCAGCACGGCCGGGAGCAGCGCGGTGACGAAACCGGCCGTGACGTCCACCGGCAACCAGCGCACGTCCCGCCAGGTCTGGGGGTCGCCCAGCATCGTGAAGGTGCGGGTCCACGGGTTGGTGCCGCGGGGGATCGGCCGGTACGCCGCCCCGATCCGCACCCCGCACCACTCGCCCGCCAGCCTGCGGCGCACGTCCGCCAGCGCGCGAACGCCCGTCAGCACGGCCGGAGTCGTCACCAGTCCGACGCCGAGGGGGACGAAGGCGAGGGACAGCGGGATCAGCACCAGGAACACTATGCCGAAAGGCAGCACGGTCACTGCCAGCACCAGCCCGCGCACGGCGGCCAGCAGGGCCTCTCGGCTGCGGCCGCTCTTGTCTTCGCTGCTCATGCGGCAAGTCTCGCCGACCCCGGGGCGGGGGTCACTGGCCCGAGGTCCCCTCCCGGGGGGTGGTGCCAGATACACCCCCGCCGCCGGCCAGCACCTTCGCCTCCACCTCCGGATCGATGCCCGGGGCCGTCCGGTCCGGCCGCAGCGGTGCCACGCCCCCGAGCTCCGTGAGCCAGCGCCAGGTGTCCGCGACCGTCTGTGCGGCCGGGCGGCACTCCAGACCGGTGGCCAGGGCCCGTGACACGTCGGTGCGGTGCACGCAGTCGTACAGCTCGGTGCCCGGCGGCGCCCACACCGGCAGCTCGGTCCACGGTTCGATCCCGGCGGCCAGGATCGCCTCCGGATCGGTCCAGCGCAGCTCGGCGTCCGCGCCGGTGACCCGGACACACAGGTCGAGCAGCTCGCCCATGGTGCTGTGCCCCGGCGGGCCGATCAGGTCGTACGGCCCGCTCAGCGACCGTTCCACCGCTCCCAGGAGCCAGCCCGCCAGGTCGCGGGCGTCGATGAACTGCACCGGCAGCTCGCGCGGCCCGGGCGCCAGCACCGGGCCGCCGCGGGCGATCCGGGTCAGCCACCAGGGCAGCCGGCCCACGTTCTCGTACGGCCCGAGGATCAGCCCGGCCCGCACCAGCAGCGAGTCCCGCTCGCCGAAGGCCTCTACGGCGGCCAGCTCGCCGCCCCGCTTGTCGCGCGGGTAGTCGGTCGGCCCGGCGTCGGCGGCGGCGCCCTCGACCGGCGCCCCGGCCTCGGCGGCCCCGCCCAGCGTGGGCCAGGGCCAGGCGTACACCGACCGGCTGGAGACGTACACATACCGTGCGGCACGGCCCCGCAGCAGCCGTGCCGCCGCGAGCACGGCACGCGGCTCGGCCGACCAGGTGTCGATCACGGCGTCCCAGGAGCCGGCGTCTTCGGCAAGCTCGGCGAGGCCGTCCGGTGCGGTGCGGTCGCCGTGCAACGACCGCACCCCCGGCGGGGGTTGATGCCGTCCCCGGTGGAAGACGGTCACCTCCCAGCCGCGCCCCAGCGCGGCCTCGGCCACCGCCCGCCCCACGAACTCCGTACCGCCCAGCACCAGAAGTCTCATACCGGTGATCGTGCCCGCTCCGGGCGCCCGGCGGCAGGGGACTCTGCCGAGGGCAGAGCCACTTTTCCGACTGCCGGTCAGCGGCCGGTCGGCGGAGTGTACTTGTAGCCGACCCGGCGCACCGTCTGGATCGTCTGACGGTGCTCGGCGCCCAGCTTGCGGCGCAGCCGGGCGATGTGCACGTCGACGGTGCGGCCGTCGCCGACATGGCCGTAGCCCCACACCGTGGTGACCAGCTGGTCGCGGGTGTGCACCCGGTGCGGATGGGCCACCAGGTGCGCGAGCAGCTCGAACTCCAGGTAGGTGAGGTCGAGTTCGCGGTCGTCGACACGGGCGGTGCGCTGCACGGGGTCGATCCGCACCAGCGGCTCGGCGGCGCCCGCCTCGGCGGCTGTCTCCGGCTGGTCCGGCACCGCGACCGGCAGGAACGGCGGGTGCTGGTCGGCCGGGACCAGCACCAGGTAGCCGACCATCGGCGGCTGTCCGGGCAGGGTCGGCAGGGTGTGCTGCGGCGCGGGCAGCCAGGTGGAGCCCGGCGGCAGGAGGTCCGCGACATCGACCACCTCGTCCCGGTCGACGGCGCGCAGCCGGTGCCGGGCGGGGGCGGTGAGGGTGGAGGCGGGGGAGAGAGAACGAGTGGTCGCCATGAGAGGTCAGCTCTTTCGCGCGAGAGGTTCGTCGGTGGGAGCGGCGGCCGCGATTCGTGGTCGGGCGCGCCGGAGGACGTACGTCGTTTCGCGCTGGCCGAAGGCCGGGGGTTACGGCTTTAGAGGGCCCGCGCGTTCACCGCGCGGCAACACACCCGGTCGAAGTCGTGGTGCTGACGGGAAGGCCAGAAGGGCTCGAGGTCATGGCGACCCGTCGCGATGTACTTCTGGAAGCTGGCCATGGGCCCATTGAAGCAGACGCGGGCACCGGACAGGAGCCCTGCGTGGAATGTCGTCTCGGTATCCGGACAGGATCGGTCGGTCGAGCACCTTCGCGGAGGCCGGCAGCTGCGACCAGCCACCGGGCGAGCGGCTCCACCGTGTCCTCGGCCCGGCCGGTGACACGCCACACGGCCCGCGCTGCCCGGCCCCGGCCGCCGACCGTGCCTGCCTCCTTCAGGCGTCCCGGTCGCCGCCGCCCGCAGCGCCTCACCCCATGCGGAAGGGGGCGCCCGCCGTGACGGCGGGCGCCCCCTTCGGGAAGCCGGACGGATCAGACCTGGCCGGCCTTCTCCAGCGCGGAGCAGCAGGTGTCCACCAGCAGGCGGGTCACCACGTACGGGTCGACGTTGGCGTTCGGGCGGCGGTCCTCGATGTAGCCCTTGCCGTCCTTCTCGACCTGCCACGGGATGCGGACCGAGGCGCCACGGTTGGAGACGCCGTAGGAGAACTTGTCCCACGGGGCGGTCTCGTGCAGACCCGTCAGGCGCTCGTCGATGCCGGCGCCGTAGTTCTTGACGTGGTCGAGCGGCTTGGAGCCCTCGCCGAGCGACTCGCACGCGGTGATGATCGCGTCGTAGCCCTCGCGCATGGCCTTGGTGGAGAAGTTGGTGTGCGCGCCCGCGCCGTTCCAGTCGCCCTTGACCGGCTTCGGGTCCAGGGTCGCGGAGATGCCGAAGTCCTCGGCGGTGCGGTACAGCAGCCAGCGGGCCACCCACAGCTGGTCGGAGACCTCCAGCGGGGCGAGCGGGCCGACCTGGAACTCCCACTGGCCCGGCATGACCTCGGCGTTGATGCCGGAGATGCCGAGGCCGGCCTTCAGACAGTTCTCCAGGTGGGCCTCGACGATCTCGCGGCCGAAGATCTCGTCGGCGCCGACACCGCAGTAGTAGCCGCCCTGCGGGGCCGGGAAGCCGCCCTCGGGGAAGCCCAGCGGGCGGGAGCCGTCGAAGAAGGTGTACTCCTGCTCGATGCCGAAGATCGGCTCCTGCGCGGCGAACTTCCCGGCGACCTCGGTCAGCGCGGCCCGCGTGTTGGACGGGTGCGGCTTCATGTCCGTGTCGAGGACCTCGCACAGCACCAGGACGTCGTCGCCGCCGCGGATCGGGTCCGGGCAGGTGAAGACCGGCTTGAGCACACAGTCCGAGGCGTGGCCCTCGGCCTGGTTGGTGGAGGAGCCGTCGAAGCCCCAGATCGGCAGCGCGTCGAGACCGGCCGGGGCACCCGTGATGATCTTCGTCTTGGAACGGAGCTTGGCCGTCGGCGCGGTGCCGTCGATCCAGATGTACTCAGCCTTGAAGGTCACGGGGCCACATCCTTAGGGGTAAGTCCGGGCGCACTTGTCGTCGCGGGTGCTGCGGCGCTGCGGCACTGGGGCGCCGCTCGATCTGCCGGGCAGCCTGTCAACAGGCGATTTCCCGTCCATTGCTCCTGTGTGAACCCCGTGTTACCTGGTCGTTCTGTGTCCCGACTCACGTTGTGAGGTGCCGGTGGGCGGGGTATGGGCGCCCTCCGCCGCGGCCTGCCGCACCCCGTCGAGGAAGTCCCGGATCGCGGCCCGCTGATGGTCGTCGTAGCCGCGCAGCAGCTCCAGCGAGCGCTCGATCAGCGGTCCGAAGAACGTCCAGCCGAGTGCCACGGCACTGTCCGTCACCTCCACGACGACCTTCCGCCGATCGCTCCGCCCGCGCGCCCGCCGTACCCGGCCCGCCCGCTCCAGCCGGTCCAGCAGCGCCGTCGTGCCCGCCGAGTTGAGCCCGAGAGCGGCCCCGAGCCGTCCGGCGGTCAGCTCCTCGCCCGCGCGCCGCGCGTCCATGAGCGCGATCAGGGCGCGTACGTCCGTGGGGTGCATGCCGTTCTGCTGCGCGAACCGGCCGCTGTGCAGGCCGAGTTCGACGGCGACGGCACGCAGCAGATGGACGGTCTCCAGATCGGATTGCATGCGGGCCTCCCGGGACTATCATCTCGCTCGGCGAGTATCTTGCTGAACGAGATAATAGGGGGCGGTTTTGTGGCCGGAGACACCGGATACGACAGCGCGGCCTTCCGGGTTGCGTACGACAAGGTGCTGGCGAAATGGCCCGCCGAGCGGGAGGCGCTGACGGTCGCCACGCCCTTCGGTGACACCCGCCTCAACTCCTGCGGCCCCCGCGACGCGCCCCCGCTGCTCCTGCTACCGGGCGGCGGTGGGGCCACCTCCGTCTCGTGGTACGCCCAGGTCGCGGAGCTGGCCCGGGTGCGCCGGGTGCACGCGGTCGACGTGCTCGGCGCCCCGGGCCTGAGCGTCCCGGCCGACGACCGCCACCCCCGTACGGTCGCCGACCTGACGCTCTGGCTGGACGCGGTCCTGGACGGCCTGGGTGCCGCCTCGGCCGACCTGGGCGGCCACTCGTACGGCGGCTGGATCGCCCTCCACTACGCCCTGCACGCCCCCGCGCGGACACGCCGCCTGTTCCTCCTGGACCCGACCCAGTGCTTCGCCGGGTTCAAGGCGGCGTATCTGCTGCGCGCACTGCCGATGCTGCTGCGGCCCACGCCCCGCCGGGTCCGCGCCTTCCTGGAGTGGGAGACCGGGGGAGCTGCCCTCGACTCCGACTGGCTGCGGCTGCAGGAGGCGGCTGCCGGCTTCCCCTCCCGCAAACCGGTGACCAGCCCCCGCCCGGCACCGGACGCGCTACGGGCCCTGGAGGCACGGGTCCTGCTGCTCGTGGCCGCGAACAGCAGGACCCATGACCCTCGTGAGGTGGCTGCCGGGGCGGAGGTCCTGCTGCCGCACGTGGAGACGGCCGTACTACCGGGCGTCTCGCACCACGCGCTGCCGCAGGCGGCACCCGCCGCCCTGGCCGGCCGCCTCACCGATTTCCTGTCCGGTCCCTGAACCTCACCCCACCTTCTCGATCCGGGCATGGCGGATGAGGAACTTGCCGGGTTCCCTGACCTGTTCGAAGGCGGCGTTGTTGAGCAGCACGCAGCTGCCGGAGACGGAAGTCACCTTCACCGTGGTGGACTTGTTGTTGTCCAGGTTGGTGACCTTCAGGGTGGTCCCGGCCGGGAACTGGTTGCTGGAGGCCGCCGGGGCGCCGCCCTCACCGGAGAGCGTGACCGTGGAGCCGTTGCAGACCTGCTGACCGGAGGCAGCGGCGGCGCCACCACCGCTGTTCCCCGCGGCGGCGGACTGCGAGGGCTGCGCGCCCTGCTGTCCGGCGCCCTGCTGTCCGGCCTGCTGCCCGGCGCCCTGTTGCCCGGCGCCCTGCTGTCCGGCCTGCGCCTGCTGTCCGGTCTGGGAGCCCTGAGCCGACTCCCCAACCGTGCAACCGGCCGCCTTCTGCTGGACCTCGATCTGCTTGATGACCGCCTCACGGTTGGCGATCCGGGCCGCCGACTGGGCGTCGGGATGAGCCTTCTGGTCAGCGATGAACCGGTCGTTGTTGCCGTGGGCCGTGGCCAGTCCCTGGCAGACGTTCGAGTCCCCGGCTGACAGGGTCTTCGCGTTGTGTGCGGGCTGGGCGGCGTTGGACGTCGTGGCCAGTGCGAAGGCCCCGCCGCCCGCCACCGCCGCGGCGCTGACGAGCAGCGCGATCTTCTTCTTCGTACCGAGAGTTCTCCTGCGAGACATGCGCGCCTCCTGAAGAGGTAGGGGAGCGTACGCCGCTATGTACGAGATACCGAACGAGGTTACTCAGCGGTTGCAGGAGTCGGTGAAGTGGGCTGTGTCACAGATGAGTTGAGCCCGCTCAGTCCTTGTTGTGGGACAGGGCATCCCGTACCGCGTCCTCGGAGCGGGCGACCAGGGCCGTTCCGTCGTCGGCGGTGATGATCGGCCGCTGGATGAGCCTGGGATGCTCGGCGAGCGCGGTGATCCACCGGTCCCGGGTGTCGGCGTCCCGCGCCCACTCCTTGAGCCCCAGCTCCTTGGCCTCGGCCTCCTGGGTGCGGGTGATGTCCCACGGTTCGAGCCCCAGCCGCTCCAGCACGGCCCTGATCTCGTCCTCGCTCGGCACGTCCTCCAGGTAGCGGCGGACGGTGTACTCGGCCCCCTCGGCGTCGAGCAGGCTGATGGCGCTGCGGCACTTCGAGCAGGCCGGGTTGATCCAGATTTCCATGCCGCACACGGTACTCGGCCTCAGCCCTGTTCGAATTTCCGACGTCCCGGCAGCCCCTTCCCGACCCCCCGTCACGCGCCCCAAATCCCCTGCCTCACCTGGGCATTCGGCTGCCGTCGGGGACCTCCGATTGTCAGTGGCCGCCGGTAGACTGGAAGCAGTGTTCGAGACAGTCGCCGGAACCCCGGAGGGCTGCCCTGACCGCGACAGGAGGATGCCCGTGCCCGCTGCCGCCCTGAAGCCGAAGCCGTTGCCCACCCAGTCCACCGCCAAGCATCCCGTGCTGTTCGACTCGCCCTACGAGCCCGTGGTGAAGCGACCGCTGCCGGCCGGACGGCCGCGCGAGTGGTACGTCACCCACAACCGCCGGCTCAAGGCCATGCGCCTGGCGATAGCCCTGCTCGACTCGGGCATCTACCTCCCGGCCCAGGCCCGCGACGACACGATCCGCAGCACGGCGGAGGAGATCGGCATGCGCCCGCCGTCCGACACGACCTGCCACATGGTGCGCGCGTTCATGCGCTACAACCGCTGACAGCCCGCACCGGTGCCGGGTGCCCTTCCCTTCGGCGGGGCACCCGGCGCGCTCTCACGCCGACACCGCCTCGACCGGCTCGCGCTCGGCCGACTCCGCCAGGACGCAACGGACGAACTCCCGCCGGTCCTCCGCGTGGTCACGGAACCACAACCCCAGCCGGTGCTCCGCGTCCGGAAGTTCGAAGCGGGTGTACCGGGCCCGTGCCGACAGAGCGTCCTGTACGGCCTCGGTCACGGCCGGCGGGATGACCGCGTCCATGCCCGGGACCGCCAGCACCGCCCGGCCCTCGTACGCCCGGAACACCTCCAGTGCCCGTGAACTCCGCCAGCCGTCCGGCGTGCGGATGATCTCGCTGAAGCGGCCCTGGCGGTTCTCGAACGGCACCTCCCAGGCCTCGGGCGCATAGACGGCCGGCGCGCACAGGCCGACGGCCCCCACCCGTGGGCCGTAGTGCCGTACGAGATCGGCGACCGTCTGCCCGCTCATACTGAAGCCGACCAGCACCAGCGGGGCGTCCGCCGGCACCTGCGCGTCGATCACCGCCACCGCCTGCTCGAAGCGGCGGCGCAGGCTCAGTTCCGCGAGGGATCCCGTGCTGTCGCCATGGCCCGAGAAGTCGAAGGCCAGGGCGTGGCAGCCGCGCTCGGTGAACTCCGTGAGCAGCGGCAGAAGGCGCTGTTTGCTGCCGTTGCCCGCGCCGTGCAGCAGCACCGCCGTGGCCCGGCCGGGCGAACCGGCCGTCAGGCCGCTGAGTCGTTCGCCGTCGAAGTCGTAAGTGAAGTCGGAGAGTTCGTTCACCGGGTCATTCACTCATGGCGGGCCCGCGCCGGGTGGAAAACGGGATGCGGTCCCCGTCACCGCCTCCCTACGCTGAACAAACGGCACGAAGCCGACACACTCCACCCCCGCCACACTCACCCCAACGGAGGTCCGTCATGCGTGGCATCGTCGCGTCCGGGACCGTCGTCCTGGTGATCCTCGGAATCGGAAACCATCTGTGGTGGCTCGCCGCCGTCGCGCTGCTGTACCTGTACGCGACGCACGGACGTGGTTCCCCCGGCACGCCACCACCCGCCGGCGCGGGCACCCCGCCCACTCCGGAGAGCTACCGCGCCTATCGCGACCGCCGGGACCGGCTGGCCAAGTGGGAGCGCCGCTACCGCCGGGAACGGCCCTTCGAGGCGCGTCGGCAGGAGCGCGAGAAGAGCAGGTGAAGGGCGTAGGACGGCCCCGGTCACAGGCCGGGGGCGCCCCACACCGGGAACCAGCGGCTCAGGTCCTGCTCGATCCGCAGATCGTCGGCGAGCGTCGCCTTCACCTGGAGCTCCAGCGCGTTGTCCCGCCGCTCGGCGGTACCGGGCAGCGGGGCGAACGGGTAGAAGGTGCCCCGCTTGTAGAGGTAGACCAGCGCCAGCTTGCGGCCGCCGTCGTCCGTGAAGGCGGCCAGCGAGCACAGCAGCTGCGGGCCGAAGCCGTTGATCTCCATCGCGCTGTTCACCGCGTGCAGATCGTTGACCAGCTCCGGCAGCTGCTCGGGGCTGCGCGCGGACACCAGCCAGGAGTAGCCGTAGTCGTCCCGGCGCAGCTCCACCGGCGGACCGGAGCGGTCGGTGTCCGCGTCCAGCAGCGCCTGCACCTCCCGGTGGGTCTGCTCGAAGGCCGCGCCCTCCACCGTGGCGAAGCACACCGCACCGGTCCCGGTCGGTGTGAAACCTGCCGCGACCTGCAGAGTCACGGCCGCCGAGGGCAGCGCGAAGAGCTGGTCGAGATCGGGCGCGACCGGTTTCGTACGGCCCAGCAGGATGTCCAGCAGCCCCAATGCTCAGCCCGCCTTCCCGGGAGTGGCGGCCTCGCCCAGCTCCGCCGAGATCCGGCCCAGCTGCTCCAGCCGCTGCTCCAGGGTGGGGTGCGTGGAGAAGATCCGCTCGATGCCCGGCTCCTTGCCGGTCGCCGGGGTGAAGTAGAAGGCGTTGAAGGCCTGGGCGGTGCGCAGGTCCTTGGTCGGGATCCGGGCGATGTCCCCGGTGACCTTGGTGAGCGCCGAGGCAAGGGCCGACGGGCGGCCGGTGAGATGCGCCGCCGCCCGGTCGGCGGCCAGCTCCCGGTACCGCGACAGCGCCCGGATCAGCAGGAAGCTGATCGCGTACACCGCCGCGGAGACGCCCATGATCGCGGCGAAGACGGCGGCGGTGTTCTGGTCCCTGCGGCCCCCGCCGAAGAGCTGCGAATAGAAGGCGAACCGCACGATCAGGCCCGCCAGCACACCGAGGAAGGACGCGATCGTGATCACGGCGACGTCCTTGTGCGCCACGTGCGACATCTCGTGCGCCAGCACGCCCTCCAGCTCGGCCGGCTCCAGCCGCCGTAGCAGCCCCGTGGTCACGCAGATCACGGCGTGGTCGGGGTTACGGCCGGTCGCGAACGCGTTGGGCATGTCCATGTTGGACACCGCGACCACCGGTTTGGGCATGTCCGCGATCGCGCACAGCCGGTCGACCACCGCGTGCAGCTCGGGATACTCCTCGCGCTCCACGACCCGGCCGTGCATCGCGAACATGGCGATCCGGTCGGAGAACCAGAACTGTGCCACGAACATCGCCCCGACCAGCACGACGACCAGCACCCAGGACTTCAGCAGCGCGATCAGCGCGGCCACGAAGCCCACATACAGCAGACCGAGCAGGAACATCGTCAGACCCATGCGCACGGTCAGCCGTCGGTCGCTCCGGAAGCGGCTCTGCATCTTGCATCACCCCGCAGTCAGGCACTCGTCCCGCTGTCCAGTGTGCACCAGCGGACTCCCATGAACACGTCCTGAACGTCCCTAGGAGCAGCAAAACGTACCTGTGAGTCGGCCGGCTGTCGCTGAGCGTCCCCGGTCACCGTGCGCCCGGTACGAACCGTGCGCCCGGTACGACGTGTCCTAGTACGACGAGCCGAACTGCAGCAGCCCGATCAGCACCATGACCGCGATCACACAGCCGAAGACCACGGTCGTCGACGCCCATGACGCCCGGCGCGGCACCGGCTCCGGGTCGGCGCGGAAGGGCGCCGGGCTCGGCGGGTTCTCCTTCCAGCGCGCGGCCAGCATCCGGGCCCGGGCCGAGGGCTCCTTGTGCTCGGCGGAATTCGCCCAGCGGTGATCGAACTCCCGCTCCCAGTCGTCCTGTTCCGTCATCCCCGTTCAACCTCTCTCGTCCGGCAGGGTCAGGAGGGATGATCCCCCGACAATAGGAAGTCTGGGAAGCGGGAAAGGTTGCCCCCGTGGGTGCAGCTGCTCGGCGAACACCTCGGCGCGGACGCAGTACCGCAGTCGCTCCCGGCGCACCGGCTGAGCACGAGGAAGGCCCCCCGGCCGAGCCGAGGGGCCTGTCCAGTCCGCGGGGACCGTCTGTCACACGTCGAAGTACAGCTCGAACTCGTGCGGGTGCGGACGCAGCTGCAGCGGCGCGATCTCGTTGGTGCGCTTGAAGTCGATCCACGTCTCGATCAGGTCCGGCGTGAAGACGTCGCCCTGGAGGAGGAACTCGTGGTCGGCCTCGAGCGAGTCGAGGACGGCCGGCAGCGAGGTCGGGACCTGGGCCACGTTCGCGTGCTCCTCGGGAGCCAGCTCGTACAGGTCCTTGTCGATCGGCTCGGCCGGCTCGATCTTGTTCTTGATGCCGTCCAGACCCGCCAGCAGCAGGGCGGAGAAGGCCAGGTACGGGTTGCCGGAGGAGTCCGGGGCGCGGAACTCGACGCGCTTGGCCTTCGGGTTGGAGCCGGTGATCGGGATGCGCATGGCCGCGGAGCGGTTGCGCTGCGAGTACACCAGGTTGATCGGCGCCTCGAAGCCCGGCACCAGACGGTGGTACGAGTTCACCGTCGGGTTGGTGAAGGCCAGCAGCGACGGGGCGTGCTTGAGGATGCCGCCGATGTAGTAGCGGGCGGTGTCCGACAGGCCCGCGTAACCGGCCTCGTCGTAGAACAGCGGGTCGCCGTTGCTCCACAGCGACTGGTGCACGTGCATGCCCGAGCCGTTGTCACCGAAGATCGGCTTCGGCATGAAGGTCGCGGTCTTGCCGTTGCGCCAGGCCACGTTCTTCACGATGTACTTGAACAGCTGCAGGTCGTCGGCGGCGGCGAGCAGCGTGTTGAACTTGTAGTTGATCTCGGCCTGGCCGGCGGTGCCCACCTCGTGGTGCTGGCGCTCGACCTTCAGGCCGGACCGCTCCAGCTCCAGGGAGATCTCGGCGCGCAGGTCGGCGAAGTGGTCGACCGGCGGGACCGGGAAGTAACCGCCCTTGTAGCGGACCTTGTAACCACGGTTGTCCTCGAGGGCACCGGTGTTCCAGGCGCCCGCCTCGGAGTCGATGTGGTAGAAGCTCTCGTTCGCCGAGGTGGCGAAACGGACGCTGTCGAAGACGTAGAACTCGGCCTCGGGGCCGAAGTACGCGGTGTCCGCGATACCGGTCGAGGCGAGGTAGGCCTCGGCCTTCTTCGCCACGTTGCGCGGGTCACGGGAGTACTGCTCGCCCGTGATCGGGTCGTGGATGAAGAAGTTGATGTTGAGGGTCTTGTCCCGGCGGAACGGGTCCACACGGGCGGTGGACAGGTCCGCGCGCAGGGCCATGTCGGACTCGTGGATGGCCTGGAAACCACGGATCGACGATCCGTCGAAGGCCAGCTCCTCGTCCGGGTCGAACGCCTCAACGGGCACCGTGAAGTGCTGCATGACGCCCGGCAGGTCGCAGAAGCGGACGTCGATGAACTTGACGTCCTCGTCCGCGATGAACTTCTTGGCCTCGTCGGCGTTCTGGAACATCCAGCTCCTCCTACTCCCGACCGTCCTCGCCGGGGTGGTAGATCGTTCGTGCGGCCAGTGCGGTGGCACACGCTGGCCTCGACCCTAGGGACGGGTGATTTCTCGGGCGTGACCCATTTGTTTCGCAGAAGTTAACCGGCCACATGTCCACCCTAGCTCCGGGACACCCCGGCGTACCCCGGTCATTTCGGGCCCAGTACCGTTGACGGGTGGACAACAGGCAAGCACTCGGATCGTGGCTCTCCGGGCCTCGCGCGGCCATGGAAGAGGCCGGTGCGGACTTCGGCTACCGGGGCGAGCAGTTGGGTCTCCCCGAGGAGGGGCCGAACTCCGTCGCACGCCCGGGACGGCGGCTCGGCGCGCTCGCCGTGGACTGGGGACTGAGCGTGCTGATCGCATACGGCCTGATCACCAACGGCTACCGGGTGCCTGCGACGAGCAACTGGGCGCTCGGCGTCTTCTTCGTCATGAGCGTGCTGACCGTGGGCACGATCGGCTTCACCCCGGGCAAGCGGCTCTTCGGCATCCGGGTGGTGGCTCTGGAGACCGGCACTGTCAACCCGCTGCGGTCCCTGCTCCGCACGATCCTGCTGTGCCTCGCCGTCCCGGCACTGATCTGGGACCGGGACGGGCGTGGGCTGCACGACCGGCTGGCGAAGACCGTAGAGGTCCGGATCTGACCGTTTCCGGCTGCGGGTCCGCACCCGCGCCCGGCGATCGTCCAGATGCCGCCATCCGGTTGCCCGGTCACACCGCCGGCGGCATCGTCGCGGTATGACCGATGCTCAGGATGTGATGGCGGCCGAGGTGACGCCGGAGGAGTTCCGGGACGCCATGGCGCGCTTTCCGTCGGGCGTGGTGGTGGTGACCGCCCGCTGCGAGGACGGCACCCCGCGCGGCTTCACGGCGAGCTCCTTCTGTTCCGTCTCCCTGGAGCCACCCCTGGTCCTGGTGTGTCTCGCGGACGCGGCCGACTCCGCGGCGGTCTTCGCACGGTGCGAGCACTTCGCGGTGAGCGTGCTGGCCCCGGAGCACCAGCCGCTGGCCCTGCTGTTCGCCACCAAGGGCGCGGACAAGTTCTCCGACGCCCTGCTGCAGCCGAGCCCCTCCGGGCTGCCGGCGGTGCGGCAGGCGCCCGCACAGCTGGACTGTGCCGCATACGCGCGTTACCCGGCCGGGGATCACACGATCCTGATCGGCCGGGTAACGGGAGTGCGGCTGGGCGAGGGTTCGCCGATGGTCTACTGCGAGCGGGAGTTCCGGCGCCTGTCCTGACGGGCCGGCGCCACGGGGCTCAGCGGCCCTTCGGCATCCGCATGCCCTTGGGCATGGGCCCCTTCGGCAGCGGCATGTTCTTCATCAGGTCGCCCATGGCCCGCAGCCGGTCGTTGGTGGCCGTCACCTGGGGGCCGGTGAGCACGCGCGGGAGCTTCAGCATGGTCGTACGCAGCTTCTTCAGCTCGACCTGGCCCTCGCCGTTGCCGACGATCACGTCGTGCACCGGTACGTCCGCGACGATCCGGTTCATCTTCTTCTTCTCGGCGGCCAGCAGGCTCTTCACCCGGTTCGGGTTGCCCTCGGCGACCAGCACGATGCCGGCCTTGCCGACCGCCCGGTGCACCACGTCCTGGCTGCGGTTCATCGCCACCGCCGGAGTCGTCGTCCAGCCCCGGCCGATGTTGTCCAGCACGGCGGCCGCGGCGCCCGGCTGGCCCTCCATCTGGCCGAAGGCGGCGCGCTCGGCCCGGCGGCCGAACACGATCGCCGTCGCCAGCAGCGCGATCAGCAGGCCGAAGATGCCCAGATATACGGGGTGGCCGAGCAAGAAGCCGATCACAAGGAAGACGGCGAGGGTACCGATGCCGACGGCCCCGAGTACAAGGCCGATCTTCGTGTCGACCTTACGGGTCATCTTGTATGTGAGAACGATCTGCTTCAGTCGTCCTGCGTTCGCGGCGTCCGCCGCGGTTTCCTTCCTCGCCATGTCACGAAGTCTACGTGGCCCCGGGAGTGCGGACGACGGCAGTGCCCGGGAGGAAGGCGTCGGGGAGGGTCAGGAGCGGCCGGCGGCCTGCTCCAGGAAGCGCTGCGCCTCCACCCGGTCCTTGGCGCGCCGGCGGTCCTCCAGCACGGAGGTCCACGCGTTGCGCCGGGCGGTGCGCTGACCGCCGCTCATGAGCAGGGACTCGACGGCGCGGAGAGCGTCGGTGAAGGACGGGATGGCGGTGGCGCGTACGGGCGCGGCCTGCATGATCGAGGTCCCCCCTCGGATCGATGATGTACGAGCGGTGATACCAGAGTCACTGATTGGTGTTACCAGGGCGTGTCCGACCGGTCAAACACCAATGAAGCCTTGATACAGGGCACTGAAACGCTGACGCGGTCCTGATGGCCGCCCTCATCAGCGAGGACGGTCAGGACCGCGTCGACTCGGCCATTACTGGCCAGTAGCTACTTGTGCGCGAATTCACACGCTCGGCGCACGCGCCGGGCTCACACCGCCTGGGTGGCGATGAACGAGCCATCCCGCTGCGGAGCACCTGATCGACGCTGTTCGACGGCCATCTGGTACAGGCGCCCGGCCCGGTACGACGACCGCACCAGCGGACCGGACATCACACCGGAGAAGCCGATCTGCTCGGCCTCCTCCTTCAGCTCCACGAACTCCTGCGGCTTCACCCAGCGCTCGACGGGGTGGTGCCGGACGGAGGGGCGCAGGTACTGGGTGATGGTGACCAGCTCGCAGCCGGCCTCGTGCAGCTGCTTCAGCGCCTCGCTGACCTCCTCGCGGGTCTCGCCCATGCCGAGGATCAGGTTGGACTTGGTCACCAGGCCGTAGTCACGGGCCTCGGTGATGACCTTCAGGGAGCGCTCGTAGCGGAAGCCGGGGCGGATCCGCTTGAAGATCCGGGGAACCGTCTCGACGTTGTGCGCGAAGACCTCGGGGCGGGCGGAGAAGACCTCGGCGAGCTGCTCGGGGACCGCGTTGAAGTCCGGGGCCAGCAGCTCGACCTTCGTACGGCCGCCCTCGCGCCCGGCGGTCTGCTGGTGGATCTGCCGGACCGTCTCCGCGTACAGCCAGGCGCCGCCGTCCTCCAGGTCGTCGCGGGCGACGCCGGTGATGGTGGCGTAGTTCAGGTCCATCGTGACCACGGACTCGCCGACGCGACGCGGCTCGTCGCGGTCCAGGGCCTCGGGCTTGCCGGTGTCGATCTGGCAGAAGTCACAGCGCCGGGTGCACTGGTCGCCGCCGATGAGGAAGGTCGCCTCGCGGTCCTCCCAGCACTCGTAGATGTTCGGGCAGCCGGCTTCCTGGCAGACCGTGTGCAGGCCCTCGCTCTTCACGAGGTTCTGCATCTTCGTGTACTCGGGACCCATTTTCGCCCGGGTCTTGATCCACTCGGGCTTGCGCTCGATGGGGGTCTGGCTGTTGCGGACCTCCAGGCGCAGCATCTTGCGTCCGTCGGGTGCGACTGCGGACACGACCGGCTCCCTAAGCTTTGATTCTTCGGCGCACACCAGGGTACGCCCGTGTTCATAGCGCCCTGCCGACGAGATCAACCTCGCGGTCGCAGGGAGCATTCCCCGGACGGCCGACGGCTCAGGCGGACGCCTTCTCGATCACCCGCGGCTTGAGGTCCGCGTTCTCCAGGATGTCCTTGAGGTGCTTCTCGGCCACCGGCAGGACCTCCTCGATCGTGACGTCCCGGCCCAGCTCGCCCGCGAGGGAGGCGACCCCCGCGTCCCGGATCCCGCACGGGATGATCCGGTCGAACCACTTGTTGTCGGGGTTCACGTTGAGCGCGAAGCCATGCATCGTGACGCCCTTGGCGACCCGGATGCCGATCGCGGCGATCTTGCGGTCCTCACGGCGCTGGCCGGCGTTGGAGGGAGCGTATTCGGGGCCGTTGAGGCGGGGGTCGAACTCCTCGTCCTGCAGCCGCGGGTCGAAGTCCAGCGACAGCCCGCCGAGCACCGGCCGCTGCTCGATCGGGTCGCCGAGCACCCATACGCCGCTGCGGCCCTCGACCCGAGTGGTCTCCAGGCCGAAGTCGGCGCAGGTGCGGATCAGCGCCTCCTCCAGCCGCCGCACGTGCGCGACCACGTCCACCGGGCGCGGGAGCTTCTGGATCGGGTAGCCCACCAGCTGGCCGGGGCCGTGCCAGGTGATCTTGCCGCCGCGGTCCACGTCGATGACCGGGGTGCCGTCCAGCGGACGCTCGCTGTCCTCGGTGCGCCGGCCCGCCGTGTACACCGGGGGGTGCTCCAGGAGGATCACGGTGTCCGGGACCTCGTCGGCGAACCGGGCCGCGTGCACCCGGCGCTGCTCGTCCCAGGCCTCCTGGTAATCGACGGCATCCGCACCGAACCCCATGCGGACGAACCGCAACTCACTCACGGCAAGCGCCTCCCTCAGCGACCGAGCAATCGGTGTGTCAGACACGTAACACGCGCACGCCACTGTACGTCCGTCCGGCGTACGTCAGCCCGGCGGGCGTTTCTCACACGATCGGATGAATGCCAGGCGGAATGTGCGATCGCCTGCTCACTCTCCGCTACATTCACGCCGTTCGTGAGGCCATAAGGGCTGCTCAAAGGCAAACCGGGCACTTCGTCAGGCCCGGAAGGCAGGAGACCGCACCGCAGATGACGGACCGACCCGCGCAGCGCACCCCCAACCGCCAACTCGCCGCGCTCATCGCAGAAGCGGGGTTCTCCAACGCGGGTCTGGCCCGTCGCGTCGATCAGCTCGGCCTGGAGCACGGGCTGGACCTCAGATACGACAAGACCTCGGTCACCCGCTGGCTGCGCGGGCAGCAGCCGCGGGGTACGACCCCTGCCCTCATCGCCGAGGTCTTCACACGCCGGCTCGGGCGCCGGCTCACGGCCCAGGATCTCGGCCTGGACGCCTGTGCGCCGGTGTACGCCGGGCTGGAGTTCGCGGCCACCCCGGAGGAGGCCGTGGACATCGTCAGCGGGCTGTGGCGCAAGGACTCCGGCAGCCACGCCGAGCTGCGCAAGATCGCCTTCACCCCGGCGGGGCTCGTGGTGCCCAGCCGGGACTGGCTGATCGGCAAGGCCGACGACAAGGTGGCCCGCGAACCGGTACCCCGGGTGCCCGCGCAGAGCCGCTCCGCCCCGGCCAAGCCCCAGGGCCGGCCGGTGCTGCCGGTGCCGCCCCGGGCGCGCGGGCACGCCGAGCGCGCCCCCGGGCACAAGGTCACGGGCGGCGACATCAACGCGCTGCGCTCGGTCGGCGAGCTGTTCCGCACCCTCGACGACCGGTACGGCGGCGGCCACGCCCGGCAGGCGCTGGTGCGCTACCTGGAGCACGAGTGCGAGCCGATGCTCCGCGGCTCCTACGACGAGCAGACCGGCCGCAAGCTGTTCGCCGCGGCCGCCGACCTCACCCGGCTCGCGGGCTGGACCTCGTACGACATCGCCGCGCACGGACTCGCCCAGCGCTACTTCGTGCAGGCCCTGCGGCTCGCCCAGGCGGCCGGCGACCGGGCGTACGGCTCCTACGTCCTGGTCACCATGAGCCGGCAGGCCGTCTATCTCGGCCACGGCAGGGAGGCCGTGCAGCTGGCCCGGGTCGCCCAGCAGGGCATGGGCACGGGCGGCCCACCGGTGGTGCAGGCGCTGCTGCACGCCTCCGAGGCGAGGGCGCACGGCGTGCTCGGGGAGGTGCGGGCGTGCACGGCGGCGCTGGTGCGGGCCGAGCGCGCCCTGGAGGCGGCCCGGCCCGGGGACGAGGTGCCGTACTGGGCCAAGTTCTT
The DNA here is from genome assembly GCF_055572075.1 of Streptomyces sp. NPDC030820. Lineage (NCBI taxonomy): Bacteria > Bacillati > Actinomycetota > Actinomycetes > Kitasatosporales > Streptomycetaceae > Streptomyces > Streptomyces sp. NPDC030820. Next base: position 959,022 of record NZ_JBVIEB010000001.1, read on the forward strand.
CGACGAGGCCCAGCTCGCCGACGAGTTCGGGCACTGCCACCGGGATCTGCAGCAGTTCCGGGCCTCCGCCCAGCACGCCGAACGCTCGCTCCAGCTCCGCGCGCCCTCCTTCGCCCGCAGCCGGCTCTTCTGCCGGGTCGTCCTCGCCACGGCCCGCCTCGGCCTCGGCGAACTCGACCAGGCGTGCGCGCTGGCCGCGGAGGCCGCCGGCCAGGCCGCGGAGATGCGGAGCGCTCGCGCGATCGAGTACGTGCGGGACTTCGAGCGTCGGCTCGAGCCCTATCGGGATGCGGCACCTGTGCGGGGGTATCGGGAGAAGGTGGCGGCGTTGGGGTAGCCCGATGGCCACTCGCCGTTGGGGGTGGCGGTTGTGGGCTTCCTTACGCGCCGTCGTGGTTGCTCGCGCAGTTCCCCGCGCCCCTTCAGGGCGCCTTACGCCGCCCTTGGCAAAGTGGGCGCCGGATCTGCGCGATTCAGGGAACCCGCCGCGCCCAGGTCGGCCAGGAGCGCTGCCGTCGCCCTGTGGGCCGAGTGCAGGGCGCCCTGGACCGTGCTGGTGTCGCGGTGGTCGCCGCAGACGTAGAGGCCGGCCAGGAGGCGGACGGGGCGGCGCAGGTCGTGCGGGGGGCGCATGGCCGGGACCGCTTCCGGGGTGTGGTGGACCGCCAGCGTCTCCCAACGGCGCGTCGAGGTGCCGTAGAGCCGGGAGAGGTGGATGCGGACCGCGGTGTCGATCCCTTCCGGCGGTGTGCCGAGCACGGTCGAGGAGATCAGCACCCGGCCCACCGGCGCCCGGCCCGGGTCCACGTTGCTCAGCACCGCCGTGTGCGCGACCGGGCCGCCGCGGTCGGCGTCCAGCAGCAGCGAGGTGCCCGTCGCGAAGGCGGGCGTCGGGTCGTCGGTGGTGTGGTGGACCACGGTCACCGGGTGGAAGTCGGGCACCCTCAGGCCCGGCAGCAGCTCCGCCGCCGCCCGCGCGTCCGTCGCCAGCAGTACCGCCCGGCAGCGGATCGCCCCGTGCTCGGCGGTGGCCACCGAGGTCGTGGACACCGAGGTGACCCGCACCCCGGTGTGCACGGTGCCGGCCGGCAGCGCTCGCGCCAGCAGCTCCGGCAGCACCTCCGCGCCGCCCTCCGGCACACACAGCAGGCCGCTCGCGAAGGCGCGCAGCGCGAGGTCGGCGCACCGGCTGGACGTGGTCAGCTCCGGGTCGCACAGCAGGGCGGCGAGCAGCGGGCGCAGAAAGCCGTCGACCGTGCGCGGCGGCATCCCGCGCTGGGCGAGGGCCTGGCGGGCGGGCAGCTCGGGCCGGGCCAGGACGCGTTCGACCGGAGTGGCGGCGATCCGGCCCAGCGCGGCACCGAGCCGGGCCTGGTCGACGGCGCCGCCCACCGGCGCGCCGGTCCGGCCCGGGGTGGCCGCCGGTCCCCTGGGGGCGCTTGCGAGGGCACGCACCACATGGAGTGCGCCCCTTGCGCCCCTTGCGCTCCCTCCGGTCGCCGGTGCGCCCGCGCGCTGGGTGCGTCCGTCGCGGTGCAGCAGGACGCCCGGCGCGAAGGTGCTCAGGGCCAGGGAGTCCAGACCGGGGGTCGTGCGGAGTTCGGGGTAGGACGTGGACAGCAGTTGTCCGATGCGGTCGAGCCGGAAGCCGTCGACCTTCTCCGTCGACATGCGGCCGCCGACGTAAGGGGCGGCCTCGAGGACTGCGGTCGAGATTCCTGCGCTGGTCAGCCGGTGAGCCGCCGAGAGTCCGGCGATTCCGGCTCCCACGATGACGACGTCCACCTGGTACGCGGGCTCAAGCACGAGGCCCCTCCTGTGGTTGCGCGGCCGGTGGAGACGTCATGCCCCCAACTGGCCCCGGGGATACCCGAGTTCGGGTCGAGGTTAGGTCCGTGATCGGTCGCAAACAGTCGCGCATCAACAGGGCACGGTCGCATGGAGGTCGCATACGGTCACAACTGGTCTCGGAAGCTCGCAGGAGGCGGCAGGAGCGGCAGGAGGCCGCAGGAGGTCTCGTGCGTAGGTCAGGCCGACCGGATCGCTTCGTCGATCCCCGGAAACGCGAACCGGAAACCCGACTCCAACAGCCGCTTCGGCACGACCCGTTGGCTGCCCAGCACATCCCCGGCCAGCTCGCCCAGCACCGCCCGCAGGACCGGTGCCGGCACCGCGAACGGCGCCGGACGGTGCAGCACCCGGGCCATCGCCGCCGTGATCTCACGGTTCGTCAGCGGCTGCGGGGCCGTCAGATTGAACGGCCCGGAGAGGGTGTCGTCGTCGATGAGATGGCGGATCGCGGCGACCTCGTCGTGCAGCGCGATGTACGACCAGTACTGCCGCCCGTCGCCCAGCCGCCCCCCGAGCCCCGCCCGGAACAGCGGGAACAGCCGCCCCCAGGCCCCGCCGCCCCGCGCCACCACCAGCCCGGTGCGCGGGAACACCGTCCGCACGCCCGCCTCCTGCGCGGGCGCCGCCGCCTCCTCCCACTCCACGCACAGCGAGGGCAGGAAACCGTCGCCCGGCGGCGCGTCCTCGTCCACCACCCGGTCGCCGGTGTCGCCGTAGATGCCGATCGCGCTGCCGCTGACGAAGACCCGCGGCGGCTCGGGCAGCGCGGCCACCGCCTCCGCCAGCGCGGCCGTGCCCAGCACCCGGCTGTCCCGCAGCCGCCGCTTGTACGACGCGGTCCAGCGCCGGTCGCCGATCCCGGCCCCGGCCAGGTTCACCACCACGGCACAGCCGGTCAGCCCGCGCGCGTCGACGTACTGGCCCTCGGGGTCCCAGCAGACCTCGTCCGGGCCCTCGGCAGCCCGGCGCACCAGTCGTACCACCTCGTGCCCGTCCGCGGTCAGGGACCGCACCAGGGCACTGCCGATGAGCCCGGACGCGCCGGCCACGGCGATTCGCATTCGCTCCATGACCTCAGCATGCCCGCGCGAAAACCCCGTGAGGTGCTCCGGCGGCCCGCCGTAGGGTGATCGTCATGCCGGAGCCGTACATACGCACCGCCGTGCCTGCCGACGACGAGGAACTGACCCTCCTCGACCGGTCCGCCTGGTCCACCCTGCACGCCGTGTCGCCCCCGCCGGAGGGGCCGTTCTTCGACGAGCGCCACCTCCCTGAGGACTACCTGGTCGCCGAGGTCGCCGGGCGGATCGTCGGCTATGTCCGCATCGGGCGCCCGACCCCGCTCGCCTCCAACGCGCACGTCCTGCAGATCCAGGGCCTCGCCGTCGCCGAGGAGGCGCGGGGGCGGGGCCTCGGGCGCACGCTGCTCCGGGCCGCCGTCGAGGAGGCGCGCGAGCGCGGGGCGCGGCGCCTCACCCTGCGCGTGCTCGGGCACAACGCCCCGGCCCGCGCGCTGTACGAGTCCGAGGGCTTCGCCGTCGAGGGGGTGCAGCCGCAGGAGTTCCTGCTCGACGGCGCCTACGTCGACGACGTGCTCATGGGCCGGCGCCTGTGACCGTCAGGAGCTGACCAGCCGGCCCGTGTCCACCGTCGCCGTCGCCGTGGCCGCGCGCTGGGCGTCGCCCGCCACCTCGGCCGCCGTCAGCGCATACCCCGTCTCGGCGTTCGAGGTGGAGCGCGCGAAGACCACCCCGAACACCTTGCCGGTCGTGGTCAGCAGCGGGCCGCCGGAGTTGCCCGGCCGGACCGTGGAGCGGATCGAGTAGATGTCCCGGGTGACCGTGCCGTCGTTGTAGATGTTCTGCCCGATCGCCCGCACCCGGCCCGCCACCGTCGCCGCCTGCAGGTTCAGGCCGCCGTCCTGCGGATAGCCCGCGACCACCGCCGAGTCCCCGCGCGATGCGCTGGTGTCGAAGTGCAGCACCGGGGCGCGCAGCCCGGGCACATACAGCACCGCCACGTCCCGGTCGGGGTCGAAGAGCACCACCCGGGCCGCGTACGACCGCCCGACGCCGCCGACGCGCACGCTCGGGTGGTCGATGCCCGCCACCACGTGCGCGTTGGTCATCACATGCCGCGCGGAGAAGACGAATCCGCTGCCCTCCCGGCCCTCGTTGCCCGAGACGCCCTCGATCTTCACCGTGCTCAGCTTCGCGGCGCTCGTCGCGGCCGGGGTGACGCTGTCCCCGGAGGGTCGGGCCACCTGGGCCGTCGACTCGTTCTCGAACGGGTTGAAGACCTGCGGGAAACCCGCCTCGGTCAGCGCCGACGTGGCCCGCGAGAACCACGCGGGCGTGGTGTCCGGCATCGCGTCCTGCACCGCGCCCAGCAGCGTCGAGTTCCGGATCGCCGTGTTCAGCGTCTGCGACGGGGCCGCGCCCAGCACGCTCGCCGCCACCCAGGCCACGATCAGCACCGCGACCGAGTTCGCCGCCGCGCCCCCTATGCCGTCCAGCACCCGCAGCGGGCCCCGGTCCAGCTCCCCGCGCAGCCGCAGCGCCAGCCGGCCCGCCAGCTCGTGCCCCACCACCGCGGGCACCAGCACCGTCGCCACCGCGAGCGCCGTCGCCTGCGTCGTACCGCGCTCCACCAGGCCGGTCACCCAGGGCAGTACCCACACGCCGACGGCGGCACCGCCGACGAACCCGGCCAGCGAGACACAGCCGGCCACCAGGCCGCGCCGGTAACCGGACGCCGCGTAACCGAGCATCACCAGCACAAGCACCAGGTCGAGCAGGTCCACGGAGCCGCCTTTCTCTCGGACCCCTCAGTACGGACGGGACGGGCCCGGTGATCAGTCACCCACACCTGGGCACGGCCACCAGACGGCGAACCGGCCACTTTGTATGTACCCCCAGAAACGACCTGGACCGGGATGATGGTTCCGCCAGGTGGCAGAGTGCACATCGCGGGCACGGCCCGGCCGCCCGAGAGTGGTGCCCATGCACGCCGTCCGAAGAACACTGGAGAGGCCCCGGCACCGCCACAGGCGGGGCGCATCGGGGATGCAGGAAATACCGGCAGAGCCGGAGAAACGTGACGCCCCGGCGACTCCGGGGCCGTCGGAGCCTTCGGAGGCCCGGGGCACCCCGAAGACGCCGGAGCCGTCCGCGCCCCGTAAGGCCTCGGTGCCCTGGCGACTCCCGGGACTCGTCGGCCGCCGGGCCCGCCGCATGGCCCTCGGCGCCCAGCAGCCCACGGGAACACCCGAGCCAGCCGGGCCTTCGCACACGCCGCCGACTTCGCGGCCCTGCGAAGTGCCGGAGACCTCCCAGGCACCCGGGCGGCCCCCGCGGACCCCCGCGACGCCGGAGCGCCCTGGGCTGTCGAAGCCCCCGGCACCGGCGGATTCACCGGAGCCTGCGGGACTCTCGGCCGTACCGGGGGCGCTGTCGGACACACCGGGGCCGTCGGCCATACCGGGGGCGCTGTCGCACACACCGGAACCGTTGGGCACGCCGGGGACGCTGTCAGACACGCCCGGGCCGTCGGCCATACCGGGGACGCTGTCGGACACGCCGGGGCCGGTACGGGTCCCGTATCCACCGGGGGGCCGGCGCCGGTGCGCACGGCGGATACCCGGTGTTCTGCCGGTGCTGGTCGGCTGTCTGCCCGGGCTGGTGGCCGTGCTCGCGCTCGTTCTGTGCCCCACCGGTGTCGAGGGCTCCGCAGTGGCCCGCTTCGACCGGCCCGTCCGGGCCCGCACCCCGGTCGCCCACCGCGCCCCCCGGCCGCACATCGTGCCCCGCTCCGTCTGGCTGGGCACCGCCGGGCACAGCCAGCCGCCGCCCCGCTACGACGACAAGGTGGTCGCCGTCTTCCTGCACCACACCGACTCGCCGAGCGACTACTCCTGCGCCGACGCGCCGGAGATCATCCGCCGCCTGTACGCCGGCCAGACCGGCGTCCGGAACTGGGACGACATCGGCTACAACTTCCTCGTCGACCGCTGCGGCACCATCTACGAAGGCCGCGCCGGAGGCACCGACCGGGCCGTCACCGGCGCCCACACCCAGGGCTTCAACCACCGCACCGCCGGCATCGCCGCCATCGGCACCTTCACCGCAGGCGTGCCCGTGCCCCGGGCCATGACCGACGCGATCGCGGCGCTGGCCGCCTGGAAGCTCGGCCTCGCCGACGTCGACCCGCGGGCCCGCGTCCGGCTGGTCTCCAGCAACAGCCTCAGCCGCTACCAGGCCGGCACCAAGGTCACCCTGCCCGTCCTGGCCGGCCACAACGCCGGGTTCATGACCAGCTGCCCCGGCGCCGCGCTCACCGCCCGGCTCCCCGAGATCAGGGAGCAGGCCGCGCGCCTGCAGGGCCGGACCACTTTGCTGTGGCCCATAGGAACCCCCTAGGTGACACGCAGCCCGCTCCGAGCCACGCGCCCTACGGTCGTGGACGTCACAAGCCGACTGGAGGTGGGGATCATGAACAACAGTCGTACGGGTGAAAAGTCCACGGCCGCAAGCACGGCCGCAGGCCCGGACGAGAGCACGGAGCGGGCTGGCTGGACGCGGACCGCGCGCGGCCCCTGGGTGGTGCTCTGCGCGGTCGCGACCGTCGTCCTCGGCCCGGCCGCGGCCACCGCGTCCGCCCTCGACCAGGCCAACGCCGCGCCGCTGCACCACGCGGTGCGGGCCGACCAACCGCAGGCCTACCTGCCGGCCGACAGCCTCCGCAGGCGCGCGGCCGGCTGAGCCGGGGCCGGCTACTCCCGGAAGCGGTTCCACAGCCGGGGGAACCGTGCGGCGAGCTCCCGCTCGTTCTCGAAGTCCACCGGCGTGCCCTCCGGTTCGGCGGGCGCCGGGGCGATGCCCAGATCGGGCGCGACGGTGCCGGTCAGCTGCTCGTAGGCCTCGTCCGCCGCGTAGCCCAGCTCCTCGCCGTCGCCGTCGATCTCCTCGTCGAACTCCTCCAGCAGCTCGGCCAGCGAGTCGGGATCGTGCAGGGCGCCCTCGTAGACCTCCCGGCCCTGGCCGATCAGCCAGCACCGGAAGAAGTCGAACGCGTCGTCGCTGGCCCCGTCCAGCAGCACCCAGGCCGCGCCCCACAGGTCCCAGCGGTAGGCGCGGTTGTAGCGGGCCTCGAAGTGACGGGCGAAGTCCAGGATCAGATCGGGGTCCAGCTGGAGCAGCCGGTCCACGAGCACATCGGCCTGTTCCTCGGGGTCGCCCTCGGCGGTCTCGCGGGCGGCGTCGATCAGCTCCCAGAACTCCGTCTCGTCCATCACGGCACCAGCATCGGGCCTCCACCCGTGCGACGCACGCGGAGTACGCCGGTGTACGGCGGATCGTTATCCGGTGTCCGTACGGCCCTCGGGGCGCGGGGCGCCGTACAGTGCGGCCAGCCGTGCCGCGTCCCCGGCGAACCGCTCCCGCAGTCCCTTCGGGGCCAGCACCTCCGCCTCCGCGCCGAGCGCCGTCAGCTGCGCGTGCGCCACCTCCTCGGACTCCACCGGCAGCGTCACCGTCACCCAGCCGGTCCCGTCCGGCTCGCCCACGCCGCTCAGCGCCTCGCGCGCCGACAGCGGATCGACGGCGTGCCGCAGCATGCGCACCCCCTGCGGGGACAGCCGTACGACGACCTCGGCGCGCAGGATCGAGCGCGCGAACCGCTCGGCCTGCTCGGCCCAGTGGCCGGGCAGATCGAAGTCCGGATCACGGGCGAACCGTTCCTCCAGGGCTGCCACCCCGCTGAACCGGTCGATCCGGTAGGTCCGGAAGCGGCCGTCGTCGGTTCGGGAGGGGTCGTCGTCGGCCACCCGTGCGCACAGGTACCAGACACCCGCCTTCAGCACGAGCCCGTACGGCTCCAGCAACCGCTCCACCTCACTCTCGCCGCGCCGGTAGCGGGCGGTGACCCGGCGGTCGTCCCACACCGCCTCCGCGACCGCCGGCAGCAGCGCGGGCGGCTCCGGCTCCCGGAACCAGGCCGGCGCGTCCAGATGGAACCGCTGGGCGGCGCTGTCCGGGGCGTCCCGCAGCGAGGGCAGCAGCGCCGCGGACACCTTCAGCCGGGCCGCGGAGGCGGCGTCCTCCAGCCCCATCTCCCGCAGCGCCCCCGGCACCCCGCTCAGGAACAGCGCCTCCGCCTCGCTCCTGGCCAGCCCCGTCAGCCGCGTCCGGTAGCCACCGACCAGCCGGTAGCCGCCGGCCCGCCCCCGGTCCGCGTACACCGGCACGCCCGCCTCCGACAGCGCCTGCGCGTCCCGGGTCACCGTCCGCTCCGAGACCTCCAGCTCCCGCGCGAGTTCGGCGGCCGTCATGGACGGCCGGGACTGCAGCAGGAGCACCATCTTGATGAGCCGGGCCGCACGCATGGCGCCAGCCTGCCACGAAGCCCGCCGGCGCGGCCTTGGTCTCCTACGCTGGAGGCACATGGGGAGCGGGGAAGGGACGGGGCATGCGGGGGGAGATCCTCGACGGCCGGTACGAACTGGTCGAACGGCTGGGCCGGGGCGGCATGGGGCAGGTGTGGGCGGCCCGCGACAACCGGATGCACCGGGAGGTCGCGGTCAAGCTCGTCACCGCGCTGCCGCGGATCGGCGAGCACGAGACCTTTCTCCGGTTCCGCCGCGAGATCAGGTCGGCGGCACAGCTGCCCGGCCGGTACACCGTCATCGCCCACGACTGCGGCGAGGCCGTCCTGGACGACGAACGCGTGCTCTACATGGTGATGGAACGCCTGACCGGGCGGACCTTGTACGACGCGGTCGTGCAGGAACGTCCGTCCTGGCGGCGCGCCGTGGCCTGGGCTCGGCAGGTCGCCGCCGCGCTGGACGCCGCGCACCGGCAGGGCATCGTGCACCGGGACATCAAGCCGGAGAACGTCATGTTCGACGCCGAGGGCGACCTGAAGGTGCTGGACTTCGGCATCGCCAAGTTCCTCGGCGACACCGTGCTCGTCAGCGGACTCACCGGCACCGGCGTCGCCATCGGCAGCCTGCTGTACATGTCGCCGGAGCAGGCGCGCGGCGAACGCACCGTGGACCACCGCACCGACCTGTACTCCTTCGGCTGCCTGCTCTACTTCATGCTCACCGGTCGGCCCCCGCTCGTCGCCGACAACCCGTACGCGCAGATGCATCTGCTCTTCGAGGGGCGGATCGAGCCGGCGCGCGGGCTGAACCCCGCCATCCCGCCCGAACTGGACACGCTCGTCCTCGATCTGCTGTCCCGCACCCCCGAGGAGCGTCCCGGCACGGCCCGCGAGGTCCTCGACAGGCTGAGCGGCCTGGGCGCCGAGGCGGCATCCCCGACGGGGCCGGCCGACGTCCAAGGGGAAGCCGCCGCGCTGCGCGAAGCCGCCCTGGAGGACGCCCGGGAGCTGCGTGCGGAGGCCGCGCGCGCCGCCGAGCAGCACCGGGAGCTGGCGGAGGCGGCGGCCCGGCAGGTGCGCGCCGAAACGGAGGCCTACGTCACGGAACGCAGGACCCGGGCCGAGCGGGAGGGCGTGCGGATCGTCGAGCAGGCGAAGACCGACGCCGCCGGGCTGCTGGCGCGGGCGCAGCGGGACGCGCTGGCCAAGCGCGAGGAGGCCGACACCCTCTTCGAGGAGACCCGCGCCAGGGCCGCGCAGGCCGCCGCCGACTTCGAGACGAACCTCGCCAAGCGGCGCGAGCAGTCGGAGCGGGATCTGGCCGCGCGCCAGCGCAGGGCGGAGCAGCGGCTCACGGAGATCGGGGAACGCGCCGAACAGCTGCGCCAGGAGGCCGAGGCCATGGTGACCGAGGCGACCGAGAAGGCCGGCCGGATCTTCTCCGACGACGCGGTGAGCAAGCTGCGGGACACGGTGGCCGCGATCATCGCCGACAGCAAGTTCACCCCGGTCGGCGGCCTGGTCGAACAACGCGCTTCGATCCTGCGTGAGCTGACCGGACTGCACCACGCGCTGTCACGCTTCGACGACCTCGGAGACGACCGGGAAAGGGTCGGCGGCTGAGAACGGAAGCGGCGGACAGAGGGCACCCGCACCCCCTGTCCGCCGCACCGGCGCGCAACTGCGTCGGCTGACTACAGTCCGTACTTCTCCCGGGCCTCCTTGACCGCCGTGGCCTTCACCTCGCCGCGCCTGGCGAGCTGGGCCAGGGCCGCGACGACGATCGACCGGGCGTCGACGCCGAAGTGGCGGCGGGCGGCCTCACGGGTGTCCGACAGACCGAAGCCGTCGGCGCCCAGCGAGGACCAGTCCTGCTCGACCCACTGCGCGATCTGGTCCGGGACCTGGCGCATGTAGTCGGAGACGGCCAGCACCGGGCCCTCGGCGCCCTGCAGCGCCTGGCGGACGTACGGCACCCGCTCCTCGCCGCGCAGGAGGGCGGCGTCCGCCTCCATCGCGTCGCGGCGCAGCTCCGACCAGGAGGTCGCGGACCACACGTCGGCGGCCACACCCCACTCCTCGGCGAGCAGCTTCTGGGCCTCCAGGGTCCAGTGGATCGCCGTACCGGAGCCCAGCAGCTGGATGCGCGGGGCGTTGGCGGCCGGGGACAGACCCGCCGACTCCGCGGTGTTGAAGCGGTACAGGCCCTTGACGATGCCCTCGTCGATGCCGAGGCCGGCCGGCTTCGCCGGCTGCGGCAGCGGCTCGTTGTAGACCGTCAGGTAGTAGAAGACGTTCTGGTCCTCGCCCGGCTTGGCCTCGCCGTACATCCGGCGCAGACCCTCACGGACGATCACCGCGATCTCGTAGGCGAACGCGGGGTCGTACGTCAGCGCGGCCGGGTTGGTCGCGGCGATGACCGGGGAGTGGCCGTCGGCGTGCTGCAGGCCCTCGCCCGTCAGGGTCGTACGGCCCGCGGTCGCGCCGACGAGGAAGCCGCGGCCGAGCTGGTCGCCGAGCTGCCACATCTGGTCGGCGGTGCGCTGCCAGCCGAACATCGAGTAGAAGATGTAGAACGGGATCATCGCCTCGCCGTGCGTCGCGTACGCGGTGGACGCGGCGATGAAGTCGGCCATCGAACCGGCCTCGGTGATCCCCTCGTTGAGGATCTGGCCGTTCTTGGCCTCCTTGTAGTACATCAGCTGGTCGCGGTCGACCGGCTCGTACGTCTGGCCCTTGGGGGAGTAGATGCCCAGGGACGGGAACAGGCTCTCCATGCCGAAGGTGCGCGCCTCGTCCGGGACGATCGGCACCCAGCGCTTCCCCGTCTCCTTGTCGCGGACCAGATCCTTGACCAGGCGGACGAAGGCCATGGTGGTGGCCACGTTCTGCGAGCCGGAGCCCTTGTCGAAGGAGGCGAAGGCCTTCTCCGCCGGGGCCGGCAGCGGGGCCAGCGCGTGCGTACGGCGGGCCGGGGCGGGGCCGCCGAGGGCCGCGCGGCGCTCCTGGAGGTAGCGGACCTCGGGGGAGTCGGCGCCCGGGTGGCCGTAGGGCACCACGCCGTCGGCGAAGTCGCCGTCCTTGATCGGCAGGTCGAGCAGGTCGCGCATCGTCTTGAACTCGTCCACCGTCAGCTTCTTCATCTGGTGGTTGGCGTTCTTCGACGCGAAGCCCTCGCCGAGGGTGTGGCCCTTGACCGTCTGGGCCAGGATCACGGTCGGCGCGCCCTTGTGCTCGACGGCGGCCTTGTACGCGGCGTAGACCTTGCGGGCCTCGTGACCACCCCGCGAGAGGTGGAAGCACTCCAGGATCTTGTCGTCGCTCAGCAGCTTCGCCATCTCGGCGAGCGCCGGGTCCTTGCCGAAGAAGTCGGCGCGGATGTAGGCGGCGTCGCGGGTCTGGTACGTCTGGATCTGCGCGTCCGGTACCTCGCGCAGCCGGCGTACGAGCGCGCCCGTGGTGTCGAGCGCGAACAGCTCGTCCCACGCCGTGCCCCACAGCGTCTTGATGACGTTCCAGCCGGCGCCGCGGAACTGGGCCTCCAGCTCCTGCACGATCTTGAAGTTGGCGCGGACCGGGCCGTCGAGGCGCTGCAGGTTGCAGTTGATGACGAAGGTGAGGTTGTCCAGCTCCTCACGGGCGGCGAGCGCGAGGGCCGCCGTCGACTCCGGCTCGTCCATCTCGCCGTCGCCGAGGAACGCCCACACGTGCGAGGACGAGACGTCCTTGATGCCGCGGTTGGTGAGGTAGCGGTTGAAGCGCGCCTGGTAGATCGCGGAGAGCGGGCCGAGGCCCATCGACACCGTCGGGAACTCCCACAGCCAGGGCAGTCGGCGCGGGTGCGGGTACGACGGCAGGCCGTTGCCGCCGGCCTCCTGGCGGAAGTTGTCCAGGTGCGCCTCGTTCAGGCGGCCGTCCAGGAAGGCGCGGGCGTAGATGCCGGGGGAGGCGTGGCCCTGGATGTACAGCTGGTCGCCGGAGCCGTCGCCCTCCTTGCCCTTGAAGAAGTGGTTGAAGCCGGTTTCGTACAGCCAGGCGGCGGAGGCGAAGGTGGCGATGTGGCCGCCCACGCCGTGCTTGCTGCCCCGGGTCACCATGGCGGCCGCGTTCCAGCGGTTCCACGCGGTGATCCGGGCCTCCATCTCCGGGTCGCCGGGCAGGGCCGGCTCGGCGGAGGTGGGGATGGTGTTGACGTAGTCCGTCTCGAGGAGCTTCGGCAGCGCGATGCCGCCCGCCTCGGCGCGCTCCAGCGTGCGGCGCATCAGGTACGCGGCGCGGTGCGGCCCGGCCTCCCTGGCGACGGCGTCGAGGGAGGCCTGCCACTCGGCGGTCTCCTCCGGGTCGCGGTCGGGGAGCTGGTCGAGCGCGCTCGGCTGGATGGCGTTGGGGTCGGTCATGTCGCCGCCTTCCTCAGTCGAAGGGGGTTCCCTCATCGGTAAGGGTTCGGGGGTGCCCTAGGTCTTTGGCAGGACAGGGCTGGGACTTCGGTGGAAGTCCGTCGGCGACTGTAACTCCCTGATCGATGATCGATCAAAGGGTTCAGGGCGAAAAAGTCTCGTTTCCGAGAAAGTAGGCACGCGGTGCCTTCGGTGATGGCACCGGGTGACGCTGTTTCGCCTTGTTTTCGCAGGTGGGGCGGCGTTTGAGCGCGGCTCCGCTCGACTGAATCAAGCGCGCGGCGCGCAGCCCAGCACGTGCGCCTTCACGATCTCCGCGATGCGGGGGTCCCGCCGCTTGAAGGCGGCCACCAGTTCCTCGTGCTCCTCCGCGTACGACTGCTGGACCGTGCCCAGCCAGCGGATGGACAGCGCCGTGAAGACCTCGATGCCCAGGCCCTCCCAGGTGTGCAGCAGCACCGAGTTGTGCGCGGCGCGCACGAGGGCGCGGTGGAAGCCGACGGTATGGCGGACCTGGGCGGTGCCGTCGGCCTTGCGGTCGGCCTCGTACAGGGCCAGGACGTGCGGCTCCAGGGCCGAGCAGTCCTCGGCGAGGCGGTCGGCCGCCAGCTCCGCCGCGATGGCCTCCAGGCCGGCCCGGACCGGGTAGCTCTCCTCCAGGTCGGCCGCCGTCAGGTTCCGTACCCGTACGCCCTTGTTCGGCGCGGACTCGATCAGCCGCAGGGACTCCAGCTCGCGCAGGGCCTCGCGGACCGGGGTCTGGCTGACCTCCAGCTCGGTGGCGATCCGGCGCTCCACGATCCGCTCGCCCGGCTGCCAGCGCCCGCTGACGATTCCCTCCACGATGTGCTCGCGGATCTGTTCGCGCAGCGAGTGGACGACGGGCGCGGTCATTGAGGGCTCCTTCGGGAGGGCTGACGTTTAGACAATACGGCGGGTTCGTTCCGTGGGTAGGGCGCGCGGGGGTGCTTTAGCGCAGGTGAGACGAGGCTTACACGCTTTGTGTGCCGACAAACACGAACACCCCGCCCGGAAGGCTCCGGACGGGGTGTCGTACGGGCGCGGGGGCCCGGGGAGTCACAGGCCGAGCTCGACCTCGAACTCGCCCGCCTCCAGGATCGCCTTGACCGCCGTCAGGTAACGGGCCGCGTCGGCGCCGTCGACCAGGCGGTGGTCGTAGGAGAGGGTCAGGTAGGTCATGTCGCGGACGCCGATGACCGTGCCCTCCTCGGTCTCGATGACGGCCGGACGCTTGACCGTGGCACCGATGCCGAGGATCGCGACCTGGCCCGGCGGCACGATGATCGTGTCGAACAGCGCGCCGCGCGAACCGGTGTTGGAGATGGTGAAGGTCGCACCGGACAGCTCGTCCGGGGTGATCTTGTTGGCGCGGACCTTGCCCGCCAGCTCCGCCGTGGCCTTGGCGATGCCCGCGATGTTGAGGTCGCCGGCGTGCTTGATGACCGGGGTCATCAGGCCCTTCTCGGAGTCCACCGCGATCCCGATGTTCTCGGAGTCGAAGTAGGTGATCGTGCCCTCGGCCTCGTTGATCCTGGCGTTGATGACCGGGTGGGCCTTCAGCGCCTGGGCCGCCGCCTTCACGAAGAACGGCATCGGGGAGAGCTTGACGCCCTCGCGCGCGGCGAAGGAGTCCTTGGCCTGGGCGCGCAGGCGCATCAGGCGGGTGACGTCGACCTCGACGACCGACGACAGCTGGGCCTGCTCGTGCAGCGCCTTGACCATGTTGTCGCCGATGACCTTGCGGATGCGGGGCATCTTGACGGTCTGGCCGCGCAGCGGGGAGACCTCCAGCGCCGGGGCCTTCTTGGCGGCGGCGGCAGCCGGAGCGGCAGCGGCCGGAGCCGGGGCAGCGGCGGCGGCCTTCGCGGCCTCGGCGGCGGCGATGACGTCCTGCTTGCGGATACGGCCGCCGACGCCCGTGCCCTTGACGGTGGCCAGGTCGACGCCGTTCTCGGCGGCGAGCTTGCGCACCAGCGGGGTCACGTAGGCGCCCTCGTCGGTCGCCTGGGTGGCGGTCGGGTGGGTCGGCGCGGTGGCCGGGGTGACCGGGGCCGGAGCCGGGGCGGGCGCCGGAGCCGGAGCCGCGGGCTGGGCCGGGGCGGCGGGGGCCGGAGCCGGGGCGGCGGGCGCGGCCGGGGCAGCCGGAGCCGGAGCGGCCGGGGCAGCGGCGGCGGGGGCCGGGGCGGCCGGAGCCGGAGCGGCGGCCGGGGCGGCCCCCGGGGCGCCGATGACGGCGAGCTTGGCGCCGACCTCGGCGGTCTCGTCCTCGTTCACCACGATCTCCAGCAGCACGCCGGAGGCGGGCGCCGGGATCTCGGTGTCGACCTTGTCCGTGGAGACCTCGAGCAGCGGCTCGTCGGCCTCGACGGAGTCGCCGACCGACTTCAGCCAGCGGGTGACGGTGCCCTCGGTGACGGACTCACCGAGCGCGGGCAGGACCACGTCCGTGCCGGTGGCGCCACCGGCCGGGGCGGCGGGAGCCGCCGGAGCCTCGGGAGCCGGGGCGGGGGCCGGGGCCTCGGCCACCGGAGCGGCCGGAGCCTCGGCAGCGGCGGGGGCCGGGGCGGCCGCGGGGGCGCCGGTGCCGTCGTCGATCACGGCCAGCTCGGCGCCGACCTCGACCGTCTCGTCCTCGGCGACCTTGATGGAGGACAGAACACCGGAGACAGGCGAGGGGATCTCGGTGTCGACCTTGTCGGTCGACACCTCCAGCAGCGGCTCGTCGGCCTCGACGCGCTCGCCCTCGGCCTTCAGCCAGCGGGTGACAGTGCCCTCGGTGACGCTCTCACCGAGCGCCGGAAGGGTTACGGAAACCGCCATGGTTTCGGTTGCTCCTTACGAATTGCGGAAGTCTGTGTCGTCGCGCCCGTTGACCGAAGGCTCAGTCGTGGGAGTGCAGCGGCTTGCCGGCCAGGGCAAGGTGCGCCTCGCCGAGCGCCTCGTTCTGCGTCGGGTGGGCGTGGATGAGCTGGGCGACCTCGGCCGGCAGCGCCTCCCAGTTGTAGATCAGCTGGGCCTCGCCGACCTGCTCACCCATGCGGTCGCCGACCATGTGGACGCCGACCACGGCACCGTCCTTGACCTGGACGAGCTTGATCTCGCCCGCGGTCTTCAGGATCTTGCTCTTGCCGTTGCCCGCCAGGTTGTACTTCAGAGCGACGACCTTGTCCGCGCCGTAGATCTCCTTGGCCTTGGCCTCGGAGATACCGACGGAGGCGACCTCCGGGTGGCAGTACGTCACCCGCGGGACACCGTCGTAGTCGATCGGAACGACCTTCAGACCGGCCAGACGCTCCGCCACCAGGATGCCCTCGGCAAAGCCCACGTGCGCGAGCTGGAGCGTCGGGACCAGGTCGCCGACGGCGGAGACGGTCGGGACGTTGGTCCGCATGTACTCGTCGACGAGGACGTAACCGCGGTCCATGGCGACCCCGGCCTCCTCGTAACCCAGGCCCTGCGAGACCGGGCCGCGGCCGACGGCGACGAGGAGGACCTCGGCCTCGAACTCCTTGCCGTCCGCCAGGGTGACCTTCACGCCGTCCTGGGTGTACTCGGCCTTCTGGAAGAAGGTGCCGAGGTTGAACTTGATGCCGCGCTTGCGGAACGCGCGCTCAAGAAGCTTCGAAGAGTTCTCGTCCTCGACCGGGACGAGGTGCTTCAGGCCCTCGATGATCGTGACGTCCGAACCGAAGGACTTCCACGCCGAGGCGAACTCGACGCCGATGACACCGCCGCCCAGGATGATCGCGGACTTCGGCACGCGGTCCAGGACGAGGGCGTGGTCGGAGGAGATGATCCGGTTGCCGTCGATCTCCAGGCCCGGCAGCGACTTCGGCACGGAGCCGGTCGCCAGCAGGACGTGGCGGCCCTGGATGCGCTGGCCGTTCACGTCGACGGAGGTGGGGGAGGACAGACGCCCCGCACCCTCGATGTACGTCACCTTCCGGGACGCGATGAGACCCTGCAGCCCCTTGTACAGGCCCGAGATCACGTCGTCCTTGTACTTGTGGACGGCCGGGACGTCGATGCCCTCGAAGGTGGCCTTGACGCCGAACTGCTCGCTCTCGCGGGCCTGGTCGGCGATCTCGCCCGCGTGCAGCAGGGCCTTGGTGGGGATGCAACCCCGGTGCAGGCAGGTGCCGCCGACCTTGTCCTTCTCGATCAGGGCGACGTCCAGGCCCAGCTGCGCCCCGCGCAGGGCCGCGGCGTAACCACCGCTACCACCGCCGAGGATCACTAGGTCGAAAACGGTGCTGGCGTCGTTCGCCACGTCACGTCCTCCATGCATGTGCGCCTTGCGCCGATCTCCTGTGACCGGCGGGCGGCTGGTGTCCGGCCGCTTGATGCTTCGGCCCTTCGGTGGGGGCCCTGTCCTGCCGGGCTCCATCTTTGCACTTGTTCGAGACGAACGATGCGCCGGGCTGGAGTGTGAGACGTCCCACGTTCACTTGAAACGGACGGGGGAGCAGCACCGGGAAAGGGGCGCGGGGAGCTGCGCGAGCACCCCCACGCCCCCTGCAGCCGCCGCACGAACACGGCGGCCCGAGTCAGTGGGCGAACGTCAGCCCAGGTCACCCGCGGCAGTCAGCTCCGCGAGGCGGACCAGCGTCCGAACCGCGGAACCGGTGCCACCCTTCGGCGTGTAACCGAACGGCCCGCCCTCGTTGAACGCCGGGCCGGCAATGTCCAGGTGCGCCCAGGTGATCCCCTCGCCCACGAACTCGCGCAGGAACAGACCGGCGACCAGGCCGCCGCCCATCCGCTCGCCCATGTTCGCGATGTCGGCGACCTGGGACTCCATGCCCTTGCGCAGATGCTCCGGCAGCGGCATCGGCCAGGCCGGCTCGCCGACCTCCTCCGCCGCCTCGTGCACCGCGGAGCGGAACGCGTCGTCGTTGGCCATGACACCGAACGTCCGGCTGCCCAGCGCCAGCATCATCGCGCCGGTGAGGGTCGCGACATCCACGATCGCGTCCGGGTTCTCCTGCGAGGCCGCCCACAGCGCGTCCGCGAGCACCAGCCGGCCCTCGGCGTCGGTGTTGAGGACCTCCACGGTCTTGCCGCTGTACATGCGCAGCACGTCACCCGGGCGCGTCGCGGAGCCGGACGGCATGTTCTCCGCCAGCGCCAGCCAGCCGGTGACGTTGACCTCCAGGCCGAGGCGTGCGGCGGCGACGACGGCGGCGAACACGGCGGCGGCACCGCTCATGTCGCACTTCATCGTCTCGTTGTGGCCCGCCGGCTTCAGCGAGATGCCGCCCGAGTCGTAGGTGATGCCCTTGCCGACGAAGGCGAGGTGCTTGTCCGCCTTCGGGTGGGTGTACGACAGCTTCACCAGGCGCGGCGTGGCCGCCGAGCCGCCGCCGACGCCGAGGATGCCGCCATAGCCGCCCTTGGCCAGGGCCTTGTCGTCGAGCACCTGCACCTTGATGCCGTGCTCCTTCGCCGCGGTCTGCGCGATGCCGGCGAAGGCGGCGGGGGTCAGGTCGTTCGGCGGGGTGTTGATCAGGTCGCGGGCGCGGTTCAGCTCCTCGCAGACCGCGACGGCGCGGGCGACGGCCCCCTTGTGGGCGGCGTCGCGCGGCTTGCCGCCGAGCAGCGCGGCCTCGGCCAGCGGCGCCTTGCCGTTCTTTGCCTTGGCGTCCTTGCCGTTCTCCTTGTAGACGTCGAAGGAGTACGCGCCGAGCAGGATGCCCTCGGCGATCGCGCCGACGGCGCCGGGGCCGTCGACCGGCAGCGCGAACGCGGCCTTCTTGGAGCCGGCAAGCGCGCGGGCGGCCACGCCGGCGGCCCTGCGCAGCGCCTCGGCGTCATAGGCCTCGTCGCCCGCGTCCTCGCTCTTGGCGTCCGGCTCCGCGCCCAGACCGACCGCCACGACGATCGGTGCCTTGAAGCCGGCCGGAGCGGGCAGCTTCGT
Organism: Streptomyces sp. NPDC030820; assembly: GCF_055572075.1. Lineage (NCBI taxonomy): Bacteria > Bacillati > Actinomycetota > Actinomycetes > Kitasatosporales > Streptomycetaceae > Streptomyces > Streptomyces sp. NPDC030820. The sequence goes on from NZ_JBVIEB010000001.1 coordinate 977,589, forward strand.
CAGCTCGCCCTCGGCACCCGAGGCGCCGAGGGTCTCCAGGACGCCGGCCAGCTTGCCGTCGTACGCCTTGTCCACGGCCTCGGCGCCCGGCGCCACGACGGGGCCCTTGGTGCCCTTGGCGACACCGATCACGATCGCGTCGGCCCGCAGGCCGGGCGCCGCAGAGGTGCTGAGAGTCAGAGCAGTCACGGTGGTGAAATCTCGCTTCCGATGTATTGCGATCCTCGATCGCCCTGTAGGGCAATCGCCGGTGCAGGGTGGGTGGGCCCGAGAGCCGACCCTAGGTCCATGCCTGGGTGCGGGTGGCAACCGGGGCCTTCACCCTGTCGGCGAACACCCGGGACGAGACTACGCGCGTGCGCGCGTTCGCTCATTCCTGCGGGCGTTCACCTGTGCGTGGCGTCATGGTCACTTCCGCCCTCGACGGCCGCGGGCGGCATTCTCATGCTGGGGGCTCGCTGAAACGCGGCGACGACCGAGGTGCCGGCCAGCCGGTCGGCGAGGGAGCGGCGGCCGGGGAAGACCACCGTCAGCGCGTTGACCAGGAACAGCACCACCGCGATGGCCCACACCAGCAGCGAAAGACCGAACTTCCCCTCGATCAGCAGGACACAGGCCAGCGCGTACACCGCGACGTCGGCGGCGGTGGTGACGGCGGCGCGGCGCAGGGCGTGCCGGGACAGCCGCGGGGTGACGCGCAGGCCGAGCAGGCCCTTGCCGAGGGTGCGGCCGAGCAGCGCGATGCAGGCCCACTGGTAGAGGAAGGTGACGACGACAAGCGCGCCGAAGGCCTCCTCCACGTCCAGGACCACCTTGTCCCACAGGGACAGGCCGAGGTGCTCGGAGGCGTCGACGACGTCACCGCGCGAGGTCAGGAGGTCGAGGCCGCCCTTGGTGGCCAGCTCCGGCACGTCGGTCACCAGCGCGGTGATCCGGTGGAAGGTGAGTATCGCGAGCAGGGTGGCTGCCGACGCGACGAGTGCGAAATCTATGAACCAGGCCGTGAGGCGGCGCACCTTCAGCACGGAACTCCCCCGATGTGCAACTCTCTTGTCCGTGTACGGGCGGAGAGCTTAGCGGGCGCCTCAGTGGCCCAGGGACAAAACGATCAATGCCGTTGTCGCCGCCGTCTCCTCCAGTGCGCCGAAGACGTCCCCCGTCACCCCGCCGAACCGGCGCACGCAGCGGCGCAGCAGGAGTTCGGCCGCGGCCAGGGACAGCAGGACCGCTGCCGCCGCGCGCACGGCGTCGTACGGGCCGAGGGCCGTCCCCCAGGCCGCCGAACCGATGGTGAAGGACGCGGTGACGGCCAGCGCGCCCGGCACCGGCACCACCCCGGCCACCGCCGCCCCCAGGCCTTCGGGCCGGGCGGCCGGGACCCCCGCGCGGGCGGCCAGAGTGAGGGCGAGCCGGGCCGTCACCGCCGAGACGACGGCCGCCAGGGCACCCCGGGCCCAGGAGTCGCCGTACAGCTGGGCCAGGACGGCGACCTGGGCCAGGAGCACCAGGACCAGGGTGATGACGCCGAACGGGCCGATGTCCGACTGCTTCATGATCCGCAGCGCGTCCTCGGCGGGCTTGCCGCTGCCCAGCCCGTCGGCGGTGTCGGCGAGGCCGTCGAGGTGCAGCCCTCGGGTGAGAGCCGCCGGTACGGCGACGGAGGCGACGGCGGCGAGCAGCGGGCCGGCGCCCAGGAGCAGGAGCAGAAGGCCGAGGCCGGCCGCGCAGGTGCCGACGGCCAGTCCGGCGACCGGGGCGTTGAGCATCCCGCCGCGTGCGGCCTCGCGGTCCCAGCGGTGCACCCGGACGGGCAGCACGGTGAGGGTGCCGAAGGCGAAGCGGAGACCGTCGAGCGGTGAGGACTTGGGCACCGGCGAAGGTTACCCGGCGGTCGCGGAGCCGCTTTCCACGCGTGGGGATAAGGTGCGCATATGGGGCACTGGTGGGTGCGGAACATCGTCGAACCGGGCAAGCTCCCGCTGCTGCTCGCCCTCGCCGCCTTCCTGCTCACGTTCGTCGTCACCCGGGTGATCACCCGGCTGATCCGGGCCGGCAAGGGCCCGTTCAAGAACGTCAGGGCGGGTGGGCTGCACATCCACCACGTCGTCCCCGGGGTCGTCCTCACCGTCGTCGGCGGGTTCGGCGCGGTCGCCAGCGACCGGCACGGCGCCGGCGGTGCGATCGCCGCCGTGCTGTTCGGGATGGGTGCCGGGCTGGTCCTGGACGAGTTCGCGCTGATCCTGCATCTGGACGACGTCTACTGGACGGAGGAGGGCCGCAAGAGCGTCGAGGTCGTGGTGCTCACCGCCGCGCTCGTCGGGCTGCTGCTCGCCGGGTTCTCCCCGTTCGGCGTCAACGACCTGTCGCAGCAGGAGCTGCAGGACCGCGGCGGTGCCCTCAGCACCATCGCCATGAACTTCCTCTTCGCGCTCGTCGCGCTGAGCAAGGGCAAGGCGCGCATCGCGGTCTTCGGGGTGATCGTGCCGTTGGTCGCGCTGCTCGGCGCCGTCCGGCTGGCACGCCCCGGCTCCCCGTGGGCCCGCCGCTTCTACGGCCGCCGCCCCCGCGCCCGCGCCAAGGCCGCGCTGCGCGCCTACCGGCACGACCGCCGCTGGGCCCGGCCGCGCCGCGCCGTTCAGGACTGGATCGGCGGCAGGCCCGACCCGCGCCCGGCCCGGCTGCCCGACCGCCGCTGAGCGGGCCACAGCAGACGGCCGTACGTGTGCCGGGTCCGGAGCCGCAGCCGGTGGCCGTACCGGTGCCGCACCGCCACCGCGAGGCAGACCAGCCCGACGGCCATCAGCGCGGCCAGATGTTCCTTGCCCGCCAGGTTCTCCTTGAGCAGCACCTCGGCGACCATCGCCAGCGTCACCGCGCTGGAGGTGACGTATGCGCCGTAGCGCCAGCTCACGAACACGGCGAGGCCCACCACGGCCGCCGACGGACCGGTGTCCACCACCTGCGCGTCCGTCCACGGCAGTCCGAACGGGGCGTGCGCGCCGAGCGAGATGCCGAAGCGCGCGTACAGGGTCCCGGCGAGCGTGGCGGCGTACGCGATGACCAGCGTGCGCCACCAGCCGATGCAGATCTCGGCGATCCCGAACACCAGCAGGATCTGCGCCAGCGCGCCCCACACCGGCAGGTCCAGCGCCGGCACGAACAGCGACAGGGGAGTGCGCAGCAGGGCCTGCCACAGCGGGTCCTCGGCCCGTACGGCGCCCACGTCCTGCACGAACTGATAGCCCCACGGCCGGTTCTGCACATACTGCAGCAGGGCCGTCAGAAACACCGCGCCGAGCGTCATCGGCGCCGCCCGCAGACGCCGCTTCGGCAGGACCGTACGTACGGTGACGCACAGCAGCCCCCACTCCTCACGGGCCAAGCGGGCGAGCGCTCTCATCGAACGGTCCTCATCGGTGTGTGTCCAGGTGTCTGCGGTGCAGCCACTTCGGCAGTCCCGGTGCCTCCAGGAACCCCTCGGCACGCGCTGACGCGAGGCCGATGCGCAGCAGGTCCGCGCTCTTCTCGAAGAGCAGGAACCGCGGCTCCCAGATGGGCCGGTACTTGGCGTTGGCGCGGTACAGCGACTCGATCTGCCACCAGCGGGAGAAGAAGCTGAGCAGCGACCGCCACAGCCTCAGCACCGGACCGGCACCGAGGCGTGCGCCACGTTCGAAGACCGACCTGAACATCGCGAAGTTGAGTGACACTTGGGTGATCTCGATCTCGTCGGCCCGCCGCAGCAGCTCGATGACCATGAACTCCATCAGCCCGTTGTCGGAGTCCCGGTCCCGGCGCATCAGGTCCAGCGACAGCCCGTGCGGCCCCCACGGCACGAAGGACAGCAGCGCCCGCAGCTTCCCCTCGGCGTCCGTGCACTCCAGCATCACGCACCGCCCGTCCTCGGGATCCCCGAGCCGGCCGAGCGCCATGCTGAACCCGCGCTCGGTCGCCCCGTCCCGCCAGTCGTCCGCACGCTCGACGAGATACGCCATCTCGTCCGCCGGAATGTCCCCGTGCCGCCGGATCCGCACCTCGTACCCGGCCCGCTTCACCCGGTTGTACGCCTGCCGGACCGTGCGCATCGCCCGGCCCTCCAGGGTGAAGTCGGCGACCTCCACGATCGCCTCGTCGCCGAGTTCCAGGGCGTCGAGACCGTGCCGGGCGTAGATCGTCCCGGCCTCCTCACTCGCCCCCATCACCGCCGGGATCCACCCGTGCGCCCGCGCCTCGGCCAGCCACGGCACGATCGCGCCCGGCCAGGCCTCCGGATCCCCGAGCGGATCACCGGAGGCCAGGCTCACCCCGCCGACCACCCGGTAGGCGACGGCCGCCTTGCCCGTGGGCGACCACACCACGCTCTTCTCCCGGCGCAGCGCGAAGTAGCCCAGCGAGTCCCGCTCGCCGTGCCGGTCCAGCAGGGCCCGCAGCTGCTTCTCGTCGTCCTCGGTGAGCGGGTCCACGGCGCGCCGGGAGCGGAACGCGGCGTAGAACACGGCGAGGACGAGGGCCGTGCTGAGCACGTTGACGGCGACGTTGGCCCAGTTCGGCGGGGCGATCCCGGGGAAGCGGTTCTCGTCGGCGGCGACCGACACCAGGCGCAGGGTGCCGTAGTGCCAGCGCTCCAGGAAGGTCGAACGGGCCGCGTCCGGCGCCTGGTTGGTGACCGTCACCAGAAGCCCGGCCAGCAGGCTCGCGGCCAGCCCGCCGCCGACGGCGACCGTCGCCGCGAGCCGCGGGTTGGACCGGTCTCCCTTGGCGTAGAACTCCCGGCGGCCCACGAGCAGCGCGCCGACGAACACGGCCGTGAGCGACAGCGAGATCCAGTTCTGCGCGTACCGCCGGATCTCCGGGAACGCCATGGCGAACCCGAACAGCACGAGGAAGGCCCCGCTGATCACCAGGTTGAGGATCCAGGCGGCCCGCTTTCTGCGCCGCATGGTGATCGCCAGGAAGGCGGTGAACACACCCGAGGCGAAGCCGGCCGTCAGCAGGTACGGGGTGAAGAAGTCGTCCTGGTTGTGCCGGCGCACGTCCTGGCCGAGCGAGACCCAGACCGCGCTGAGGAAGTTGATGAAGGCGACGGTCCGCAGATACCAGACGGCGAAGGCGGCGGCCCGCCGGGAGGCCCCGGTGGACCGCCGTCCCTCCTCACCCGGACGTCCCGGTTCGGCCTGCTGCGGAACGGCATTTCGGGCATCTCCCATGGGGCAGGATCATATGGGTGCTGCTCAGGCGAACCGCGCCTTTCCATCGGGAGTTCACGCGAACCGGAACTACTCCTTCTCCTCCGGCTCCTTCTCGGCCTCGGGCTTCTCGGGAAGCTCCGCCGCCAACGCCGCCGCGGCCCGCACCAACGGCAGAGCCAACAGCGCACCCGCGCCCTCGCCGACCTTCACCCCCTGCTCCAGCAGCGGCTCCAGGGCCATCCGGTCCAGCGCCTTCGCCTGCCCCGGCTCCCCGCTGTCGTGCCCGGCCAGCCACCAGTCCGGCGCCCGGAACGCGACCCGCTGTGCCACCAGCGCACACGCCGCGGCCACCACCCCGTCGAGAATCACCGGCAGCTTCCGCACGGCGCACTGCAACAGGAACCCGGTCATCGCCGCGAGGTCCGCACCGCCCACGGTCGCCAGCAGCTGCAACTGGTCACCGAGCACCGGCCGCGCCCGCCGGAGCGCGTCCCGGATCGCCGCGCACTTGCGCATCCACGCCAGGTCGTCGATCGCGAGCCCGCCCCGCCCGGTCACCACCGACGCGTCGGTCCCGCACAACGCGGCGATCAGCACCGCAGCGGCCGTGGTGCCGCCCACGCTGATGTCGCCGAGCACCACCAGGTCCGTACCCGAGTCGGCCTCCTCGTCGGCGACGGCGACACCGGCGCGCAGCGCCGCCTCGGCCTCGTCCAGGGTGAGCGCGTCCTCGATGTCGATACGTCCGCTGCCGCGCCGCACCCGGTGCCGTACGACCTCCTCCGGGAAGGCGTCCGGCGCGCAGTCCAGGGCCATGTCCACGATCCGTACGGGCACCTCCTGCCGCCGCGCGAGCACGGACACCGGGCTCGCGCCCTCCAGCACGGCCCGCACCAACTGCTCCGCACTGCCGGCGGGACGCGCCGAGACGCCCAGCTCGGCGACGCCGTGGTCACCGGCGAAGAGGATCACGCGCGGCCGCTCCACGGTCCGTACCGGTACGGCGCTCTGCGCGGCGGCCAGCCACTCACCCAGCTCGTCGAGGCGGCCCAGCGCCCCGGGCGGCACGATCTGGCGCTCCCGCCGGGCCTCGGCGTCACGGCGCACGCCCCCGTCCGGGCGCTCGATCAGATCGGTGAAGTCGTCCAGATTAAGCCTGCTCATTCGCCGAACAGTACCGCCAGAGAACGAACGCTTCCGCGCCACATGGGCACCACACCCCCACAACGTCATTGCACTCAAGATCGGGACCCCATACGTTCCGGTTTGCAGCGGAATGTCGCTCAGGGAGCCGCCCATGCCGACCTCGCCCCCGACCACGCCCCCGGTTGCCGACCTGTTCCACGAGCCGCGCCGCGAGAACTGCCCCTGGTGCGGCCGCGGGAACCTGCGCATCCGGGCGCGGGCCGCCGCCCCGGGGCCGGCCGGTCCCGGCACGTTCGTCGTGGACCAGTGCCGCGACTGCGGGCACGCCTTCCAGAACCCGCGGCTCACGGCGGAGGGCCTCGCCTTCCACCACCTGGACTTCTTCGCGGGCCAACTGGAGGACTTCGCCGAGCGGACCCTGTCCAGCCGGGCGGTCCGCCGCCGGCACCGGGCCGCCGCCCGCACGATCCTGCCGCTGGCCGAGCCGGAGAGCTGGCTGGACGTGGGCACGGGCCACGGCCGCTTCCCGGAGACGGCGAAGGAGGTCTTCCCCTACACGTCCTTCGACGGACTGGACCCGACCCCCCGCGTCGAACAGGCCCTCCAGGAGGAGCGCGTCGAGGAGGCGCACATCGGCGACCTCACGGATCCCTGGGTGCTGGCCCGCCTGCGCTCCCGCTACGACGTCGTCAGCATGTTCCACCACCTGGAGCACGTGCCCAACCCGCGCGCCGAACTCCGCGCGGCCCTGGCCGTCCTGCGGCCCGGCGGCCACCTGCTCCTCGAACTCCCGGACCCGCGCAGCGCCTTCGCGGCACTCCTCGGCAGCTGGTGGCTCCCCTACGGCCAACCCCGCCATCTGCATCTGCTGCCGCCGGCCAACCTGTGCGCGGAACTGGCGAGCCGGGGCTGCGAGATCCTCATGACGGACCGCCGCGCTCCGCACATCCCGTACGACCTCTCAGCGGCGCTCACCATCGCCCTGACCCACGTCCCGGCGCCGCTCCGCAGCGCAGCGGCCCCTCTCATGGCCACCGCGTCCGCCCTGGACCACGGGTTGGCTCCGCTCCTGCGCCGCACTCGCTTCTCGAACGCCTACAGAATCGTGGCCCGCAAGGCGGAACAGCCCACGTAGCTGCGGGCGGGTAAGCCACCCCACCCCCGGCCGGCACCAGCACCGGGCACGCTCTCAACCCCGGAGCACCAGCGCCTGCCCCGCCACCACCAACAGCACCTGCTCGCACTCCGCCCCGAACGCCGCGTTCAGCCGCCCCAGTTCGTCCCGGTACCGCCGCCCGGACGCGGTCGCCGGCACGATCCCCGACCCCACCTCGTTCGACACGGCCACCACCGTCCGCCGAGTACGGCGCACGGCCTCCGTCAGCTCCCGCACCCGCTCCCGCAGGGACTTCTCACCCCCGCCCGCCCACTCCGCGTCGTCCCACGCCCCCACGGAGTCCATGACATCCGTCAGCCACAGCGACAGACAGTCGATCAGCAGCGGCGGCCCGTCCTCGCCCAGCAGCGGCACCAGGTCCGTCGTCTCCGCCGTACGCCACGACCCCGGCCGCCGCTCCCGGTGCAGAGCCACCCGCTCCGCCCACTCGGTGTCCCCGCCCCGCGTCCCGCCGGTCGCCACGTACAGCACGTCCGGGAAGGACTCGAGCCGCCGCTCGGCCTCCACCGACTTGCCCGAGCGCGCCCCGCCCAGCACCAGCGTCCGGCGCGGCACGTCCGGCACGTCCTCGTACGCGCCGACCGCCAGCGTCGTACCGTCCGGCACCGCCCGCGCCCCGGCCGCCGCCAGCCGGCGCCGCAACTCCGCGCCGGGCGGTACGTCGTGGTCGAGGTGGACCGCCAGGACATCCGTCGTCGGGCCGACCGAGCCGACCGCCCGCAGCCGTGCCAGCGCGTCGGGGCGGTCCACCACGTCCGCGAGGACCATGTCGTACGACTCCGCCGTCGCCTCCTCCAGGCCCGCCGGCGCCCCGCCCGGCGGCAGATACAGCAGCCGCTGCCCGTCCGGCCCGGTCACCGCGTACCCGGTGCCGCCCGCGTCCATCGCCACGGCCCGCACCCGATGCCCCGTCAGCAGCGCCAACTCCCGTCCGTCCGGCACCCGCCCGGGCTGCGGCAGCCCGGCCGGCACCTCCACCGCGGGTCCGTCGTGCGGATGCGACAGCAGCACCTGCCGGACCCCGGCGAGCGAATGCCCGGCCCGCGCCGCCGCGAAGGCCGCGCCCGGGGTGAGATCGAGGAGCAGCGCCCCGTCCACCAGCACGGCGGTGGCCGCCCGCGCGTCCGGTCCGAGCGCCATCGCACACGCGGCGCACGGGCAGTCGGGGCGGGGCAGCCCAGCAGGGGCACCGGTACCGAGCAGAGTGATTTCCACGGGACCGATTCTCACCTGCCCGCACAGGCACCGCTCACTTCGGCGCCCCGAAAAGGGGCGCGGGTACGCGGCGCCGCCGGTGGCGCGACCAGCCCCGACGGACCCGCTGATGATCCACGGCCTCTAACGGCCGAACCCGCGGACCGCATACTCTTCCAGCAGGTGTTGGATCGAAGGAGGCCTACATGACGGCATGGACGTGGCGGTTCGAGAAGGCCGACGGGACGGAGGTCCAGCCCGCGGTGCAGCCCGAGGAGTTCACCACCCAGGGGGATGCCGAGTCGTGGATCGGCGAGCACTGGAAGGCGCTCCTGGAGGGCGGCGCCGACCAGGTGCGGCTGTTCGAGGAGAACACCGAGATCTACGGGCCGATGAGCCTGCACGCCGACGCGGCGTAGGCGGTGCCATCGGCGTGGAGGGGTACGGCCGCGGTCGTACCCCTCGTCACTGCTCGCCCAGCGTCACCTCCACCGTCTTCTCGGCGCCGCCCCGCTGGTAGGTCACCGAGGTCTTCTGACCCGGCTTGTCCGTCGCCAGCGCCACCGCGAGGGAGGTGATGGTGGAGATCGGCCGGTCACCCACCTTGGTGATGATGTCGCCCGGGCGCAGGCCCGCCTGGTCCGCCGCACCACCGGGTTTCACGGTGACCACCGCCACCCCGGCGGGCTGGTATCGGTCGTCCACGACCGTCCGCGCGGTGATGCCGAGCGCGGCCCGGCCCGAGTTGACGACCTTGCCCTTCTTCACGATCTGCCCGGCGATCGTCTTCACCATCGACGCCGGGATGGCGAACCCGATGCCGGGCGCCGCGTTGCCCCCGAGCTGGGGGTCGGCGGCGGCCAGCGTCGGGATGCCGATGACCTGACCGGCGAGATTGACCAGCGCGCCGCCGCTGTTGCCCGGGTTGATGGCGGCCGAGGTCTGCACCATGTTCGCGAGCGTCGCACCCGTGCTTCCGCTGGGGGCCTCGCTGACGGTTCGTCCGGTCGCCGAGACGATGCCCTGGGTCACGCTGGACGCCAGCCCGAGCGGTGAGCCCATGGCCAGCACGATCTGGCCGACCTCCACCTTCTCGGAGTCGCCGAACGCCGCCGCTCTCAGCCCGGCCGGCACCTTGTCCAGCTTGATCACGGCGAGGTCCTGCTCGGGGTAGGAGTACACCAGGCTCGCGGTGAGCGGCTCCTCGCTGTTGGCCGTGGTCACCTTGAAGGACTTCTCCGACCCGACCACGTGCGCGTTGGTGACGATGTGTCCCTTGCCGTCGTACACCACCCCGGAGCCCAGTTCCTGGCTCGCCTGGATCTGCACGACCGACGGCAGGACGTCCTTGATGACCTTCTGGTACCGGCTCTGCAGATCGCCCGCGGCCATCGGTGCGGCCGCCCGCGCGGTCGCCGCGGGGTCCTGCCCGGCCTCGGGAGCGTCCGCCGTACAGCTCGCCACGCAACACACCAGCGCGACCGCGACGGCGATCCTCCGCAGGGCACGGATCGGGGAAGCTTCCATGCCCCGAGTCTCACCGCGCGGCGATCACCCGGCCCGCGTTGTTGGCCCGAACGGTCTCAGCCCCGTACGCCGCACAGGTGCAGCAGTGCCGCCACCCCGCGATAGGGGTCCGTGCGCCCGGCCCGCTCCTCGACCGCGAGCAGCGTCTGGAGGTCGTCCGGTATCTCCGCGTCGTCCGCCGCCGTGTCCGTGAAGACCCGGACGCCGTACCAGGCGTGCAGCGGGGCCGCGATCCCGGCGAGGGTGGCGGTGAGGGCGGCCAGCCGGTCGGCCCGTACGTCCAGGCCGAGGCGGTTGTGATAGGCGGTGGTGTCGAAGGCGGACAGGGCGCCCGCCCAGTCACCGGACAGGCCCGGGCGCATGGCGAGCGCGTCGCCGTTGCGCACGAGCAGGGAGAGGAGTCCGCCGGGGGCCAGCATCCGGGCCAGGCCCGCCACCAGCGGGTCCGGCTCCTCGACGTACATCAGCACCCCGTGGCACAGCACCACGTCGAAGCTGCCGGGCAGGAAGTGCACCCCGGTGTCCCGGCCGTCGCCCTGCACCAGCCGGACCCGCTCACGGATGCCCTCCGGCTGCGCGGCCAGCGCCTCACGCGCGGCGGCGATCATCGTCGCGTCCTGCTCGACCCCGGTCACCTGATGGCCGAGCCGGGCCAGCCGCAGCGCCTGCGTGCCCTGGCCCATGCCCACGTCGAGAACCCGCAGCCGCTGCCCGACCGGGAACCGCCCGGCTATCTGCTCGTCCAGCTGCCGCGCCACCAGCTCCTGGCGTACGACGTCCCGCAGCTTGCCCAGCTTGTTCAGCCAGGCGTCGGCCGCACCCCCGGCGAAAGCGTCTGCGCTCAGGGCCGCTCTCCGCGCTTGACCTGCGGCTTCGGCAGCCGGAACCGGCGCATCTGGAGGGAGCGCATCACGGCGTAGGCGACCGCGCCACGCGTGTTCTCGTCCGGGAAGCGCTCCTTGAGCCGCTTCTTCAGCCGGTAGCCGCTGAAGGCCGCGTCCAGCACGATCAGCGCGATCGCCACCAGCCACAGCAGCAGCGCGATCGACTGGATCGTCGGCACCTGCACCACGCTCAGCACCAGGATCACCACGGCGAGCGGCAGGAAGAAGTCCGCCACGTTGAACCGCGAGTCCACCCAGTTGCGGGCGAACCTGCGGACCGGGCCCTTGTCCCGGGCGGGCATATAGCGCTCGTCACCGGCGGCCAGCGCCTGGCGCTGCCGCTCCAGTGCCTGGCGCCGCTCCTCGCGCTGACGCTTGGCGGCCTCCTTGCGGTTGGTCGGCGTGTTGGCCACGCTGCGCCGCTGGGACTGGGCCTCGCTGCGCTTGGGCGTGGGCCTGCCCTTCGGGGCCTGCGGGTCACGGGACTGCTTGGAGAGGTTCACCTGCGCCTTGTCGGCGGTCGGGGCCTTCTCTTCCTTGGCACGGCTACGGAACACAAAACCCAAGGGTACGGGCTTCACCGGCATGGACCCCAGCCCGGCGGGGAACGATCCGGCAACACCGGACGTCTGTAGGGGGACAGGTAGGGGGACAGAGGGGACGTTCCGGTGAGGGCCGGTGGGGGATCACCTACTCCTTACGCCGGAGCGAGAGCGTCCGCAGTCGTCCTCGGGGATGAGCGCATCCGTCCCCGAACAGTGCGGTAATGGAGTCAGGGCCCGTACTGTGGGTCCTGTCGCAGGATCTGTGAGCTGGAGTCCGTCAGAAGGGGGCGCGCGAAGCCCATGAGCGGTGTCATGAAGCGTATGGGGATGATCTTCCGCGCGAAGGCGAACAAGGCCCTTGACCGGGCCGAGGACCCGCGCGAGACCCTCGATTACTCGTACCAGAAGCAGCTGGAGCTGCTGCAGAAGGTCCGCCGTGGCGTCGCCGACGTGGCGACCAGCCGCAAGCGCCTGGAACTCCAGCTCAACCAGCTGCAGCAGCAGTCGACCAAGCTGGAGGACCAGGGCCGCAAGGCGCTCGCGCTGGGCCGCGAGGACCTGGCCCGCGAGGCGCTGTCCCGGCGCGCCGCCCTCCAGCAGCAGGTCACCGACCTGGAGACGCAGCACGCCACCCTCCAGGGCGAGGAGGAGAAGCTCACCCTCGCGGCCCAGCGTCTGCAGGCCAAGGTGGACGCCTTCCGTACGAAGAAGGAGACCATCAAGGCCACCTACACCGCCGCCCAGGCGCAGACCCGGATCGGCGAGGCCTTCTCCGGCATCTCCGAGGAGATGGGCGACGTCGGCCTGGCCATCCAGCGCGCCGAGGACAAGACCGCCCAGCTCCAGGCCCGGGCCGGCGCCATCGACGAGCTGCTCGCCTCCGGCGCCCTGGACGATCCGACCGGCATGGCCAAGGACGACATCGCCGCCGAGCTGGACCGGATCTCCGGTGGTACGGATGTAGAGCTGGAACTGCAGCGCATGAAGGCCGAGCTGGCCGGGGGCTCCCCGCAGCAGGCCATCGAGGGCGGCACCGCGCAGGGGCAGTCCCAGCAGCAGCCGCAGGACACCCCGCGCTTCGACAAGCAGTAGCCCGGCGCCGGGACCCGAGCCGAGGAGGCCGACGTGATCGTACGGATCATGGGGGAGGGCCAGGTGAAGCTGGACGACTCCCACTTCGTCGAGCTGAACAAGCTGGACGACGAGCTGCTCGCCGAGATGGAAAGCGGCGACGAGGCGGGCTTCCACCGCACACTCGGCGCCCTCCTCGACTCCGTCCGCCGTCTGGGCACGCCGCTTCCCGACGACGCGCTGGAACCTTCGGAGCTGATCCTTCCCTCGCCGGACGCGTCATTGGCGGAGGTCAGGGAGATGCTCGGCGACGAGGGGCTGATTCCGGGTTAGCGCCGTCGGGGCGCAGGGCACCTTGCGAGCACCCGTACTGTTCAATCCGTGAGCACTCTCGACCGCGCCCGGTGCAGCCTCAGGGCCCACCCCCTCGCGCTGGACGCGTCCATCGCCGCGGCCGTGCTGGCATGCATGGTCGCCGGCTCCTTCGTGGTGCCCCGCGGAGCGCACGGCGTCACCTGGGGCATCCGCACCCCCGACCCCCTCAGCCTCCTGCTCATGCTGCTCGCCGCGGCCACGCTGGTCTTCCGCCGCCGCGCCCCCAAGACGGTCCTCGCCGTCACCGGCGCCCTCTCCGTGATCGAGTGCGTCACCGGCGACCCCCGCGCCCCGGTCGCGATGTCCGCCGTGGTCGCCCTGTACACCGTCGCCTCGACCACCGACCGCACCACCACCCTGCGCATCGGCCTGCTCACCATGACCGTGCTGACGGCCGCCGCGATGCTCGGCGGCCCGCTGCCCTGGTACGCGCAGGAGAACCTCGGCGTGCTCGCCTGGACCGGCATCGGCGCCACCGCCGGCGACGCCGTACGCAGCCGGCGTGCGGTCGTCCAGGCCATCCGGGAGCGGGCGGAGCGAGCCGAACGCACCCGGGAGGAGGAGGCCCGCCGCCGGGTCGCCGAGGAGCGGCTGCGCATCGCCCGTGATCTGCACGACGTCGTCGCCCATCACATCGCCCTCGTGAACGTGCAGGCCGGGGTGGCCGCACATGTCATGGACAAGCGTCCCGACCAGGCCAAGGAGGCCCTGGCCCACGTCCGCGAGGCCAGCCGCTCGGCGCTGGAGGAGCTGCGCGCCACCGTCGGCCTGCTCCGCCAGTCCGGCGACCCCGAGGCCCCCACCGAGCCCGCCGGCGGTCTCGGCCGGCTGGAGGAGCTGGCCGACACCTTCCGCAACGCGGGCCTGCCGGTGGAGGTGGCCCGCGCCGACCAGGGCACCGAACTGCCCGCCGCCGTCGACCTGGCCGCCTACCGGATCGTCCAGGAGGCCCTGACCAACGTGCAGAAGCACGCCGGACCACAGGCCAAGGCCGAGGTCAGCGTCGTACGGGTCGGGACGGACATCGAGGTCACCGTGCTGGACGACGGCGCGGGCGCGGCCGGAGTGCCCGGGGCCGGCGGCGGGCACGGACTGCTCGGGATGCGCGAGCGGGTCACCGCCCTCGGCGGCACCCTCACCACCGGGCCCCGCTACGGCGGCGGCTTCCGCGTCCATGCGATCCTGCCCCTCAAGACGCGCACCGAGACCCGTAAAGATCCGTGCTGAGACCCGTACGACGGCCCCCGGGGGAGCCCGCATGACGATCCGTGTCCTGCTCGCCGACGACCAGGCACTGCTGCGCAGCGCGTTCCGGGTGCTGGTCGACTCCGAGCCCGACATGGAGGTGGTGGGGGAGGCCTCCGACGGGGCCGAAGCGGTCCGGCTGGCGAAGGAGCAGGCTGCCGACGTCGTCCTCATGGACATCCGGATGCCCGGCACCGACGGGCTCGCCGCCACCCGGCTGATCAGCGCCGATCCCTCCCTGGCGGAGGTCCGCGTGGTCATCCTGACCACCTTCGAGGTCGACGACTACGTCATCCAGGCCCTGCGCGCGGGCGCCTCCGGCTTCCTCGGCAAGGGCAGCGAGCCGGAGGAGCTGCTGAACGCCATCCGGGTCGCGGCGGGCGGCGAGGCCCTGCTGTCCCCCGTCGCCACCAAGGGGCTGATCGCCCGATTCCTCGCCCAGGGCGACGGAGACGACGGCCGTGACCCCGCCCGCTCCGAGCGGCTCGGCGCGCTCACCGGGCGGGAGCGCGAGGTGCTGGTCCAGGTCGCCGGCGGCCACTCCAACGACGAGATCGCCGAACGGCTCGCGGTCAGTCCGCTGACGGTGAAGACCCACGTCAACCGGGCCATGGCCAAGCTGGGCGCGCGCGACCGGGCGCAGCTCGTGGTGATCGCGTACGAGTCGGGGCTGGTACGTCCGAGAACGGACTGATCTCCACCCGGGCGTACCGCCTGGGCCTGGCCATGCCGGCGGCGATCGCGATCGTCTTCACGCTGCTGGTGGCGACCTTCCGCTCGCCGGCCCAGCCGCTGATCCTGCTGGTGTCGATCCCCTTCGCGGCGACGGGTGCGATCGGCCTGCTGGTCGCCACGGGCACCCCGATGGGCGTCCCGGCGATGATCGGCATGCTGATGCTGATCGGCACCGTGGTGACCAACGCGATCGTGCTGATCGACCTGATCTCCGCTCGCGGTGGTCGTCATCGGCGGCCTGATCACCGCGGAGAAGGCGCTGGAGCCGGCCGGAGTCTGACGGCATGCGAAAGGGCCGGGTCTCGTACCGGACCCGGCCCTTTCGTGCGTGCTAGGGAAGCGCGAGCATCCGCTCCAGCGCCAGCTTGGCGAACGCCTCCGTCTCCTTGTCGACCTCGATCCGGTTGACCAGGTTGCCCTCGGCCAGGGACTCCAGGGCCCAGACCAGGTGGGGCAGGTCGATGCGGTTCATGGTCGAGCAGAAGCAGACCGTCTTGTCGAGGAAGACGATCTCCTTGCCCTCGGGCGCGAAACGGTTCGCCAGGCGGCGGACCAGGTTCAGCTCCGTGCCGATGGCCCACTTCGAGCCGGCCGGGGCGGCTTCCAGGGCCTTGATGATGTACTCGGTGGAGCCGACGTAGTCCGCGGCGGCCACGACCTCGTGCTTGCACTCCGGGTGGACCAGGACGTTCACGCCCGGGATGCGCTCACGGACGTCGTTGACCGAGTCCAGGCTGAAGCGGCCGTGCACCGAGCAGTGGCCACGCCACAGGATCATCTTGGCGGCACGCAGCTCATCCGCCGTCAGCCCGCCGTTCGGCTTGTGCGGGTTGTAGACCACGCAGTCGTCCAGGGACATGCCCATGTCCCGCACGGCGGTGTTGCGGCCGAGGTGCTGGTCGGGCAGGAAGAGGACCTTCTCGCCCTGCTCGAAGGCCCAGTCGAGGGCGCGCTTGGCGTTCGACGAGGTGCAGATCGTGCCGCCGTGCTTGCCGGTGAACGCCTTGATGTCGGCGGAGGAGTTCATGTACGAGACGGGGACGACCTGCTCGGCGATACCCGCCTCGGTCAGCACGTCCCAGCACTCCGCGACCTGCTCGGCCGTCGCCATGTCGGCCATCGAGCAGCCGGCGGCGAGGTCGGGCAGGACGACCTTCTGGTCGTCGGAGGTGAGGATGTCCGCAGACTCGGCCATGAAGTGCACACCGCAGAAGACGATGTACTCGGCCTCCGGGCGCGCGGCCGCGTCCCGGGCCAGCTTGAAGGAGTCGCCCGTGACGTCGGCGAACTGGATGACCTCGTCGCGCTGGTAGTGGTGGCCGAGCACGAAGACCTTGTCGCCGAGTTTCTCCTTGGCCGCGCGGGCGCGCGCGACCAGGTCCGGGTCGGACGGCGAGGGCAGGTCGCCGGGGCACTCGACGCCCCGCTCGCTCTTCGGGTCGGCCTCACGGCCGAGCAGCAGCAGGGCGAGCGGAGTCGGCTGCACGTCGAGTTCCGGGGTCTGGGCGGTGGTCACGACACGCACCCTTTCTACTTTTCGTCTAACTGACGCTATCTATCATAACTGGTTCACGTCAGTTTGACGATGGCCATAACGTCGATGTGACGTGAATCCCGCTCGGGTCCCTCCACAGGCCGCTGCCGACCCCGTAGGGCATGTGCGAGCATGAAGACGGAAGTAAAAACGCGACAACGCGACTGCCCGGCCCGGAATGAATCCGCGGAAGCGCCGGTTGCACTCGTCGGCAAGCAGTCTCCGTACAACCCGGGAGAGATGTAGATGTCCGTATCGGACGAGACCACCACCGTCACCGACGGCATCATCCTGACCGACGCCGCCGCGGCCAAGGTCAAGGCCCTGCTCGACCAGGAAGGCCGCGACGATCTCGCGCTGCGTGTCGCCGTTCAGCCCGGCGGCTGCTCCGGCCTGCGTTACCAGCTCTTCTTCGACGAGCGCTCGCTCGACGGCGACGTGGTGAAGGACTTCGGCGGGGTCAAGGTCGTCACGGACCGCATGAGCGCTCCGTACCTGGGCGGCGCGACCGTCGACTTCGTGGACACGATCGAGAAGCAGGGCTTCACGATCGACAACCCGAACGCGACGGGCTCCTGCGCCTGCGGCGACTCCTTCAGCTGAGCACGGCGTTCCCCGCGCCCCCACAGGGGCGCGGGGCTTTTTCTCACGAACCTCCCCGCAACGCGCCCGGCTTGCCCTGCGGAATGCGGTTGCCGTCGATGCCGACCACCGTCCGCCCGCCGAGCGGCGCAGCCAGCCGTACGGTCTTCACATACTCCTTGGCGATCAGCACGCACACCTTGTCCGGCCAGGGGTGCTCGGTGACGGTCAGGGTCACCCGCTCACCGCTCTCCTTCGCCGCCACCGTGTAGTCGGCGCACACCCCGCCGTAGAAGCTCACGGTCAGGACCCGGCCCTCGGCCAGGTAGCCGGTGACCTTCACGGTGTGCGGGCTCGGCGCCGTGCCCGGTCCGCTGGGGGGAGTCGTCGCCGACGCCACATACCGGGGATCGACCGCCGGGTACGAGACCGTCGACGAGCCCTGGCCGGCCGGCCCCCGCACCTCGAACAGCCAGGACGGCACCAGCGTCTGCCGCCCTGCGACGGAGTGCGCGGCCAGCCCGAACACCGCCTTCTCCACGGTCACCGGGTCCGTCCCCGCGTCCGCCCCGCGCTTCGGCACCCCTGTGGACCCGCCGCAGGGCTGCTCCAGCCGGTTCTTCAGCGGCACCGGACTCGCGCAGCCGCCGATCCCCATGCGGTGGTCGCTCTTCGGCGCCGCGTTCATCAGCTTCAACGTCTTCGCGGCGCTCAGCACGGGATACGTGTCGCCCTTCACCGGCGCCCCGAGCAGCCCGTGTCCGCCGACCAGCGCGCCCTGCCGGTCCACGGTCAGGCCGGTCGTCCAGCCGTACGTCGGCAGCCCGCCGACCACCGGTTCGGCGTTCACGACCCGCTGGCTCCCCATGACCTGGCTCGCGTCGATCTTCGCGTCGTCCAGCCCCGCCGCCTTCAGCACCGGCGCGGCCGCCTCGGTCGCCTTCCGCACGCTCACCGGGGCGCCGGTCGGGCCCATCGGGTCATGCGTGCACAGGACACCCTTCTGGCAGTCGTCGGTGCCCGGCGCATACCGGCTGAACGTCCAGCTGCCCGGCGCGTCCCGGTTCACCGTCAGGCTCGGTCCGGTCCCGTCCTTGCCGCCGACCCGCCAGGTCCGGCCCGCGGCCACCGGCGTGCCGTCGATGCCCAGCGCCCTGGCCAGCCGGGCCACCGCGTCCTTGCCGACCTCGCCCTTCGGCACGTACACCGGCGCGGAGCCGGGCCCGGCCGGCAGTTCGCCCCGGGCGACGTACGTGGCGCCGTGGGGGTCCGGTTCGCCCGGGGCGATGCCGCCCGTGCCGCTGAACCCGTCCAGGGCGAGCGGTGGGGGAGTGGCGGCGCCGGAGCCGGCCGCCCCGGCTCCGCCCGTACGGCCGCCGGTGGCGCCGCTCGCCGCGAGGTAGGCGCCACCGCCGCCGACCAGCAGCACGGCGGCGGCGACGGAGACGACGACGAGCCGCGACCGCCGCCGGCCGGACTGCCCGCCCTCCGCGCCATCGAGGTTCCCGACCTCGCCGGGTCCGTCCGCGCCCTCCGCCGCAGCGGCCGGCGGCTCGGACTTTGCCGAGTCCTCGAAGCCCTCCTGGCTCCCGCCGTTCCCGGTGCTGTCCGCGCCCTCGGCATGCTCGGAGCTCTCGGGGTGCTCGCGGTTCTCGGGTCGCTCGGTGTTCACCGCATCGCTCCTCGCTGGTCGTAACCCGCATCCCCCGTCTGGGGGACGGCGATGGGACGCGCGAGGGGGGCGTGCGGTTCCCTGCGAAATGCGCCCCGGTCAGTCGCCGTAGTCCGACATCGCGTCCAGCAGCCGTGCGGACCGCGCCGGCACGGTCACCCCGTGGATCAGCGACGGCGGCACCGGCCGGGGCTCGGCGTGCTCGGGGACCGCCCAGTGCGGAGCCATCCGGGCGCAGTCGCCGCGCAGTGCGGCGAGGTCGCCGGGGTCACTCCCGAGATCGGCGGGGGCGGTGTGGCGGAACTTGAGGTTCGTCATGACCGCACGGTAGGCCTGCTCCGGGCCGTGAAGAAAGATCTACTATCGGGTAGTTTCGCCAGCTACAGCGTGGGCGGCCGAGCGGGTAGCGTGAACTGTCAACCCAGCCTCCCGCAGGAGATTCCCCGTCGTGCGCATCGCAGTCACCGGCTCCATCGCCACCGACCACCTCATGACCTTCCCCGGTCGCTTCGCCGACCAGTTCGTCGCGGACCAGCTGCACACGGTTTCGCTCTCCTTCCTGGTCGACAAGCTGGACGTGCGCCGGGGCGGCGTCGGCGCCAACATCGCCTTCGGCATGGGCCAGCTCGGCACCCGGCCCGTCCTGGTCGGAGCGGCCGGCTCCGACTTCGACGAGTACCGGGCCTGGCTCGACCGGCACGGCGTGGACACCGACTCGGTCCGGATCTCCGAGACCCTGCACACCGCCCGCTTCGTGTGCACCACCGACGCCGACCACAACCAGATCGGCTCGTTCTACACCGGCGCGATGAGCGAGGCCCGCCTCATCGAGCTGAAGACCGTCGCCGACCGCGTGGGCGGCCTGGACCTGGTCCTCATCGGCGCCGACGACCCGGAGGCGATGCTCCGCCACACGGAGGAGTGCCGCTCCCGCGCGATCCCCTTCGCCGCCGACTTCTCCCAGCAGATCGCCCGGATGGACGGCGACGAGATCCGGGTGCTGCTGGACGGGGCGACGTACCTGTTCTCCAACGAGTACGAGAAGGGCCTCATCGAGTCCAAGACCGGCTGGAGCGACGCCGAGATCCTGGCCAAGGTCGGCCACCGCGTCACCACGCTCGGCTCGCGCGGCGTGCGCATCGAGCGGGTCGGCGAGGACCCGATCGAGGTCGGCTGCCCCGAGGAGGAGCGCAAGGCCGACCCGACGGGCGTCGGCGACGCCTTCCGCGCCGGGTTCCTGTCGGGGCTGGCCTGGGGTGTCTCGCTGGAGCGGGCCGCTCAGGTGGGCTGCATGCTGGCGACGCTCGTCATCGAGACGGTGGGTACGCAGGAGTACCGGCTGCGGCGGGGGCACTTCATGGAGCGGTTCGTGAAGGCGTACGGGGACGAGGCCGGCGAAGAAGTGCAGGCCCATCTGGGCTGAGGCCGGGCGCCCCTCCGGGGGCCACGCCCCCGGACTCCCCTCAGCCGACCCGGCGTACCAGGTACGCCGTACCCCTCTCCGCCGGTTCCTCCCCGACGTACTCCTGCCCCCGCATCTCGCACCACGCCGGGATGTCCAGGCGGGCCGCCTCGTCGTCGGAGAGGACCCGTACGGTCCCGCCGACCGGCACCTGTCCGAACACCTTCGCCAGTTCGATGACCGGGATGGGGCACCGCTTGCCGAGGGAGTCGACGAGCACTTCCCCGGGACCCTGCTGGGCGGCCGGTGCCGCCGGTGCGCCCAGCTTCTCCCGGACCCCCGCCACCGCCCCGGGCAGCACCTCCAGGAACCGCTCCACGTCGGCCTGTGCCGCGCCCGTCGGCAGCGACACCCGTACGTTCCCCTCGCTCAGCACACCCATCGCCTTCAGCACATGGCTGGGCGTCAGCGTGCTGCTCGTGCAGGAGGAACCGGAGGAGACGGAGAAACCCTCCCGGTCCAGCTCGTGCAGCAGCGCCTCGCCGTCGACGTAGAGACAGGAGAAGGTGACGATCCCGGGCAGCCGGCGCTCGGGGTCGCCGACGACCTCCACGTCCGGCACCAGCTGCGGCACCCGCGTCCGGATCCGCTCCGTCAGCTCCCGCAGCCGTACCGCCTCCTGGGCCGCCTCGGCCCGCACCGCCCGCAGGGAGGCCACGGCCGCCACGATCGCCGGGATGTTCTCGAAGCCGGGCGCCCGCCCCGACTCCCGCTCGTCGACGGGCCCTTGGGCGGCGAACCGCACCCCCTTGCGCACGACGAGCAGCCCGACCCCCGAGGGCCCGCCCCACTTGTGCGCGCTGGCCGCGAGCAGCGACCAGTGACCCTCGACCGGCCCCCAGCCCAGCGACTGCGCCGCGTCCACCAGCAGCGGCACCCCGGCGGCCCGGCACACCTCGGCCACCTCCGCGACCGGCTGCACGGTGCCCACCTCATGGTTGGCCGACTGCAGACACGCCAGCGCGGTGTCCGGACGCAGGGCGCTCGCATAACCCGACGGCTCCACGGCACCGGCCCGGTCCACCGGCACCTGGGTCACCGTGCCGCCGTCCGCCTCGAACGCCTCCGCCGAATGGAGTACGGAGGAGTGTTCGACGGACGACACGATCAGGTGGCGTCCGACCCGGCGCCGCCCGGCCAACGCCCCCACGACACCCGTGTGTACGGCCCTGGTCCCGGACGACGTGAACACCACCTCGTCGGCCCGGCACCCGACGGCTTCGGCAGCCGCCTCCCGGGCAGCGTCCAGCAGCATCCGGGCCTTGCGGCCCTCCCGGTACAGCCGCGCGGGATCGGCCCATCCCTCATCCACAGAGGCCAACAGCGCCTGACGGGCAACGGGATGGAGGGGAACGGCGGAGGCAGCGTCAAAGTAGGCCATACAGCAACGTTAAGACCCCGGCAGGGGCAGCCAACCCAGGGGCGCGAGGCTGTGTCCACAGCGGCTCCGCCGCGGGGCGCGACCAGCCACAACGCACCCGCAGCCGCCAATTCAGCGAACCACCCGAGTTAGTAGGTACCCCTCCCCGCGAACCCCCGGAGGGCGTCGGCTAGGGTTTGGTCCGCATAAACATCCAAACCCCTGCCCGACGCAGGGCGGCGACCGACCAGCGAGAAGAAGGCCGCAGCCGACCGCGCGGGCGAGACTCTCGGGAAGGCGCTACGTGAGTCCCAACGGCTCCGACCGCTCGCCGCGGCGCCCGATGCGGCGGAAGCTGCTGCAGGCACTGACCGCGGGCCTGGTCCTGGCGACCGCAACCGGTTGCACATACAAGGACTTCCCCCGCCTTGGCATGCCCACCCCGACCACGGAAGAGGCTCCGCGGATCCTCTCCCTGTGGCAGGGCTCCTGGGCTGCCGCGCTCGCCGTCGGCGTGCTGGTGTGGGGCCTGATCCTGTGGAGCGCCATGTTCCACCGGCGCAGCCGCACCAAGGTCGAGGTACCTCCGCAGACCCGGTACAACATGCCGATCGAGGCCCTGTACACGGTGGTCCCGATCATCATCATCTCGGTGCTCTTCTACTTCACGGCCCGGGACGAGTCGAAGCTCCTCGACATCTCCAAGAAGCCCGACGTCACGGTCAACGTGGTCGGCTTCCAGTGGAGCTGGGGCTTCAACTACATCGAGAACGTCCCCGGTGTCTCCGGCGACGCCAAGACCGACAAGAACCTGAACGCCATTCCGGACCGGTTCAAGAAGGACTTCCCGGCGAACGCCGGCGGTGTCTACGACGTCGGTACCCCCGGCACGCGGAACCCGCAGACCGGCAACCCCGGCCCGACCCTCTGGCTCCCCAAGGGCAAGACGGTCCGCTTCGTCCTGACCTCTCGTGACGTCATCCACTCCTTCTGGGTGGTGCCGTTCCTGATGAAGCAGGACGTCATCCCGGGCCACACCAACGCCTTCCAGGTGGTTCCGAACCACGAAGGCACCTTCCTCGGCAAGTGCGCCGAGCTCTGCGGCGTCGACCACTCGCGCATGCTGTTCAACGTGAAGGTCGTATCCCCGGCGGCGTACCAGAAGCACCTCCAGGACCTCGCCAAGAAGGGGCAGACCGGTTACATTCCCGCCGGCATCGCGCAGACGAGCCACGAGAAGAACCGGGAGACGAACAA
This sequence comes from Streptomyces sp. NPDC030820, assembly GCF_055572075.1. Classification (NCBI taxonomy): domain Bacteria; kingdom Bacillati; phylum Actinomycetota; class Actinomycetes; order Kitasatosporales; family Streptomycetaceae; genus Streptomyces; species Streptomyces sp. NPDC030820. The sequence continues at coordinate 1,000,544 of NZ_JBVIEB010000001.1, forward strand.
CCTGTGAGCATCCTCAACGAACCCCAGGGTGCCGCGGCAGCTGAAGGCGCGTACGCGGACGAGCTGCCGGTCAGGCGCAAGCAGCCCGGCAATGTCGTGGTGAAGTGGCTGACGACCACCGACCACAAGACCATCGGGACGATGTACCTCGTGACGTCGTTCGCGTTCTTCCTGATCGGTGGCGTGATGGCGCTGCTCATGCGCGCCGAGCTGGCCCGTCCGGGCCTGCAGATCATGACGAACGAGCAGTTCAACCAGGCGTTCACGATGCACGGCACGATCATGCTGCTGATGTTCGCGACGCCGCTGTTCGCCGGCTTCGCGAACTG
>NZ_JBVIEB010000002.1:0-216600 GCF_055572075.1 Streptomyces sp. NPDC030820
GCCCTCGCCGCCGCCTCCGGCCTGGCACCCGTGCTCAGCCAGTCCGGGAAGATCCGCTACTCGCGCAGCGCGACCGGCGGTGACAAGGCCCTCAAGCGGATCTTCTACCAGTCGGCCTTCTGCGCGATGCCGAACCACCCACCGTCCCGGGCCTTCTACGACCGCAAGCGAGCAGAGGGAAAGCGACATCACCAGGCGCTCATCGCCCTCGCCCGACGCCGCGTCAACGTGCTCTACGCCATCCTGCGTGACCGCCGGCCCTACCAGGACCGACCACAACTCAGCCTCGTGGCTTGACTTCAGCATTAGGCAGCGGCCTCCACGGGCTGACGGCGGTGCAGGAAGAGCCCGGCCAGAGCGAGCAGCACCGGCACCCCCGCGGGCACTGCGGGCGTGACCGCCAGAGCCACCGCGGCCCCGACCAGCGCGCACCGCCGTACCACCGCGTCCGCCCGCAGCTGAGGCAGCACCAGCGCCACCAGAACCGCGGGGAACGCGGCGTCGAGTCCGTACCGCGCGGTGTCCCCCAGCGCGCCCCCGGCGAGCGCGCCCGCCAGCACCCCGATGTTCCACACGGCGAACAGACCGAGCCCGGAGATCCAGAACGCCCTCCGCTGCCGTACCGGATCGGACTGGGCGAGAGCGAAGGCGACCGTCTCGTCGGTGACCAGATGGGCGCCGACGAGACGGCTCGCACGGCCGGTGCCGAGGATGTCCGCGACCGCCAGACTGAAAGCGGCCGTACGGGTGTTGAGCAGCAGTCCCGTCGCCGCGGCGGCGATCGGCCCGCCCCCGGCGAGCAGCACGCCCACCGCACTGAACTGGGCCGAGCCGGCGTACACCACCAGGGACATCGCCACCGGCACCCACACCGGGAGGCCGCCGGCCACGGACACGGCGCCGAAGGAGACGCCGACGACGCCGCTGGCGAGCCAGACGAGCGAGCTGTCGCGTACCAGGGACATGTCATCCATGTCATCGACTGTTCGCTGTACCGAACGCATGTTTTCTACAATGGAACGCAGCGGGCCTGTCCGTCAAGCCGAACGATCGTACCGATGGAGCGAACGAAGATGACCGAGCCGTCTCCCGGGACCCCCGCCCGGCTTCCTCTGGAGTGGATCGCCGCATCGCTCAAACGCGAGCGCGCCCGCGCCGGGCTCTCCCTGTCCGAGCTGGCCAAACGCGCGGGGATCGCGAAGTCCACGCTGTCCCAGCTGGAGGCGGCGAGCGGGAATCCCAACGTGGAGACGCTCTGGGCGCTCGCGGTCGCGCTGGGGGTGCCGTTCAGCGCGCTGGTCGAGCCGCCGGCGCCGCAGGTCCAGGTGATCCGTGCGGGCGAGGGCCCGGAGGTCGCCTCGGAGCAGGCGAACTTTGTCGCCACCCTGCTGTCCGCGAGCCCTCCGGGGGCCCGGCGGGACATCTACCGGCTGCGCGCCGAGCCGGGGGCGGTCCGTATGTCGGATCCGCACATCCTTGGCACGGTCGAGCATCTGATCGTGGGCTCGGGCCGGATGAAGGCGGGCCCCGCCGAGCAGGAGGTCGAGCTGGAGCCCGGCGATTACCTGACCTATCGAGGCGACGTGGCGCACTCGTACGAGGCGCTGGAACCGGGTACGACCTTCGTCCTCGTCATGCAGCACACGTAGAGAATTCGTACAGAATTCATCGACAGCCGGGGAGGGAAAGGCGGGGCAAAGGCAGGAGCCCCGGCGCCGGAACGGCGTGGGGCTCCTTGGGTACTTCTCTCAGGTTCTGCGATCAGGCAGTGATCAGACGGGGGTGACGTTCTCCGCCTGCGGGCCCTTCGGGCCCTGCGTCACGTCAAAGCTCACCTGCTGGTTCTCCTCGAGGGAGCGGAAGCCGGAGGCGTTGATCGCGGAGTAGTGAACGAAGACGTCGGGGCCGCCGCCCTCCTGGGCGATGAAGCCAAAGCCCTTTTCGGCGTTGAACCACTTCACGGTTCCGGTAGCCATAAGCCCTCCTTGGGCTCAAAAGGGTTGCCCTGCTCCAGAACCTGCAAGTGCGAAACGGTGCTGCACAACTGCATTCGTCTGAAAACGACGAGAGCCCGCGGTCACATGCTCCGCAGGCTCTGTACTGCAAGGGAAACCAAACTGCAACTTGCGGCAAGCCTAGCATCCGGGCAGCCGAAAGCAATAGAGGTCAAGATCACTTCACCCGGATGTTTGAACATCCACTGCGCCATTTGACGGCACGGTCACGGTGGGGTCGGTCCCGGCACCGTACAGCACGGGGTCTAGTCTCGCGATGTGGACAATGCTCGCACCCGGCCGCGCGTCGGCCACATCCAGTTCCTGAACTGCCTGCCCCTGTACTGGGGGCTCGCGAGAACCGGCACTCTCCTCGACTTCGAGCTCACCAAGGACACCCCGGAGAAGCTCAGCGAGCAGATCGTGCGCGGCGATCTCGACATCGGCCCCGTCACCCTGGTCGAGTTCCTGCGCAACGCCGACGACCTGGTCGCCTTCCCGGACATCGCCGTCGGCTGCGACGGCCCGGTGATGTCCTGCGTGATCGTCTCGCAGGTCCCGCTCGACCGCCTGCACGGCGCCCGGGTCGCGCTCGGCTCGACCTCCCGCACCTCGGTCCGCCTCGCCCAACTCCTGCTCGCCGAGCGCTACGGCGTCCAGCCCGACTACTACACCTGCCCGCCCGACCTCAGTCTGATGATGCAGGAGGCCGAGGCCGCCGTCCTCATCGGCGACGCGGCGCTGCGGGCGAATCTGCTCGACGGCCCGCGCTTCGGCCTCGAAGTGCACGACCTCGGCGCGCTCTGGAAGGAGTGGACCGGTCTGCCGTTCGTCTTCGCGGTCTGGGCGGCCCGCCGCGACTACGCCGACCGCGAGCCGCTCATCACCCGTGAGGTCCACGAGGCCTTCCTCGCCTCCCGCAACCTCTCCCTGGAGGAGGTCGGCAAGGTCGCCGAACAGGCGGCCCGCTGGGAGGCCTTCGACGAGGCCACCCTGGCCCAGTACTTCACCACCCTCGACTTCAGCTTCGGCACTCCCCAACTGGAGGCGGTCGCCGAGTTCGCCCGCCGCGTCGGCCCGACTACCGGCTTCCCGGCGGACGTGAAGGTGGACCTGCTGGCGCCGTAGGGGACCAGCGCCCCGCGCCGATCCGCGCTCAAATCCCTTGCCCCGGTGCCGGTAAGACGTACAACCCCTCCTCCTAGGGAAGATGGGAAGTCGTACGTGCTCACGGGCCCGGTGAGCGCGACGGGGAGCGGAGGGACCGCATGAGCACAGGGGCGCTGGTGGTCGTCGCCGCGGTGTGGGGCGCGCTCGTGGGCGCGGCACTGCCCCGCGCCGCCTACCGCTTCGCCGTACCGTCCGGTGAGCCCTGGCGGGACCGCTGCCCGGACGGCCATCCGATCCGCGGCTGGATCGGCCGGATCGCATGCGGCGCCTGCGGAGCGGCGGCCCGCCGTACGGACGTACCCCCCGCCGCCGCCCTCACCGCTTCCCTTGTCACCGCCCTGACCTGCGCCGCTCTCGCCGCCGCCACCGGCACCCGGCCGGAGCTCGCGGTCTGGCTGCTGCTCGCGCCGGTCGGCGTGCTGCTGGCCGTGGTGGACTTCCGGGTGCAGCGGCTGCCCGACCCGCTGACGCTGCCCCTCGCCGCGGCCGCTCTCGCCCTGCTGGGCCTTGTCGCACTGCTGCCCGAGCACGCCGGCCACTGGCTCACCGCGCTGTACGGAGCCCTCGCGCTCGGTGCCGGCTACTACGCGCTGTACCGCATCAACCCGGCCGGCATGGGCTTCGGCGACGTGAAACTGGCCGTCGGCGTCGGCGCCGTACTCGGCTGGTACGGCTGGTCCACCGTCCTGCTCGGCGCCTTCGCCGGCTTCCTGCTCGGCGCGCTGTACGGCGCGGCCCTCGTCGCCGTACGACGCGCGGGCCGCAGGACGGCGATCCCGTTCGGCCCGTTCCTGCTCGCCGGGGCCCTCACCGGACTGCTGATCGGTGCGTACGCGGCCTGACGTCCCTGCGGTGAAACCGCTGGCGTAGGCTGAGTCGGTCCCGTCCGCAATCTCCCTGAAAGGGACGCCCTGGTGACCGAGAAGGCCGACCTCCAGTCTGTCCTCGACCGTGCCGCTGCCGGTGGGCGGATCACCCCGGAAGAGGCGCTCGACCTCTACCGGGACGCGCCGCTGCACGCGCTGGGCGCCGCCGCCGACGCCGTACGCCGCCGCAAGTACGCAGGCATCGAGCACATCGCGACGTACATCATCGAGCGGAACATCAACTACACGAACGTGTGCGTCACGGCGTGCAAGTTCTGCGCCTTCTACGCGGCCCCCAAGGACACGGAGAAGGGCTGGACCCGCGACCTCGACGACATCCTGCGCCGCTGCGCGGAGACGGTCGAGCTGGGCGGCACCCAGATCATGTTCCAGGGCGGCCACCACCCGGACTACGGCGTCGAGTACTACGAGAAGCACTTCCGGGCCATCAAGGAGGCCTTCCCCCAGCTGGTGATCCACTCGCTGGGCGCGTCCGAGGTCGAGCACATGGCCCGTATCTCCGGTGTGTCGGTCGAGGAGGCCATCACCCGGATCCACGAGGCGGGCCTCGACTCCTTCGCCGGCGCCGGCGCCGAACTGCTCCCCGAGCGGCCCCGCAAGGCCATCGCCCCGCTGAAGGAGAGCGGCGAGCGCTGGCTGGAGATCATGGAGACCGCGCACCGGCTGGGCGTGGAGTCCACCTCGACCATGCTGATGGGCACGGGTGAGACGAACGCCGAGCGCATCGAGCACCTGCGGATGATCCGGGACGTACAGGACCGTACGGGCGGCTTCCGCGCCTTCATCCCGTACACCTACCAGCCCGAGAACAACCACCTGAAGGGCCGCACCCAGGCCACCCTCTTCGAGTACCTGCGGATGATCGCGATCGCCCGCCTCTTCCTCGACAACGTCCAGCACATCCAGGGCTCCTGGCTGACCACCGGCAAGGAGGTCGGCCAGCTGTCGCTGCACTACGGCGCCGACGACCTCGGCTCGATCATGCTGGAGGAGAACGTGGTCTCCTCGGCCGGCGCCAAGCACCGCTCCAACCGCCTGGAGATCATCGACCTGATCAGGAAGGCGGGGCGGGTCCCGGCGCAGCGCTCGACGACGTACGAGCACCTGGTCGTCCACGACGACCCGGCGAACGACCCCGTCGACGAGCGGGTGATGTCCCACATCTCCTCGACGGCGATCGAAGGCGGCACGGCCCACCCCGAACTGAAGCTGCTGGCGTCCAACTAGGCGCGCTGTGCTGACACTTCACGTGGCCGATCGGTCTCCCGAGACGGCCGTACTGGTCGACGGGGCGTCCGTCGCCGCCGTCGGCCCGTACGAGGAACTGGCCGCCGCCGAGCCCCGGGCCAAGGTGCGGCGGTGGCCCGGGATCCTCACCCCGGGGCTGCTGAACCCGTACGGTCCGGAGCTGCTGGAGGCCACCTACCACCCCGACCCCCGCGAGGCCGACGTCCTCGGCACCGAGCCCATCGGCGGGGAGCGCGCCCGGGAGATCCTCCGCGGCGATCCCGCACGCCTCGGCGCGAGTGCGCGACGCGGGGTGCAGCGGATGCTGGCACACGGCACGGTGGCGGTGGCCGGGGAACTGCGGTCGCGGGCCGTGGTCGACGCGGTTCGCAGGGCCGGGCTCGCGGTGGGGCAGCGGCCCGACCGCCTTCCGGGCCCCGCAGCGCTGTCCCCGACCCCGCTGATCCTGCTGCCGCGGCTCGTCCCGGGCGGGCCCGCCCGCTTCGCCGTGTTCGACGTCGCGAACCGTGCCGAACTGGTCCGTCGCGGCGCTGGAACCTGCGTGGCGACCGTGATCGGCGGGCGGTTGGTGTACCGGGGCCGCTGATCCCGGGGCACCGGACGGGCGCGGGACCTTCGCCGACCGGGCCGGGCGTGCGCCGCGCGGGCGTAGGCGAGGGCGCTTCCGGAGTGCCGTACCCCCTGCTGCCACAATGAGCGGGTGACCCGCGCTTCCCTGAACAAGCAGCCGCACGAAGTCGCCTCGATGTTCGACGACGTGGCGGAACGGTACGACCTGACGAACGACGTGCTGTCGCTCGGCCAGGACCGGGTGTGGCGCAAGGAGGTGGCGAAGGCGGTCGACGCGCGCCCCGCGCAGAAGGTCCTCGACCTGGCCGCCGGTACGGCCACCTCCTCGCTGCCCTTCGCACGCACGGGCGCGTACGTCGTCCCGTGCGACTTCTCGCTCGGGATGCTGCAGGTCGGCAAGAAGAAGCACACCTGGCTGCCGTTCACGGCCGGCGACGCGACGCGGCTGCCGTTCAAGGACGACACCTTCGACGCCGTGACGATCTCCTTCGGGCTGCGCAACGTCCAGGACACGGACGCGGCGCTGCGGGAGATGTACCGGGTGACCCGGCCCGGCGGGCGGGTGGTCATCTGCGAGTTCTCGCACCCGACCTGGGCGCCCTTCCGGACCGTCTACACCGAGTACCTGATGCGGGCGCTGCCGCCGGTCGCGCGGGCGGTCTCCTCGAACCCGGACGCGTACGTCTACCTCGCCGAGTCCATCCGCGCCTGGCCCGACCAGCCCGCCCTCGCCGAACGGCTGCGCAAGGCGGGCTGGTCGAAGGTGGCCTGGCGCAACCTCACCGGCGGTGTGGTCGCGCTGCACCGCGGCTTCAAGGAGAGCTGAGGCCTTCCTGCGGGGCCTAGCGGTTGATCGTCTCGAAGGCGTCCCCGGGCTCACCGAGCTCGCGTTGCAGCCCGCCCCTGGGCGGCCGTGGGATGCGTGGCTCGCGCACGCCTCCGCCGCCCTCTCCCTCACCGAAGTCGAACCACACGTACACCATGGAGTCCCGGGGCACCTCGGCGCCGGGCTGCGGGTACTGGCGTACGACGTAGTCGACGACCGCGAGGTGGAAGTCCGGGCGGTCCGGCGCGTTGAGGAACAGGCCCTGCGCCTGGGCCGTTTCGCGCGCGTCCACGGCCATCAGTCCGACCAGCCGTGGAACTCGCACTTCGGGTGTTTTGGGTGTTATGCGCACAGATGTCACCCCCAGCGGTACTGGAAGGGTAACTCCCGCGCGCCCCGGCTGGAAGGCGCCGGTGGCTTTCTGTGACAGACGACTACTCTACGTGCTCGACGTCCAGTCGGAAGCACAGGGCGTCTTCGTCCAGGGTGGGATGCGGATAGGTCTCCGCCGGGCGCATGCCGAGCCGTCGGGTCACCGCGATCGACCGCTCGTTGCCCGGCCGGACCATCGCCACCACCTCCTTGACCCCGGCCGCCCCCACCCGCCGGAGCGTCTCGCGCGCGGCCGCGGTGACGTACCCCTTGCCCCAGTGCGCGCGGCCCAGCCGCCAGCCGATCTCCATCTCGCCGACCGGGCCCCAGTCCGGCTGCCAGGGCTGCGCTCCGGTGAAGCCGATGACCTCACCGGACTCGTCCAGCATGGTCCACAGACAGAAGCCGAGTTCGGCGTCGTGCCGCCGCTGCCGCGCGGTGAGCTCCTCGTAGACCGACAGCGCGGCCGGTCTGCCGCCGTAGAACTCCATGACCTCGGGGTCGTCGAAGACCCGGTGCCAGGCGATCGCGTCCTCATGGGTGGGAACGCGCAGCCGTACCGCGGGGAGAGGTCGGTTCACAGGGCAGCCCTTCAGCCGGGTGATCAATTCTGCTGAATAGACTGCCCATGTCCAGTGCCGGTCGGCACACAGATTTCGAACTTGGGGAGATCCCGCCGTGACCGTCGAGACCGAGCCCCTCTCCGAGAACACCGCCGATGTGATCGTCGTGGGCGCGGGGCCGGCCGGCTCCACGACCGCGTACCACCTCGCCAAGGCCGGCCTCGACGTCCTGCTCCTGGAGAAGACCGAGTTCCCGCGCGAGAAGGTGTGCGGCGACGGCCTCACCCCGCGCGCGGTCAAGCAGCTCGTCGCCATGGGCATCGACATCTCCGAGCAGGCCGGCTGGCTGCGCAACAAGGGCCTGCGCATCATCGGCGGCGGCTCCCGCCTCCAGCTGGACTGGCCGGAACTCGCCGCCTACCCGAACTACGGACTGGTCCGCAAGCGCGACGACTTCGACGAGCAGCTCGCCCGCAACGCCCAGAAGGCGGGGGCGCGGTTGTACGAGCGCTGCAACGTCTCCGGCCCGGTCATCGACGACCGCACCGGCCGTATCACCGGCGTCACCGCCAAGCTCGGCGAGGAGAAGCGCGAGGTCACCTTCCATGCGCCGCTCGTCGTCGCCGCCGACGGCAACTCCACCCGCCTGTCCCTCGCGATGGGCCTGCACCGCCGCGAGGACCGCCCGATGGGCGTCGCGGTCCGGACGTATTTCGAGAGCCCCCGTCACGAGGACGACTACCTGGAGTCCTGGCTGGAGTTGTGGGACCGCCGCGGCCCCCAGGACCGGCTGCTGCCCGGCTACGGCTGGATCTTCGGCATGGGCGACGGCACCTCGAACGTCGGCCTCGGCGTCCTGAACACCTCCGCCTCCTTCAAGGAGCTGGACTGGCGCGAGATCCTCAAGGCCTGGTGCGCCTCCATGCCCGAGGACTGGGGCTACACCCCCGAGAACATGACCGGCCCGATCCGCGGCGCCGCCCTCCCCATGGCCTTCAACCGCCAGCCCCACTACACGCGCGGCCTGCTGCTCGTCGGTGACGCCGGCGGCCTGGTGAACCCCTTCAACGGCGAGGGCATCGCCTACGCCATGGAGTCCGGCCAGATCGCCGCCGACGTCATCGTCCAGGCCCACGCGCGGGCCACGCCCGCCCAGCGCGAGATCGCCCTGCAGCGCTACCCGCGCGTCCTCAAGGACACCTACGGCGGCTACTACACGCTCGGCCGTGCCTTCGTGAAGCTCATCGGCAACCCGAAGGTCATGCAGATCGCGGCCCAGCGCGGTCTCACCCACCCGATGCTGATGAAGTTCACCCTCAAGCTGCTGGCGAACCTCACCGACCCCACGGGCGGCGACGCGATGGACCGCATCATCAACGGCCTGAGCAAGGTGGCCCCGAAGGCGTGAGCCTCTTCTGGGCCGGGCTCAGCTCCTCGGCGCGGGCGGCCCGGCGGGCGAACACCTCGTCCCGCCGGTCCGCCATCTGCCGCAGCGCGTCCCTTTTCTCCCACTTGGAGAGCCGGTCCAGGTAGAGGTACCCGTTGGTGTGGTCGGTCTCGTGGATGAGGCAGCGCGCGAAGTACCCCGTGCCCTCGATGGCGATCGGGTTGCCGTCCTTGTCCTGCCCGCGCACGACGGCCCGGTCCGGCCGCGGTACGGCCATCACGGCACCCGGAACCGACAGACAGCCCTCACCCTCGTCCAGCAACCGCCGCCCACTCGTGGGTGTTTCGAGCACCGGATTGACCATGTGTCCGACATGCCGGACTCCGTCGTCATCGGGGCAGTCGTACACGAACAGCCGCAGATCGACCCCTACCTGATTCGCTGCGAGTCCCGCCCCTTCGGCGACATACAGCGTGCGGAACATGTCGTCGACGAGTGCGGCGAGGTCGGGCCCGAACTCCGTGACGTCCCGGCACGGCTTGTGCAGGACCTCCTCGCCGACCTCGGTGATCCGGCGCACCGCACCGCGGCCGGCCTCGGGGGCGTGGCGGGGGTAGTAGTCGGCGGGCCTTCCCTGTACGAACACGCGTGGCACGACGCGGTCTCCTTCGCTCATGGACGGACCGCCGGACGGCGGCCCGAGCAGAGCATGTCAGGGAGGGGCCTGTGACGCCCCGGGAACGACGCAAGGGCCGCTGCCCCCGAGCGGCTGCGGCCCTATGCGCGTGGAGAGGCGTGCGGGTGCGCTCAGAGCACCCGCACGGCGCCGGTCGGCGGGTCGTACGACAGCGGCTTCTCGACGATGCCGGTGGACGGGTTCTGCGCGCCGACGAACATACCGTCGCCGACGTACACCGCCACGTGGTACGCGCTGCCCGCGCTGCCCCAGTAGAGGATGTCACCCGGCTGCAGGTTGCTCAGCGAGACCTGCGTGCCGGCGGTCGACTGGTCCTGGGAGACGCGCGGCAGGCTGACGCCGATCTGCTTGAAGGCGGCCTGCACCAGGCCGGAGCAGTCGTAGGCGCTCGGGCCGGAGGCGCCCAGGACGTAGGACTTGCCGATCTGCGCCTTCACGAAGGAGATGACGGCCGCGGCCGAACCGGTCGCCGTGCTCGTGGAGGTGCTGCCGGTGTCCGCGGCGGCGAGCGTCGTGCGCGCCGCGCTGCGCGAGGCACGCTCGGCGGCGGCCTTGCGGGCCTCCTCGGCCTTCTTCTTGGCCTCGGCGGCCTTCTGCTTGGCCTCCGCGAGGTCCGCCTTGGCCTGCTTCGCGGCCTTTGCGGCGGCCGCGTCACGCTCGGCCTGCAGCTGGTAGTTCGCGGCGGCCTGCTGGGTGGCGTCCGCGGACTTGGCGGCCTGAGCGGCCAGGTCGGCCGTCAGGGTGGGCAGTTCGAGGGTCTGCGTCACCGGCTCGGCCGCGTTCGCCGAGCCGGACGCCCCGGCGACTGCCAGGGTGCTGAGGACGCCACCGGCAACTCCGGCCCGCATCGCGAGGGTCGACGCGCTGCGGCGGGGCTTCCGGTGGCTGCGTATGTGAGCGGTGTGGGACATGGGAACAACCGGTATCAGGGGCTCCTTCATATCTTCAAGAAACGTGTGCTGCGCCACAGTTGCTCAATCGAGACCTGAAATCCCGGGCGCGTCGCTCTTTATTGACGCCGTAACGGACATTGCGGACGCCCGTGATCAAGGGCTTGATCACGGTCTTTGATCATTACGTCCGAATTGCCCCACGCCTACCACTGGTTGCGGTCATTGGCCAAGCCCGGTTCTCAGGGACCCCTCATCGATGTGGCGGAGGTCACGGAACGGTCACCGGAAACGCGGCGTCCCGTGCGCGGGGAGCTCGTGAACGAGTGCACGCGTCCGGATCCGCGTCCACATCGCACCCCACACCTCCCCCTGATGTGTGAACGCGCTCCTCTATCAGGCACCCGCGTCCAGCACCAATTTGCATGCAGCGGAACTCTCTTGATATGGAGACGCACCCTCCGGCCTGCGATGACAAGCAAGAATGTCACTTCTCGTGATCAACTGAACGCTTCGCGTATGAAGATCACTCATCATCCGACTTCATGATCCTTCGTCAGGTGGTGGAGATCACAAAGCTCGTGCAATACCCCGTGTCGCAGATCACAGAGTGGCGGGCATAAGATGCGTGGCAACTGGGCTTGTGACCTGCTTCACATGTTCTCGATCTTCGCCCGGGACGGCGGGGCTCTTGGGACCGGTGAGGCGGAAGTGAGCGCAGTGCACCAGTGCAACCGCCAGCAGTCAGCGCCGACTGAGAGGAGCGAGGAGCGGTGAACGCGTATGCGCCCATCCTCGTACTGGGAGCCCTCGGGGCAGGCTTTGCGATCTTCTCCGTGGTCATGGCCACGCTGATCGGTCCGAAGCGGTACAACCGCGCCAAGCTCGAGGCCTACGAGTGCGGTATCGAGCCCACCCCCACGCCGGCCGGCGGCGGGCGCTTCCCCATCAAGTACTACCTGACGGCGATGCTCTTCATCGTCTTCGACATCGAGATCGTCTTCCTCTACCCCTGGGCCGTCACCTTCGACGCCCTGGGGATTTTCGGGCTCGTGGAGATGCTGCTCTTCGTGCTCACCGTCTTCGTCGCGTACGCGTACGTATGGCGGCGCGGCGGCCTGGAATGGGACTGAGGGGCCATAGGACATGGGACTCGAAGAAAAGCTGCCGAGCGGCTTCCTGCTGACCACCGTCGAGCAGGCCGCGGGCTGGGTGCGCAAGGCGTCCGTCTTCCCGGCCACCTTCGGCCTCGCCTGCTGCGCCATCGAGATGATGACCACCGGCGCCGGCCGGTACGACCTGGCCCGCTTCGGCATGGAGGTCTTCCGCGGTTCACCGCGCCAGGCCGACCTGATGATCGTCGCCGGCCGGGTCAGCCAGAAGATGGCGCCGGTGCTCCGGCAGGTCTACGACCAGATGCCCAACCCGAAATGGGTGATCTCCATGGGCGTCTGCGCCTCCTCGGGCGGCATGTTCAACAACTACGCGATCGTCCAGGGCGTCGACCACATCGTCCCGGTCGACATCTATCTGCCGGGCTGCCCGCCCCGCCCCGAGATGCTGATGGACGCGATCCTCAAGCTCCACCAGAAGATCCAGTCCGCCAAGCTCGGCGTCAACGCCGAGGAGGCCGCCCGCGAGGCGGAGGAGGCGGCGCTCAAGGCCCTGCCCACGATCGAGATGAAGGGGCTGCTGCGGTGAGCGACGCGAACGGCAACGGCGGCGTGCACGGGTCCGCGAACGGGGTGAACCCCGAGAAGGACCTCTCCGCCTCCAACCTCCCCGGCCAGCGAGGCCAGGGCGGCGAGGAGATCCGCGTCCAGCGCGGCATGTTCGGCGCCAACAACGGCGGCGACACCTCCGGCTACGGCGGCCTGGTCCGCTCGGTCCGACTCCCGGGACCGGCGACCCGCCCCTACGGCGGCTGGTTCGACGAGGTCGCCGACGAACTGGAGGGCGCCCTGGAGGAACAGGGACTCCTCCCGGACAACGCCATCGAGAAGACGGTCGTCGACCGCGGCGAGCTCACCTTCCACATCGAACGCGAGCACCTGCTCCGCGTCGCCAGCACCCTGCGCGACGACCCGGCCCTGCGCTTCGAACTGTGCACCGGCGTCAGCGGCGTCCACTACCCGCAGGACAAGGGCCGCGAGCTGCACGCCGTCTACCACCTGCGCTCGATCACCCACAACCGGCTGATCCGCCTCGAAGTCAGCGCCCCCGACAGCGACCCGCGCATCCCGTCGCTGGTCTCCGTCTACCCGACGAACGACTGGCACGAGCGCGAGACCTACGACTTCTTCGGAATCGTCTTCGACGGTCACCCGGCCCTGACGCGGATCATGATGCCGGACGACTGGCAGGGCCATCCGCAGCGCAAGGACTACCCCCTCGGCGGCATCCCCGTCGAGTACAAGGGCGCCCAGATCCCGGCTCCGGACCAGCGGAGGTCGTACTCGTGAGCACGCAGTCAGCATCCGCCGCGTCGGCCGCCTCGGCGCGCGAGACCACCGAGGGCACCGTATACACGGTCACCGGTGGCGACTGGGACGAGGTCGTCCAGTCCGCGACCCGCGCCGACGACGAACGCATCGTCGTCAACATGGGTCCCCAGCACCCCTCCACCCACGGGGTGCTCCGCCTGATCCTGGAGATCGAGGGCGAGACGGTCACCGAGGCCCGCTGCGGCATCGGCTATCTGCACACCGGCATCGAGAAGAACCTCGAGTACCGCACGTGGACGCAGGGCACCACCTTCGTCACGCGCATGGACTACCTGACGTCCTTCTTCAACGAGACCGCCTACTGCCTCGCGGTCGAGAAACTCCTCGGCATCGAGGACGACATCACCGAGCGCGCCAAGATCATCCGAGTGCTCCTGATGGAGCTGAACCGGATGTCCTCCCACCTGGTGTGCATCGCCACCGGCGGCATGGAGCTCGGCGCCACCACGATCATGATCTACGGCTTCCGTGATCGTGAAATGATTCTCGACCTCTACGAGCTCATCACGGGCCTGAGGATGAACCACGCGTACATCCGCCCCGGCGGACTCGCCCAGGACCTGCCGCCCGGCGCGGTGGACCAGATCCGCGAGTTCGTGAAGAAGATGAAGAAGAACCTCCCGGAGTACGACAAGCTCGCCACCGGGAACCCCATCTTCAAGGCCCGCATGCAGGACATCGGCTACCTCGACCTGGCCGGCTGCATGGCCCTCGGCGCCACCGGCCCGATCCTGCGCTCCACCGGCCTGCCGCACGACCTGCGCAAGACGCAGCCGTACTGCGACTACGAGACGTACGACTTCGAGATCCCGACCGCCGACAGCTGCGACGCCTACGGCCGCTTCCTGGTCCGCCTGGAGGAGATGCGCCAGTCGCTCAGGATCGTCGAGCAGTGCCTGGACCGGCTCCAGCCCGGCCCGGTCATGGTCGCCGACAAGAAGATCGCCTGGCCCGCCCAGCTCGCCCTCGGACCGGACGGACTCGGCAACTCCCTCGACCACATCAAGAAGATCATGGGCACCTCCATGGAGGCCCTGATCCACCACTTCAAGCTCGTCACCGAGGGCTTCCGCGTCCCGCCGGGACAGGCGTACGCGGCCGTCGAGTCCCCCAAGGGCGAACTCGGCGTGCACGCCGTCTCCGACGGCGGCACCCGCCCCTACCGGGTCCACTTCCGCGACCCGTCCTTCACCAACCTGCAGGCCATGGCGGCGATGTGCGAAGGCGGCCAGGTCGCCGACGTCATCGTCGCCGTCGCGTCCATCGATCCCGTGATGGGAGGCGTCGACCGGTGACCACCTCTTCTTCGGAGCGGGGCGTCAGCCTGGGCATGCCCGAACTGCCCGCGCCCGCCTACCCGGACGACGTCCGGGCCCGGCTGGAGGCGGACGCGCGCGAGGTCATCGCGCGCTACCCGGACTCCCGGTCCGCCCTGCTCCCGCTGCTCCACCTCGTGCAGTCGGAGGAGGGCCATGTCACGCGCACCGGAATGCAGTTCTGCGCGGACATGCTGAACCTGACCACGGCCGAGGTCACCGCCGTCGCCACCTTCTACACCATGTACCGGCGGGGGCCCTCCGGCGACTACCAGGTCGGCGTCTGCACCAACACACTGTGCGCGGTGATGGGCGGCGACGCGATCTTCGAGACCCTCCAGGAGCACCTGGGCGTCGGCAACGGCGAGACCACCGACGACGGCAAGGTCACCCTGGAGCACATCGAGTGCAACGCGGCCTGCGACTACGCGCCGGTCGTGATGGTCAACTGGGAGTTCTTCGACAACCAGACGCCGGGCAGCGCCAAGCGCCTGGTCGACGATCTGCGCGCGGGACGGCCCGTACAGCCCACGCGCGGGGCGCGGCTGTGCACGTTCAAGGAGACCGCGCGGATCCTGGCCGGCTTCCCCGACGAGCGGCCCGGGGCCGTCGAGGAGGGCGGTGGTGCGGGACCCGCGTCGCTGGTGGGCCTTCGCCTGGCAAGGGGAGAGGCCGCACCCGCGCGCGTGGTCCATCCGCGCGGAGGTCCGCATGAGGAACCGCAGGACAGGGTGCACGAGCCGTCGCCGGCCGAACACCTCAGTTCCCATGACGCGCCGCTGGAGACATCGGCCTCCGACCCCGCGCACCCGGCAGGGCCTACCGCCGAGGAGGGGGAGTGATGACCGTGGTACCCGAGGTCAAGGACACGAGCCCCGAGAAGCTGCTCGCACCCGTGCTGTCGGCCTTCTGGGACGAGGACCGGTCCTGGACTCTGGACGTCTACCGGAGGCACGAGGGGTACGAGGGGCTCCGCAAGGCGCTCGCCATGTCACCGGACGACCTGATCGCGTACGTCAAGGACTCCGGTCTGCGTGGCCGCGGCGGCGCGGGGTTCCCGACCGGAATGAAGTGGCAGTTCATTCCGCAGGGTGATGGAAAACCGCACTATCTAGTTGTCAACGCCGACGAATCGGAGCCCGGGACCTGCAAGGACATCCCGCTCCTCTTCGCGAACCCGCACAGCCTCATCGAGGGCATTGTGATCGCGTGTTATGCCATCAGGTCGTCGCATGCCTTCATCTATCTGCGTGGTGAAGTCGTCCCCGTTCTGCGGCGGTTGCACGAGGCCGTGCGCGAGGCCTACGCGGCGGGCTACCTCGGCGAGAACATCCTGGGCAGCGGGCTGGACCTGAAGCTCACCGTGCACGCGGGCGCCGGCGCGTACATCTGCGGTGAGGAGACCGCACTGCTGGACTCGCTCGAAGGCCGCCGTGGTCAACCGCGGCTCCGTCCCCCCTTCCCTGCGGTGGAAGGCCTCTACGCCTGTCCGACTGTTGTGAACAACGTCGAGTCGATCGCGTCGGTTCCCGCGATCCTGAAAAACGGGAAAGACTGGTTCAGGTCGATGGGCAGCGAGAAGTCCCCGGGCTTCACGCTCTACTCGCTCAGCGGCCATGTCGCGAGCCCCGGCCAGTACGAGGCCCCGCTCGGCATCACGCTCCGCCAGCTCCTCGACATGAGCGGCGGCATGCGGCCCGGCCACCGCCTGAAGTTCTGGACGCCGGGCGGCTCCTCGACGCCGATGTTCACCGACGAGCACCTCGACGTCCCCCTGGACTACGAGGGCGTCGGCGCCGCGGGCTCGATGCTGGGCACCAAGGCGCTGCAGTGCTTCGACGAGACGACATGCGTGGTGCGGGCGGTGACCCGCTGGACCGAGTTCTACGCCCACGAGTCCTGCGGCAAGTGCACGCCCTGCCGCGAAGGGACGTACTGGCTGGTGCAGTTGCTGCGGGACATCGAGGCCGGCAAGGGCGTCATGTCCGACCTCGACAAACTCAACGACATCGCCGACAACATCAACGGCAAGTCGTTCTGCGCCCTCGGTGACGGCGCCGCGTCCCCGATCTTCTCCTCGCTGAAGTACTTCCGCGAGGAGTACGAGCAGCACATCACGGGCCGGGGCTGCCCCTTCGACCCGGCCAAGTCGACGGCCTGGGCGGATCGCCCGGAGGTGAACGCATGACCGTGACCACCAGTGCTCCCACGGGTGGGGGCGAGGCGGCGGTCCCGCCGGAAGACCTCGTCACGCTGACGATCGACGGCGTCGAGATCAGCGTGCCCAAGGGCACCCTGGTCATCCGGGCCGCCGAGCAGCTCGGCATCGAGATCCCCCGGTTCTGCGACCACCCCCTGCTCGACCCCGCCGGCGCCTGCCGTCAGTGCATCGTCGAGGTCGAGGGCCAGCGCAAGCCCATGGCGTCCTGCACCATCACCTGCACCGACGGCATGGTGGTGAGGACCCAGCTCACCTCGCCGGTCGCCGAGAAGGCCCAGCACGGTGTGATGGAGCTGCTGCTCATCAACCACCCGCTGGACTGCCCGGTCTGCGACAAGGGCGGCGAGTGCCCGCTGCAGAACCAGGCCATGTCGCACGGCAACGCCGAGTCCCGCTTCGACGGCAAGAAGCGCACCTACGAAAAGCCCGTGCCGATCTCCACCCAGGTGCTGCTCGACCGCGAGCGGTGCGTACTGTGCGCCCGCTGCACCCGGTTCTCCAACCAGATCGCGGGCGACCCGATGATCGAGCTGATCGAGCGGGGCGCGCTCCAGCAGGTCGGCACCGGCGAGGGCGACCCGTTCGAGTCGTACTTCTCCGGCAACACCATCCAGATCTGCCCGGTCGGCGCGCTCACCTCGGCGGCCTACCGTTTCCGCTCCCGCCCCTTCGACCTCGTCTCCTCGCCGTCGGTCTGCGAGCACTGCTCCGGCGGCTGCGCCATCCGCACCGACCACCGGCGCGGCAAGGTCATGCGGCGGCTCGCCGAGAACGACCCCGAGGTCAACGAGGAGTGGATCTGCGACAAGGGACGCTTCGCGTTCCGGTACGCGCAAGCCAAGGACCGCCTCGACACCCCGCTCGTCCGTAACGCCGACGGCGTTCTGGAGCCCGCGTCCTGGCCGGAAGCCCTGGAGGCGGCCGCGCGGGGCCTGACCGCCGCACGCTCCCGGGCTGGCGTTCTCATCGGCGGCCGGCTGACCGTCGAGGACGCCTACGCGTACAGCAAGTTCGCGCGCGTGGCGCTCGACACGAACGACATCGACTTCCGCGCGCGCGTGCACAGCGGCGAGGAGACCGACTTCCTGGCCGCCCGGGTGGCAGGCCACGGCCGTGACCTCGACGGTACGGGCGTCACGTACACCTCCCTGGAGAAGGCGCCCGCGGTCCTGCTGGCCGGCTTCGAGTCGGAGGAGGAGGCGCCCGGCGTCTTCCTGCGGCTGCGCAAGGCCTGGCGCAGGCACAAGCAGAAGGTGTTCGCGCTGGCCACACACGCCACCCGGGGCCTTGAGAAGGCGGGCGGCACCCTGCTGCCGGCCGCGCCCGGCACCGAGACCGAGTGGCTGGACGCCCTCGCGAGCGGCGTCGGCCTGGAGGAGCCCGGCACCCGCGCCGCCGAGGCCCTGCGCAGCGAGGGCGCGGTCATCGTCGTCGGTGAGCGGCTCGCCTCGGTCGCCGGCGGCCTCACCGCCGCCGTACGCGCCGCCACCGCGACCGGTGCCCAGCTGGTGTGGATCCCGCGCCGGGCCGGTGAGCGCGGCGCCGTGGAGGCGGGAGCGCTGCCGTCGCTGCTGCCGGGCGGCCGCCCCGCGACCGACCCGCGCGCGCGTGAGGAGGTCGCCGCCGTCTGGGGGCTCGCCGAACTCCCGCTGCGCTACGGCCGCGACACCCACCACATCGTCGAGGCGGCCGCCACCGGCGAACTGTCTGCGCTCGTCGTCGCCGGGGTGGAGGTCGCCGACCTGCCCGACCCGGCACGCGCGCGTGAGGCACTCGACAGCGTCGGCTTCCTGGTGTCGCTGGAGCTGCGGCCCAGCGAGGTCACCGAGCACGCCGATGTCGTCCTGCCGGTCGCCGCGGTCGCCGAGAAGGCGGGCACCTTCCTCAACTGGGAAGGCAGGGTGCGCTTCTTCGACGCCGCCCTCAAGCCCGACCAGATGACCCGCCGCCTGGCACCGACCGACGCGCGCGTGCTGCAGATGCTGGCCGACGCCATGGATATCCACCTGGGCCTGCCGGATCTGCGCACCACGCGCGCGGAGATCGACCGGCTCGGCCTCTGGGACGGCCCGCGCGCCTTGGACCCCCAGGAGTCCGCGGGCGCGCTGCCCCGCCCGGCCGCCGGTGAGGCCGTACTCGCCGGGCACCGGCTGCTGCTCGACCAGGGCGTGCTCCAGGAGGGCGACGAGGCGCTCGCCGGAACCCGGCACGCCGCCCACGCACGCGTGTCGGCGGCGACGGCGGCCGAGGCGGGCGTCAAGGAAGGCGACGCCCTCGCGGTCACCGGCCCCTCCGGCACCGTCGAACTCCCGCTGCGGATCACCGAGATGCCCGACCGGGTGGTCTGGCTTCCGCTGAACTCCGTCGGCGCGGGCGTCGCCTCCGACACCGGGGCACGGCCCGGCTCACTCGTCCGCATCGGTCCGGCGGCATCCGCCGAACAGGCCCCCAAGGAGGTGGAGGCATGAGCCCGTACCTCGCAGCTGAAGACCTCTCGATGTTCGGCCGCGACCCGTGGTGGCTGGTCGTCATCAAGGCCGTGTTCTGCTTCGCCTTCCTGATGGTGACCGTGTTGTTCTCCATCGTCTGGGAGCGCAAGGTCGTCGCCTGGATGCAGCTGCGCATCGGCCCGAACCGGCACGGCCCCTGGGGCATGCTCCAGTCGCTCGCCGACGGTGTGAAGCTGATGCTCAAGGAAGACATCATCGTCAAGCGCGCCGACAAGGTGGTCTACGTCCTGGCGCCGATCGTCGCGGCCATCCCGGCCTTCATGGCGATCGCGGTGATCCCCTTCGGCCCGGCCGACAACGAGATCTCGATCTTCGGCACGCGCACCACGATGCAGCTCACCGACCTGCCGATCGCGATGCTCTACATCCTCGCGATCGCCTCCGTCGGCATCTACGGCATCGTGCTGGCGGGTTGGAGTTCCGGATCCACCTATCCGCTCCTGGGCGGCCTGCGCTCCTGCGCGCAGATGATCTCCTACGAGATCGCCATGGGCGCCGCGTTCGCCTCCGTGTTCCTGTACTCGGGGTCGATGTCGACGTCCACGATCGTGGCCCAGCAGCACGACCGCTGGTACATCCTGCTGCTGCCGGTCTCGTTCATCCTCTACATCGTCACGATGGTCGGCGAGACCAACCGTGCCCCCTTCGACATGCCGGAGTCCGAGGGCGACCTGGTCGGCGGTTTCAACACCGAGTACTCGTCCATCAAGTTCGCGATGTTCATGCTCGCCGAGTACGTGAACATGGTGACGGTCTCGGCCGTGTCGACCACGCTGTTCCTCGGCGGTTGGCGCGCCCCCTGGCCGATCAGCTCCTTCTGGCAGGGCGCGAACCACGGCTGGTGGCCGCTGCTCTGGTTCGTGATCAAGGTCCAGCTGCTGCTGTTCTTCTTCATCTGGCTGCGCGGCACGCTCCCTCGCGTCCGCTACGACCAGCTGATGAAGCTCGGCTGGAAGGTCCTCATCCCCGTCTCCGTGACCTGGCTGATGCTGGTGGCGACCGTACGGGCCCTGCGCAACGAGCACTACGACTTCCCGAGCATCGCCCTACCGGTCGTCGGCGCGGTCCTCGCCCTGGTGGTGATCTCCTACGTCGTCGAGATGTTCCGGGAGAAGGCCAAGGCGGCCGAGCAGCCCGCCGCCGAGGAGGCCGGATTCGACGCTATGGCGGGCGGCTTCCCCGTACCGCCGCTGCCCGGACAGGAGTTGCCGCCGGTGCCGAGGCGTCGCCCGCGCCACGAGCGGGAGCTGATTGTCAGTGGTGGGTCGGACACTGTCAGTGACGGATCTTCGGATGGAAAGGAGGCGTCCGATGGCTGAGGAGCCCAAGGAGACCAAGCCCGGTTTCCAGAACCCCGTGGCCGGCTTCGGCGTGACCTTCAAGGCCATGTTCAAGAAGCGGCTGACCGAGCAGTACCCGGAGCAGAAGAAGACCACGGCTCCGCGGTTCCACGGACGGCACCAGCTCAACCGCCATCCGGACGGCCTGGAGAAGTGCGTCGGCTGCGAGCTGTGCGCCTGGGCCTGCCCCGCCGACGCCATCTATGTGGAGGGCGCCGACAACACCGACGAGGAACGCTACTCGCCGGGCGAGCGGTACGGCCGCGTCTACCAGATCAACTACGCCCGCTGCATCCTGTGCGGCCTGTGCATCGAGGCGTGCCCCACACGCGCGCTGACGATGACCAACGAGTTCGAACTGGCCGACTCCAGCCGCGCCAACCTCATCTACACCAAGGAACAGCTCCTCGCCGGCCTCGAGGAGGGCATGGTCGACACGCCGCACGCGATCTTCCCGGGGACCGACGAACAGGACTACTACCGGGGCCTGGTGACCCAGGCCGCGCCGGGCACGGTCCGCCAGGTCGCCGTCTCCCAGGGCGAGCGGCCCGAAGACCAGGAGGTGGACGCATGAGCCCGCAGCTTGCCGTCTACACCACCTCCACCGGTGAGGCGTTCCAGTTCTGGGTCCTCGGCACCGTCGCGGTGATCGGCGCCCTGTGCACCGTCTTCATGAAGAAGGCCGTGCACAGCGCGCTCTGCCTCGCCGGAACCATGATCGTCCTGGCGGTGTTCTACCTCGCCAACGGCGCCTACTTCCTGGGCATCGTGCAGATCGTCGTCTACACCGGCGCGATCATGATGCTGTTCCTGTTCGTGGTGATGCTCGTCGGCGTCACGGCCGCGGACTCGCTGAAGGAGACCATCAGGGGCCAGCGCTGGCTGGCCCTTCTGTGCGGGGTCGGCTTCGGCGTCCTGCTGTTCGCCGGCATCGGGAACGCCTCTCTGAAGGAGTTCGCCGGCACCGGCCAGGCGAACGCGAACGGCAATGTGGAGGGCCTCGCCTCCCTCATCTTCACCAAGTACGTGTTCGCCTTCGAAATCACCGGCGCCCTGCTCATCACCGCCGCCGTCGGCGCCATGGTGCTCACGCACCGCGAGCGCACCGAGCGCGCCAAGACCCAGCGCGAGCTGTCCGAACAGCGCGTCCGCGAGGGCACGTACGTCCCGCCGCTGCCCGCCCCCGGTGTCTACGCCCGGCACAACGCCGTCGACATCGCGGGCCTGCTCCCCGACGGCACCCCGTCCGAGCTGACCGTCAGCAAGACGCTGCGCGAGCGCGGACAGATCCGTGACGTGTCGGCGGAGGCACTCAACGACCTGCGGGCGCTGGAGCAGCGCGCGGCGGAACGCCTGGAGCGCACGGCGATCGAACCGGCGACGTTCAAGCGGCCCGAGGAGGCGTCGAAGTGAACCCGGTCAATTACCTCTATCTCGCCGCCCTGTTGTTCACGATCGGCGCGACCGGCGTACTGATCCGGCGCAACGCCATCGTGGTCTTCATGTGCATCGAGCTGATGCTGAACGCCTGCAACCTCGCGTTCGTCACCTTCTCCCGGATGCACGGCAACCTCGACGGCCAGATCATCGCCTTCTTCACGATGGTCGTCGCCGCCGCGGAGGTCGTGGTGGGCCTCGCGATCATCGTGTCGCTGTTCCGTACCCGCCACTCGGCCTCGGTCGACGACGCCAGCCTGATGAAGCTGTAAGGGGTCGGAAGAATCGTGGAGAACCTGATCGCGCTGCTCATCGCGGCGCCCCTGCTCGGAGCGGCCGTCCTCCTGGTCGGCGGCCGGCGGCTGGACGCCGTCGGCCAATGGATCGGCACGCTGCTCTCGTTCGTCTCCTTCGCCATCGGTGTCGTCCTCTTCGCCGACCTGCTCGGCAGGAGCACCGACCACCGCACGCTGACCCAGCACCTGTGGACGTGGATCCCGGTCGGCGGCTTCCACGCGGACGTCACCTTCCGCCTGGACCAGCTGTCGATGACGTTCGTCCTGCTCATCACGGGCGTCGGCTCACTGATCCACCTGTACTCGGTCGGGTACATGGAGCACGACGAGCGGCGCCGCCGCTTCTTCGGCTACCTGAACCTGTTCCTCGCGGCGATGCTGCTGCTCGTCCTCGCCGACAACTACCTGCTGCTGTACGTCGGCTGGGAGGGCGTCGGCCTCGCCTCGTACCTGCTGATCGGCTTCTGGCAGCACAAGCCGAGCGCCGCGACGGCCGCGAAGAAGGCCTTCCTGGTCAACCGCGTCGGCGACATGGGCCTGTCGATCGCGATCATGCTGATGTTCACCACGTTCGGCACGTTCGCCTTCGGCCCGGTCCTCAGCCACACCGGCGACACCTCCGAGGGGAAGCTCACCGCGATCGGCCTGACGCTGCTCCTCGCCGCCTGCGGCAAGTCCGCCCAGGTGCCGCTGCAGTCCTGGCTCGGCGACGCCATGGAGGGCCCGACCCCGGTCTCGGCCCTGATCCACGCGGCGACGATGGTGACAGCGGGCGTGTACCTGATCGTCCGTTCCGCCGCCATCTTCAACGCGGCACCCGACGCGCAACTCGCCGTCACCGTGGTCGGCGCGGTCACGCTCCTCTTCGGTGCGATCGTCGGTTGTGCGAAGGACGACATCAAGAAGGCGCTGGCGGGCTCGACCATGTCGCAGATCGGCTACATGGTGCTGGCGGCGGGCCTCGGCCCCATCGGCTATGTCTTCGCGATCATGCACCTGGTGACGCACGGCTTCTTCAAGGCCGGGCTGTTCCTCGGCGCAGGTTCCGTCATGCACGGCATGAACGACGAGGTCGACATGCGCAGGTACGGCGGCCTGCGCAAGTACATGCCGGTCACCTTCGTCACCTTCGGCCTCGGCTATCTCGCCATCATCGGTTTCCCGGGCCTGTCCGGGTTCTTCTCCAAGGACAAGATCATCGAGGCGGCCTTCGCCAAGGGCGGCACCGAGGGCTGGATCCTCGGCGGCGCGGCCCTGTTGGGCGCGGCCATCACCGCCTTCTACATGACGCGCGTGATGCTGATGACGTTCTTCGGAGAAGAACGCTGGCGGCACGCCCCGACCCCGTCCCCGGCCGAACCGAGCGTGGAGCCCGCCGCCGAGACACGCGGCGAGCACGCCGAGCCGCACCCCCACGAGTCGCCCAAGGTCATGACGATCCCGATGATCGTGCTGGCCGTGGGATCGGTGGCCGGCGGCTTCTTCTTCAACCTCGGCGACCGCTTCCTGCACTGGCTGGAGCCGGTCACCGGACACAGCGAGGGCCACTCCCCGGTCAGCGCGGCGACGGTCACCGGCGCCACCATGGTCTGCCTGGTCGTCGGCGTCGGCATCGCCTGGGCCCAGTACGGCCGCAAGCCCGTCCCGGCCGTCGCCCCGCGCGGCTCGCTGCTCACCCGCGCGGCCCGCCGTGACCTGCTCCAGGACGACTTCAACCATGTGGTCCTGGTGCGCGGCGGCGAGCACCTGACGCGCTCCCTGGTCTACGTCGACCACACCCTGGTCGACGGCGTCGTCAACGGCACGGCGGCCGGCTTCGGCGGCCTGTCCGGACGGCTCCGTCGGATCCAGAACGGCTTCGCCCGCTCCTACGCGGTCTCGATGTTCGGCGGTGCGGCACTCCTGGTCGCCGCGACCCTGCTGATGAGGGCGGTCTGATACCGATGTCCTTTCCCCTGCTGACAGCGACGGCGGCGCTCCCGGCCGTAGGGGCCGTCGCCACGGCCGCCGTACCGGCCGCGCGGCGCACTGCCGCCAAGTGGCTGGCGCTGCTCGTCTCGCTCGCCACGCTCGCCCTGGCCGTCACCGTCCTGGTCCGCTTCGACCCGGGCGGCGCCCGCTACCAGCTCACCGAGTCGCACGCCTGGATCAAGAACTTCGGGGTGCGGTACGAACTGGGCGTCGACGGCATCGCGGTGGCGCTGATCGCCCTGACCGCCGTACTGATCCCGTTCATCATTCTCGCCGGCTGGCACGACGCGGACCCGCTGGAGACGGGCAGCCGCCGCTGGCGGCCCACCCAGGGCTTCTTCGCGCTGATCCTGGGCGTCGAGGCGATGGTGCTCATCTCTTTCGAGTCCACCGACGTCTTCCTGTTCTACATCTTCTTCGAAGCCATGCTCATCCCGATGTACTTCCTGATCGGCGGCTTCGGAGACCGCGCCCACGCGCAGGGCGAGAAGGCGGCCGCGACGCAACGGTCGTACGCGGCCGTGAAGTTCCTCCTCTACAACCTGGTCGGCGGCCTGATCATGCTGGCCGCGGTGATCGGCCTCTACGTGGTGGCCGGAAACTTCAGCCTCCAGGAGATCGCGCAGGCCCGCGCGAACGGCTCGCTGCACATGGCGACGAGCACCGAACGCTGGCTGTTCCTCGGCTTCTTCTTCGCGTTCGCGGTGAAGGCGCCGCTGTGGCCGCTGCACACCTGGCTGCCCAACGCGATGCAGGAGTCCACCGCCCCGGTCGCCGTCCTCATCACAGCGGTCGTCGACAAGGTCGGCACCTTCGCGATGCTCCGCTTCTGCCTCCAGCTGTTCCCCGAGGCCAGCAAGTGGGCGACACCCGTCATCCTCGTCCTGGCCCTGATCAGCATCGTCTACGGCGCACTGCTCGCCGTCGGCCAGCGGGACATCAAGCGCCTGGTGGCGTACGCGTCGATCTCGCACTTCGGCTTCATCATCATGGGCATCTTCGCGATGACCAGCCAGGGGCAGTCCGGCGCGACGCTCTACATGGTCAACCACGGCATCTCCACGGCCGCACTGATGCTGGTCGCCGGCTTCCTGATCTCCCGGCGCGGCTCGCGGCTCATCGCCGACTACGGAGGCGTGCAGAAGGTCGCCCCGGTGCTCGCCGGCACCTTCCTGATCGGCGGCCTCGCCACCCTCTCACTACCCGGACTCGCGCCGTTCGTGAGCGAGTTCCTGGTCCTGGTCGGCACGTTCACGCGCTACCCGGCGATCGGCGTCATCGCCACCTTCGGCATCGTCCTCGCCGCGCTCTACACCCTCGTCCTGTACCAGCGGACGATGACGGGCCCGGTGAAGCCCGAGGTCTCGGCGATGCCCGACCTACGCGCGCGTGAACTCGTCGTCGTCGCCCCGCTGATCGTTCTGCTGATCTTCCTGGGCGTCTACCCGAAGCCCGTCACGGACATCGTCAACCCGGCGGTCAAGCAGACCATGTCCGACGTACACAAGACCGACCCCAAGCCCTCGGTGGAGGCGGCCAAGTGAGCGCAACAGTCGTCCACAGCCTGTGGACAACCGCGGCCGACCCGATCGCGAAGATCCCGGCACCGAAGATCGAATATGGACAATTGTCGCCGACCCTGATCGTCGTCGGTGCGGCGCTGGTCGGGGTGCTGATCGAGGCGCTGGTCCCGCGCAAGTCCCGCTACTACGCCCAGGTGTTCGTGTCCCTCGTCGCACTGTGCGCCGCGTTCGCCGCGGTGGTCGCGCTGGCGGCCGACGGCTACGGCACCACCAAGGCGCACATCGCGGCCATGGGGGCGATCGCGGTCGACGGCCCGTCCCTGTTCCTGCAGGGCACGATCCTGCTGGCCGGCCTCGTCGGCCTGTTCACGTTCGCCGAGCGGCGCCTGGACCCGGCCGCGCACGGCAACCGCGTCGACTCCTTCGCCGCGCAGGCCGCCTCCGTACCGGGCAGCGACAGCGAGAAAGCGGCGGTGAAGGCGGGATTCACCACCACGGAGGCGTTCCCGCTCCTGCTCTTCGCGATCGCCGGCATGCTGGTCTTCCCCTCGGCCAACGACCTGCTGACCCTGTTCGTGGCCCTGGAGGTCTTCTCCCTGCCGCTGTACCTGCTGTGCGCGCTGGCCCGCCGCAAGCGGCTGATGTCGCAGGAAGCGGCCGTCAAGTACTTCCTGCTCGGCGCGTTCGCCTCCGCGTTCACGCTGTTCGGCATCGCCCTGCTGTACGGCTACGCGGGCTCGGTGTCGTACGCGCGCATCGCCCAGGTCGTCGACGGCACGGTCACGAACGTCGACCCGGCGCTCGCCAACACCATGGGCAACGACGCACTGCTGCTGCTCGGCAGCGCCCTGATCGTGATGGGCCTGCTGTTCAAGGTGGGCGCGGTCCCGTTCCACATGTGGACGCCGGACGTCTACCAGGGCGCGCCGACCCCGGTGACCGGCTTCATGGCGGCGGCGACGAAGGTGGCCGCGTTCGGCGCGCTGCTGCGTCTGCTGTACGTCGTCCTGCCCGGGATGCGCTGGGACTGGCGGCCGGTCATGTGGGCCGTGGCGATCATCACCATGCTCGGCGGCGCGATCATCGCGATCACGCAGACCGACATCAAGCGGCTGCTGGCGTACTCGTCCATCGCGCACGCCGGATTCATCCTCGCGGGTGTCATCGCCACATCGAAGGACGGCGTCTCGTCCGTCCTCTTCTACCTGGCCGGCTACTCGTTCGTGACGATCGGCGCCTTCGCGGTGGTCACGCTGGTGCGCGACGCGGGCGGCGAGGCGACCCACCTGTCCAAGTGGGCGGGTCTCGGCCGCCGCTCCCCGCTGGTGGCGGCGGTCTTCGCCGTGTTCCTGCTGGCCTTCGCCGGCATCCCGCTGACCTCCGGCTTCGCCGGGAAGTTCGCCGTGTTCAAGGCGGCGGCGGACGGCGGCGCGGCCCCGCTGGTCGTGGTCGGTGTGATCTCCTCGGCGATCGCCGCGTTCTTCTACATCCGCGTGATCGTCCTGATGTTCTTCAGCGAGCCGAGGCCGGAGGGCCCGACCGTGGCCGTCCCGTCCCCGCTGACCATGGCGGCGATCGCCGTGGGCGTTGCGGTGACACTGGTACTCGGCGTGGCGCCGCAGTACTTCCTGGACCTGGCGAGCCAGGCGGGAGTGTTCGTACGCTGACGCTCCCACGTGCACAGCGGCCCGGCACCTCACGGGGTGCCGGGCCGTCGTGCTGTCGGCGTCGGCGACAGGGGAACGCGGCTTGTTGCTTCACGTCAGCGTGCGATTACGCGGAAGAACGGACCGAGCCTGTGGACAACTCCGAGGCTGTCGGTCCCGCCCCCTATCGTTGAGGCAGTGGTCGAGGAACGACACACGGGGGACCGACGGGGGACAGGACGATGGGTGCGACGGGCGGGATCAGCGAGATGCCACAGGTGACCGAGGGGCCGGGCGCGGCCGACAGCGAGGCGCTGGCCACGCTGCACCGGGTCTTCGGGTACGAGGCCTTCCGGGGCGAGCAGGAAGCGGTCATCGAGCATGTGGTGGCGGGCGGCGACGCCGTCGTCCTCATGCCCACCGGCGGCGGAAAGTCGCTGTGCTACCAGATCCCGGCCCTGGTCAGACCCGGTACGGGTGTGGTGATCTCGCCGCTGATCGCGCTCATGCAGGACCAGGTGGACGCCCTGCGTGCCCTCGGTGTGCGCGCCGGCTTCATCAACTCCACGCAGGACTTCGACGAGCGGCGCATGGTCGAGGCCGAGTTCCTGGCCGGCGAGCTGGACCTGCTGTACCTGGCGCCGGAGCGGCTGCGTCTGGAGGGCACGCTCGACCTGCTCTCGCGCGGCAAGATCTCCGTCTTCGCGATCGACGAGGCGCACTGTGTGTCCCAGTGGGGCCACGACTTCCGCCCCGACTACCTCACCCTGTCCCTCCTCGGCGAGCGCTGGCCGGACGTCCCGCGCATCGCCCTCACCGCCACGGCCACCCGCGCCACCCACCAGGAGATCACCCAGCGGCTGAACCTGCCGACGGCCCGCCACTTCGTCGCCAGCTTCGACCGGCCCAACATCCAGTACCGGATCGTGCCCAAGGCCGACCCGAGGAAGCAGCTGCTCGCCTTCCTGCGCGAGGAGCACCCGGGCGACGCCGGCATCGTGTACTGCCTGTCGCGCAACTCGGTGGAGCGGACGGCGGAGTTCCTGACCGCCAACGGCATCGAGGCGGTGCCGTACCACGCGGGCCTGGACGCGGGCATGCGCGCCGCCCATCAGGCCCGGTTCCTGCGCGAGGACGGCCTGGTCGTGGTGGCGACCATTGCCTTCGGCATGGGCATCGACAAGCCGGACGTACGGTTCGTCGCCCACCTGGACCTGCCCAAGTCGATCGAGGGCTACTACCAGGAGACCGGCCGCGCGGGCCGCGACGGACTGCCGTCCACGGCCTGGATGGCGTACGGCCTGAACGACGTCATACAGCAGCGCAAGCTGATCCAGTCCGGCGAGGGCGACGAGGCGTTCCGCCGCCGGGCCGCCGCCCACCTGGACTCCATGCTGGCGCTGTGCGAGACGGCCCAGTGCCGCCGTGGCCAGCTGCTCGCCTACTTCGGCCAGGACCCCGATGCGGCGGGCTGTGGCAACTGCGACACCTGCCTCACCCCGCCGGAGACCTGGGACGGCACGATCGCCGCGCAGAAGGTCCTGTCGACAGTGGTACGGCTGCAGCGGGAGCGCGGCCAGAAGTTCGGTGCCGTGCAGATCGTGGACATCCTGCTCGGTAAGCGCACCGGCAAGGTGATCCAGTTCGACCACGACCAGCTGTCCGTCTTCGGTATCGGACAGGACCTCACCGAGGCCGAGTGGCGGGGCGTCGTCCGGCAGCTGCTGGCGCAGGGGCTGCTCGCGGTCGAGGGGGAGTACGGCACTCTGGTGCTCACCGAGGCGAGCGGCTCCGTGCTGCGGCGCGAGCGGGAGGTGCCGCTGCGCAAGGAGCCGAAGAAGCCGGCCGCCTCCCGGTCCCGGTCGGCCGGCGCCTCCGGCGGCGACCGCAAGGCCAAGGCCGCCGCGGCCGAACTGCCCGACGAACTCCTCCCCGCCTTCGAGGCGCTGCGTGCCTGGCGCGCCGAACAGGCCCGCGAGCAGGGCGTGCCGGCGTACGTCATCTTCCACGACGCCACCCTGCGGGAGATCGTCACCCGCAGGCCTGGTTCGGTGCGTGAGCTCGGCACGGTGAGCGGCGTCGGCGAGAAGAAGCTGGCCACGTACGGGGAGGGCGTGCTGGCCGTGCTGTCCGCTCTGGACGACCCGGCCCCCACCGC
The DNA here is from genome assembly GCF_055572075.1 of Streptomyces sp. NPDC030820. Classification (NCBI taxonomy): domain Bacteria; kingdom Bacillati; phylum Actinomycetota; class Actinomycetes; order Kitasatosporales; family Streptomycetaceae; genus Streptomyces; species Streptomyces sp. NPDC030820. The sequence continues at coordinate 29,527 of NZ_JBVIEB010000002.1, forward strand.
AGGTGACGCGCCGCACGCCGACTGGCCGGAACCGGTGGAGGAGCCGGAGCCGGACGACTGGACCTAGCGGGCCGGCCCCGGGCGATACGTGTGAGCGTCTTCGTCACAGCTCCCGAGCCGCGCACGCCCTGACTGCCGGTTTTCCTGGCCGGACGGGAAGATCTGCCACCCGGCGGCCATCCGGCGGCGCCGCCGGGACGATGCCGTCAGGACAGTGCCGTCAGTCCCGGCGCGAACGTGATGAGAAGCGGCAGCAGCGGCACCAGGGCGGCAACCGTCGTCGTCAGGGCCCGGTGCCGGCGCAGCAGCCGTGGCGGCGGTTCCAGCAGCCGGTCCACGCGTTCCCCGAGGAGACGGCGGCTGGAGTCGCAGGACAGGACGCCCCGGTGCTGGTTCAGCTCGATCAGCGCGAGGGCCGTGGTGAGGTGGCCGCAGCGGCGGGAGGCGGTGTCGTCGGCGGCCAGCTCGACCAGGCGGTGCGTCTGGTCGCAGAAGTGGGCGAACAGCGGCACGCGCGGGAAGCCCGTGGCGAGCGCGGTGGACAGGTGCAGCAGCCAGTCGTGGTGGGCACGCGCGTGCCCGCGCTCGTGGGTGAGGACGGCGTCCAGCTGGTGGTCGGTGAGCCGGTGGAGCGCGCCGGTGGTGACGACCAGCTGCGGCGGGTGTCCGGGCATCCACCAGGCATCCGGGTACTCGTCCTCCAGCACCAGCATCGGGCCGCGTGCCGCCGGGAGTCCGGCCGGCAGGTCGGGGGCGCGTTCCCGCAGCTGCGCGCGGACCTGGCCACGGCTGCGGCGGGCCTCGACGAGCTCCCGCGCCAGCATCGCCGTCGTCCAGGCGGCCCCGCAGGCCAGCAGCACGGTGAGGGCGGCGGCCCACACAGGCGCCGAGGAGAGGTCGTAGGCGGCGGTGACGGAGGACGGGGCGGGGGCGAACACGCGGTCGCGGACGGTGTGGAAGACGGCCGCCGCGCCCAGGACCAGTGCGGCCAGGCAGCACAGCAGGACGGTGGCGACCAGGCACTGCCACACCCACAACGCGACCACGGGTTCCCGCTCGGGCCAGGCGGCACGGGTCAGCGCGCGCGGCGCCGGCAGGGCGGCCGTCAGGGCGACGGCGCTCAGCAGGAGCAGGCAGACGGTCATGCCGGGGCTCCGGTTCCTGGTCGGAGAGTTGTGCGGGTGTCGGGTGGTGCGGTGCGATGCGCCGAGGGCGCCTCGCGTGGTGCGTGTCCGCTCAGTATGACGGCGCGGGGCGGCGAGAGTCAGGTCTCGGCGTTGATCGGTCGGGCGGTTGCGGCTGTCCGTTTTCCCTCGCGTCCGGCTTGCCCGGTTTCCGGGGCGGAAGCCTTACGGCTCCCGCTCCCGAAAGGCGTGCCGCACCGCCGCCAGTACGTCGTCCGCCGCGGCCGGCAGCGTCACCAGAGCGACCGCCAGGGCAACCGCCAGGGCGGCCCCCGTCAGGACGCCGGTGACCGCGCACAGGCCGAACGCCGGGACGGCGTACTGCTACAAGCCGCCGGTCAGCCCGACACGACCCGCCCGCTGACCTCCCCCAGCCCGACCCGGCGGCCGTCCGCGCCGGGGGCCCAGGCCGACAGGGTCACCACATCCCCGTCCTCCAGGAAGGCCCGCTTGCCGTCCGGGAGTTCGAGGGGGTCGCGGCCGTTCCAGGTCAGCTCCAGCAGCGAGCCGCGCTGGGCCTCCTCGGGGCCGCTGACCGTGCCCGAGCCGTACAGGTCGCCGGTGCGCAGCGAGGCGCCGTTCACCGTCATGTGGGCGAGCTGCTGGGCAGCGGTCCAGTACATGGTCGAAAAGGGCGGCTCGGAGACCACATGGCCGTTGATGGCGACGGAGATCCGCAGGTCGTAGCCGCCGGGCTCGATACCGGGTGCCGAGTCGTCCAGGTAGGGCAGCAGCGGGTGCGTGCGCTCCGGAGGCGCCACGCGCGCGTGCTCCAGCGCTTCCAGCGGGGTGATCCACGCCGACACCGAGGTCGCGAAGGACTTGCCGAGGAAGGGGCCGAGGGGGACGTACTCCCAGGCCTGGATGTCCCGCGCGGACCAGTCGTTCAGCAGGCACAGCCCGAAGACGTGCTCGCGGAAGTCGCCGAGCGCGACCGGTCGGCCCAGCTCCGACGGCACACCCACGACGAAGCCGACCTCGGCCTCGATGTCCAGCCGGATCGACGGGCCGAAGACCGGCGCCGGGTCGGCCGGGGCCTTGCGCTGCCCGGACGGCCGTACGACGTCCGTGCCGGAGACGACGACCGTGCCGGAGCGGCCGTGGTAACCGATCGGCAGATGCTTCCAGTTGGGGGTGAGGGAGTCCTCGGCGTCCGGGCGGAAGATCCGGCCGACGTTGCGGGCGTGGTTCTCCGAGGCGTAGAAGTCGACGTAGTCCGCCACCTCGAAGGGCAGGTGCAGGGTCACCTCGGACAGCGGGTGGAACAGCGGCTCGACGGCCTCGCGGTGCGCGGGATCCGTGACCCAGGCCGTGACGGCGCGCCGTACCTCCGACCAGGCCGGGCGGCCGGCGGCCAGCAGTGCGTTGAGGGTGGGCCGCGCGAGCAGCGCGTGGTGCGGTGAGCCGAGGGCGGCGGCCGCGGCGCCCGCGTCGAGGACCTGGTCCCCGAGCCGGACGCCGACCCTCCGTTCCGTGCTGCCGGAGGGCGAGAACACGCCGTAGGGAAGGTTGTGCGGGCCGAAGGGGTCGCCCTCGGGGACGTCGAAGGGGGGCATGGGGTGCTGCCTCACTCTCATCCGGGCCGTGCATGGCGCTCGTTCCATGTGGTCGCGCCACACGTTACGGCCGTGATGCGTGTCTTGGGCAGAGCCCTCTGCGGCAGCCGCCGCGGTGTCCGAAAGATGTGTGTCGCGGGACCTTCGAAAGGTTGCTCGCACCCTGTCTAAAGGGTTCGCAATGTCCGAATAGGTCTTGTCGGAGGCGGCAATTCCGGCTTAGCGTCCTTTGGGGACACGGACGGGGTGGGTCCGTTCCATTGGGGGGACACGTGGGGGGACCCGTGGCCGGAGACACCGTCGGCGTGCCGTTCGCGGCGGACCGGGACGTACCAGGGCTGATCGTCAAGTTCGGCGACTATCCGCTGCACCACGGCGGCGTCGGCGCGATCCGCAGCCTGGGCCGGCTCGGCGTGCCCATGTACGCCATCACCGAGGACGCCTACACGCCCGCGGCCTCCTCCCGTTATCTGAAGAAGGCCTTCGTGTGGCCGACGACCGGTGCGGAGGACCCGGGCCACCTGGTCGAGGGCCTGCTGCGGATCGGCCGTCGCATCGGCCGCCCCGCCGTCCTCGTCCCGACCGACGAGGAGGCCGCCGTGCTGATCGCCGAGCACCAGGACGAGCTGGCCGGTTCCTTTCTCTTCCCGCGCGTGGACCCCGCGCTGCCGCGTCGGCTCGCCAGCAAGCAGGGCCTGCACGAACTGTGTGTGGAGCACGGCATCGCGAGCCCCGCGTCGGCGTTCCCGGAGTCGTACGAGGACATCGTCGCCTTCGCCGACGCGGCCCGCTTCCCGGTGGTGGCCAAGAACCGTGAGGCGTTCGTCCGGCGCAAACAGCCCGCCGTCAACGGCACCACGCGGATCGCCACCCGCGAGGGTCTGCTCACCCTCGCCCGCGACTGGGGCGAGCGGCCTGGGGTGATCCTCCAGGAGTACCTGCCGCGAGAGGAGGCCGAGGACTGGATCGTGCACGCCTGCTTCGACCAGGACGCAAGCCCCCTCGCGCTGTTCACCGGTGTCAAGGTCCGCTCGTGGCCGCCGCACGCCGGCATGACGGCGAACGCGTACGTCGTCGACAACCCGGAACTCACCGACCTCGCCGCACGTTTCATCAAACAGATCGGCTACAGCGGCATCATCGACCTAGACCTGCGCTTCGACCGGCGCGACGGACAGTACAAGCTCCTCGACTTCAACCCGCGCATGGGCGCCCAGTTCCGGCTGTTCGAGAACGAGTCGGGCGTGGACGTCGTACGCGCGATGCATCTGAACCTGACCGGCCGCCCCGTTCCGGAGGGGGAACAGCGCGCCGGCCACCGCTACATCGTGGAGAACATCGACCTCCCCGCCCTCCTCGCCTACCGCCGCAGCGGCTATACGACGCCGCACGCGCCGGCGAAGGCGAGCGGGACGGAGCTGGCCTGGCTCGCGGGTGACGACCCGCTGCCGTTCCTCACGATGCTCGCCCGCTTCGTGCGCCCGGGCGCGAAGCACCTCTATCAGCTGTGGCGGACCAACCGCCGCGGCAGCGGCACCACCACGAAGTAGGCAAAGCCACACCAAGAGTGGCGCACCATGTCCTGGGGAGGGACTTCGTGACTCGACCGGTTGCAGTCATCGGGGCCGGGCCGTTCGGCCTGTCCACCGCCGCCCATCTGCGGGCGCGCGGTATCCCCGTCCGCGTCTTCGGCGACCCCATGGTCAGCTGGCGCGACCACATGCCCGAGGGCATGCTCCTGAAGTCGACGCCGGCCGCCTCGAATTTCGACTGCCCGCAGCCCGGCCACACCCTCGCCGACTACTGCGACGCGGCCGGCATCCGCCGCCTGGTGGCCGACGAGGACATCATCCCGGTGGACACGTTCGTCGGCTACGGCGAGTGGTTCCAGCACAAGCTCGTCCCCGACCTGGAGCGGGTGCGGGTCGTCTCCGTGGACCGCGACAAGAGCGGCGGCTTCGAGCTGAAGCTGGACTCGGGGGAGACGTTCACCGCACGCGCGGTCGTCGTCGCCACCGGCCTGTCGGGTCTGGCGCACCTGCCGGCGGAGCTCGCGGGAGCCGCGGCCGACGGACCGGCGCCCACCGGCCCGGTCTCGCACAGCTCCCAGCACCACGACCTGAGCCGTTTCGCCGGCAAGGAACTCATCGTGGTCGGTGCCGGCCAGTCCGCGCTGGAGACGGCGGCGCTCGCCGCCGAGGCGGGCGCACGCGTGCGTGTCGTCGCGCGCGGCCGCGGCCGGGTCGCCTTCGGCGCGCCGCCCTGGAAGCAGCCGAAGCTGCGCCCCGAGTCTCCGTTCGGCCGCGCCTGGTCGCTCTGGGCGTTCAGCTACTACCCGCACCCCTACCGCTATCTGCCCGAGGCCACCCGCCACTTCCTGGTCCGCCGGGTCCTCGGACCGCTCGGCGCCTGGTGGCTGCGCGAGCGCTTCGAGCGCGCGGTGCAGGTGCAGGACGTGGAGCGGGTCGTGAACGCCGAGGCACCGGACGGCAGCCCCGTCCTCACCGTCCGCACCCACGGTGGGCACACCGAGCGGCTCACCGCCGACCATGTCATCGCCGCCACCGGCTACCGCGTCGACATCGCGGCGATGGACTTCCTCGGCCACGAACTGCGCACCCGGCTCGCGGTCAGCCGCGGCACGCCGAAGCTCGGACCCGGCTTCGTCTCGTCCGTTCCCGGCCTGTACTTCACCGGCCTGCCGGCGGCGTCGTCGTACGGACCGGTGATGCGCTTCGTCTGCGGCACGGAGTTCGCCTCACCGCGCCTGACGAAACACCTGGCGGCGGCTCATCGCTGAGGCCTCCTGCGGTCCTGCGCGCCCTTATCAACGAGGAGTGGGGGAGCACTACTTGGGGTGGACCAGTACGTAAGTGCGCAGGACGACAAGGTGAGTCGGTGGGGCCCGGTATCCGTATTCTCTGATCATGGCAGCCTCCCCCACGTATTCACTGATCGCCACCGACCTGGACGGAACGCTGCTGCGCGGCGACGACACCGTCTCCGACCGGTCGCTCGCCGCGCTCGCGAGGGGGACGCGGGCCGGGGCCCGGCACCTGGTGGTGACGGGCCGCCCGGCCCCGCGGGTACGGCCGCTGCTGGCGCACCTCGGCTGCACGGGACTCGCGGTGTGCGGACAGGGCGCACAGGTGTACGACGCCGGGACCGGCCGCCTGCTGTGGTCGGTCCGGCTGGACCGGGAGCTGGCCGAGACCGCGCTCGGCAAGATCGAGGCCGAGGTGGGGCAGGTGTACGCGGCCGTCGACCAGGACGGGGTCGACGGGCTCACGCTCATCGAGCCCGGGTACCGGATGCCGCACCCGACCCTGCCCGCGGTGCAGGTCGGCCGGCGCGACGACCTGTGGTGCGCGCCGATCAGCAAGGTGCTGCTGCGCCACGCCACCCTGTCCGACGACGAGTTGGCGGCCACGGCGCGCGCGGTGGTGGGCTCACTGGCCACGGTCACCATGTCGGGGCCGGGGACCGTGGAGCTTCAGCCGTCCGGGGTGACCAAGGCGACCGGTCTCGCGCTGGCTGCCGAGCGGCTCGGGGTCGCGGCGGAGGAGGCACTGGCGTTCGGCGACATGCCCAACGACATCCCGATGTTCGACTGGGCGGGACGCGGGGTCGCCATGGCCAACGCACATTGCGAACTGAAGGCGGTGGCCGATGAGATCACCCTGTCGAACGAGGACGACGGCATCGCCGTCGTCCTCGAAAGACTGTTCCCGACCGACTGACCGGCACATCAGTACGCGGCCGTCCCCGGTGCACGACCTTCTCCGGAAGGAGCGACGGCCGCCCGGTGTGCCCCTCCGTCAGGTGTGGGCGCACCGGGCGGCCGATGCCGTGCCGGTCGGCGGGACCGGTCAGTACGCGCTGGACACGTTGTCGATGGACCCGTACCGGGCGGCGGCGTAGTTGCAGGCCGCGGTGATGTTGGCGACCGGGTCGTACGGATTGAAGGCGGTGCCGGCCACGTGGTACGCGTTGAAGGTCGGGTCGATCACCTGGAGGAGACCCTTGGACGGGATGCCCTTGGCGGCGTTGGAGTCCCAGAGGTTGATGGCGTACGGGTTGCCGGACGACTCCCGCATGACGTTGCGGTAGATGCCGTTGTAGGTGCCCGGGATGCCCTTCTGGGCCATGATCGCGAGGGACTCGCGGATCCAGCCGTCGAGGTTGTTCGGGTACCCGGCGACGGTGGTGGAGGCCGTTTTGGTGGTCGTCGTGCCGGTGGCCGCGGAGGCGCTGGTGGCGCCGATGAGCGGCAGGGCGAGGACGGTGGCACCGGTGCCGGCGACGGCGAGGGTGCGAGCGAGGCGGTTGGTGCGGGGCTGGTGGTGTCGAGCGGCAGAAGGCATGGGGAAGTCCTCTCCGTCGCCTGCGAGGTGAGCTGTCGGGTTCGGGCGGGGAGGTGCCCGGCCGCGCCTTCGCGAGAAGGCACGGCTTCACCCCTAGCCGTCCCGGTGCGGCGTGTGCCGACCGGTCAGGCGACTTACCTGGGTCCCCCGCTCCTGCCGTACGAATGAGTTCGTCGATGGGTCACACGGGCGGCGGCAGGATTCGGCGTCCGCCCGACGGCCCGGAACGTATGCGAGAGCACATGTCCGAAACAAGTACCTGATGCACACAATGCACTATTTGACCTTGGTCTGTGCCGTATGGGGTACTTGATCCTTTGCGGTTGCCAACCCTCAACTCGCGGACGGAACGGGGGAGAAGGGGTTCCGGCGGACCCTCGATGCCGGAGGCTGCCCGTGACCCATTTCACGAAATAACAAAGTATTTCAAATCGGACATGATGGATTCGGGTGGATCGACGGAGGCCCGTGGCGAAGCCCATGACGGAACCCGCGGCGGAACCCCTGGTGTGGTGCCTGTCGTTGTCTGGGGTGTAGGCATTACTCCGCTCGCCCCTCGTCTCGCGACAAAGCGTGCAGGTTCCTGTTAAGTCGATGAATGTCCGCTCTTATTACTTGATCAAAAACATACCGGTCGTGATCCGATACCGCCCAGGCTGGACGGGTGGGCGCTATCGGTGATCGAACAGGGACCGGATACGCTGACTTGAGTGATGGCAGCGACCTATCGACAAACCGTGTAATCGCCAGCAGACACCAGCAGACAGGAGACCCCTCGTGACCGTCGTCGGGCCGTTCGGGCTGAGCGTGCGGGACCAGGCTCTGGAAGCCGATGTCCAGGCCGGATTGGCGGCTGTCGAGGAAGGCTTGCTCGAGGCCACCAAGAGCGAGGTCCCGTTCATCACGGAGGCCGCGCAGCACCTCGTGCGAGCCGGCGGGAAGCGGTTCCGGCCGCTGCTCGTGATGCTCGCGGCCCAGTTCGGCGACCCTTACGCGCCGGGCATCGTGCCCTCGGCCGTGGTCGTGGAGCTGACCCACCTGGCCACGCTGTACCACGACGACGTCATGGACGAGGCGGCCGTGCGGCGCGGCGTGGACAGCGCCAACACCCGCTGGGGCAACTCCGTCGCGGTCCTCACCGGCGACTTCCTCTTCGCCCGCGCCTCCCAGATCCTCGCCGACCTCGGCCCCGAGGCGGTCCGGGTGCAGGCCCTCGCCTTCGAGCGGCTGGTCACGGGCCAGATCCTGGAGACCGCCGGTCCCTCCGACGGCCGCGACCCGGTCGAGCACTACCTGGACGTGCTCGGCGGAAAGACAGGCTCGCTGGTGGCGGTCTCGTGCCGGTTCGGCGCGATGATGTCCGGTGCCGACGAGACGGTCGTCGACGTGCTCACCCAGTACGGCGAGCGGCTCGGGGTCGCCTTCCAGCTCGCCGACGACGTCCTGGACATCGCCTCCGACTCGCACGAGTCCGGCAAGACCCCGGGCACCGACCTGCGCGAGGGCATCCCGACCCTGCCCGTGCTCCGGCTGCGCGAGCGGGCCGCCCGCCTCGGCCTGGCCGAGGACATCGCGCTGTGCGAGCTGCTGGACTCCGACCTCAGCGACGACGCCCGGCACGCCGAGGCACTGGCCGCGCTGCGCGCCCACCCCGCGCTGGAGCAGGCCCGCAGGGACACCGTGCGGTACGCGGAGGAGGCACGGGCCGCGCTGGCGCCGCTGCGGGAGTGCGACGCCAAGGCCACGCTGATGGAGCTGTGCGACGCGGTGGTCCACCGCGCCGGCTGACCCGGCTGCCTGCCACAGCACACCACGCCCCGGCCGCGACTCGGGCACGCATCTGGTTGTCCGTCTGTCGCGCTCCGGGCCGTGCGTCTCGCTGCGTCCGGGCCGTGTGGCCGGGCCACGCTTCCGGCTGTCCGTCGCGCCGTGTTTCCGGCAGCGTGCCTCGCCGGGGATCCATACGCCCTATGCGTCCGAACGCCCCCACGCCCCCCGACACCCCCGTACGGCCCCCTCCGTTCCGGTGAGACCCTTACGGGTCGGGGGAGTTCCTGCCCCTGCGTGTCATACCCCAGGCGTACGCGGAGTTGGCTCCGAGGTCTGACGCTTCTTCATGGCCGATTTGGTGAGATGGAAACCACGGAAATCACCACTCCTCACCGATTCGGGTGAGAATGGCGGCTCTGGTGGACCAGCGTGAGAACAGCCGCCGCCGACGACGGAGGTAAGGCACACATGGCACCGTACGAATCCGACGACGCAGTGGACGCCGCTCGGGACGAGGAGCGGCAGGCCCGACGCCGCAGGACGGCCCGTTACGCGGTCCCTGTCGCCGTGGTGGGGGTCGCGGCGGCCACGATCGGTCTGGTCCCGGCGCTCGCCGCCTCCGGTGACCCCGACCTGCCCAGGATCACCGCACAGCAGCTCATCGAGAAGATCGCCAAGTCGGACGTGCAGCAGCTGTCCGGCACCGTGCGCATCGACACCGACCTCGGCCTGCCCGACCTCGGCGGCCTGGCGAACAACCTGGCCTCCGGCGCCGGCAAGGGCTCCGGCGACGGCTCCTCCGCCGACCCGCAGTCCCAGCTCACCTCGCTGGTCTCCGGCACGCACACGCTGCGCGTGGCCGCCGACGGCCCCGAGAAGCAGAAGCTGTCGCTGCTGGAGAGCGGCTCCGAGTACAGCCTCATCCACAACGGCAAGAACGTATGGGGCTACAACAGCAAGACCAACGAGGTGTATCACGGCACCTCGGCCGACTCCGGCAAGGAGCACAAGGCCGAGCCCCCGGCCACGCCGAAGGACTTCGCCGACCAGGCGCTGAAGTCGGTGGACGACACCACGTCCGTCACGGTCGACGGCACCGAGCGGGTCGCCGGCCGCGACGCCTACAAGCTGCTGATCAAGCCCAGGCAGTCCGGCACCACGGTCGGCTCCATCAGCATCGCCGTGGACGCGAAGACGGGCATGCCGCTGAAGTTCACGCTGACGCCGAAGAGCGGCGGCGCCGCCGTCCTGGACGTGGGCTTCACCCAGGTCACCTTCGCCCGGCCGGCCGGCTCCACCTTCGCCTTCACCCCGCCCAAGGGCGCCAAGGTGACGGAGGAGAAGCAGGACTCCGCGGCTCGCAGGCACGCCCCCGAGCCGGGCGAGGACTTCGCCAAGGGCATGAACGGCGGCGATGTGCTCGGCAAGGGCTGGACGTCCATCGCCACCTTCGACACCGGCGCCAAGGGCGGCCTGCCGACCGGCTCCCAGGGCGGTGACCTCGGCGGCTTCCTCGGCTCGCTCGGCGACAAGGTCTCCGGCAAGTTCGGCAAGGGCACGGTCTACTCCACCCGCCTGGTCAACGCCCTGATCACCGACGACGGCAGGGTCTACGCCGGCGCGGTGACCAAGGACGCCCTGGTGAAGGCGGCGAACGCAGGAAAGTGACCCCTTCCGGGCACTACGGACCGTGACCGCACGTTCACCCTGCAGGGGAGGCGCAAATCGAGGGGGAGCCGATGGACGGACCGTCCGCCACGGAGCGGGAGGCCGGGGACGCGGGACAGCGTGCCCCGGGGCAGGTGGAGAGCGCGGGGAAGCGTGCCCCGGGGCAGGTGGAGGCGAGCGTCATCGCCACCCGCGGCCTCACCAAGCGCTACCGCGGCGGACAGCTCGCCGTCGACGGCCTCGACCTGACCGTCCCGGCGGGCAGCGTCTTCGGCTTCCTCGGTCCGAACGGCTCGGGCAAGACCACCACCATCCGCATGCTGATGGGCCTGATCGAGCCCACGGCGGGCACGGCCCGCGTGCTGGGCCGCCCGATGCCCCGGGCGGCCCGGTCCGTCCTCCCGCAGGTCGGCGCGCTCATCGAGGGCCCCGCGCTGTACGGCTTCCTCTCCGGCCGGGACAACCTGCTGCGCTACGACGCCGCCGACCCCACCGCCGACCCGCGCACCCGGCACGCCCGCGTCGCCGCCGCCCTGGACCGGGTGGGCCTCGCGGCCGCCGCCGGCAAGAAGGCGAAGGCGTACTCGCTGGGCATGAGACAGCGCCTCGGTCTGGCCGCCGCGCTGCTCCAGCCGCGCCGCCTGCTCGTCCTGGACGAGCCCACCAACGGCCTCGACCCGCAGGGCATGCGCGAGATCCGCGCCCTGATCCGGGAGCTGGCCGCCGACGGCACGACCGTCTTTCTCTCCTCCCACCTCCTCGACGAGATCGAGCAGGTCTGCACCCACGCGGCGGTCATGGCGCGGGGCCGGCTCATCACCCAGGGCTCGGTGGCCGACCTGGCGGCCGGGGCGCGCGGCCGGCTGGTGGTGACCACCCCGGATCCGGCCGAGGCGGCCCGCGTGCTGAAGGAGCAGGGCGTCGGGGACGTCACCGCCGACGGCGACCGGGTCACCGGCGAACCGCCCGCGCGGGACCTCGCCGAGGTGAACGCGGCCCTGGTCGCGGCGGGAGTCCGGGTCCGGGGATTCACGGTCGAACGGGCCTCGCTGGAGGACGCGTTCGTGGCACTGACGGGGGAGGGCTTCGATGTCGCGGGCTGAGACGGTCCCCGGGTCCGGGACGGCCCCCGCATCCGCGATGCGCGGGCCGAGCCCGCTGTGGGCGTTCGGGCTGCTGCGCAGCGAACTCGTCACGACCCTCCGCCGCTGGCGCACGCTCGCCCTGCTCGGGGTACTGGCCGCGGTGCCGGTGCTGGTGGGGATCGCGGTGAAGATCCAGACGCGGGGCGGCAGGACGGTGGACCACAGCGGCCAGGGCCCGGCGTTCGTGACGCAGATCACCAACAACGGCCTGTTCCTGGTGTTCACGGCGCTGGCCGCGACGCTGCCGTTCTTCCTGCCGATGGCGGTCGGTGTGGTCGCGGGCGACGCGATAGCGGGCGAGGCGGGGACGGGCACCCTGCGCTATCTGCTGGTCGCCCCGGCCGGCCGCACCCGGCTGCTGCTCACCAAGTACACGACGGTGATGGCCTTCTGCGTGCTGGCCACGCTGGTCGTCGCCGGCTCGGCGCTGCTCGTGGGCGCGCTGCTCTTCCCGCTGGGCGACCTCACGACCATATCCGGCACCCGGATCAGCTACTCCGAGGGCCTCGGCCGGGCTCTGCTGATCGCCCTGGTGGTCGCCGCCTCACTGGTCGGCGTGGCGGCGCTCGGCCTGTTCGTGTCGACCCTCACCAACAGCGGCATCGCGGCGATGGCGACCACCGTCGGCATACTCATCACGGTCCAGATCCTCGACCAGATACCCCAGTTGCACGCGCTGCAGCCGTACCTCTTCTCGCACTACTGGCTGTCCTTCGCCGACCTGGTGCGCGACCCCGTCTACTGGGACGACCTGGTGAAGAACCTCGGCCTCCAGGTGCTGTACGCGGCGGTGTTCGGCTCGGCGGCCTGGGCACGGTTCACGGCGAAGGACATCAGCGCCTGATCCCCTCCGGGCCGTCTCAGGCGATGTCGTACGGGAAACGCGCGAAGGGGGCGTCCTGCGCGAAGAAGGTCTTCGCGCGGGCCAGCGCGTCGGTGTCCTTCAGTACGTCACCCGGTGCGCTGCCGTTGCCCAGCAGAACGCCGCCGAAGCGCATCCCCATGTAGGCGGCCGAGTTGTTGAGCGTTCCGATGTAGGGCTCGGCGACCGACTGCTCGGCGTGGGCGAGTGCGGCGATGCCCCAGAGCGTGCGCCCGGCCAGGGTCGCCTTGAAGTCGACGCCCGGGGTGCGCAGCCAGCCCGACCAGTGGTCGAGGTAGCGCTTGGTGAGGCCGGACACCGAGTACCAGTACAGCGGCGAGGCGATCACGATGTCGGTGGCCGCCAGCGTGGCGTCCAGCAGCAGTCCGGTCGCGGTGTCCGACGGCGGTCGTACGTGGTCGCTGTCGTGCCGCAGGTCCACGAAGTCGGGCAGCGGGTGCTCGGCCAGGCGGATCCAGCGCTGTTCGGTGTCACCGGGCAACTGCTCGGCCGCCGCGCGGGCCAGCAGTTCGGTGTTGCCCTCGGCGCGGGCGCTGCCCAGGACGAAGAGAAAACGACGGTTCATGGGATCCCCCGGGGGCGTGCGGTCGTACCAACGGATAAAGACGCATGCATTTTATGCACACGCAAACAACCTGCGCCAGGGTGCGGCTGGTGCGAGGCTGTGACGCTGCGGTGACGCGGAAACCGGAGCGAGCCGACACACTGGTCGGCAGGACGCGTACGACCGGATCGCGACGCCGGGGGAGTGAGGGAAAACCGATGTCTCGAGTCAGCTTCGAGAAGAAGCGGGCGCAGCCGCCCGTGGCGCATCCGGCGGTGGTACCGGTCCGGGTGTTCGGCGCGGGAGGCGCGTCGGTGGGCGGGACGTCGGTGGTGGCGGCGCCGGGCGAGGAGATCCAGCAGGCCGTCCTCAACCACCTCCAGCGTCTGGCCATCAGCCTCGGTGCCCCCATACGCGCCACGATCCGCGACGACCTCGCGGGCTGCGTGGTGCCTCTGGAGGTCTCGGCGGACGGCTCCAGCCGGATCACGGGGCAGGCGGTACGGGTGGCCGCGCCCGCCAAGTCGGACGCCGCGGGGGTGCCCCCACAGGCGGCTGTGGCTTCGCAGGTGGCCGTGACTTCACAGGCGGCCGTGCCTTCGCCGGAAGGGGTGCGGGAGGTGCCCCCGGTGAAGCAGCCGGCGCCCGTGCCGGCCGGGACCGTGCAGGCGCCGACGGGACAGTTCGGCCCCGCGCCGGTCATGTCGGTCACGAAGGCCCCGGCGCCCGTCGTCTACGTCCCCGAGCCCGAGCCCGCCCCCACCACTCCGACGCCCACCCCCGCCCGGGGCTTCGACGCCGTCGCCGAGGAGGTGCTCGGGGACGAGCCGGTGACCGAGACCGCGGAGGGGGCCGAGTTGCTCACCGAGCCGATGACGCGGATCAACGAGGCCGTGCGCTCCGGCCGTATCGAGGCGGCGGCGCGGCTCGCCGACCGTACGGTCACCGAGGCGACCACCGTGCTGGGCCCCGGCCATGCCGAGGTGCTGCACCTGCGCGAACTGTCCGCCTACATCGCCTACTTGGGAGGCGACCCGGTCGGCGCCTGCCGGCAGTCCCTGGACCTCGCCCGGCTGCGCCGGCAGGCGCGCGACGCGGAGGCCGCGTACGGCAACGTGCAGAGCGCGGCGACCGCGTGGCGTGCGGTGCGCGATCCCGAGGAGGGACTGCGGCTGGGCCGCGACCTCATCGAGCTGTGGACGGACCTCACCACCGAGCCGGGTCCCGCCGCCGACGACCCGCGCCCGCTGGAGTCCGCCCGCGCCCGCATGGTCCGCCTGGCCGACCGGGCGGCCCGCGCCGCGCAGCCGTGACCGACCGGGTGGCCCGCGCCGCGCAGCCGTGGCCGACCGGGCGGCCCGCGCCGCGCAGCCGTGACCGGCGACAGCCCTAGTGCACGCAGAACTCGTTGCCCTCCGGGTCCGCCATCACCGCCCATTCGCCCGAGGGTTCCTTCATCTCGTTCAGCACCCGCGCGCCCAGCGCCTGAAGCCGTGCCACCTCGTCGGCGCGCCGGCCCTGGCCGGCGTGCAGGTCGAGGTGGAGCCGGTTCTTGACCGTCTTCGGCTCCGGCACGCGCTGGAAGAGCAGCCGCCGGCCGAGCCCGGTGCCGGTCTCCGGGTCGTACGGGTCGTCGGGGTGCCGTACGGCGATCAGGTCACGGAAGGCGGGGCGCCCGTGGTGCTCGACGGTCGCCTCGCCCGGCAGCGCCCCGGCCGCCAGCAACCGCTCGACGAGGGCGCTGTTGTCCTCGACCGTGTAGTGCAGCGCGGCGGCCCAGAAGTCGGCCTGGGCGTGGGGGTCGGCGGCGTCGATGACGAGCTTCCAGTGCAGTGGTGCGGGCGTGTGTGTCGACATGGCCGCCACTTATAGCGCGCGGCACTGACAACGGCCGTCAGGCCTCCACCGCCGCGGACTCGGGCCGGTCGCCGCGTGCCACCACGAGCGATTGCCTGGTCCGCCTCGCCGAGCGCAGCGCGTCGCCCGTGAGCAGCATCAGCGCCAGCCAGACCAGCGCGAACCCGGCCCAGCGCTCGGGCGGCATGGCCTCGTGGAAGTAGAGGATGCCGAGCAGGAACTGGAAGACGGGGGCCAGGTACTGCAGCAGGCCCAGCGTGGACAGGGGCACGCGGATCGCCGCCGCGCCGAAGCAGACCAGGGGCAGCGCGGTGACCAGGCCGGTGGAGGCGAGCAGGGCGGCGTGCCCGGGGCCGTCGTCCAGGAAGCTCGCGTTGCCGTGCGAGCCGAGCCACAGCAGGTAGCCGAGCGCGGGCAGGAACTGGATCGCGGTCTCGGCGGCCAGCGATTCCAGGCCGCCGAGGGCGACCTTCTTCTTGACCAGGCCGTAGGTGGCGAAGGAGAACGCGAGGACGAGCGAGATCCACGGCGGGCGGCCGTAGCCGACGGTCAGGACGACGACGGCGGCGAGGCCGGTGGCGACCGCCGCCCACTGCACGGGCCGCAGCCGCTCCTTCAGCAGCAGCACACCCATCGCGATGGTCACCAGCGGGTTGATGAAGTACCCGAGGGAGGCCTCCACCACATGGCCGGAGTTCACGGACCAGATGTAGACGCCCCAGTTCACGGTGATGACGGCGGCGGCCACGGCGATGAGCCCGAGTCGGCGCGGCTGGCGCAGCAGCTCACCGGCCCACGCCCAGCGCCGTACGAAGAGCAGGGCGACGGCGACGACGACCAGGGACCACACCATGCGGTGGGCGAGGATCTCCACCGCCCCGGCGGGCTTCAGCAGCGGCCAGAACAGGGGCACCAGGCCCCACATGCCGTAGGCGGCGAAGCCGTTCAGCAGACCTATCCGGTGCTCACCCTTGGACTTTCCGGCCACCGGCCCCTCCCTCTCACATCAGACACGCGAGAACGAAGGTAGCGCCGAGAACCCCCGACTGTCATGGCCGTATCGCCATACGGTCATGACAGTCCGGATGGATCATGACCCGCTCAGCGCTTGAGCGCGGCGGCGACCGCCTCCGCCAGCGGCGTGGTGGGACGGCCGATCAGCCGCGACAGGTCCCCGGTGGAGACCACCAGCTCGCCCTTCTCGACCGAGGCGTCCACGCCGGCCAGGATCGTGGCCAGCGGTCCGGGCGCCCCGGCACCGGCCAGGATGCCGGTGAAGGTCTCCACGGAGACCGCGTTGTAGACGATCTCCCTGCCGGTCTGCCGGCTCAGCTCGGCCGCGTACTCGGCGAAGCCCCACGCCTCGTCGCCGCCCAGCTCGTACGTCTTGTTCTCGTGGCCCTCGCCGGTCAGCACCGCCACCGCCGCGGCGGCGTAGTCGGCGCGGGCGGCCGAGGAGACCCGGCCGTCGCCGGCGGCCTGGACGACCGCGCCGTGCTCCAGCACCGGGGCCAGGTTCTCGGTGTAGTTCTCGTGGTACCAGCCGTTGCGCAGCAGGGCGTACGGCAGGCCGGAGGCGAGGAGCACCTCCTCCGTCGCCCGGTGGTCGTCCGCGAGCGCGGCGGTGAGGCTGCCCGGGGCGCTGGTGTAGGCGAGCAGCGCCACGCCGGCGGCCTTCGCGGCGTCGATGACGACCTTGTGCTGCTGCACCCTGCCCTTGTCGAACTCGTTGCCCGAGATCAGCAGCACCTTGTCACCGGCGGCGAACAGGCCGTCGAAGGTCTCGGGCGCGTTGTAGTCGGCGACGGCCGGCTTCACCCCACGGGCGGCGAGGTCGGCGGCCTTCGCCTCGTCGCGCACGACGGCGGTGATCTGCTCCGCGGGAACCTTCTCCAGCAGCTGCTCCACGACGTGCCGGCCGAGGTGTCCGGTGGCTCCTGTGACGACGATGCTCATGGTTCAGAACTCCTTGTGGGGGTGCCGTGACTCTCGTACGGCACTCACCCTAGGAGGGGCGCTAACCAAGCGAAAGTACCCACTTTGAAGTAAGGTACGGGCATGTCGGTAAGTGAGTGGAAGGGCGACGGCGAGGCCATGTGCCCCCACCGCCTGGTCCTGGAGCACGTCACCAGCCGCTGGGGTGTGCTGGTGCTGATCCAGCTCCTCGACCGGCCGTATCGCTTCAGCGAACTGCGCCGGGCGATCAGCAGCCTCGGCGGGCGTGGCGTGAGCGAGAAGATGCTCACCCAGACTCTCCAGACCCTGGAGCGCGACGGTCTCGTCCACCGGGACGCCAAGCCCGTCATCCCGCCGCGCGTCGACTACTCCCTGACCGGGCTGGGCCGCGAGGCGGCGGAGCAGGTGCGCGCGCTGGCCCGGTGGACCGAGCGGCGCATGGACGACGTGCTCAGCGCCCGCCGGGCATACGACGAGGCCCGGGACGTCCGGTCCCGGGCCTCATAGCCAAGCCGAAGGCGTACTCAGCCGATGACCGTCCAGGTGTCCCCGCCCGCCAGCAGCGCGGCGAGGTCGCCCTTGCCCTTCTGCTCGATCGCGGTGTCCAGCTGCTCGGCCATCGCCGTGTCGTAGACCGGCCGGTCGACCGAGCGGAAGACGCCGATCGGGGTGTGGTGCAGGGTGTCGGGGTCGGCGAGCCGGGAGAGCGCGAAGGCGGTGGTCGGGGACGCGGCGTGGGCGTCGTGGACCAGGATGTCCGCCTCGTTCTCCGCCGTCACCGTGACGACCTCCAGGTCACCGGTGGCCTTGTTGCGTACGACCCCGCGCGCCCCGTCGGCGCCGAAGCGGATCGGCTGCCCGTGCTCCAGCCGGATCAGCGCCTCCTGGGCCTGCTGCTTGTCCTTCAGGGCGTCGAAGGCGCCGTCGTTGAAGATGTTGCAGTTCTGGTAGATCTCGATCAGCGCGGTGCCCGGGTGGTCGGCGGCCGCGCGCAGCACCTCGGTCAGGTGCTTGCGGTCGGAGTCGACGGTGCGGGCGACGAAGGACGCCTCCGCGCCGATCGCCAGCGACACCGGGTTGAACGGCGCGTCCAGCGAGCCCATCGGCGTCGACTTGGTGATCTTGCCGAGTTCGGAGGTCGGCGAGTACTGGCCCTTGGTCAGGCCGTAGATCCGGTTGTTGAACAGCAGGATCTTCAGGTTGACGTTGCGGCGCAGGGCATGGATCAGGTGGTTGCCGCCGATCGACAGCGCGTCGCCGTCACCGGTGACCACCCACACCGACAGATCCCGCCTGCTCGTGGCCAGACCGGTGGCGATCGCCGGGGCGCGGCCGTGGATGGAGTGCATCCCGTAGGTGTTCATGTAGTACGGGAAGCGGGAGGAGCAGCCGATGCCGGAGACGAAGACGATGTTCTCCTTGGCCAGCCCCAGCTCCGGCATGAAGCCCTGCACGGCGGCGAGGATCGCATAGTCACCGCAGCCCGGGCACCAGCGCACTTCCTGGTCCGACTTGAAGTCCTTCATCGACTGCTTGGCCTCGGCCTTGGGGACCAGCTGCAGCAGCCCGTTGCCGGTGTCAGTCATCGATGGCCTCCTTCAGAGCCTTGGCGAGCTGTTGCGCCTTGAACGGCATGCCGTTGACCTGGTTGTAGGAGTGGGCGTCGACCAGGTACTTCGCCCGGATCAGGGTGGCCAGCTGCCCGAGGTTCATCTCGGGGATCACTACCTTGTCGTACCCCTTCAGGACCTCACCCAGATTCCGCGGGAAGGGGTTCAGGTGGCGCAGATGGGCCTGGGCGATCGACTCGCCGGCCGCCCGCAGCCGCCGTACCGCCGCCGTGATCGGCCCGTACGTCGAGCCCCAGCCCAGCACCAGCGTGCGTGCGCCGTGCGGGTCGTCGACCTCGATGTCGGGGACCTCGATGCCGTCGACCTTGGCCTGCCGGGTGCGGACCATGAAGTCGTGGTTGGCCGGGTCGTAGGAGATGTTGCCCGTGCCGTCCTGCTTCTCGATGCCGCCGATGCGGTGCTCCAGGCCCGGGGTGCCCGGGAGCGCCCACGGCCGGGCGAGGGTCTCGGGGTCGCGCTTGTACGGCCAGAAGACCTCGGTGCCGTCGTCCAGGGTGTGGTTCGGGCCGGAGGCGAACTGGACCCTGAGGTCGGGCAGTTCGTGCAGGTCCGGGATCCGCCACGGCTCGGAGCCGTTGGCCAGGTAACCGTCGGACAGCAGCATCACCGGGGTGCGGTAGGTCAGGGCGATCCGGGCCGCCTCCAGAGCTGCGTCGAAGCAGTCCGCCGGTGTCTTCGGCGCCACGATCGGCACCGGTGCCTCGCCGTTGCGGCCGAACATCGCCTGCAGCAGATCCGCCTGCTCGGTCTTGGTCGGCAGACCCGTGGACGGGCCGCCGCGCTGGATGTCGACCACCAGCAGCGGAAGCTCCAGGGAGACCGCGAGGCCGATCGTCTCGCTCTTCAGCGCGATACCGGGACCGGACGTCGTCGTCACCGCGAGCGAGCCGCCGAACGCCGCGCCCAAAGCGGCGCCGATGCCCGCGATCTCGTCCTCCGCCTGGAAGGTCCGCACGCCGAAGTTCTTGTGCTTCGACAGTTCGTGCAGGATGTCGGATGCCGGGGTGATCGGGTACGAGCCCAGGAACAGCGGCAGGTCCGCCTGCTGGGACGCGCTGATCAGGCCGTAGGCCAGGGCGAGGTTGCCGGAGATGTTCCGGTAGGTGCCCAGGGGGAAGGCCTTGGCGGCCGGGGCGACCTCGTAGGAGACCGCGAAGTCCTCCGTCGTCTCGCCGAAGTTCCAGCCCGCCCGGAACGCGGCGATGTTCGCCGCCATGATCTGGGGCTTCTTCGCGAACTTCGACTTCAGGAACTTCTCGGTGCCCTCGGTCGGCCGGTGGTACATCCACGACAGCAGACCCAGCGCGAACATGTTCTTGCTGCGCTCGGCCTCCTTGCGGGAGAGGTCGAACTCCTTCAGCGCCTCCACCGTGAGGGTGGTCAGCGGCACCGGGTGCAGGTTGTAGCCGTCCAGCGAGCCGTCGTCCAGCGGGGAGACGTCGTAGCCGACCTTCTGCAGGGCGCGCTTGGTGAACTCGTCGGTGTTGACGATGATCTCGGCGCCACGCGGCAGATCACCGATGTTCGCCTTCAGCGCGGCCGGATTCATCGCGACCAGGACGTTCGGCGCGTCGCCCGGGGTGAGGATGTCGTGGTCGGCGAAGTGGAGCTGGAAGCTGGATACGCCGGGCAGGGTGCCGGCGGGCGCGCGGATCTCGGCGGGGAAGTTGGGGAGGGTGGAGAGGTCGTTGCCGAAGGACGCGGTCTCCGAGGTGAACCTGTCACCGGTGAGCTGCATGCCGTCACCCGAGTCCCCCGCGAACCGGATGATCACCCGGTCCAGGCGCCGTACGTCCTTGGCGCCGCCCGGTTTGCGCTGTTCTCCGACGACGGCTCCGTCGGTCTGCTCCGCCTGGCTGCTGACCTGGCTGGTCACTGAACTGGACCTCCTTCGAGGCGGCTGTCCGGGGCGTGGTCGTCCCACGGACCATCCCAGGATCAACCCTACGTCGGTTAGGGTCGCCTTCCCGAGCGATCCACAGAATGGACGACATTCGAGTCGGCCTGTGGCGCTGTCGAGTCGGCATGGCGCTGAGCTGTCAGGCCGTCCTTCCCCGGTCGGCTCCTCCGGTCTTCCATCCGGGTACCCGGACTTCCCACAGAAGCCGGACCGGCTGACGCCCTGCTGACACAGTGTTCTTCGGGTCAGGAGTTCAGATAGGTCAGTACGGCCAGAACACGCCGGTGGTCCCCTTCGCTCGGCGCCAGCCCGAGCTTCAGAAAGATGTTGCTGACGTGCTTCTCCACGGCGCCGTCGCTGACCACCAGCTGCTTGGCGATCGCCGAGTTCGTGCGCCCCTCCGCCATCAGCCCGAGCACCTCGCGCTCCCGCGGGGTCAGTCCCGCCAGCACGTCCTGCTTGCGGCTGCGGCCGAGCAGCTGCGCGACCACCTCGGGGTCCAGCGCCGTACCGCCCTGGGCCACCCGCACCACCGCGTCGACGAACTCGCGCACCTCGGCGACCCGGTCCTTGAGCAGATAGCCCACGCCCCGGCTGGAACCGGCCAGCAGTTCGGTGGCGTACCGCTCCTCCACGTACTGCGACAGCACCAGCACGCCGAGCCCCGGGTGGGCCTTCCGCAGCCGTACGGCCGCCCGTACGCCCTCGTCGGTGTGTGTCGGCGGCATCCGTACGTCCGCCACCACCACGTCGGGCAGCTCGCCCTGGGCGTCCAGGTCGGCGACGGTCTTCACCAGGGCCTCCGCGTCCCCGACGCCGGCCACGACGTCGTGCCCGCGGTCGGTCAGCAGCCGGGTCAGGCCCTCCCTGAGCAGCACTGAGTCCTCGGCGATGACCACCCGCACCCTGTCCTCCACGATCTCCTGGCCCCCCAAGTCGCTACGCAGGTCTCGTACGGGGGTCCAGCATTCCAGCATTCGGTACGCGCCGCTCGCCGCACCAGCACAATTCCCGCCCCCGGGGCAGGGGCGGGAAAGGCCGGGACGGGTTCTCGCGTCAGGTGCGCCAGGGCAGTTCCGCGATCACCCGGGTCGGTCCGCCTGCCGGGGAGTCCACCAGGAGGACACCGTCCACCGCGTCCAGGCGGCCGGCGAGACCGGCCAGGCCCGAGCCGCGGGAGACGTCCGCGCCGCCGACGCCGTCGTCGATCACCTGCAGCATCAGCCGGTCCTCCGCGCGCCACACGTCCACCGACGCGGACCGGGCCCGGCTGTGCTTGCTGATGTTCTGCAGCAGCTCGGAGACCGTGAAGTAGGCGATGCCCTCGATGGCGGGCGCCGGGCGGGCCGGCAGATCGACCTCCACCCGCACCGGCACCGTGCAGCGGGAGGCGACCGCGGACAACGCCGCGTCCAGACCCCGGTCGGTCAGCACGGCCGGGTGGATGCCGCGGGCCAGATCGCGCAGCTCCTGCAGCGCCGTCTTCACCTCCCCGTGCGCCTCGTCCACCATCTGCGCCGCCGCCCGCGGATCCTCCCGCAGCTTCTCCTTCGCCAGCCCCAGGTCCATCGCGAGGTTGACCAGCCGCGCCTGGGCCCCGTCGTGCAGGTCCCGCTCGATACGCCGCAGATCGGCGGCGGCCGTGTCGACCACCACCCCGCGGTCCGACTCCAGCTCCACCACCCGGGCCGACAGCAGCGACGGCCCCAGCAGGCCCCGGACCAGCAGCCCGTCCACCGCCGTCAGGGCCCGTACGATCCACGGCGTGGCCAGCGTGAACAGCAACCCGACCAGCGCGGTCACGGTGATCTCGAAGGGGTTGTCGAGATAGACGCTGTGGTGCTGGTCGCCGTACAGCTGGATGCCGCCCTGGCCGGCGTACGCCGGGAAGACCCAGAACCACAGCGGGTACGACAGCAGCGTCCAGCCCGTCGTCCACAGGCTCACCGCCACCGAGAACGAGAACACCGCCCACGGGAACTGCACCAGCGCGTACAGCAGGTTCCGCCAGGAGGTGCCGCTCTTGAGCACCGCGCCCATCCAGGCCAGCGCGCCCGGCTTGGGCATCCGCAGCGGCTCGGGCTCGGCCACCTCCAGCCGCAGCAGCCCGCGCGCCCGCGCCCGCTCCAGCGCGCCGAAACCCCGGCAGCCGGCGAGCGCCGCCGCGAGGACCGGGATGCCGAGGAAGGTCACCAGCAGGCCCGCGCCGAGCGACGCCATGGTCACCGTCCAGGTGAACAGCACGATCGAGATCGGCAGGCTCAGCAGGAGATAGCCGAACTCGCGCCAGCTGCGCGCCTCGAACGGTGCCCGCAGGGCGGGGGGCAGCCGATGGCCGGTGCGGGTCCGTTCGTCCTCCCGCCCGTATCCGTGTCCGTACTCCATGGCCATCGATCTCGTCCCGTTCTCGTCGTGTGAGCGGCGGTTCAGCCGTGCTTCCAGAGTCGTGCGCCGGGGGTTTGCGGGCCATGGAGGTCGTCGGCGTCTTGGGGCGGGGGTTTTCCCCACCATGGCCTCCGGCGGGTGGGCCGGGTCGTTTTGGGTGCCGGTGGTTTCTCGGTGCCGTCGGTCGCGGACAGCCGCGGGGGTTCTGTCGTCGGTTCGGTGCGGGTTCGTTGTGGCTGGTCGCGCAGTTCCCCGCGCCCCTTGGGGCGTTGCAGTCGCCGGCACGTGCATGAGGAGCCGTCGGCTACTCCGTGCGGTCCCGCCACGGCAGCTCGGCCGTGACCACCGTCGGGCCGCCGGGTGGGGAGGCGAGGACGAACAGGCCGTCAACGGCACCCAGGCGCTCCGCGAGGCCGCGCATGCCGGTGCCGCCCTCCAGGCGGGCGCCGCCCCGGCCGTCGTCCCGGACCTGGATGAGCAGCCGGTCCGCCGCGCGCCACACGTCCACCGACGCGGACCGGGCCCCGCTGTGCTTGCTGATGTTCTGCAGCAGCTCGGAGACCGTGAAGTAGGCGATGCCCTCGATGGCCGGTGCCGGGCGGTCCGGCAGGTCCACGGTCACCTTCACCGGCACCGTGCAGCGGGTGGCGACCGAGGACAGGGCTGCGTCCAGGCCCCGGTCGGTGAGTACGGCCGGATGGATGCCGCGGGCGAGGTCGCGCAGCTCCTGGAGGGCCAGCTTCACCTCGCCGTGCGCCTCCTCCACCATCGCCGCCGCCGAGTCGGGATCCTCCAGCAGCTTCTCCTTGGCCAGACCGAGCCCCATGGCCAGATTGACCAGCCGGGCCTGGGCCCCGTCGTGCAGGTCCCGCTCGATGCGCCGCAGATCGGCGGCGGCCGTGTCGACCACGACCCCGCGGTCCGACTCCAGCTCGGCGATACGGCGCTCCAGCTCGTCCGAGGGCGACAGCAGCCCGCGCACCAGGAAGCGGTCCACGTTCGCCAGACCCCGCGCCAGATACGGCAGCACCGGCCACAGCACGAACAGGGAGGTCAGCACGGTGCAGAAGGTGAGGATGCCCCAGGGAAGCCGGATGACGTCGTACAGCAGCGTCCGCCAGCCCACCGGGTCCTTCAGCGCCATCCACAGCCGCTGTGTCAGCGCGCCGCTCTTCGCGAGCGGCAGCGGGGTCGGCTCCTCCACCCGCACCCCGAGCAGCCGCCGCGCGCGGGCCCGCTCCAGCTTCCCCAGCTGCCGGGAGCCCAGCAGACTGAACGCCAGCAGCGGCAGGCCGACGACGGTGATCGTCAAGGACCCGCCGACGGACAACACGGTGATCGCGTAGACGAAGCCGAACACCGCCACCGGCAGGTTCAGCAGGAGATACAGGATCTCCTTCCACGTATGCGTGTCGTACGCCGGCCGGACCGGGGGCAGACGGTCGGTGCCGTCGGCCCGGTCGACGGCTGAGCTGGTAGCGGTCATAACGGCCAGCCTGCCGCGCCGTGCACCCTCCGCGCCATGCGGTACGCCGCCCTCCGCCGACGGGGGAAAACCCCACCCCGCACCCGTCGGCCGTAGCCGTCATCTGTCTCACGGCGTGACGAGCTGCTTACCAGCTCTTTATCAGGGCCTAGACTCCCGTGCGTACAGATCGTCGAATGATGTCAGGGAGCGAGGTCGGACGGTGCGGGAGACGTTGGGGGACTCGACGGCCGCCGCGGCGAACGTCATCGCGGCCGGCTACTTCCAGTCCTACTCGGTGGTGGGCCTGCTCGCCCTCGTCGGCGTGCTGTTCGTCGCGGTCGCCTTCGGCGCGGGCCGCCTGCTGCGCCCGGTCGTGCCGACACCTGAGAAACTGCTGACCTACGAATGCGGCGTCGACCCCGTCGGCGAGGGCTGGGCCCACACCCAGGTCCGCTACTACGTCTACGCCTTCCTGTACGTGATCTTCGCGGTCGACTCGATCTTCCTGTTCCCCTGGGCGACGGTCTTCGCCGCCCCCGGCTACGGCGCGACGACGCTCGTGGAGATGTTCGTCTTCCTCGGCTTCCTCGCCGTGGGCCTGCTGTACGCATACAAGAAGGGCGTCCTGACATGGACGTGACCCCCACTCCTGTGTCACTCCCGGAGCCGAAGCGGCTGGGCGCGCTCGCCCGCCTGGCCCCCGAGCCGATGAAGGTGGTCCTGAACTGGGGCCGTCGCTACTCGCTGTGGGTCTTCAACTTCGGCCTCGCCTGCTGTGCGATCGAGTTCATCGCCGCGTCGATGGCCCGCCACGACTTCATCCGCCTCGGCGTGATCCCGTTCGCCCCCGGGCCGCGCCAGGCCGACCTGATGGTGGTGTCGGGCACGGTCACGGACAAGATGGCCCCGGCCGTCAAGCGCCTGTACGAGCAGATGCCCGAGCCGAAGTACGTCATCTCCTTCGGCGCCTGCTCCAACTGCGGCGGCCCCTACTGGGACTCGTACTCGGTGACGAAGGGCGTCGACCAGATCATCCCGGTCGACGTCTACGTCCCCGGCTGCCCGCCGCGCCCCGAGGCGCTGCTCCAGGGCATCCTCAAGCTCCAGGAGAAGATCGCCCGCGAGTCGCTGGGGGAGCGGTACGGCGACTCCCGGCCGTCGGTGGCCGCCCTGACCAGCGACCTGGTGAAGGCGCCCGCCCCCGCCGGTGAGGGGGATGCCCGATGAGCACGGTCGGCTGGCTGCCCGCCCCGGTCGAGGACCTCTTCGGTGCTGACGCCACGGCCGAGGAGGCCTACGACCTCCTGACCGTGGACGTACCGCCGTCCTCCTGGCTCACCGCCCTGGAGACGGCCCGTACGACCCTGGGCTGCAGCTACTTCGACTGGCTGAGCGCGGTCGACGAACCGGGCACGGGCTTCCGCGTCTCCGCCCATGTCGTCGCCCTGGGCCCGGTCCGCCGCCTCCTGGTCCGTACGACCGTCCCGCACGAGGCGCCTGCGCTGCCCTCCGCCGTCGGCGTCTACGCGGGCGCCGCCTGGCACGAGCGCGAGACCCACGAGATGTTCGGCGTGGTGTTCGAGGGCCACCCGGGCCTGGAGCACCTGCTCCTCCCGGAGACCTTCGAGGGCCACCCGCTGCGCAAGGACTTCGTCCTCGCCGCGCGCGTCGCCAAGGCCTGGCCCGGCGCCAAGGAGCCCGGCGAATCCGAGCACGGCGGCCCGAAGCGCCGCCAGATGCTCCCCCCGGGCGTGCCGGACCCCAACGAGTGGGGCCCCCTGAAGGGCCAGCTGCCCCCTGCCCCGGCCCGCCCGGCCCGCGGCGCGGGCCGAGCGCCGGGCGAACGCCCAGCGGCTCGCGCGGGAGCGGCCGCAGACCGCCCGGTACGGCGCACCCGCACGGCGGCGGAGGGCTCCGCGAGCCAGACCGCGCAGGCCGCCCCGACCGAGCCGACGAGCGAGGCGGCTGGGGCGGCTGGGGCTGCCGGGGCCGCCGGGGCTGCCGGTGTGCGGCCGCGCCGGATGCGGAGCGCCGACGAGGGCTCGGTGAGCCAGACGCGGGCACCCCAGGACGCCGCGGGGCTCAAGCAGACGGCGGCCGAGGGCGACGCGACCCAGGCCGCGGCGGCTGCGGCAGCGGAGGGCCCGGCCGCCGAGGCCTCGGTGGCCCATGAGCCCGGCCCCGCCCCGGCCCGTCCGCGCCGCGCCCGCAGCGCCTCGGAGGGCTCGGCCTCTCAGCGACCCCAGACTCCGGAACCGACGGCACCGGATGCGGCTGAGCCGGCGGCGCCGGACAGCGCCGCTCCTCCCGCCCGCCGGAGCACGGCCCCGCGCAGCTCGGACGCCCCGTGGCACCACGCCCGCCCAGCCTTCGAGGAGCCCGAACAGGCCCCGGCGGGGCCCGAGCAGGCGCCGGAGGTACGGGGGCGGACCGGTGCGGGGCCCGAGCAGGCCTCGACGGGGCCTGAACGGACGTCTGTGGAGCCTGAGCGGGCCCCCGCGAAACCCGGGCAGACCTCTGCCGAAGCCGAGCAGGCGTCCGCCGAACCCGGGCAGACCCCCGCCGAACCCGGTCAGGTCCCCGCCGAAGCCGGGCAGACCGAGCAGCAACCCACGCGGCCCCCTGGCACCGGTGACGACCCCGGCACCGGCGACGAGCCCGCCACCGGCGACGACCCCGGCACCGGCGACGCCCCCGGCACCGGCGACGACCCCGGCACCGGCGACGACCCCAACACCCCCGACAACCCCGAGCCCAACGACGACACCACCTCAGGAGGCCCGCAGTGAACGGCGCGTTGGACGTCGCCCTGCGACTCCTGGTCGTGTTCGGCGTCTTCCTCACCTTCCCGCTGATCGTCGGCCAGACCGAGCACAAGGTGATGGCGCACATGCAGGGCCGGCTGGGCCCGATGTACGCCGGCGGCTTCCACGGCTGGGCCCAGCTCATCGCGGACGGCGTGAAGTTCGCGCAGAAGGAGGACGTGGTCCCGGCCGGCGCCGACCGCCGCGTCTTCCAGCTCGCCCCCGCCGTCGCCCTGCTGCCGTACCTCCTCGTGCTGCTCGCCATCCCGATCGGCCCGAGCAAGGGAGCCGTCGGCCAGGTCCTCGACGCGGGTGTGTTCTTCGTGCTCGCCGTGATGGGCGTCGGCGTGCTCGGCTCGCTCATGGCCGGCTGGGCCAGCGCGAACAAGTTCTCCCTGCTCGGCGGCCTGCGCACGGCCGCCCAGCTGCTCGCCTACGAACTGCCGATGCTGCTCGCCGCCGCCTCGGTCGCGATGGCGGCGGGCACGGTCTCGCTGCCCGGCATCCTGCACGCCTTCCACTGGTGGTGGGTGCCCTGGCAGATCGTCGGCGCGGTCGTCTTCTTCGTCGCCGGACTCGCCGAGCTGCAGCGCCCGCCGTTCGACATGCCTGTCGCCGACTCGGAGATCATCTTCGGCGCGTACACCGAGTACACCGGTCTGCGGTTCGCACTCTTCCTCCTCGCCGAGTACGCCGGGATCGTCGTCCTGTGCGGCCTGACCACCGTCCTCTTCCTGGGCGGCTGGCACGGCCCGTGGGGCCACGACGGCCTGGGCTGGCTGTGGACCCTGCTGAAGACCGCGATCCTCGCCTTCCTCGTCATCTGGCTCCGCGTCACCTACCCGCGGCTGCGCGAGGACCAGCTCCAGAAGCTGTCCTGGACCCTCCTCGTCCCCCTCTCCCTCGCCCAGATCGCCCTCACCGGCATCGTCAAGGTGGTGATCTCGTAACCATGGCCCCCATTCCTGGCAGTGGCCTCGCCAAGGGCCTGGCCGTCACCCTCCGCACGATGACCAGGAAGACGGTCACCGAGCAGTACCCGGACGCCCAGCCCGAACTGCCGCCCCGCACGCGTGGCGTGATCGGCCTGTTCGAGGAGAACTGCACGGTCTGCATGCTCTGCGCCCGTGAGTGCCCCGACTGGTGCATCTACATCGACTCCCACAAGGAGACCGTCCCGCCCGCCGCTCCGGGCGGCCGCGAGCGCAGCCGCAACGTCCTCGACCGGTTCGCCATCGACTTCTCCCTGTGCATGTACTGCGGTATCTGCATCGAGGTGTGTCCTTTCGACGCCCTGTTCTGGTCCCCGGAGTTCGAGTACGCCGAGACCGACATCCGTGACCTCACCCACGAGCGGGACAAGCTCCGCGAGTGGATGTGGACCGTCCCCGCCCCGCCGGCCCTCGACCCCGCCGCCGAGGAGCCGAAGGAGATCGCCGCCGCCCGCAAGACCGCCGAGAAGCTGGCGGCCGCGCAGGCCGAACCGGGTGAGGGCGCGTCATGACCCTCGCCTCGACCCTGAGTCCCGCCGCGGGGCGACCCGGCATGCACTTCGCCGCGGCCTCGCACGGCTTCCTGTCCCCGACCGGCGTCGAGATCGCCTTCCTCCTCGTCGGCCTGGTCACCTTCGGCGCGGCGCTGATCACCGTCACCACCCGCCAACTGGTGCACGCCGCCCTGTGGCTGGTGGTCGCGCTCGGCGGTCTCGCCGTGGAGTACCTGCTGCTCACGGCCGAGTTCATCGCCTGGGTGCAGGTCCTTATCTACGTCGGTTCCGTCGTCGTCCTCCTGTTGTTCGGTCTGATGCTCACCAAGGCCCCCATCGGCCGCTCCCCGGACGCCGACTCCGGCAACCGCTGGGCCGCCCTGACCGTCGCGGTCGCCGCCGCCGTCGCCCTGGTCTGGGTGGTCGTCGACGCCTTTCGCACCACCTGGATCGATCTGAACGGCCCGGCCACCGGCTCCACCCGGGTCACCGGCGAGAGCCTGTTCCGGAACTGGGTGCTGCCCTTCGAGGCCCTGTCCGTCCTGCTCCTCGCGGCCCTGGTCGGCGCGATCGTCCTGTCCCGCAAGGCGAAGGCGGAGTCGAACCCTCCCCATGTGAACTCCCGGGGCGTCACCGAGAGTTCCCCGTCCGTCACGGATTCCGGAATTCCCCCGGTCGAGCAGGAAGGCGCCCGCTGATGCATCTCGCCTACCCGGCCGTACTCTCCGTCCTCCTGTTCTGCACCGGCCTGTACGGCGTCCTCGCCCGCCGCAACGCGATCCTGGTCCTGATGTCGGTCGAGCTGATGCTCAACGCCGTCAACCTCAACCTCGTCGCCTTCGACGTCTGGCTCAGCCGGGCCGCGAAGGACACCCTGCACTCCGGCCAGGCGCTGACCCTGTTCACGATCACCATCGCCGCCGCCGAGATCGGCATCGGCCTGGCGATCGTGCTCGCCGTCTACCGCAACCGCGGCACCTCCGACATCGACAAGCTCCGCGACACCGCCGAGGGCCCCGGCACCGAGGGACCGGGCTCCTCCGCGGCCGAGAAGGCTGAGGCCACCGCGTGACCACGACCACCCTCGCCGTCCTCGTCCCCCTTCTGCCGTTCCTCGGCGCCGCGGCCGGACTGCTGCTCGGCCGCACCGCGCCCGGGTTCGTCCGCCCACTCGCCGTGCTGCCGCCGCTGGTCTCGCTCGTCCTGGCGGCGCTGGTCGCCGCACGCCAGGGCGGCGGTCAGGCCATCGACGCGCACACCGGGCTGACGCCCACCGGCTCGGTCCCCATCGAGCTGGCGCTGCACATCGACGGCTTCGCCGCGCTCGTCGCGATCCTGGTCGCGTTCGTCGCGGCCTGCGTGCAGATCTACTCGACGGGCTATCTGCGCGACGACCCGCGCTACCCCTCGTACGCCGCCCTCGTCTCCCTGTTCACCTCCGCGATGCTCCTCGTCGTCTACTCCGGCGACCTGATCGTGCTGCTGGTCGGCTGGGAAGTCATGGGCATCTGCTCCTACTTCCTGGTCGGCCACTACTGGGAGACCCCCGAGGCCCGCGCCGCCTCCCTGAAGGCATTCCTGGTCACCAAGCTCGGTGACGTGCCGTTCCTCATCGGCCTGTTCGCGCTCGCCACCGACGCCGGCTCCTTCCGCATCACCCGCGTCCTCGGCGCCGTAGCGAGCGGCAACCTGCACCATCCGACGGTGGTCGCCCTGCTGCTCCTCGCGGGTGTCGCGGGCAAGTCGGCGCAGTTCCCGCTGCACACCTGGCTCCCGGACGCGATGGCGGGCCCCACGCCCGTCTCCGCGCTGATCCACGCCGCGACGATGGTCGCCGCCGGTGTCTACTTCGTCGCCCGCCTCCTTCCGGTGTTCGAGGCCTCCCAGGCCGCGATGATCGTGCTGGCCGTCATGGCCGCCGTCACGATGGTGGGCTCCGGTCTCGCCGGTCTCGCCCAGGACGACATCAAGCGCGTCCTCGCCTACTCGACGATCGGCCAGCTCGGCTACATGACCGGCGCCCTCGCCGTGGGCGACCGCGGTGCCGCCGTCTTCCACCTCCTGTCCCACGGCGCCTTCAAGGCGCTGCTGTTCCTCGCGGCCGGTGTGATCATCCACGCCTCCGGCACCAACTCACTGGCCGCCATGTCCCGGATGAGCCACCTGCGCGACCGCGTCCCGGACGCCTACTGGACCATGACCGTGGCGCTCCTCGCACTCGCCGCGATCCCGCCGTTCAGCGGCTTCTTCTCCAAGGAGTCCGTCCTCGGCGCCGCCGAGCGAGCGGCCGACGGACACACCGCGCACGTGCCCGGCGCGGCCGGCTGGACCGTCCTCGCCACCGGCCTGGTCACGGCCCTGCTGACCGCCGCGTACGCCACCCGGCTGTGGCTCCTGGCCTTCCGCGGCCGGGGCGCCGAGGCCCCCGACCACGGCCGCCAGCCGCTGACGATGACCGTGGTGCTGTGGGTCCTCGCCGTGCCGTCCCTCGCCTTCGGCGGGCTCGCCTACCGCGTCCTGCCCGGCTGGTTCGACGGCCGCGACCTGACCCCGACCCTTCTCACCTCCATCCTGGGCACGGGCCTCGCCGTGGTCGGCGGGCTGCTCACCTACGGCGCCTGGCAGCGCACCACCCAGCTCGCCGTCCGCGTCCCGCTGGGCGCGGTCGCCGCCCATCCGGAGGAGGACGCCGGGCTGGTCGAGGCCGAGGCCATCGCCACCCACGAGCCGGCCTACGGCGACATCGCCTACGCGCCCGACCCGGCGGACCCGGCGCGGCTGCTGCTCGGCCCGCTGCGCCGCCACGCGGCCGTCGGCTTCCACCTGGACGCCGTGTACGCGGCGCTGTTCGTCCGCCCGGTGCAGGCCGGAGCGAGCCTCGTCCGGTTCCTCGACCGCGAGGTCGTCGAGACCTACGTACAGGGCGCGGCCGCCCTGCCCCGGCTGCTCGGGGCCGCCGTGCGGCGGGCGCAGACCGGCAATGTGCAGACCTATGTGAGCGCTCTGCTCGCCGGCACCGTCGTCCTGGCGGTCGCCGTCGTCCTCGTCGCCACGGGAGCGTGAGCAGGCGTGATCGATATCAACGAGTCCGTGATGCAGTTCCTTCTGGCATTCGTCGTCGTCGGCCCGCTCCTCGGCGCCGGCGCCGCCCTTCTCCCTGCCCCGCCCGGGCTGAAGGGGAAGTCGCCCGAGCAGGCCGTGCTGCGACATGGCGTCACCGTGACCGGCGCGATCCTCGTCGCCGCGATCGCCCTGGCGCTCGGCTTCGACCAGGACCATCCGTCGAGGATGCAGGCCACGACGGACATCAGCTGGATCCCCGCGCTCGACGTGCGGATCCACCTCGGCATCGACGGCATCTCCCTCCCCCTCGTCGTCCTGACCGCGCTGCTGACCTTCCTGTGCGCGCTGTACTCCTACTTCAAGCCGCCCACGGGCGGCTCCCCGAAGGCGTTCGTCGCGCTGCTGCTCCTGCTCGAGTCCGGCACCCTCGCGACCTTCGCCGTCCTCGATCTGCTGCTGTTCTTCCTCGCGTTCGAGATGGTGCTCATCCCGATGTACTTCCTCATCGCCCGCTGGGGCGGTGAGGGCCGGACCCGGGCCGCGTGGAAGTTCATCCTGTTCACGCTGCTCGGCTCCGTGGTCATGCTGCTCGGCCTGCTCCTGATCGGCATCAAGGCGGGCACGTTCGACATGGTGGCACTCGCCACTGACAACGGCCGGTCGCTGACCGCATCCGTGCAGGTCATCGCCGTTCTGGCGATCGGGATCGGGCTGGCGGTGAAGTCGCCGATGTGGCCGTTGCACAGCTGGCTGCCCGACGCCCACACCGCCGCGCCGACCGTCGGCTCGGTGCTGCTGGCCGGTGTCCTGCTGAAGATGGGTACGTACGGGTTCGTCCGCATCCTGCTCCCGGTGGCGCCGCACGGCTTCCACACCTTCGCGCCGTATCTCGCCGCGTTCGCCGTCGTCGGGATCATCTACGGGTCCCTGGCCTGTCTGGCGCTGGCCAAGCAGGGCGCGAAGGGCGATCTCAAGCGGCTGATCGCCTACTCCTCCGTCGGCCACATGGGCTTCGTCCTGCTGGGCATCGCCACCATGACCCCGACCGGCGTCAACGGCGCCCTGTTCGCCAACATCGCCCACGGCCTCATCACCGGCCTCCTCTTCTTCCTGGTCGGCGCGCTGAAGGACCGCACCGGCACCACCGACCTGGACACCCTGGCCGAGGAGACCGGCGCCGCGCTGTACGGCAAGGCCCCGCGCCTCGGCGGCCTGCTCGCCTTCGGCGCGGTCGCCTCGCTCGGGCTGCCCGGGCTCGCCGGGTTCTGGGGCGAGATGCTGGCCCTGTTCGGCGCGTTCAAGCCCGCCGCCGACCTCAGTCGGCCGGCGTTCCTCACGTTCATGGCGATCGGCGCGTTCGGCACCCTGCTGACGGCCGCGTACATGCTGATCGTGGTGCGCCGCGTGTGCATGGGCGGCGTCGAACAGCAGGTCCCGAAGCTCGCCGACGTACGCGGCTACGAGTTCGCGGCCTGGACCCCGCTCGTCGCCCTCACCGTCGCCGCCGGACTGTGGCCGAGGGCACTGCTCGGCCTGACCGACCCGGCCGTGCACCAGCTCCTCGCAGGAGGCACCCGATGAGCGCCCAGCCCCTCGCCGAGTCGCTCGTCCAGTCCGTCGACTGGCTGGCCGTCGCCCCGCCGACCATCGCCGCCGCGGTGGGACTCGTCGTCCTGGTCGCCGACCTGTTCCTGCCCGAGGCCCGCAAGGCCGTCCTCGGCTGGGTCTCGGTCGCCGGGCTGGCGGTGGCCGCGCTGATGCTGCTGCCCCTCCTCGACGGCGACCGCAGCACCTTCTGCCTCACCGGCGGCGGCACGCGCGCGTGCAGTTACACCGCCGACCACTTCGCGCTCGTCATCCAGTTCCTCGTCCTGGGCGGCGCGCTCCTCGCGGCCCTGCTGTCCGTCACGAACCTCAGGGACGACCAGCGGCGCGTCCCGCCGGGGGAGTTCTGGTTCCTGCTGCTGTCCTCCGCGGCCGGAGCCGCTCTGCTGCCCGCCTCCCGCGACCTGGCCACCCTGATCGTCGCCCTGGAGGTCGCCTCCCTGCCCGCCTTCGCCCTCGTCGGCATCCGGCACGGCGACGAGCGGTCCTCCGAGGCCGCCCTGAAGTTCTTCCTGTCCTCGGTGACGGCCACGGCGGTCAGCCTGATGGGCGTCAGCTTCGTCTACGCCTCCACCGGCACCCTCTACCTCACCCAGGTCGCCCAGCGCCTGCCCCAGGTCGGCGGACAGCTGCACACGCTCGCCCAGGCGGGTGTCGTGCTCACCCTGATCGGCTTCGCGTTCAAGACGGCCGCCGTGCCCTTCCACTTCTGGGTGCCCGACACCTACGTCGGCGCACCGCTGCCCGTCGCCGCCTACCTGTCGGTCGTCGGCAAGGCGGTCGGCTTCTCCGGCCTGATCCTTGTCACCGTCGTCGCGTTCCCGTCGTACGCCGACGTCTGGGGTCCCGCGCTCGCCGCCCTGGCCGCGCTCACCATGACCGTCGGCAACGTCGGCGCCCTGCGCCAGCAGGCCACGCGCGCGTTCAGCGCCGTACGGCTGCTCGCCTGGTCCTCCGTCGGCCAGGCCGGCTACCTGCTGGTGCCGATCGCGGCCGCCGGCTACGCCAAGGACCCGCAGAAGGCGATCGGCTCCACGGTGGCCTACGCGCTGATGTACGGCGCCGTGAACCTCGGCGCGTTCGCGGTGGCCGCCGTGGTGGGCCGTAGCCGGGCTCTGAACCGGATCGCCGACTACCGGGGCCTGTACGCCACCAACCCGCTCACCGCGCTCCTGCTGGCGTTCTTCCTGCTGTGCCTGGCCGGGCTGCCGCCCGGCGTGATCGGCCTGTTCGCCAAGGTCACCGTGTTCTCGGCGGCCGTCGACGCGGGCCTCGGCTGGCTCGCGGTCGTCATGGCCGTCAACGTGGTGATCGCCCTCTTCTACTACCTGCAGTGGACGGCCCTGCTGTTCCGCGCCCCCGAGGGCGCACCCGCCCGGCACCACGTCCCGGCCCCCCTCACGGCCGCCCTCGCCCTCACCGGCGTACTCGGCGTCGCCCTGTCCGGAGCACCCCAGCTGGTCCTCCGCTTCGCGGCCACCGGCCTTTTCTGAAGGCTCGGCCACGCGCGCGTGGGCACCCGTGGCCTCCACGCGCGCGTGGCCGTACGCGCCCATCACCCGTACGGCCCCGGCGCGCAGCCGCACCCACCTGGGAACTCGCAGCCGCCGCCTGGCGTTGTCACAAGCGGGAGGGTCCACTGGACCAAAGTGTTCCCCAGCTGCACGACTTGGAGGGCGCACGGTGCACCGCCGGCACAACGGGCTCAGGACCGCAGTACTCCTCGGGGGACTGTCCGCACTCATCATCGTCATCGGCAGCCTCTTCGGCCGCACCGGTCTGATCGTCGCGGTCCTGGTGGCCCTGGGCACGAACGCGTACGCGTACTGGAACAGCGACAAGCTGGCCCTCCGCGCGATGCGCGCCCGCCCGGTCAGCGAGTTCGAGGCCCCCGCGCTGTACCGCATGGTCCGCGAGCTGTCCACGCAGGCCCGCCAGCCCATGCCCCGGCTGTACATCTCGCCCACGGAGGCCCCCAACGCCTTCGCCACGGGCCGCAACCCGCGCAACGCGGCCGTGTGCTGCACCGAGGGCATCCTGCGCCTGCTGGACGAGCGTGAGCTGCGGGGCGTCATCGGCCATGAGCTCAGCCACGTCTACAACCGGGACATCCTCATCTCCTCGGTCGCCGGCGCGCTCGCCTCGGTGATCATGTTCCTGGTGAACTTCGCCTGGCTGATCCCGGTCGGCCGCTCGGACGACGACGACGGCCCCGGCCTGCTCGGCCTGCTGCTGATCATGATCCTCGGTCCGCTCGCCGCCGGCCTCATCCAGCTGGCCATCAGCCGCTCCCGCGAGTACGAGGCGGACGCCTCCGGCGCCCAGCTCACCGGCGATCCGCTGGCCCTCGCCAGTGCCCTGCGCAAGCTGGAGACCGGCACCCAGCAGCTCCCGCTGCCCCCCGAGCCCCGGATCGAGACCGCCAGCCACATGATGATCGCGAACCCGTTCCGCTCGGGCCAGGGCCTGACCAAGATGTTCTCCACGCACCCGCCGATGGCGGACCGCATCGCCCGGCTGGAACAAATGGCTGGCCGCCACAGGTGAGTCCGCCGTCCCCCTGGGTACTGGCATGGCGGGCGTAAGGTTGAAGAAGAGCTAGAAGGTGACTGATCACGAAGGACCGTAAGGCGGACGCAGCACGCACCGCGTCGCACAAGGAGCCCGCGCCGGAGCGCGTGTCCGCGTCCGACGCCATGCGCAGCGCGATCGCGCAGCTCGCCGAGCTGCTGGGGCGAACCCCGGAGTCGGTTTCGGCGCTGAGACCGACCGACGGGGGCTGGGAAGCCGAAGTCGAAGTCGTGGAACTGGAGCGCGTGCCGGAGACGAGCAGTGTCATGGCCGGCTACCAGGTCGTCATGGACCCCGCGGGCAAGCTGGTCGCGTACGAGCGCGTACACCGCTACACCCGCGCGCAGGTCGACAAAGAGGGCCGCCGCTAGGACTGTCTTGGGACCACAGGACACCTCGCTGAGCCCTTCCCCTTCGTTCTAAGGGAAAAAGAACCGTGACTGTTGTGCCGCAAGGCGGTGGCGCCGTTGCCGGGCCGGCCGGAGGTTCTGGAAACCTGTACGACGTGCTGGAATTGGTCCTCGACCGAGGACTGGTCATCGACGTGTTCGCACGGGTGTCCCTCATAGGCATCGAAATCGTGAAGGTCGACGCGCGCGTGGTCGTGGCCAGCGTCGACACCTATTTGCGCTTCGCCGAGGCCGCCAACCGGCTGGACCTGGAGGCGGGTCGCAAGGCCCCCGCGCAGCTGACCGACATCGTCGAGAAGACCGCCGAGGGCGGCGCCCGTGGCAAGAGCAAAGGGGCGCTGACCGGCGCGGTCCAGGCGTTCACCGACTCGTTCCAGAAGAGTCAGGCGACCGAGGGCGAGCGGGACCGGGAGAAGCAGCACAATCACGTAGAACGCGGCGCGGGCCGCCGTTCCTCCAGGGAGCGGGAGGAGTGAGCACGTGATGCCCGTGTACGTGTACGCGATCACCAACAACTCGCACTCGCTGGACCTGAGCGGTCTGAAGGGAGTGGGTGAATCGCCCGCCGAACTGCGTGTGGTGCGCGGCGACTCGCTGTGCGCCGT
This sequence comes from Streptomyces sp. NPDC030820, assembly GCF_055572075.1. Taxonomy (NCBI): domain Bacteria; kingdom Bacillati; phylum Actinomycetota; class Actinomycetes; order Kitasatosporales; family Streptomycetaceae; genus Streptomyces; species Streptomyces sp. NPDC030820. The sequence goes on from NZ_JBVIEB010000002.1 coordinate 66,382, forward strand.
GGTCAGCGACACCCCGGAGGACCTCTCGGTCTCCCGGCGGGATCTGGGGGCGCACCACGAGGTCATAAATCAGCTGTGGAGTGGCGGCACCGTCCTCCCGCTGAGCTTCGGGTACGTCGCCCAGGACGAGGGCGCCGTACGCGCCGTACTGGAGGCCAATGCCGAGGCGTACGCGCAACGCCTCGACGAGCTCACCGGACGGGTGGAGTTCAACGTCAAGGGCCTGTGCGACGAGGATGTGCTGCTCCGGGACGTCCTGGAGACGTCCGAGCAGGCCCGCGCGCTCAACGAGGCGACCCGCGAAGGCGGCGGAACCCAGCAGGACCGGGTGGCGCTCGGGGAACTCCTGGCCCAGGGGGTGCAGACCCGGCAGGAGGCGCTCGCCGGCGAGGTACTCGCCGCCCTGCGGCCACTGGCGATGGCCGAGAAACTCGCGGAGCCGTCCCAGCAGTACTTCGTGAACGTCTCCTTCCTGATGGACGGCGAGCAGTCCGAAGAATTCACCCGTGCCGCCCAGGAGCTGGCCGAGCGGTACGGAGAGGACGTCGAACTGCGGGTGCGGGGGCCACTGCCGCCGTACAGCTTCGCCTGACCCGCTGCGTGACCTGCCCGGACCGCACGAGGAGGCGATATGGGAGGACTGATCGGCGAGATCCTGGCACTCCCGGCTGCCCCCGTGCGCGGGGTCTGGTGGGTGCTCGACAAGGTCGTACGCGCCGCCGAGGACGAGTACTACGACCCCGGACCCGTTCAGGAACGCCTCGTGCGCCTGGAGCGGGAGCGGACCGAGGGCCGTATCGACGACGAGGAGTTCGCCCGCCGCGAGGCGGAGCTGATGCACCACCTGGAGGAGATCAGGGCCTATCACCTGCGACGCGGTGCGCAGGGCGGTCTGTGAGGCGCCGGACAGGAAAGAAGTCGCACTATGAACAACGCCAAGATCGGCGCGGCAGTCCTCGCCGGATATGTGCTGGGCCGGACGAAGAAGGCCAAGTTCGCTCTGAGCCTGGCCGGGCTGCTGGCAGGATCCCGGATCAAGCCCGGGCAGCTCGTCAAGGCCGTACAGGACTCCCCCTTCCTCAGCAACGTCACCGAGCAGGTGCGCACCGAGTTGTCGGGCGCGGGCAAGGCGGCGGCGACCTCCGTGCTGACGGCGAAGGCCGACAGCCTGGCCGACGCGATCCACGAACGCACGGCGGGACTGCACGAAAAGGGGCATCCGGACGGTGCGGGGCACGGTGGTGAGGCGGACCGGGCCTCGGAGTCGCGCCAGGACGAGGCCCGCGAGGACGAGGACGAGGACGGCGAGGAGGAGGAACGCGAGGCCGGAGCCGGCGGGCGCCGGAGCGAAGGCCACAAGGGTGAGACCCGCCGGAGCCAGGGGCGCGCAAGGAAGGCGCAGCACCGCGGGCCGGATCAGGACGAGGGCGAGCCGCGCCGCAGGAGGACGACGGGGACCGGGGGCCGATCCAAGAGCGACACCGCATGAGCGAGGAGGCCTGACGATGGCTGAGGGCAAGACGCCGGGACGTGGCTCGGGCGGTGCCGGGACTCTCAGCAAGGTCCGTGAACAGGCACTGCAGAACCCTGGCGCGAACCGGCTGAAGGAAGAGGTCGAGCAGTACCTGGAAGCCCGGCTCCAACTGATGCTGGAGGGCGTGGGCCACCGGCTCGGCGAAGGGGCACGCAAACTGAGCGAGACGCACCTCAGTCCCGGCGTGCTGACGACCGCCGCGACGAAAGGCGGCCTGAAGCTCCTCCGGCACGCGCTGCCGTCCGGCGAGGCGCTGACCTCGACCGCGTCCCACGCCAAGGACACACTGCTGGACAAGGCCAAGGACGTCGCCGAGAAGCGGCACGAGAAGGCCACGGTGAGCCCGGGCACGGGCAGGGGCCTGACCATCATCGAGGACATCGACGTCGGCGTGCCCGTACGCGAGGCCTACGACCAGTGGACGCAGTTCACGGAGTTCGAGCGGTTCGCCAAGGGCGTCGTCCACGTCGAGCAGGAGGACGAGATCACCACCCACTGGGAGGTGAGGATCGCCAAGGCGGGCCGTCGCTGGCGGGGCATCATCACGGAGCAGGTGCCCGACGAACGGATCGCCTGGACGTCCGAAGGGGAGAAGGCCGTCACCAAGGGCGTCGTCACCTTCCATCCCCTCGGGGAGAACCTCACCAAGGTGCTGCTCGTCCTGGAGTACTTCCCGAAGGGCGTGGTCGAGCGGGTCGGCGGCCTGGTACGGGCGCAGGGGCGCCGCGCCCGGCTGGATCTGAAGCTCTTCCGCACCTTCGTGATGATGCGCGGAGAGGCCACCGGAGGGTGGCGCGGCGAAATTCGCGGCGGCGAGGTCGTGCGCGGCCCGGAGGAGGCCGAGGCGCGCGAAGGCGAGGACGAGGGGGAGTACGAGGGCGAAGAGGGAGCCGAGGAGGAAGAGGCAGCCGAGGAGGAAGAGGAGCCCGAGGAGGAAGAGGAGCCCGAGGAGTCCTACGACGAGGCCGAAGAGGAGGACGAGGAAGACACCGAAGAGGAGGACGAGGGCGGAGAGACCGACGACCGCTCCTACGACGACCGCTACTACGACGAGGCGGAGGAAGAACCCGCCGAGAGCCGCACCGCCGACAGTCGCCGGCGCCGCGGATAGATTCCGCTGCCCAGGAAACGAGGTCGAGATGCCGTGAGCGAGTACGAGCCCGCCGTCCCCGGGTCGTCGCGATCCCTCTCCCCGTACGGTCAGGGGTCCAGCGCGAACCTTGCCGACATTCTGGAGCGCGTGCTCGACAAGGGCATCGTCATCGTCGGCGACATCAAGATCAACCTCCTCGACATCGAGCTGCTCACCATCAAACTCCGGCTCCTCGTGGCGTCCGTCGACAAGGCCAGGGAGATCGGCATCGACTGGTGGGAGCACGACCCCGCCCTTTCGTCCCGCGCCGACCGCAGGCACAGCATCCAGGCCGAGAACAAGCGCCTGCGCGAGGAAGTGGAGGTGCTGCGCAGGCAGCTCGACGGGTCCCGGCCGGAGCTGTCCGAGAGCGGATCCGGCAGCCGTCGTCGGTCCCACGACACAGGTGACTCCGATCAGGCCCGGCGGGCGAGTGACGCCGACCAGGCCCGCCGTGCGACGCGTGCCGAGCCACGCCGTAAGCGCCGTACGGCCGGGGACGACGAGGACGACGAGGACCGGAGCTGAGGACGGTGGACGAGCAGCTGTGCTACGCGTACGCCGTGGTGGGTTCGTCCGCCGCGCCGGAGCCGACGGCGCTCGCCCGGCTCCGGGGCGTGGCGGACGCCCCGGTCAGCCTGGTCCGCTCGGGTGCGGTGGCCGCCGCGGTCAGCGCGGTGCCCCGGGAGGAGTTCTCGGAGGCAGCGCTGAAGACCGGTCTTGAGGACCTGCGGTGGCTGGAGGCGACCGCCCGGGCTCACAACCTGGTGATCGAGACCTTGGCCCGGAACGCCACGATCCTCCCCCTGCGGCTGGCGACCGTGTATCTCGACGAGAACCGCGTCCGGGACATGCTGCGCAGCCAGGAGGCGTCCTTCACCGCGCTGCTGGACCGGCTCGCCGGCCACGAGGAATGGGGCGTCAAGGTGTACGCCGAGGTGCCGCCCCCGTCCGAGCCCGCCCCTGCGGAAGCTCGCGGCCCGGCCGACGGCACGAGCCCCGGACGCGCCTATCTGCGCAGCCGCAGGCACCAGCGGCAGGAGCGGGAGGACACGTGGCGACTCGCCGAGGAGGCTGTCCGGCGTACGGAGGAGGAGGCCCGCGGCCTCGCGGTCGACCGGACCCGGCACCGGCCGCAGGAGGGCACACTCGCCCAGGTCCCGGGCGTGAACGTCGCCAATGACGCCTATCTGGTCCCGCGCCATCTGGCCGAGCAGTTCCGCACCCGGATGCTGCGTGCCGCGGACGGCCTGCCCGGGATCCGCGTGGACGTCACCGGCCCCTGGGCGCCGTACTCCTTCGCCACCCCGCCCGAACTCACCACTCGGCCCGAGCCCGACGCGCAGGAGGACGGGCAGGGGGATGCGCAGGAGGATGCGCCGGGGGAGGCCGGGCGGCGGTGAGTGAGCACGGCGCGTACGACGACCGTTCGGTCCGTCAGCAGCAAGTGGCCCTGATCGACCTGCTGGACCGGCTGCTGAGCGGCGGTGTGGTGCTCACCGGGGACCTCGTCCTGTCCATCGCCGACATCGATCTCGTGAGGATCTCGCTGCGCGCCGTGGTGGTCGCCGTCCACGAGCAGCTCGACGAGCAGTGGACCACCTTCCTTCCGTCGCGGCAGGCGCTCACCGGACACGGCGGAGACGGTGGAGACGGTGGTTCCGGTGACGAGCCCCGCTGACCGCCCGTCCCCCGATCGGCTGCGCGAGGTCGCCGAAGCCGCGGACCGTGCCTTCTCGCTGCTGCCCGCCCGTCCGGAGGACGTCTCGCCGTCGCCCACCGGCCGGGTCCAGGGCGCCGCGCGCCGGCTTCGCGCCGACCCGGACACGGTGGAGCGGGACCTCGTCCGGCTTGTCCTGACCATCGTGGAGCTGTTGCGCCAGCTGATGGAGCGGCAGGCCCTCCGCCGCGTCGACGAGGGCGATCTGACCGAGGATCAGGAGGAACGTCTCGGCCTGACCCTGATGCTGCTGCACGACCGGATGGCCGAACTGTGCGACAGCTACGGCCTCACCCTGGGCGACCTCAACATCGACCTCGGACCGCTGGGCACGCTGCTCCCGCCGTGACCGGCGGCCGGCGACGGGAGACCGGCGGCCGACGCAGAAGATCGCGCCCGGCGCGCGAGATCAGCGCCCGGCGAAACCCTGGTCCGACGGCACCACCTCACGCCCGAGCGGCATGAGGGAGATCGGGATCAGCTTGAGGTTCGCCCAGCCGAAGGGGATCCCGATGATCGACAGGAACAGCGGGATGCTCGTGATCAGGTGGCCCAGCGCCAGCCACCAGCCCGCGAAGATCACCCAGATCACGTTGCCGATGAAGGAGCCCGCCCCCGCGTCCGGCCGGTCCACGGTGGTCCGGCCGAACGGCCACAGGACGAAGCCGGCGATGCGCAGCGACGCGATGCCGAACGGGATGGTGATGATCAGGACGAAGCAGATCAGGGCAGCGATGAGATAACCGATCGCCATCCAGAAGCCGCAGAAGACGAGCCACAGGATGTTGAGCAGCAGGTTGAACACCTTCATGATCGGCACCTCTCCAGGTCGCTCCACCGGCATGCCTGCTGTCACAAGTATCAGCGTGCCGGGCGTTCGGGCGCAGAACCGCAGCGTCCTTGTGGCGTGATCGGGAACGTCCGGAGACGATCCCGCTGGGCGTCTCCCGGCGTCACTCGGTGCGCCGCCGCGCCCGCAGTCGTACGCCGTAGGCCGCCACGCCCACCGCGAGCACGCCCGCCCCCACGGCCACCGAGACGGCGGGCAGCGCGAACGCCAGCGTGGCGCAGCCCAGCAGGCCCACCACGGGCACCATGCGGGCCGATGGGGCCGGACTCAGGGTCCACGCGGAGGCGTTGGCGACGGCGTAGTAGGCGAGCACGCCGAAGGAGGAGAAGCCGATCGCCCCGCGCACATCGACCGTCGCTGCCAGTACGGCGACCACCGCGCCCACGGCCAGCTCCGCCCGGTGCGGCACCTGGAAACGCGGGTGCACGGCCGCCAGCGCCCTCGGCAGATGCCCGTCCCGGGCCATGGCGAGGCTCGTACGGGACACGCCGAGGATCAGCGCGAGCAGCGAGCCGAGCGCCGCCACCGCGGCCCCGCCCCGCACCACCGGCGCGAATCCGGGCACACCGGCCGCCCGTACCGCGTCGGTCAGCGGCGCCGCCGCGTGCCCGAGCCGGTCCGTACCGAGGACGGCGAGCACGGCGACGGCCACGCACGCGTACACCACAAGTGCGATCCCCAGGGCCAGCGGGATCGCCCGCGGAATCGTGCGCGCCGGATCCCGTACCTCCTCCCCGAGGGTCGCGATCCGCGCGTACCCGGCGAACGCGAAGAACAGCAGCCCCGCCGCCTGGAGCACGCCGCCCACGCCCGACGGCAGCCCGATGTCCAGCCGTCCGGCGTCGGCCCGCCCGGAGGCCAGGCACACGACCACCACGGCCGCGAGCACGGCCAGCACCACCGCCACGATCACGCGCGTCAGCCACGCCGACTTCTGGATCCCGCCGTAGTTCACGGCCGTCAGGGCCACCACGGCCGCGACCGCCACCGCGTGGGCCTGCCCCGGCCAGACGTACGCGCCCACGGTGAGCGCCATGGCCGCACAGGACGCCGTCTTGCCGACCACGAAGGCCCAGCCCGCGAGATAGCCCCAGAAGGGGCCCAGCCGTTCCCGTCCGTACACGTACGTGCCGCCGGAGGCGGGATAGCGGGCGGCGAGGCGGGCCGAGGACATGGCGTTGCAGTAGGCCACCACGGCCGCGAGCGCCAGCCCGGGCAGCAGTCCCGTACCGGCCGCGCGCGGCGGGCCCCAGGGCCGAGAACACGCCTGCCCCGACCATCGAGCCGAGGCCGACGATCACGGCGTCCCGCACGCCGAGGGTGCGTCGGAGCCCGGTGCCGGAAGTTGTCATGCGCGGCACCCTACTGAGCGCCGCGACCGGGAGGTGGACCGTCGGCGTCTCCCTCGTCAACAGGCCACGAACACGCGGTCGACAGGCAGTGAACGCGCGCGACGACAGCACGGAAGGGCGAGCACCGCTCGGGGGCGCCCACCCTTCCGTGCTGTCGCGGGTGTCCGGCTGGTGTGCCGGTCCCACCGGTGTCCTGCCGGTCTCCTACCGGTAGTTCACGAACTGCAGCGCGAAGTCGAAGTCCTTGCCCTTCAGCAGCGCGATCACGGCCTGCAGGTCGTCCCGGCTCTTGGAGGAGACGCGCAACTCGTCGCCCTGGACCTGGGCCTTCACGCCCTTCGGGCCCTCGTCACGGATGATCTTCGCCACCTTCTTGGCGTTCTCCTGGGAGATGCCCTCCTGGATCGACGCGAAGATCTTGTACTCCTTGCCGGACAGCTGGGGTTCGCCCGCGTCCAGCGCCTTCAGCGAGATGCCGCGCTTGATCAGCTTGGACTGGAAAACGTCGAGGACAGCCTTCACCCGGTCCTCGGAGTTCGCCTCCATGAGGATCTTGTCACCGGACCACGAGATCGAGGCGCCCACGCCCTTGAAGTCGTAGCGCTGCGAGATCTCCTTGGCGGCCTGGTTGAGGGCGTTGTCGACCTCCTGCCGCTCGACCTTCGAGACGATGTCGAAACTGGAGTCGGCCATGTCCTGTGGCTCCTTGTATCGGGTGCGTATCGGGTGCGTGCCGGCGTGCGCGGCGGCGGCCGCCGGGCCCGGCGTCAGACCGGGCCGCATCCGCACCAGCCTAGCCACCCCGCGAGCCGAGGGGTGGTGATCAACCGGGTGGCGAAGCACCCCCGTGTATCGGGTATTGTTTACGTCGTCGCCAGGGGGACCGCCGAAAAGCGGTTCGATCTGGTGGCCGACCCCGGCGGTGTGCCCGAGCGGCCAAAGGGAGCAGACTGTAAATCTGCCGGCTCAGCCTTCCCAGGTTCGAATCCTGGCGCCGCCACATGGGAACAAGGGCCCGGTGACCTGCAAGAACTAGCAGGTCACCGGGCCCTTGTCGTGTCCCCGTACCGGGAGAAGATCTCAGAGGCGCCCCTCGCGCTCAGGAACAGAGATTCACGTGCCGGACGGCCAGGACGTGCCCCGCCGCGTCGATGAGGCGGCTGCGGGCGAGGTGTCCGCCGGCCACCGCTTTGGTGATCGCCGAGGCGATCGAGGACGTCTGGGAGCCGACGTTGCTCCCCAGGTCGAACATGACCATGTCGGCACCGGAGCGCAGGGCCTGGACGGCGGCGGCGGGAATGCTGAAGCCTGCGGCGGAGATCGCCTTGGCGCTGAGGGAGTCGGTGACCACCAGCCCCTTGAAGCCCAGCTTGCCGCGCAGCTCGGAGCCGATGGCGGTGGGTGACAGGCTCGCCGGATAGGTGCCCAGGCCCGGCACGATGTTGTTGGAGACCATGATGGCCGGGGCACCGGCCTTGATGGCCGCTGTGAACGGCGGGATGGCCACCTTCTGCAGGGTGGACCAGGGCAGGGTGCGGGCGGCGCCGAAGTCGGAGTTGTAGCTGGAGCCGCCGAGGCCCGGGAAGTGCTTGACGACGGGTATCACCTGTGCGGCGCGCAACCCGTTCATGTACGCGACACCGTCCTTGGAGACCACCGAGGTGCTGCCGCTGAAGGACCGCCATCCGTCGGGGTTGGTATGACTGGGAGCCGCGTTCCTGCCGTCTACGTCGACCACTGGTGCGAGGTCCATGTTGACCTGGGCGGCCGCCATCTTGGTGGCGACCTTCCTGACGTTCTGCTGGATCTGGGCCGGGGTCCAGTGCGTGCCCATGGACGCGGCCCAGGGCAGGGATCCGACGAGGTTTGCCATGCGCTGGATGCCGCCGCCCTCCTCGTCGGTCATCACCAACAGGCCCAGATGGCCCGGAACGTGGGACTTCAGGGCGGCCAGCCGTGAGCCGAGGTCGGACGGCGCCTTGCTGCCGAACAGCAGCACACCGCCCGCACCGGCGCTCACCTCGGAAGCGGCGTCGGACACGGAGGTTTCCGACACCGGGACGGCGATGGTCAGCATGGCCAGCCGGTGGTTCGACCAGCCGGCGAGCTTCGTGCTGTTGGTGCATGCGGTGGCGGCTGTGGTGAGGTCCGGGGCGAAGGACGAACGGGAGTGGGAAGGCACGGGTGTCGGGAGCAGGGACACTCCCGGGCCACTGGAGTGCGGGGCCGCCTTGGGGGTGTCCGTGCCGCAGCCCGCCACAAGCAGCGCCGCCACGGCGGCGGCCGTGCTCAGTCTTCGTGCGTTCCTGGCGTTCCTGGCCCGGCCGGGGACCCGCTGTGGTGCTGTAGCGCTTCTGCTGTCACGGTACGACGGGAGATTCATCGCCCGGCCTCCTTCGGGAAGTCGCGACAGCGCCCGCCGCGCTGAGGGCCGTATGAGCATGAGGTGGGCTTTACGACGCGTGAGAGGCGTCCCGGCCCGCGCGTGGTGTTCGCTGGTCACGGTCGCAGTACCAGGATCTCGCGCCTCGGATCCGGACGAAAGTCCAGCCGACGTGGGGCGGTGGTGCCGCGGGGCCGGGAAACGGCAGGTCCACACGGGAACGAGAGCCCCGTGACCTGCGAGAGCAGGTCGCGGGGCGCTTGTCGTCAGCCGTCAGTGGAACTTGGCGGCCATGCCCGCCTCGTAGTCTCCGGCGGGCTGCTGGGTGATGACGTTTCCGCGGTTGAAGGCGTTGATGACGGCGATCTGGGCCACCAGGTCGGCGAGCTGTTCCTCGTCGTAGTACTTGGCCGCGTTCGCCCAGACCTCGTCCGGGACGCCGCCGGCCGCGTCCGCGATGCGGGTGCCCTCCTCCGTCAGCTCCAGCGCGGCGCGCTCGGCGTCGGTGAAGACCTTGGCCTCCCGCCAGGCGGCGACCAGATGGAGGCGTACGGCGGTCTCGCCGGCCGCGGCGGCCTCCTTGGTGTGCATGTCGATGCATCCGGCGCAGCCGTTGATCTGGCTGGCGCGGAGCATCATCAGTTCGCGCGTCGAGGCCGGCACGGTCGACTCCGAGAGCGCCCTGCCCGCGGCGATGATGTGCTTCATGACCTTGGCCGCGACCGGGGCGGCCATGACGTTCAGACGAGCTTCCACGGTGTACTCCTGGGTGGTTGCCGGTTCGTACGCCCTCTTGGACAGAGCGGCACCGCGCGCCGTGACAGGAATGAATGTGACCTGCGTCTCAACGGTGGAGAACCGTTTCACGCGGACCCTGTTCGGTCGCATCCCGCTGGTCGCACTTCCGGGTCTCTTCACTAGAATCGAACGTGTGAACGATGACCGTCCGCTGACGCGTCTCGACATGCTGCGCTTCGCCCGCCGCGTCGTCGAACATCAGGCCGCGCGGCAGCTCGCCCTGATGGACCGGTGGATCGCGGACGAAGAGCGCCGGGAGGCCGAACGGCAGCGCCGTTTCGCCGTCCGGCAGGCCGCTCCGGACTGGCTGATCGAGCGCGGCCTGAACGGCCGCACCGCGGTGTACCTTCACCTCGGCGGCTGTGCGAGCGCCGGCGGGCGGTCCAAGGCGGTCAGCCGGGAGCAGGCCGTCCGCGCACTCACCGAAGGAGAGGTCGCCGCATGCCCGCTGTGCCGCCCCGAGAGTGCGCTGGGGATACTGGAATGACCGGTCCGGGTGCGGGCCCGGGCGGTCCGGAAGATGCTGGAGCCATGGCCGGGAAACGACCCATCATCGTGCATCTGCCGTCCCCGACCGGCGGCCGCCGGGTCCGCGTGGACGGCGAGATCCTCGGCCTGGCGCACAACGTGGGCGACCTTGTGGAGTTCCTGCGCCGCGCGGGGCTGGAGATCGAGCCGGAGCAAGTGGCCGACTCACCGCTGATCGACTGGCGCGGGGTGGGCCCCGATCGCTGGGAAGCGGAGACCCGCACCTGACAGCGGTGTCGCGGCCGCCGCTCGTGCGGGCACACTGACGGCATGTCCTCCCGACGCAGAACCTGCCCTGTGTGCCATCGCGACATCGCCGTCGTCGCGGGCCGCTATGCGCGGCACGACCCGCCCGGGGCGCGGGAGAACGGGGGACTCGTCTCCTGCGCCGGATCACGGCAGCATGCACAACTCGGGGCCGTCCAGCCGGCGTTGGACGGATACGCCGTACCGGAGTTCCCCGGGCAGTTGCCCCTGTTCTGAGTTCGCGAAGAGGCGGAGGGGGCGGAAGGGGCTTGCGTGTGTGGGGCGGGCTGTTGGAGAGCTGATGGGGCGACAGGCCGACGGTGCTGAAGGCCCGTTGGCGGGGTCTGTCCGTTCAACGGCCCGCGGGCGGTCTCAGTTCCCGGCCACCGACTTCACCGCCACCGACACCGGCGTCGATCCGCTGATCAGCTCCAAGGTCAGGCCGGTCGTCGCCGGGGTGTCCACCAACTCCGCGAGTACGGCCGCCACATCGTCCCGGGGGACCACGCCGCGCCCGGTGTGCGCCTCCAGGCGGACGTGACCGGTGCCGGCGTCGTCCGTCAGCGTGCCGGGGCGCAGGATCGTCCAGTCCAGGGCCTCCTGGCGGGTGACGTACGCGTCCGCCTCGCCCTTGGCACGCAGGTACGCGTCGAAGACGTCGTCGCCCTGGTGCGCGGGATCCGCGCCCATCGAGGACACGACCAGGAAACGGCGCACACGCGCGCGAACGGCCGCGTCCGCGAACAGCACGGCCGCGCCCCTGTCCACCGTCTCCTTGCGGGCCGCCCCGCTGCCCGGGCCCGCGCCGGCCGCGAAGACCGCCGCGTCGGCGCCCTGCAGATGCGCCGCGACCCCCTCCACCGAGGCGGACTCCAGGTCGAGCAGCACCGGTTCGGCGCCGGCCGCCCGCAGATCGTCGCCCTGTTCGGACTTGCGGATGATCCCCGCGACCTCGTCCCCGCGCGCGGAGAGCAGGCGCTCCAGCCGCAGCGCGATCTGACCATGACCACCAGCGATGACAATGCGCATGATTCCGACCGTACGCCGGAAGGGGCGCATCTGCCGCACGGGTTAAGCGGCGTGGCAGCACCGCGCCGGGCTCATGCCCACCGGCCCGCGCCGGAGCGCCCACGAGCGCACGCTCCGGCCCCGCACACGCACCCGCGCGCCCCTCGGGCCCCACCCCGGACCGGGCTCCGGACAGCGCTCCGGACCGCGCGCCCCGCGGCTCCCCACCCCGCGCACCGGGCTCCCGACAGCGCTCCGTACCGCGCGCCCTCACGACAGCTCGCCCCGCCCCTGTCGCGGCAACCCGAGTCCCACCGTGGCCGCCGAATTGCAGTACTCGCGCACCGCGCTCGTGCGCGCCACCACCCGGCCCCGGTGGACCACGATCCGGCTGTATGCCAGGGACAGAGCGCCGGCCAGGCGGTTGCCGCGTACGGCGAGGAGGTCTGCAGGGAAGCCGGCCTCCACGCGTACCTCCGGCAGGCCCAGCACCGCGCGGGCCGAGGTGCTCACGGCGTCGTAGGCGTCCTCCGGGCGCAGGCCCTGGGCGGAGGCGAGGAGGTAGGCCGCCTCCAGGGGGTCGCCGCGGCCGACGGGGTTGGCGGCGTCGCGCAGGGCGCCGCTGCCGGCCGACACGCGCACCCCGGCCGCGCGCAGCAGCCGTACCGGAGCGGCGCCCCGGCGGTCGGTTCCGCAGCAGCCGCCCTGCGGCAGGCACACGACCGTCACACCGGCCGCCGCGAGCTGGTCGGCGGCGCGGGAGGCGGCCTGGGTGGGGAGGCGTGCGAGGCCGGCGCACGGCCCGATCGTCACGCCGGGGCGCAGGCCCCCGGCCATGGCCGCGAGCCGGGACAACCGGGCCGGGTCGGAGGCGTCCGTGTGCAGGTCCACCGGGCAGCCGTGCTCGGAGGCCACCTCCAGGACCGCCTCCACATAGCCCGTGGGATCGGGGTCCAGGTCGGGGCAGCCGCCCACCACGGAGGCGCCCATCTTGACCGCGTCGCGCAGCATCGCCAGCCCGTCGGCCCCGGCCACCCCGGTCAGCAGCCGTGGCATCGCCACCGTCGTCAGCTCGGCGAGCCCCCGCAGCGAGCGCCGCGCCTGCAGGACCGCACCCAGCGCGCCGAGCCCTTGTACGTCGCCCACGTGCACGTGCGTGCGTGCCGCCGTCGCCCCGTGCCCGAGCTGCAGCAGGGCCGCCTCCGTCGCCCGGCGCTGGACGTCCTCGGGGCCGTACGACACCGGGCCGGGGTGCTCGGCGGACAGCGCGGTGTCGCCGTGGGCGTGCGGTTCGGCCGGGGCCGGCAGGAGCAGATAGCCGTCCAGGTCCACGCGCGTGGCGCTCGTCCGGGCGGGTCCCGGCGCCAGACTGCCGGCCGTGCCCACCGCCTCGATGCGCCCGCCGACCAGCCGTACGTCCACCGTCCGGCCGTCGGTGAGCCGCGCCCCGCACAGCAGCAGGACGGCCGGGTCGGACTGACCCGAGGATCCCGGGGAGTTCGACGGCGGATGAGGCTGCGGCTGGCTGTCGGGCATCGCGCTCCAGGATCGGGGCCGGGGGCTCGGGCGGGCCCGCGTGAGACACCGGGGCCCGGGCCCCAAGATCACGCCGGGCGAGTCGAGCCTAGGGTGGCGAGCCGTGCCGGGCGCGCAGGAGCGCAATAGTCGTACCGGCGTGGTCCGTCCTTGGCGGTACACGTGTCACCCACCCGCGTGGCCCCCGCCCTCCCCGACGACGTCCACGCACGCGTGGACACGGTTCCCGCACCGTGTGACGGCTCATGAGGTCACTGCGGGCCCTGGGATGGGGGTGGTCCGGGGCTGCCGGATACGGATTTGGGTGAACGGCGGCGGACCGTGTAATGTCTTCATCGCTCGCCCCAATAGCTCAGTCGGCAGAGCGTCTCCATGGTAAGGAGAAGGTCAACGGTTCGATTCCGTTTTGGGGCTCTGGTGTGAGAGGTTCCCGTCGAAAGGCGGGGTCCGATCGCATCGCAGCGGTGTAGCTCAGTCGGTAGAGCAAGCGGCTCATAATCGCTGTGTCACCGGTTCAAGTCCGGTCACCGCTACTCACAGTAGCCGATTGCGGGGTCGGTCCTTCGATCGGCTACTCTTTCTTGCGTTGAATTAGTCCACCCGTTCGTCTTAGGAGCACTCACGTGGCTGCCACCGACGTCCGCCCGAAGATCACGCTGGCCTGCGTGGAGTGCAAGGAGCGGAACTACATCACCAAGAAGAACCGGCGTAACAACCCGGATCGTCTTGAGATGAAGAAGCACTGCCCTCGCTGCAACGCGCACACCGCGCACCGCGAGACGCGATAAACAGGCTCGTTCGCGAGGCCGTCCCCTTCCGGGGGGCGGCCTCGCGGCGTTTCACCACCTCACCGGCGCCTCGGTTTCCCCGGCGCCTCGGCTTCACCCGCGCTTCAGCGGCCGGTCCTCACCCGTCCCCCCTGCGCATTCCCCGGCAGGATTCCGGCTAATTTGGGGCCATCACAGCAGACACCAGGAGGTGCCGGGCCATGGCGCTCGACCAGTCCTTCGTTGGACGGACCTACCCGCCCACCGCGCCCTATGAGGTGGGCCGGGAGAAGATCCGCGAGTTCGCCGAGGCGGTGGGCGAGACCAACCCGGTCTACACGGACCCGGAGGCCGCGAAGGCGTTCGGTCATTCCGATGTGATCGCGCCGCCGACGTTCGTGTTCGCCATCACCTTCCCGGCCGCCGGGCAGATCGTCGAGGACCCGCAACTCGGTCTCGACTACAGCCGCGTGGTCCACGGCGACCAGAAGTTCGCCTACAGCCGCCCGGTGCGCGCCGGCGACCGGCTCACGGTCACCTCCACCATCGAGGGGATCAAGTCCCTCGCGGGCAACGACATCCTGGACATCCGCGGTGAGGTGCACGACGAGGCGGGCGAGCACGTCGTGACCGCCTGGACCAAGCTCGTGGCCCGCGCGGCCGAGGAGGCGTGAGTACCTGATGACGGCGAAGATCGCGTACGACGACGTCGAGGTCGGCACCGAACTGCCCGCGCAGACCTTCCCCGTGACCCGCGCCACGCTCGTGCGCTACGCGGGTGCCTCCGGGGACTTCAACCCGATCCACTGGAACGAGAAGTTCGCCAAGGAGGTCGGTCTGCCGGACGTCATCGCGCACGGCATGTTCACCATGGCCGAGGCGATCCGCGTGGTCACCGACTGGACCGGGGACCCGGGCGCGGTCGTCGAGTACGGCGTCCGCTTCACCAAGCCCGTCGTCGTGCCGAACGACGACCAGGGCGCGCTGATCGAGGTCAGCGGCAAGGTGGCGGCCAAGCTGGACGACAACACCGTGCGCGTGGACCTGACGGCGACCAGCGGTGGCCAGAAGGTGCTGGGTATGTCCCGGGCGGTCGTACGACTGGCCTGACGGCACCACCGCGAGCAGCGCTGTAAGGGGCGTCCACCACGGTGGGGCGCCCCTTACGGGTGTCCGGGGCCGGGCGGCTTGCCAAGTTAGTGATTGAGCACTAACTTACTTTCCATGCCCAGGATGAGTGCAGAAGAGCGACGCGAGAGCGTCATTCGCGCGGCGATCGCCGAGTTCGCGCAGAAGGGCTACTACGGCACTTCCACGGAGGCGATCGCGAGCCGCGTGGGTGTGTCGCAGCCGTATCTCTTCCGGCTCTTCGCGGGGAAGAAGGCGATCTTCGCCGCCGCGTCGCTCCGGTGTGTGGAGGACACCTGCCGGGTCTTCGAGGAGGCGGCCGAGGGGCTGGCGGGCGAGGAGGCCCTGCACGCCATGGCGAACGCCTATGTGCGGCTGATCACGGAGCAGCCCGAGAAGCTCCAGATGCAGATGCAGACCTACATCACGGTCGCGGCGGCCGAGGCCGAGGGTGACCACGAGTTCGGCGAGGCCGTACGGGCCGCCTGGATGAAGCTCTGGGACACCGTCCATCTGCCGCTGGGGGCGGACGACAACCAGACCACGATCTTCCTGGCGTACGGAATGCTCATCAACACCCTCGCCGCCATGGGGTTTCCGCCCGAGCACCGCGTCTGGCAGGGGATGTATCCGTCGGCCCGGATCACCGGCCGGCTGGAGAAGTAGCGGAACGAGGCGGTTGTCCCGCCTTTTTCCTGCGCAGGAAAGTTAGTCATCAATAACTAACTAGCAGCTCTCTGGGGGAGAGATGTCACAGCAGACCGCAACGAGCACAGGCCGCGGAAGCGCCGCCTGGGCCCTCGTCATCACCAGCGTCGCCGGCTTCATGGCGGCCCTCGACAACCTCGTCGTCACCACCGCCCTGCCCTCCATCCGCAAGGACCTCGGCGGCGCCCTGGACGACCTCGAGTGGACCGTGAGCGCCTACACGCTCACCTTCGCCGTCCTGCTGATGTTCGGCGCGGCGCTCGGCGACCGCTTCGGGCGCCGCAGGCTCTTCATCGCCGGGCTCGCCGTCTTCACCGGCGCCTCCGCCGCCGCGGCCATGGCCCCCGGCATCGGCTCCCTGATCGCCGCCCGCGCGGTCCAGGGCGTCGGCGCGGCCGTGATGATGCCGCTCACGCTGACCCTGCTGACCGCGGCCGTGCCCGCCGCCAAGCGCGGGATGATGTACGGCATCTGGGGCGCCGTCAACGGACTCGCCGTCGCCTCCGGACCGCTCATCGGCGGCAGCCTCACCGAGCACGTCTCCTGGCACTGGATCTTCTGGCTGAACGTGCCGCTCGGCCTGATCACGCTGCCGCTCGCCCGGCTGCGCCTCGCCGAGTCCCACGGCACCGGGGCCCGGCTCGACGTCCCCGGCACCCTGCTCGCCAGCGGCGGCCTCTTCGGGATCGTCTACGGCCTGGTCCGCGGGCCCGCCGACGGCTGGACCGACACCGTGGTCCTCACCGCGCTGTTCGCCGGTGGCGCACTGCTGACCGGGTTCGTCCTGTACAGCTCCCGCGCGGCCAACCCCATGCTGCCGATGCGGCTGTTCCGGTCCCGCGCCTTCTCCGGCATCAACGCGGCCAGCCTGCTGATGTTCGTCGGCATGTTCGGCTCGATCTTCCTGCTCAGCCAGTACATGCAGGGCGTGCTCGGCTACTCGCCCACCGAGGCGGGCCTCAGGATGCTGCCGTGGACCGGAATGCCGATGCTCGTGGCGCCGATCGCCGGGATCCTCTCCGACCGCATCGGCGGCCGCCCGGTCGTCGCGGCCGGCCTGTTCCTGCAGGCCGTCGGTCTCGGCTACATGGCCGCCGTGGCCACCACGGATGCCTCCTACGCCGCCCAGCTGCCCGCCCTGGTCGTCAGCGGGATCGGCATGGCCCTGTACTTCGCCCCGGCCGCCAATCTGGTGATGTCCAGCGTCCGCCCGCAGGAGCAGGGCATCGCCTCCGGCGCCAACAACGCGCTGCGCGAGGTGGGCGGCGCGCTCGGCATCGCGGTGATGTCGTCGATCTTCTCCGCACAGGGCGGCTACGAGAGTGCGCAGAGCTTCGTCGACGGCCTGCGGCCCGCCCTGGTCACCGGCTCGGCGGTGGTCGCCCTCGCCGCGGTCGCGGCTCTGGTGATCCCGGCCCGGCGCGCCGCCGCCCGCCTCGCCGCGGGGGACGGGACGCCCGCGCCGGCCCTGGGGGCCGCTGCCGCCGAGGCTCCCGCGCCGGCGGGCACCGCCCTGGAGAGCACCGCACGCTGAGACCCGCCCGGAACCTCGTCACCCTCGTCCCAAGGAGTTCGCGATGCCCGCTCTCCCCGCTCTTCCCTGGATCGTGCCGAACACCCCGCCGCAGGGCACCGAGGTGCACGTCTTCGCCTCGCGCTTCGAGACCCGCTCCCTGTGGGGCGCGCTCCGCTTCCTCGCCCGCACCCCGGCCGTATGGCGGCAGGTGGGCAAGGCACCCGGCGCCTACGGGGCCTCCCTCAAGGCACAGCCCCTGCGGCGGACCTTCTGGACGCTGTCCGCCTGGGAGTCCGCCGACGCGCTGAAGGCCTTCGCCCACTCCGGTGCCCACCGCCCCACCTCCCGCGGGCTGGCCTCCCAGATGCGCGACGCCGCGTTCGCCACCTGGCAGACCTCCAGCGACGAGTTGCCGGTGAGCTGGGAGGAGGCGGAACGGCGGCTCGGGTAGACCGCCGGTCGGCAGTTGCGGTACGTGGGGTACGCGCGCGTGGGCTTCGGGAGGAGACCACGCGCGCGTGCACGTGTGTCGGGCGCTCACGCGTATCAGGAGCCCACGCGCGCGTGCGCGAGTGGCGGCTCGCGCCGGTGGGCGGCCGGGGCCGCTGGTCGCGGTCGGCACGAGCACAATGCGCCGCGCCGCAAGGGCCGCCGTTCCGCCCGGCCCGCGTGGGCACGGGGCCAAGGGACACAGCGCGCGGGAAGGCCGCCGCTCCCGATTGGCCTGCGGCTGTGGTCGGGGTGGGAGGTTGCGCGTGCGGGAATGCTGCTGTCCCTGCTGTGCGCGGGTGTGGTCTGGGTGGGAGGTTGCGCGTGTGGGGAGGCCGCTGTCCCTGGTGTCCGCGGGCCTGGCGGGGTCGCAGGCCGCGCGCGGCGCAACGCAGCCGCCGCCCGCGGGCGTGGCCGGGGCCGGAGGCCGTATATGCCGCGAAGTCGCTCGGGGCGGTCGCCTGGCCGGGACCGTAGGCGGCACCGCGCCGGGACGCGGCGTGTCCCGGCGACGCGCTCCCGGCCAACCGCCGCGGGCCCCGCCCCGCCCACCAAGGCGAGGAGCTGCCCGCCGGGCGAGGCATGGAGACCCACCCGGCCCTGCATGGCGCGGAACCGCCCTCTGCCAGGGCTCCCTGGCCGCCGCACGTGTGGATGCGGTGCTGTCGGAGGCATCTCGTAGTCTTGGGCCCGTGCAGGTACTCCACGACGCCCCCCTCGCCCCGCTGACCACCTTCCGGCTGGGCGGTCCCGCGGCCCGGCTGGTCACCGCCGACACCGACGCCGAGGTGATCGCCGCCGTCCGTGAGGCCGACGACAGCGGGACGCCGCTGCTGGTCATCGGCGGCGGCTCGAACCTGGTCATCGGCGACAAGGGCTTCGACGGCACCGCCCTGCGCATCGCCACGCGCGGTGTCGAGCTGCGCGGCACGACGCTGGAGCTCGCGGCCGGCGAGGTGTGGACGGATGCCGTGGCGCGCACGGTCGAGGCCGGGCTCGCCGGGATCGAGTGCCTCGCCGGGATCCCGGGATCGGCCGGCGCCACGCCGATCCAGAACGTGGGCGCCTACGGCCAGGAGGTCTCCACCACCATCACCGAGGTCATCGCCTACGACCGGCGCGCCGGCGAGACCGTCACGCTGGCGAACGAGGAGTGCGCCTTCTCGTACCGCCACAGCCGCTTCAAGGCCGACCCCGAGCGCTATGTCGTGCTGCGCGTCCGCTTCGAGCTGGAGGACGCGGACGGGCTCTCGGCGCCCGTGAAGTACGCCGAGGCGGCCCGCGCGCTCGGCGTCGAGCCGGGAGACCGGGTGCCGCTGGCCGACGCGCGCGAGACCGTGCTGAAGCTGCGCGCCGGAAAGGGCATGGTGCTCGACCCCGAGGACCACGACACCTGGTCCGCCGGGTCCTTCTTCACCAACCCGATCCTCAGCGCCGAGCAGTTCGCCGCGTTCCACGCGCGCGTGCGCGAGCGGCTGGGCGACGGCGTGGAGCCGCCCGCCTACCCGGCGGGGGAGGGCCGGACGAAGACCTCCGCGGCCTGGCTGATCGACAAGGCGGGCTTCACCAAGGGCTACGGCTCCGGACCGGCCCGCATCTCCACCAAGCACACCCTCGCCCTCACCAACCGGGGCGCCGCCACCACCGAGGACCTGCTGGCCCTGGCCCGCGAGGTGGTCGCCGGCGTACGCGAGGCCTTCGGGATCACGCTGGTCAACGAGCCGGTGACGGTCGGCGTCAGCCTCTGACGGCACCCACGGCAGGGGCTCAGTACGCCACGCCCACCCCCTGCTTCACCGTCCCCTCGTCGTCGATCATCGCCAGCATCGCGTGCGCCACGTCCGCGCGCGCGATGAAGCGGCCCTTGCGCGGGAAGCCGCCGACGGCGGTGCGGTAGCGGCCGGTGAGCGGCTTGTTCTGCAGGCGCGGCGGCCGTACGGACGTCCAGTCCGTGCCGCTGCGGCCCAGCTCGGCCTCCATCCCGCGCAGATCGGTGTAGACGTCCTTCAGGACGGCCGAGACCAGGCCGCGCATCGCACGGTCCAGCGCGCCGTCGGCCTCGGGGGCGGGGCCGACGGGGCCGGCGCTGACGACGAGCAGCCGTCGTACGCCCTCCGCCTCCATGGCGCGCAGGACCGTACGGGTCAGCCGGGTGGCGACCCCGGCGTCCTTGCGGCTGCGCGCGCCCAGGCCGGACAGGACCGCGTCCCGGCCACTGACCGCCGCGCGCAGTTCCTCCGGGTCGGTGAGGTCGGCGCGGAACACCTCCAGTGCGTCCCCTGTGACGTCGAGCCGGGCCGGATCGCGGACCACGGCCGTCACCCGGTGGCCGGCGCCGAGCGCCTGGCGCACGATCTCGCGGCCGATGCCGCCGGTGGCGCCGAAAACGGTGAGGTTCATGAGTGCTCCCGTACTCGGGATGGGTGGAGTGGAACCAGTGGGTGAGTATTCACTCACCCCTCCGCCCTCTAGAGTGGGTAAGCACTCACCCACCCGTCAAGCCCGATTGGACGCCCATGGAGCCGAAGCCGGCGCGTGTCCGCATCCTCGACGCCGCCCACGAGCTCATGCTCACCATCGGACTCGCCCGCGCCACCACCAAGGAGATCGCCCGCGCGGCCGGCTGCTCCGAAGCGGCCCTCTACAAGTACTTCGACAGCAAGGAGGATCTGTTCGTGCGCGTGCTCGCCGAGCGGCTGCCCCGGCTCACGCCCCTGCTCAGCAGCCTCGCCGCCGAACCGGGACAGGGCACCCTGGAGGGCAACCTCACCGAGATCGCCCGCCAGGCCGCGCTCTTCTACGAGCAGAGTTTCCCGATCGCCGCCTCCCTGTACGCCGAGACCCAGCTCAAGCGGCGCCACGACGACGCCCTGCGCACGCTCGGCTCCGGCCCGCACCGGCCCATCCAGGACCTGGACGCCTATCTGCGCGCCGAACAGGCCGTCGGCCGGGTCCGCGCCGACGCCGACACCTTCGCGGCCGCATCGCTGCTGCTGGGCGCCTGCGCGCAGCGCGCGTTCGCCTACGACGCGACCGGCACGGGGGAGCGGCCGCCGGTCGACGAGTTCGCCGCCCGGCTCGCGCGGACGCTGGTGGGCGGGATCTCCGTTGCGTCTGCCTCGGCGTGAGCCTCACGCTGGGCATGACAAACGCCTTGCATGGGACCCGCCGGTGCGGCTGAGGTTGCGCGAGTCAGGCGGCCGGACCGGCCAGCCAGTCGTCCACGCCGGCCAGTAGCCGCTCCCTGACGTCCTCCGGGGCGGCCGAACCCCGTACCGACTGGCGTGCCAGTTCGGCGAGTTCGGCGTCCGAGAAGCCGTGCGCGTGCCGGGCGATCTCGTACTGGGCGGCCAGCCGGGAGCCGAACAGCAGCGGGTCGTCGGCCCCGAGCGCCATGGGCACGCCGGCGTCGAAGAACGTCCGCAACGGCACGTCCTCGGGCTTCTCGTACACGCCGAGCGCCACGTTCGAGGCCGGGCACACCTCGCAGGTCACGCCCCGGTCGGCGAGCCGCTTCAGCAGCCGCGGGTCCTCCGCCGCGCGCACCCCGTGCCCGATCCGCGAGGCGTGCAGGTCGTCCAGGCAGTCGCGCACCGAGGCCGGGCCGGTCAGCTCGCCGCCGTGCGGGGCCGACAGCAGACCGCCCTCGCGCGCGATGTGGAAGGCCCGGTCGAAGTCCCGCGCCATGCCCCGCCGCTCGTCGTTGGAGAGCCCGAAGCCGACCACGCCCCGGTCGGCGTACCGCACCGCGAGGCGGGCCAGCGTACGGGCGTCCAGAGGGTGCTTCATGCGGTTGGCGGCGACGAGCACGCGCATGCCGAGCCCGGTCTCTCGGGACGTGGTCTCCACCGCGTCCAGGATGATCTCCAGCGCGGGGATCAGCCCGCCCAGCCGGGGCGCGTACGACGTCGGGTCCACCTGGATCTCCAGCCAGCCCGAGCCGTCCTTCAGGTCCTCCTCGGCGGCCTCCCGGACCAGGCGCTGGATGTCCTCCGGCCGGCGCAGGCAGGAGCGCGCCGCGTCGTACAGCCGCTGGAAGCGGAACCAGCCCCGCTCGTCGGTGGCCCGCAGCTTCGGCGGTTCGCCGCTGGTCAGTGCCTCCGTCAGGGCTTCCGGCAGACGCACGCCGTACTTGTCGGCCAGTTCCAGGACGGTCCCCGGCCGCATCGAACCGGTGAAGTGCAGGTGCAGATGGGCTTTCGGCAGCTCAGAGAGATCACGTACACGCTCCATTCCCAGATCCTGCCGTACGTCCCTGCCGTACCGGTAGCCGTTTCCCCGGACGTGGTCTTGCTCGCACAAACGAACTGGGGCACCCCCGAACCCTCGGGGGTGCCCCAGTCCACATGTGGACAGGCTCAGGCCTTGGCCTCCGCCAGCAGCTTCTGGATGCGGCTCACGCCCTCGACGAGGTCCTCGTCGCCCAGCGCGTACGACAGCCGCAGATAGCCCGGCGTGCCGAAGGCCTCACCCGGGACGACCGCGACCTCGGCCTCCTCCAGGATCAGCGCGGCCAGCTCGACCGTGTCCTGCGGGCGCCTGCCGCGGATCTCCTTGCCGAGCAGGGCCTTGACCGACGGGTAGGCGTAGAACGCGCCCTCCGGCTCGGGGCACACCACGCCGTCGATCTCGTTGAGCATCCGCACGATGGTCTTGCGGCGCCGGTCGAAGGCCTCGCGCATCTTCGCCACGGCCTCAAGGTCACCGGAGACGGCGGCCAGGGCGGCCACCTGGGCCACGTTGGAGACGTTCGAGGTGGCGTGCGACTGCAGGTTGGTCGCGGCCTTGACGACGTCCTTCGGGCCGATGACCCAGCCCACGCGCCAGCCGGTCATCGCGTACGTCTTGGCCACACCGTTGACGACGATGCACTTGTCGCGCAGCCCGGGCAGCAGCGCCGGCAGCGACACGGACACCGCGTCGCCGTACACCAGGTGCTCGTAGATCTCGTCGGTGAGCACCCACAGGCCGTGCTCCAGGGCCCAGCGGCCGATCGCCTCGGTGTCGGCCTCGGAGTACACCGCGCCGGTCGGGTTGGACGGGGAGACGAAGAGCACGACCTTCGTCTTCTCCGTGCGCGCCGCCTCCAGCTGCTCGACCGAGACGCGGTAGCCGGTCGTCTCGTCGGCCACGACCTCCACCGGGACACCGCCGGCCAGGCGGATCGACTCCGGGTACGTCGTCCAGTACGGGGCCGGGACGATGACCTCGTCGCCCGGGTCGAGGATCGCGGCGAACGCCTCGTAGATGGCCTGCTTGCCGCCGTTGGTGACGAGGATCTGCGAGACGTCGGGCTCCCAGCCGGAGTCGCGCAGCGTCTTCGCGGCGATCGCGGCCTTCAGCTCGGGCAGGCCGCCGGCCGGCGTGTAGCGGTGGTACTTCGGGTTCTTGCAGGCCTCTACGGCCGCCTCGACGATGTAGTCCGGGGTCGGGAAGTCGGGCTCACCGGCGCCGAAGCCGATCACCGGACGCCCGGCGGCCTTCAGGGCCTTGGCCTTGGCGTCCACGGCGAGGGTGGCGGACTCGGAGATCGCGCCGACTCGGGCGGAGACCCGGCGCTCGGTGGGTGGGGTTGCAGCGCTCATGGAGCCCATCGTTCCAGACCGGAAATCCCCCCGGCACACGGGTTTCACAGACTGAACAGCAACGGGTCGGGACGTGAACACGGGTCCGAATCCGGCCTCCGGCCAGGACGATCTTTGGTCACCCGGCCCCGGACGGGCACTTTCTGTTCGACGCCGGGCCGTTGACCACGTACACTCTCACCTCGTTGGCCTTCAGAAGCCGCCGCCGAAACCGGTGCACACCGCGCACCCGGTCGGATGCGGTACGTTGGGGGACACACAAAGGGTCGTAGCTCAATTGGTAGAGCACCGGTCTCCAAAACCGGCGGTTGGGGGTTCAAGTCCCTCCGGCCCTGCTACACACACCGCCAGGATGTGTGCGCATGTACGTACAGCAATGCACCGCCGTGCGGCTCAGAAACCGGGCGCGGCACGGCCACGACCCGGGACCAGGTGAGGACAATGACGGACGCCGTGGGCTCCATCGACACGCCTGATGCCCAGGACGAGGCGCTCGAATCGAAGAAGAGGGCCCGCAAGGGCGGCAAGCGCGCCAAGAAGGGCCCGCTGAAGCGCCTCGCCACCTTCTACCGGCAGATCATCGCGGAGCTCCGCAAGGTCGTCTGGCCGACGCGCAACCAGCTGACGTCGTACACCACCGTGGTGATCTTCTTCGTCGCCATCATGATCGCGCTGGTGACCGTGATTGACTATGGGCTCAACCACGCGGCCAAGTACGTCTTCGGCTGAGCCAAGAGCGAAGGGCGCCGTGGCACCGGCGCCCGTTTTCGCATGTTCCACCCCTATGTATCCAGGAAGAAGCAGCCATCGTGTCTGACCCGAACCTGAACGACGACGCCATCGAGCCTCGCGGGACCGCTGCCGAGATGGTGGACGACGAGCGCGACATCGTCGAGGGCGCGGACGAGCAGGACGAGTTCGAGGCTGCCGAGGCCGAGGCGGGGGAGCCGGCCGAAGAGGCTGCCCTGAACGTCGAGGACGAGGAAGACGAGGAAGAGGCCGAGGAGGCTGCCGTCGAGGCCGCCGAGGAGGAGCCGGCCGAGCCCGTCGACCCCGTCGAGGCCCTGCGCGAAGAACTGCGCTCTCTGCCCGGCGAGTGGTACGTCATCCACACCTACGCCGGTTACGAGAACCGCGTGAAGACCAACCTGGAGCAGCGCGCCGTCTCGCTGAACGTCGAGGACTACATCTTCCAGGCCGAGGTGCCGCAGGAAGAGGTCGTCCAGATCAAGAACGGCGACCGCAAGACGATCAAGCAGAACAAGCTGCCGGGTTACGTCCTGGTCCGCATGGACCTGACCAACGAGTCCTGGGGCGTCGTCCGCAACACCCCGGGCGTCACCGGCTTCGTCGGCAACGCCTACGACCCGTATCCGCTGACCCTGGACGAGATCGTCAAGATGCTCGCCCCGGAGGCCGAGGAGAAGGCCGCCCGCGAGGCCGCCGAGGCCGAGGGCAAGCCCGCCCCGCAGCGCAAGGTCGAGGTCCAGGTGCTGGACTTCGAGGTCGGCGACTCGGTCACCGTCACCGACGGCCCGTTCGCCACGCTGCAGGCGACCATCAACGAGATCAACCCCGACTCGAAGAAGGTCAAGGGCCTGGTGGAGATCTTCGGCCGCGAGACGCCGGTCGAGCTGTCCTTCGACCAGATCCAGAAGAACTAGTCCATTTCTGGACGTCGCTCTTCCGCGCAGGTCAGGCGGGCTGTCTCAGCCAGTCTGACCTGCGCGGTTTTTGGCCGCGCATCTATACCCGTTATCGTTGTGCGGTATGCCTGCGTCAGGATCGCGATCCTCGCGCGGGCATGGACCCGAATGAAAGGACCCGGAGAGCTATGCCTCCCAAGAAGAAGAAGGTCACGGGGCTCATCAAGCTCCAGATCCAGGCCGGTGCCGCCAACCCGGCTCCGCCGGTCGGCCCCGCGCTGGGTCAGCACGGTGTCAACATCATGGAGTTCTGCAAGGCCTACAACGCCGCGACCGAGTCGCAGCGCGGTTGGGTCATCCCGGTGGAGATCACGGTCTACGAGGACCGCTCCTTCACCTTCGTCACCAAGACGCCGCCGGCCGCGAAGATGATCCTCAAGGCCGCGGGCATCGAGAAGGGCTCCGGCGAGCCGCACAAGACCAAGGTCGCCAAGATCACCGAGGCGCAGGTCCGCGAGATCGCCCAGACCAAGATGCCCGACCTGAACGCGAACGACCTGGACGCCGCCGCGAAGATCATCGCCGGTACCGCGCGTTCCATGGGCGTCACGGTCGAGGGCTGACCCCAAACCCCCAAGCAGTCATGCGGCCGTAGCCGGTCGCACGTGGCAGGGCCTGCTCGGCCCAGGGACCACGACTCCTTTTAGAACACACAGGAGCAAGTTGTGAGCAAGCGCAGCAAGGCTCTCCGCGCTGCGGACGCCAAGGTCGACCGGGAGAAGCTGTACGCCCCGCTCGAGGCCGTCCGTCTCGCCAAGGAGACCTCCACGACCAAGTTCGACGCCACCGTCGAGGTCGCCTTCCGTCTGGGTGTCGACCCGCGCAAGGCCGACCAGATGGTCCGTGGCACCGTGAACCTTCCGCACGGCACCGGTAAGACCGCCCGGGTCCTGGTCTTCGCGACCGGCGACCGTGCCGAGGCCGCGCGTGCCGCGGGCGCCGACATCGTCGGTGCCGACGAGCTGATCGACGAGGTCTCGAAGGGCCGCCTGGACTTCGACGCCGTCGTCGCCACCCCGGACCTCATGGGCAAGGTCGGCCGCCTCGGCCGCGTCCTCGGCCCGCGTGGTCTGATGCCGAACCCGAAGACCGGCACCGTCACCCCCGACGTCGCCAAGGCCGTCACCGACATCAAGGGCGGCAAGATCGAGTTCCGCGTCGACAAGCACTCGAACCTGCACTTCATCATCGGCAAGGCGTCCTTCGACGACGCCAAGCTGGTGGAGAACTACGGCGCCGCGCTGGAGGAGATCCTCCGTCTGAAGCCGTCCGCCGCCAAGGGTCGCTACATCAAGAAGGCCGCGGTCAGCACCACCATGGGCCCCGGCATCCCGGTCGACCCGAACCGCACCCGCAACCTCCTCGTCGAGGAGGACCCGGCCGCCGTCTGAGCCCTCCGCTCAGCCCGGTAGCCGCGTCAGGTACGCGTGAGTGAGGGCGGGCCCTGCAACCTTCCAGGTGCGGGGTCCGTCCTTTCTTCGTGTGAGCTTTCGTACGACTGTCAGTGGCCTGAGTTACCGTGCAGGACACATGAGTTGTCTTAGGGGTGGGACCAGATGAAGAGCACGACCGTCCGCCGTACGGCCCTTTCCATAGCGGTGGTCGCCGCGCTGACCTCCGTGGCAGCCTGCGGGTCCTCCTCGGGCTCCGGCAAGGGCGACAAGGCCGCCGGCGGCACCACGATCCGCGTCAGCCCCGTCGCAGCCGTGCTGCGCAGCGCCGAGCAGTCCACCGACAAGGCGGAATCGGCGAAGGTGCGCTCCACGATGTCACTCGGCAACCTGATGTCGGCGACCGGGACCGGCGCCCTTACCTGGGCCCACGGCCTCAAGGGCACCATGACCCTCACGTACACCGGCGGCCGGATGGCCGAGATGATGCGCGCGGTCGGCACGTCGACGACGGAGGCCCGCTATCTGCCGGACGCGTACTACGCGCACATGAGCGACACCTTCGCCCAGAAGACGGGCGGCAAGCACTGGCTCAAGTACGCGTACGCCGACCTCGCCAAGTTCGGCGGCGCCTCCGGTTCGTACATGAAGGACCAGTTCCAGAACTCCACGCCGAACCAGTCGGTGAAGCTGCTGCTGGCCTCCCATGACGTCAAGAAGGTCGGCGAGGAGACCGTCTCCGGCGTCCGTACGACGCACTACTCGGGCACGGTGAACGTCGCCGACTTCGCGGGCAAGAGCAGCAGCCTCAGCGCGGACCAGCTGGCCGCCCTGAAGCAGCAGCTCGAACAGGCGGGCGTCACCACCGACACCGTCGACATCTGGCTCAACGACCAGAACCTGCTCGTGAAGAAGAGCGAGAAGGCGGACACGGCCAAGGGCGCCCTGACCAGCACCGCCTTCTACAGCGACTACGGCGTGCCGGTCTCCGCCGAGGCCCCGCCGGCCTCCGACACGCTGGACTTCGCCAAGCTCATGAAGTCCAGCCGCCTGCCCAACGGCACCGCCACGGGTGGCGGCACCGGCACGACGTCCTGACCCGATTTGCTCGACCGAGCCCAGGTCCCGTACTCTCTTCCAGAAGCCAAAGACCGCTGGTCGTTGCCGCGCGCTCGTACGAGGGCGCGGTGGCCGAAGGATCCGCTGAAAAGTGGGCGACCCGCGCAGGTGACAGTGGAAGAACTCCCGGAGTGCGCGCGCCGAGCGCGTGTGCGGCCGGTCGAGTCCGCCCCGTGCGCCTGCGCCGGGGCGTTTCGTTTTCCCCAGTCCTCCTTCGGGTCCGCGCGGTCCGAATCACCCGGAAGGAGGCCGAGGCTCTATGGCGAGGCCCGACAAGGCTGCCGCGGTTGCGGAGCTGACGGACAAGTTCCGCAGCTCCAACGCCGCCGTGCTGACCGAGTACCGCGGTCTCACCGTGGCGCAGCTCAAGACGCTGCGCCGGTCGCTCGGTGAGAACGCCCAGTACGCCGTGGTGAAGAACACGCTGACCAAGATTGCGGCCAAGGAGGCCGGGATCACGCTGGAGGACCAGCTCTTCGCTGGCCCGACGGCCGTCGCCTTCGTCACCGGTGACCCGGTGGAGTCGGCGAAGGGTCTGCGTGACTTCGCCAAGGACAACCCCAATCTCGTCATCAAGGGCGGTGTCCTCGAGGGCAAGGCCCTCTCCGCCGACGAGATCAAGAAGCTTGCGGACCTCGAGTCCCGCGAGGTTCTGCTCAGCAAGCTGGCCGGTGCCTTCAAGGCGAAGCAGTCCCAGGCTGCCTCCGTCTTCCAGGCGCTGCCGTCGAAGCTCGTCCGCACCGTGGACGCGCTGCGCGCCAAGCAGGCCGAGCAGGGCGGTGCCGAGTAATTCGGCTCGCTTTCTGACCCGCGCCGACGGCACGGGTCGCAGCGGGCCGACGTACGCCCGCCTTATCCAGTACATCCGGCACCTGCCGATTTGAGTGGAAGGACCGCCATCATGGCGAAGCTCACCCAGGACGAGCTGCTTGCCCAGTTCGAGGAGATGACCCTCATCGAGCTCTCCGAGTTCGTGAAGGCCTTCGAGGACAAGTTCGACGTCACCGCTGCCGCCGCTGCCCCGGTCATGATCGCCGGCGGTGCCGCCGGTGGCGCCGAGGCCGCTGCCGAGGAGGAGAAGGACGAGTTCGACGTCATCCTCACCGGCGCCGGCGACAAGAAGATCCAGGTCATCAAGGTCGTGCGTGAGCTGACCTCCCTGGGTCTGAAGGAGGCCAAGGACCTCGTCGACGGCACCCCGAAGCCGGTCCTCGAGAAGGTCAACAAGGAAGCCGCCGACAAGGCTGCCGAGGCCCTCAAGGGCGCCGGTGCCTCCGTCGAGGTCAAGTAAGACCTTCCGGGTCCCCAGGACCCGACTGCGCGCTGAAATCAGTCTCGTAGGGCTGTAACGCGAACGCACCGAAGGGCGATCATCCATCTGGGTGGTCGCCCTTCGGCGTTCCGCCGGGTCCGGCCCGGGCTACCTTGCACCTGTGTTCGTGAGGGGTAGGGTGATCTTCGTCGTGTCTCCGGATCCCCGGTTCCCGCAAGGGAACCCTTGACGAACCGCACGCAGCGCGCAATTCTCAGGACGCGTCGTCACAAGGATCCGAATCCGAGGCATGGATCGACGGCGAAGAGGGCAGTATCAACGTGCGTTGAGGGCAGCATCCCGAGGGCGTTGACAAGAGTGGTGAGCACAGCGAGGGTCTCGAAAAACCCGCACTGGACATCAGTGTGCCAAGTGGCTACACTGACCCTTTGCGCTGCCTGTTAGCTGTCCCCTGCCCGTCACCAGGGGTCTGCCCTCACTCGAGCACTGACGACAAAAGCTCCCTTGACCTGGGGTTTCTGTCTCTGTGTACGGGCGAGGGGCCGGTACGCGCGTAGTGAGTCCGAGCCCTCGGAAGGACCCCCTCTTGGCCGCCTCGCGCAATGCCTCGACCGCGAATATGAACAACGGCGCCAGCACCGCCCCGCTGCGCATCTCCTTTGCAAAGATCAAGGAGCCTCTCGAGGTTCCGAACCTGCTCGCGCTGCAGACCGAGAGCTTTGACTGGCTGCTCGGCAACACCGCCTGGCAGAGTCGGGTCGAGGAGGCTCTGGAGAACGGTCAGGACGTCCCCACCAAGTCCGGTCTGGAGGAGATCTTCGAGGAGATCTCCCCGATCGAGGACTTCTCCGGGTCGATGTCCCTGACGTTCCGGGACCACCGCTTCGAGCCGCCGAAGAACTCCATCGACGAGTGCAAGGAGCGCGACTTCACGTACGCCGCCCCGCTCTTCGTCACCGCCGAGTTCACCAACAACGAGACCGGTGAGATCAAGTCCCAGACGGTCTTCATGGGCGACTTCCCGCTCATGACGAACAAGGGCACTTTCGTCATCAACGGCACCGAGCGTGTCGTGGTGTCTCAGCTGGTCCGTTCCCCCGGTGTCTACTTCGACTCCACCATCGACAAGACGTCCGACAAGGACATCTTCTCCGCCAAGATCATCCCGTCCCGGGGTGCCTGGCTGGAGATGGAGATCGACAAGCGCGACATGGTCGGTGTCCGCATCGACCGCAAGCGCAAGCAGTCGGTCACCGTACTGCTGAAGGCGCTCGGCTGGACGACCGAGCAGATCCTCGAGGAGTTCGGCGAGTACGAGTCCATGCGCGCCACCCTGGAGAAGGACCACACCCAGGGCCAGGACGACGCGCTGCTCGACATCTACCGCAAGCTGCGTCCGGGCGAGCCCCCCACGCGTGAGGCCGCGCAGACGCTGCTGGAGAACCTGTACTTCAACCCGAAGCGTTACGACCTCGCCAAGGTCGGCCGCTACAAGGTCAACAAGAAGCTCGGTGCGGACGAGCCGCTGGACGCCGGTGTGCTCACCACCGAGGACGTCATCGCCACCATCAAGTACCTGGTGAAGCTGCACGCCGGCGAGACCGAGACGGTCGGCGCGTCGGGTCGCTCGATCATGGTCGAGACCGACGACATCGACCACTTCGGCAACCGCCGTATCCGCAGCGTCGGCGAGCTGATCCAGAACCAGGTCCGTACGGGTCTCGCCCGTATGGAGCGTGTCGTGCGCGAGCGCATGACCACCCAGGACGTCGAGGCGATCACGCCGCAGACCCTGATCAACATCCGCCCGGTCGTGGCGTCGATCAAGGAGTTCTTCGGTACCTCGCAGCTGTCCCAGTTCATGGACCAGAACAACCCGCTGTCGGGGCTGACGCACAAGCGTCGTCTGAACGCCCTCGGCCCGGGTGGTCTCTCCCGTGAGCGGGCCGGCTTCGAGGTCCGTGACGTGCACCCCTCGCACTACGGCCGGATGTGCCCGATCGAGACGCCGGAAGGCCCGAACATCGGTCTGATCGGCTCGCTCGCCTCCTACGGCCGGGTCAACGCGTTCGGTTTCATCGAGACGCCGTACCGCAAGGTCGTCGACGGCCAGGTCAGCGACGAGGTCGACTACCTGACGGCCGACGAGGAGGACCGCTTCGTCATCGCGCAGGCCAACGCGCCGCTGAACGACGAGATGCGGTTCGCCGAGGCCCGCGTGCTGGTCCGCCGCCGTGGCGGCGAGGTCGACTACGTCGGCCCCGAGGACGTGGACTACATGGACGTCTCGCCGCGCCAGATGGTGTCGGTCGCGACCGCCATGATCCCCTTCCTCGAGCACGACGACGCCAACCGTGCCCTCATGGGCGCGAACATGATGCGTCAGGCCGTGCCGCTGATTAAGTCCGAGGCGCCGCTCGTCGGCACCGGCATGGAGTACCGCTCCGCGGTCGACGCCGGCGACGTGGTCAAGGCCGAGAAGGACGGTGTGGTCCAGGAGGTCTCCGCGGACTACATCACCACCGCCAACGACGACGGCACGTACATCACGTACCGCCTGGCCAAGTTCTCCCGGTCCAACCAGGGCACCTCGGTCAACCAGAAGGTCATCGTCAACGAGGGCGACCGCGTCGTCACCGGCCAGGTGCTGGCCGACGGCCCGGCCACCCAGAACGGCGAGATGGCCCTCGGCAAGAACCTGCTCGTGGCGTTCATGCCGTGGGAGGGTCACAACTACGAGGACGCGATCATCCTGTCGCAGCGCCTCGTGCAGGACGACGTCCTCTCCTCGATCCACATCGAGGAGCACGAGGTCGACGCCCGTGACACCAAGCTCGGCCCCGAGGAGATCACCCGGGACATCCCGAACGTCTCCGAGGAGGTCCTCGCCGACCTCGACGAGCGCGGCATCATCCGTATCGGTGCCGAGGTCATCGCCGGTGACATCCTCGTCGGCAAGGTCACCCCGAAGGGTGAGACCGAGCTGACCCCCGAGGAGCGCCTGCTGCGCGCGATCTTCGGCGAGAAGGCCCGTGAGGTCCGTGACACCTCGCTGAAGGTGCCGCACGGCGAGACCGGCAAGGTCATCGGTGTGCGCGTCTTCGACCGCGAGGAGGGCGACGAGCTGCCGCCGGGCGTGAACCAGCTGGTCCGCGTCTACGTCGCGCAGAAGCGCAAGATCACCGACGGTGACAAGCTCGCCGGCCGGCACGGCAACAAGGGTGTCATCTCCAAGATCCTGCCGATCGAGGACATGCCGTTCCTGGAGGACGGCACCCCGGTCGACATCATCCTCAACCCGCTGGGTGTGCCCTCCCGAATGAACCCGGGACAGGTCCTGGAGATCCACCTCGGCTGGCTCGCCAGCCGCGGCTGGGACGTCTCCGGCCTCGCGGACGAGTGGGCCCAGCGCCTGCAGGCCATCGGCGCCGACCAGGTCGCCCCGCGCACCAACGTCGCGACCCCGGTCTTCGACGGTGCCCGCGAGGACGAGCTGGCGGGTCTGCTGCAGCACACCATCCCGAACCGCGACGGCGAGCGCATGGTGCTCCCGTCCGGCAAGGCGCGGCTGTTCGACGGCCGTAGCGGTGAGCCGTTCCCGGACCCGATCTCGGTCGGCTACATGTACATCCTGAAGCTGCACCACCTGGTCGACGACAAGCTGCACGCCCGCTCGACCGGTCCGTACTCGATGATCACCCAGCAGCCGCTGGGTGGTAAGGCCCAGTTCGGTGGCCAGCGGTTCGGTGAGATGGAGGTGTGGGCACTCGAGGCCTACGGTGCCGCCTACGCCCTCCAGGAGCTGCTGACCATCAAGTCCGACGACGTCACCGGCCGCGTGAAGGTCTACGAGGCCATCGTCAAGGGCGAGAACATCCCCGAGCCCGGCATCCCCGAGTCCTTCAAGGTCCTCATCAAGGAGATGCAGTCGCTCTGCCTGAACGTGGAGGTGCTGTCCAGCGACGGTATGTCCATCGAGATGCGTGACACCGACGAGGACGTCTTCCGCGCTGCGGAGGAGCTCGGCATCGACCTGTCCCGGCGCGAGCCGAGCAGCGTCGAAGAGGTCTGACGGGAGTCCGGCGGGGCCCCTGACCCACCAGGGGCCCCGCCGACCCCCAGGCCCCCGTACAGACCAAAGACTTACGACCCTGAGAGGGATTGACGCATAGTGCTCGACGTCAACTTCTTCGACGAGCTCCGGATCGGCCTGGCCACCGCTGACGACATCCGTCAGTGGAGCCACGGCGAGGTCAAGAAGCCCGAGACCATCAACTACCGCACCCTCAAGCCCGAGAAGGACGGCCTCTTCTGCGAGAAGATCTTCGGCCCCACCCGGGACTGGGAGTGCTACTGCGGCAAGTACAAGCGCGTCCGCTTCAAGGGCATCATCTGCGAGCGCTGTGGCGTCGAGGTCACGCGTGCGAAGGTGCGCCGTGAGCGGATGGGCCACATCGAGCTGGCCGCGCCCGTCACGCACATCTGGTACTTCAAGGGTGTCCCGAGCCGTCTGGGCTACCTGCTCGACCTGGCTCCCAAGGACCTCGAGAAGGTCATCTACTTCGCCGCGTACATGATCACGTACGTCGACGAGGAGCGCCGTACCCGCGACCTGCCCTCCCTGGAGGCGCATGTCTCGGTCGAGCGCCAGCAGATCGAGAACCGGCGCGACGCCGACCTGGAGGCCCGCGCCAAGAAGCTCGAGGCCGACCTGGCCGAGCTGGAGGCCGAGGGCGCCAAGGCCGACGTGCGCCGCAAGGTGCGCGAGGGTGCCGAGCGCGAGATGAAGCAGCTGCGCGACCGCGCGCAGCGCGAGATCGACCGCCTCGACGAGGTGTGGAACCGGTTCAAGAACCTCAAGGTCCAGGACCTCGAGGGCGACGAGCTGCTCTACCGCGAGCTGCGTGACCGCTTCGGCACGTACTTCGACGGCTCGATGGGTGCCGCGGCGCTGCAGAAGCGCCTGGAGTCCTTCGACCTCGAGGAGGAGGCCGAGAAGCTCCGCGAGATCATCCGTACCGGCAAGGGCCAGAAGAAGACCCGTGCCCTCAAGCGCCTGAAGGTCGTCTCCGCGTTCCTGCAGACGTCCAACAGCCCCAAGGGCATGGTCCTGGACTGCGTCCCGGTCATCCCGCCGGACCTGCGTCCGATGGTGCAGCTGGACGGTGGCCGCTTCGCGACCTCCGACCTGAACGACCTGTACCGCCGTGTCATCAACCGCAACAACCGTCTGAAGAGGCTCCTGGACCTCGGTGCCCCGGAGATCATCGTCAACAACGAGAAGCGCATGCTTCAGGAGGCTGTTGACGCCCTCTTCGACAACGGTCGTCGCGGCCGCCCGGTGACCGGTCCCGGCAACCGCCCGCTGAAGTCCCTCAGCGACATGCTGAAGGGCAAGCAGGGCCGCTTCCGTCAGAACCTGCTCGGCAAGCGTGTCGACTACTCGGCGCGTTCCGTGATCGTCGTCGGCCCGCAGCTGAAGCTGCACCAGTGCGGTCTGCCGAAGGCGATGGCGCTGGAGCTGTTCAAGCCGTTCGTGATGAAGCGCCTGGTCGACCTGAACCACGCGCAGAACATCAAGAGCGCCAAGCGCATGGTGGAGCGCGGCCGTACGGTCGTGTACGACGTCCTCGAAGAGGTCATCGCCGAGCACCCGGTCCTGCTGAACCGTGCTCCCACCCTGCACCGCCTCGGCATCCAGGCCTTCGAGCCGCAGCTGGTCGAGGGCAAGGCCATCCAGATCCACCCGCTCGTCTGCACCGCGTTCAACGCGGACTTCGACGGTGACCAGATGGCCGTGCACCTGCCGCTGTCCGCGGAGGCGCAGGCCGAGGCCCGCATCCTGATGCTGTCCTCGAACAACATCCTCAAGCCGGCCGACGGCCGTCCGGTGACGATGCCGACCCAGGACATGGTCCTCGGTCTGTTCTTCCTCACCACCGACGGCGAGATGCGTGACGTCAAGGGCGAGGGCCGCTCGTTCGCGTCCGTGGCCGAGGCGATCATGGCGTTCGACGCCGGCGAGCTCTCGCTGCAGTCGCGCGTGGACATCCGCTTCCCGGTGGGCACCATCCCGCCGCGCGGCTGGACCCCGCCGGCGCGCGAGGAGGGCGAGCCGGAGTGGCAGCAGGGTGACAGCTTCCGGCTGAACACCACGCTGGGCCGTGCGCTCTTCAACGAGCTGCTGCCCGAGGACTACCCGTTCGTCGACTACGAGGTCGGCAAGAAGCAGCTCTCCGAGATCGTCAACGACCTCGCCGAGCGCTACCCGAAGGTCATCGTGGCGGCGACGCTCGACAACCTGAAGGCGTCCGGCTTCTACTGGGCCACCCGTTCCGGCGTCACCGTCGCCATCTCCGACGTCGTCGTTCCCGAGGCGAAGAAGGAGATCGTCAAGGGCTACGAGGCCCAGGACGAGAAGGTCCAGAAGCAGTACGAGCGCGGTCTGATCACCAAGGACGAGCGCACGCAGGAGCTCATCGCGATCTGGACCAAGGCGACCAACGAGGTCGCCGAGGCGATGAACGAGAACTTCCCGAAGACCAACCCGATCTTCATGATGGTGAACTCGGGTGCACGAGGCAACATGATGCAGATGCGTCAGATTGCCGGTATGCGTGGTCTGGTGTCGAACGCGAAGAACGAGACGATCCCGCGTCCGATCAAGGCGTCGTTCCGTGAGGGTCTGTCCGTGCTGGAGTACTTCATCTCCACGCACGGTGCCCGTAAGGGTCTCGCGGACACGGCTCTGCGTACCGCCGACTCGGGTTACCTCACCCGTCGTCTGGTCGACGTCTCCCAGGACGTCATCATCCGCGAGGAGGACTGCGGCACCGACCGTGGCCTCAAGCTCCACATCGCGGAGCGCGGTGCGGACGGCGTGCTGCGCAAGGCGGGCAACGTCGAGACGTCCGTGTACGCGCGCTGCCTCGCCGAGGACATCGTCGTCGACGGCAAGGTGCTGGCCCCGGCCGGTACCGACCTCGGTGACGTGCTCATCGACGAGCTGGTCAAGCACGGCGTCGAGGAGGTCAAGACCCGCTCGGTCCTGACCTGTGAGTCCGCCGTCGGCACCTGCGCGATGTGCTACGGCCGCTCGCTCGCCACCGGCAAGCTGGTCGACATCGGTGAGGCGGTCGGCATCATCGCCGCCCAGTCCATCGGTGAGCCCGGTACCCAGCTGACGATGCGTACCTTCCACACCGGTGGTGTGGCCGGTGACGACATCACACAGGGTCTGCCGCGTGTCGTCGAGCTCTTCGAGGCCCGTACCCCGAAGGGTGTCGCCCCGATCTCCGAGGCGAGCGGCCGCGTCCGCATCGAGGAGACCGAGAAGACCAAGAAGATCGTCGTCACCCCGGACGACGGCAGCGACGAGACGGCCTACCCGATCTCGAAGCGTGCCAAGGTCCTGGTCAGCGAGGGCGAGCACGTCGAGGTGGGCCAGCAGCTCACCGTGGGTGCCACCAACCCGCACGACGTGCTGCGCATCCTGGGCCAGCGTGCCGTCCAGGTCCACCTGGTCGGCGAGGTCCAGAAGGTCTACAACTCGCAGGGTGTGTCGATCCACGACAAGCACATCGAGATCATCATCCGGCAGATGCTCCGCCGTGTGACGATCATCGAGTCCGGCGACGCCGAGCTGCTGCCCGGCGAGCTGGTCGAGCGCTCGCGCTTCGAGCACGAGAACCGTCGTGTGGTCCAGGAGGGCGGTCACCCGGCCTCCGGTCGTCCGCAGCTGATGGGTATCACCAAGGCCTCGCTGGCGACGGAATCCTGGCTGTCGGCCGCCTCCTTCCAGGAGACGACCCGAGTCCTGACGGACGCGGCGATCAACGCCAAGTCCGACAGCCTCATCGGCCTCAAGGAGAACGTCATCATCGGTAAGCTCATCCCGGCCGGTACGGGCCTGTCCCGCTACCGCAACATCCGGGTCGAGCCGACCGAGGAGGCCAAGGCCGCGATGTACTCGGCCGTCGGCTACGACGACATCGACTACTCGCCGTTCGGCACCGGCTCCGGCCAGGCCGTTCCGCTGGAGGACTACGACTACGGTCCGTACAACCAGTAAGCGAGCAGTTTGACGCCGAAGGGCGGTCACCCCGTGGGGTGGCCGCCCTTCGGCGTTTCCGGCACGGGCCGTGGCCGGTGGTGAGCCGGCGGTCGTGACGCAGGGACGGGACGTCCCGTCCCGCAGGACCACATCCGTGCCCTCCCCGGAGAGCGGCGCGCCCGGCTCCCAGCGGTGCATCTCGGTGGCCGGCCGCAGGGTGAGCCGCCACCGGCCGCTCGTGCGGACGCCGAGGGACAGCTTGCCGCGGGGCCGGGCCGGACCGGCACCAGCACCCGGCTGCGCGGCGGGGCGGTGCGAAAGGCCGCGTGCGGCTCCAGCTCGAACACCGGCAGCGCGGAGCCGCCGCGGCGGGCGCGGGAGCCGTACCAGGGCGTTGCCGGAGCCCGCGGGGTCCAGTGGAGCCCCTGCCGGCGCGCGCGGCGGTCTCCAGCCGCTCCAGGGCCGCGCGGCGCGCTGCAGGAGCTCCGGGACGCGGCCGGTGTGCTCCGCCCCACCCCGGGTCGGGAATGCGCCGGGCCGGCGGTACGGTCAGTGGCCGGATTCGGCTATGTTTCAACCGTTTCGACTGCCGGTACTCGCCGACAACAGGGGTGTCGCGCGGCGCAGGGGCTTGACAGCGCGACCGACGTGATAGAGGCAGGGCCCATTTGTTTTGACCACAGCGAATGAGGTAGGTACGCTCAGACCTTGTGCCTGGGGTGTGCCCTGGCTCTCGTGCGTGCCTTCAGACCGCATGGCGAGCTGTGAGCGGCCACCGTAATCTGTGCTCTTTTCGCCTTGCGGCGGGAGTCCGCCGGATTCGACACACCCGACCGCGTGGGTCGGCGAAGTTCCAGGTTAGCTGTACCCATCGGCACACAGAAACCGGAGAAGTAGTGCCTACGATCCAGCAGCTGGTCCGCAAGGGCCGGCAGGACAAGGTCGAGAAGAACAAGACGCCCGCACTCGAGGGTTCCCCTCAGCGTCGCGGCGTCTGCACGCGTGTGTTCACGACCACCCCGAAGAAGCCGAACTCGGCCCTCCGCAAGGTCGCGCGTGTGCGTCTGACCAGCGGCATCGAGGTCACCGCTTACATTCCGGGTGAGGGACACAACCTGCAGGAGCACTCCATCGTGCTCGTGCGCGGCGGCCGTGTGAAGGACCTGCCGGGTGTTCGCTACAAGATCATCCGCGGTTCCCTCGACACCCAGGGTGTCAAGAACCGCAAGCAGGCTCGCAGCCGTTACGGCGCCAAGAAGGAGAAGTAAGAATGCCTCGTAAGGGCCCCGCCCCGAAGCGCCCGGTCATCATCGACCCGGTCTACGGTTCTCCTCTGGTGACCTCCCTGATCAACAAGGTGCTGCTGAACGGCAAGCGCTCCACCGCCGAGCGCATCGTCTACGGCGCCATGGAGGGCCTGCGCGAGAAGACCGGCAACGACCCGGTCATCACGCTCAAGCGCGCTCTTGAGAACATCAAGCCGACCCTCGAGGTCAAGTCCCGCCGTGTCGGTGGCGCCACCTACCAGGTCCCGGTCGAGGTCAAGCCCGGCCGTGCCAACACCCTGGCGCTGCGCTGGCTGGTCGGTTACTCCCGCGCCCGTCGCGAGAAGACCATGACCGAGCGTCTCCTCAACGAGCTTCTCGATGCCTCCAACGGCCTCGGTGCGGCCGTGAAGAAGCGCGAGGACACCCACAAGATGGCCGAGTCCAACAAGGCCTTCGCGCACTACCGCTGGTAGTCGCTACCCACATCGAGACCGAGAGAAGACTGAAGCCTTATGGCTACCACTTCACTTGACCTGGCCAGGGTCCGGAACATCGGGATCATGGCCCACATCGACGCGGGAAAGACGACCACCACCGAGCGGATCCTGTTCTACACCGGCGTTTCGTACAAGATCGGTGAGGTCCACGACGGCGCTGCCACCATGGACTGGATGGAGCAGGAGCAGGAGCGTGGCATCACGATCACCTCTGCTGCCACCACCTGCCACTGGCCGCTGGAGAACGTCGACCACACCATCAACATCATCGACACCCCGGGCCACGTCGACTTCACCGTCGAGGTGGAGCGCTCCCTGCGCGTGCTCGACGGTGCCGTGACGGTGTTCGACGGCGTCGCCGGCGTTGAGCCGCAGTCCGAGACCGTGTGGCGTCAGGCGGACCGCTACGGCGTTCCGCGTATCTGCTTCGTCAACAAGCTGGACCGGACCGGTGCCGAGTTCCACCGCTGCGTCGACATGATCTCTGACCGCCTCGGCGCTCAGCCGATCGTGATGCAGCTGCCGATCGGTGCCGAGGCCGACTTCAAGGGCGTCGTGGACCTGGTCCGCATGAAGGCGCTCGTGTGGTCCGCCGAGGCGACCAAGGGCGAGATGTACGACGTCGTCGACATCCCGGCCACGCACACCGAGGCGGCCGAGGAATGGCGCGGCAAGCTCCTTGAGGCCGTCGCCGAGAACGACGAGCAGCTGATGGAGCTGTACCTGGAGGGCGAGGAGCCCACCGAGGAGCAGCTCTACGCGGCGATCCGTCGTATCACCATCGCCTCCGGCAAGGGCACCGGCACCACCGTGACCCCGGTGTTCTGCGGTACCGCGTTCAAGAACAAGGGCGTGCAGCCCCTGCTCGACGCGGTCGTGCGCTACCTGCCTTCCCCGGTTGACATCGAGGCCATCGAGGGCCACGCGGTCAACAACCCGGAGGAGACCGTCAAGCGCAAGCCGTCCGACGACGAGCCGCTGTCCGCGCTGGCGTTCAAGATCATGAGCGACCCGCACCTCGGCAAGCTCACCTTCGTTCGGGTCTACTCGGGCCGCCTGGAGTCCGGCACGCAGGTGCTGAACTCCGTCAAGGGCAAGAAGGAGCGCATCGGCAAGATCTACCGCATGCACGCCAACAAGCGTGAGGAGATCGAGTCGGTGGGCGCCGGCGACATCGTCGCCGTCATGGGCCTGAAGCAGACCACCACCGGTGAGACGCTGTCCGACGACAAGAACCCGGTCATCCTGGAGTCCATGGACTTCCCGGCGCCGGTCATCCAGGTCGCCATCGAGCCCAAGTCGAAGGGCGACCAGGAGAAGCTGGGCGTCGCGATCCAGCGCCTGGCCGAGGAGGACCCGTCCTTCCAGGTCCACTCGGACGAGGAGACCGGCCAGACCATCATCGGTGGTATGGGCGAGCTGCACCTCGAGGTGCTGGTCGACCGTATGCGCCGTGAGTTCAAGGTCGAGGCCAACGTCGGCAAGCCGCAGGTGGCCTACCGCGAGACGATCCGCAAGGCCGTCGAGCGCGTCGAC
The DNA here is from genome assembly GCF_055572075.1 of Streptomyces sp. NPDC030820. Taxonomy (NCBI): domain Bacteria; kingdom Bacillati; phylum Actinomycetota; class Actinomycetes; order Kitasatosporales; family Streptomycetaceae; genus Streptomyces; species Streptomyces sp. NPDC030820. The sequence continues at coordinate 106,505 of NZ_JBVIEB010000002.1, forward strand.
TACACCCACAAGAAGCAGACCGGTGGTACCGGTCAGTTCGCGAAGGTGCAGATCGGCATCGAGCCGCTCGAGGGTGGCGACACCTCGTACGAGTTCGTGAACAAGGTGACCGGTGGTCGTATCCCGAAGGAGTACATCCCTTCGGTCGACGCCGGTGCGCAGGAGGCCATGCAGTTCGGCATCCTCGCCGGTTACGAGATGACCGGTGTCCGCGTGATCCTGCACGACGGTGCCTACCACGAGGTCGACTCCTCCGAGCTCGCCTTCAAGATCGCCGGTTCGCAGGCCTTCAAGGAGGCCGCGCGCAAGGCTTCGCCCGTGCTGCTCGAGCCGATGATGGCCGTCGAGGTCACCACGCCCGAGGACTACATGGGTGAGGTCATCGGCGACATCAACTCCCGCCGTGGCCAGATCCAGGCCATGGAGGAGCGGGCCGGTGCCCGCGTCGTGAAGGGCCTCGTGCCCCTTTCGGAGATGTTCGGTTACGTCGGCGACCTGCGCAGCAAGACGTCCGGCCGCGCCAGCTACTCCATGCAGTTCGACTCCTACGCCGAGGTTCCGCGGAACGTCGCCGAGGAGATCATCGCGAAGGCCAAGGGCGAGTAACGCACCGCGTTCACACGCCGTAGGCTTGACTCCGGAGCCTCAAGGGGCAAACAGCCGTAAACCCGGATGTTTGCCCCCGGTTCCGGGCCTTTACAGCAAAGATCACCTGGCGCCGATGAAGTAAGGCGTACAGAACCACTCCACAGGAGGACCCCAGTGGCGAAGGCGAAGTTCGAGCGGACTAAGCCGCACGTCAACATCGGCACCATCGGTCACATCGACCACGGTAAGACGACCCTCACGGCCGCCATTACCAAGGTGCTGCACGACGCGTACCCGGACCTGAACGAGGCCACCCCGTTCGACAACATCGACAAGGCGCCCGAGGAGCGTCAGCGCGGTATCACCATCTCCATCGCGCACGTCGAGTACCAGACCGAGGCGCGTCACTACGCCCACGTCGACTGCCCGGGTCACGCGGACTACATCAAGAACATGATCACGGGTGCGGCGCAGATGGACGGCGCCATCCTCGTGGTCGCCGCGACCGACGGCCCGATGCCGCAGACCAAGGAGCACGTGCTCCTGGCCCGCCAGGTCGGCGTTCCGTACATCGTCGTCGCCCTGAACAAGGCCGACATGGTGGACGACGAGGAGATCCTGGAGCTCGTCGAGCTCGAGGTCCGTGAGCTCCTCTCCGAGTACGAGTTCCCGGGCGACGACGTTCCGGTCGTCAAGGTCTCCGCTCTCAAGGCCCTCGAGGGCGAGAAGGAGTGGGTGGACTCCGTCCTCAACCTGATGGCCGCCGTCGACGAGTCGATCCCGCAGCCGGAGCGCGACGTCGACAAGCCGTTCCTCATGCCGATCGAGGACGTCTTCACGATCACCGGTCGCGGTACGGTCGTCACCGGCCGTATCGAGCGTGGTGTCCTGAAGGTCAACGAGACCGTCGACATCATCGGCATCAAGCCGGAGAAGACCTCCACCACGGTCACCGGCATCGAGATGTTCCGCAAGCTGCTCGACGAGGGCCAGGCCGGTGAGAACGTCGGTCTGCTGCTCCGCGGCATCAAGCGCGAGGACGTCGAGCGCGGCCAGGTCATCATCAAGCCGGGTTCGGTCACCCCGCACACCGAGTTCGAGGCCCAGGCCTACATCCTGTCCAAGGACGAGGGTGGCCGCCACACGCCGTTCTTCAACAACTACCGCCCGCAGTTCTACTTCCGTACGACGGACGTGACCGGCGTGGTGACCCTCCCCGAGGGCACCGAGATGGTCATGCCGGGTGACAACACCGAGATGAAGGTGGACCTCATCCAGCCCGTCGCCATGGAGGAGGGCCTGAAGTTCGCCATCCGCGAGGGTGGCCGCACCGTGGGCGCCGGCCAGGTCACCAAGATCATCAAGTAAGTTCGGCTTGCTTGAGGGTCATCTGACCTGAGGTCTCCGACCTGGAAGAGGCCCGTACGACTTCGGTCGTACGGGCCTCTTCGCCGTACTCGCCCGGTGATTGCCGTACGATGCGCCGTCGTGGCGATACAGAATCCGTACCCGTGGGGACCCCCGTACGGCGGCCCGCCGCCTCCGCCGCCGAACATCCCGGCGAAGGACCTGCGGCCCCGGCGTATCTGGTACCTGGTGGCCGGGCTGCTGGGGCTGGTACTGGCGGGTGCCGGCGTCGGGTTCATCGTGGTGACGGTGAAGGACACCATGGGCTTGATCGACACCGCCCACAGCTTCTCCAGCGGTGACACGCGGACGTTCAGCTTCGTCCAGGGGAAGACCAAGGCGATTTACGTCTCCGAGCCGGGGCCGGGCCACGTCGTCTGCCGGATCCCGGGGATGCGGTCCGGGGCGATGACCCAGCCGAGCAGCACCTTCCGCATCACCGCCGGGAGCCGTACCTGGGACCGCGTCCTCGAGGTGCACCCCGGCAGCACCGGAGATTACGTGCTCACCTGCAGGTCGTCGGTGCTGCCGGCCGAGTTCGCGCTGGGGGACAAGCCCCGGGTGGGGGCCACGGTCGGCAATATGGCTGCCGGGATCGGGCTCTTGCTCGCCGGGTTCGCCGCGGCCGTGACCATCGCCGTCGTCACCGGCGTGCGGCGCAGCCGCCACCGCCGCCGCCTCGCCGCCGCGTCGGCCCCTCCACCGCAGTGGGGCCCACCGCCTTCCGGCTCCGCCCCTTGGCCCCCGGCCGGTCCGGTGCCCTAGCGAGTTGCGGCGAGCGGAACCCCTGCTCCACGAGCAGGGGTTCCTTTGTTTTCGGCTTGGCTGCGCGAACGACCTCCGCAACGAGAGCGGCCCGACGTCGGCTTACTCAAGGGCGCCGACGCCACGAACGCGCTCGCGCAGCTGGAAGCCCAGAGCATGGACTTGAGCCGCATCTGGGGCAAGGCGCTCGGTGTCGACGGCGGGCTGCAGGACGCACTGGCGTACGGCTCCCGGGACACCGCGGCCTCCGCTCGGAGCGAGGCAGTCGACAAGCTCCGGTGACCGCGGAGGCCGGGGAGACCGGCGCTCCGGTTTGACCCACGTCACCTCGGGGGTATTCTCTCCGCCCCGATTGGCATCCGCCCCGCCCCATATGGCAGACTGTCCGAGTTGCTCGGTCGAGTGTTGATGCTGCGCGCCTCCCGCCGGGAGGACCGGAAGCGAGTCCCACAGTACTCGTCGTCCTAACTGCCCACGGGCAGCACTGGGGCGGACGTACGGGAATCTTCCGGGAAGTGTGGGCGCGGCACCGGCCAGGCGCCCGGTGGGCCCGAGGTCCCCGGTCCGCGGTTCCGGAAGGGCCGTGTGCATTCCCGCAGGGATGTTCGAACAAGGGACATCCATGTCAGCGGGAGCGCGACACGCCCGACCGCGTGGGTCGGAGAAACGACGGCAGCAGAAGGAATCCGCCGAGTGCCAGAGCGTAAGAGAGACAGGACTACTGAGTAGCCATGGCGGGACAGAAGATCCGCATCCGGCTCAAGGCCTACGACCACGAGGTCATCGACTCCTCGGCGAAGAAGATCGTCGAGACGGTGACCCGCACTGGTGCGTCGGTCGCGGGCCCGGTGCCGCTGCCCACTGAGAAGAACGTGTACTGCGTCATCAAGTCGCCGCACAAGTACAAGGACTCGCGCGAGCACTTCGAGATGCGCACGCACAAGCGCCTGATCGACATTCTCGACCCGACCCCCAAGACCGTTGACTCTCTGATGCGACTCGACCTCCCGGCCGGTGTCGACATCGAGATCAAGCTCTGAGGCTGGTGGGCTGAGAATGGCTAAGCAGATCAAGGGCATCCTGGGCGAGAAGCTCGGCATGACGCAGGTGTGGGACGAGAACAACCGTGTTGTTCCGGTCACCGTCGTCAAGGCCGGCCCCAACGTCGTCACCCAGGTTCGTACGAACGACGTCGACGGCTACGAGTCGGTCCAGATCGCCTTCGGCGAGATCGACCCGCGCAAGGTGAACAAGCCCCTCAAGGGCCACTTCGCCAAGGCCGACGTCACCCCCCGTCGTCACCTCGTCGAGATCCGCACCGCGGACGCCTCCGAGTACACGCTCGGCCAGGAGATCACCGCTGAGGTGTTCGAGGCCGGTGTGAAGGTCGACGTGACCGGCAAGAGCAAGGGCAAGGGCTTCGCCGGTGTCATGAAGCGCCACAACTTCCGTGGCCTCGGCGCCGGACACGGCACCCAGCGCAAGCACCGCTCTCCCGGTTCCATCGGTGGCTGCGCCACCCCGGGCCGCGTGTTCAAGGGCCTCCGCATGGCGGGTCGCATGGGCAACGAGCGGGTCACCACCCAGAACCTGACCGTCCACGCCGTTGACGCGGAGAAGGGTCTGCTGCTCATCAAGGGCGCGGTTCCTGGTCCGAACGGCGGCCTCGTCCTGGTCCGCACCGCGGCCAAGGGGGCCTGAGGTAACCGATGAGCACTGTTGACATCCTTTCGCCGGCGGGCGAGAAGGCCGGTTCCGTCGAGCTCCCCGCGGAGATCTTCGACGCCAAGGTCAGCGTTCCGCTGATCCACCAGGTCGTCGTCGCGCAGCTGGCCGCTGCCCGTCAGGGCACGCACAAGACCAAGACCCGTGGTGAAGTCCGTGGTGGTGGCAAGAAGCCGTACCGCCAGAAGGGCACCGGTCGCGCCCGCCAGGGTTCGACCCGCGCACCGCAGTTCGCCGGTGGTGGCGTCGTGCACGGTCCCGTGCCGCGTGACTACTCGCAGCGGACCCCGAAGAAGATGAAGGCCGCCGCCCTGCGCGGTGCCCTCACCGACCGGGCGCGTCACAACCGCATTCACGTCGTCTCCGGCGTGATCGAGGGCGAGACCCCCAGCACCAAGGCCGCCAAGTCGCTGTTCGGCAAGATCTCGGAGCGCAAGAACCTGCTCCTGGTCGTCGAGCGCGCCGACGAGGCCGCGTGGCTGTCCGCCCGCAACCTGCCCCAGGTCCACATCCTGGAGCCGGGCCAGCTGAACACGTACGACGTTCTCGTCTCGGACGACGTGGTCTTCACCCAGTCCGCGTTCGAGTCCTTCGTGTCCGGCCCGAAGGCCAATGACACCGAAGGGAGCGAGGCCTGATGGCTATCCGTCACCCCGCTATCGCCTCGAAGGCGGCCAAGGCCGCCAAGGCCGCGCGCGTCGCCAAGGCGCGCCGTCACGCCGCCGAGGGCAAGAACACCGTCGAGACCCCGCTGAGCAAGTCGTACACGGACCCCCGTGACGTCCTGCTGAAGCCGGTCGTCTCCGAGAAGAGCTACGCGCTCCTCGACGAGAACAAGTACACGTTCATCGTCGACCCGAACGCCAACAAGACCCAGATCAAGCAGGCCGTCCAGGCGGTCTTCGACGTCAAGGTCACCGGGGTCAACACGATCAACCGCCAGGGCAAGCGCAAGCGGACCCGCACCGGCTTCGGCCAGCGCGCGGGCACCAAGCGCGCGATCGTGACCCTCGCCGAGGGCGACCGTATCGACATCTTCGGCGGTCCGACCGCGTAAGCGGGTCGGATCGTCCGATATCGGACGAGGACTGAGAAATGGGAATCCGCAAGTACAAGCCGACTACGCCGGGCCGTCGTGGCGCCAGCGTTGCCGACTTCGTCGAGGTCACGCGGTCCACGCCGGAGAAGTCGCTGGTCCGCCCCCTGCACAGCAAGGGCGGCCGTAACAACGCCGGTCGTGTGACCGTTCGCCACCAGGGTGGCGGACACAAGCGCGCCTACCGCGTGATCGACTTCCGTCGTCACGACAAGGACGGCGTGCCGGCGAAGGTCGCGCACATCGAGTACGACCCCAACCGCACCGCGCGCATCGCGCTCCTGCACTACGCGGACGGCGAGAAGCGCTACATCCTCGCGCCGCGTGGCCTCAGCCAGGGCGACCGCGTCGAGAACGGTCCCGGGGCCGACATCAAGCCGGGCAACAACCTCGCCCTGCGCAACATCCCGGTCGGTACGACCCTGCACGCCATCGAGCTGCGTCCGGGCGGCGGCGCCAAGTTCGCCCGCTCGGCCGGTGCCTCCGTGCAGCTGCTCGCGAAGGAGGGCTCCATGGCCCACCTGCGCATGCCGTCCGGTGAGATCCGCCTGGTCGACGTCCGCTGCCGCGCCACCGTCGGCGAGGTCGGCAACGCCGAGCAGAGCAACATCAACTGGGGTAAGGCCGGCCGTAAGCGGTGGCTGGGCGTCCGCCCGACCGTCCGTGGTGTCGTGATGAACCCGGTTGACCACCCGCACGGTGGTGGTGAGGGCCGGACCTCCGGTGGTCGCCACCCTGTGTCCCCGTGGGGCAAGAAGGAAGGCCGTACTCGTTCGCCCAAGAAGGCGTCGAACAAGTACATCGTCCGCCGCCGCAAGACGAACAAGAAGCGCTAAGGACGGGTTGAGATGCCTCGTAGCTTGAAGAAGGGACCCTTCGTCGACGACCACCTGATCAAGAAGGTGGACGTCCAGAACGAAGCCGGTACCAAGAACGTCATCAAGACCTGGTCCCGTCGCTCGATGATCGTCCCGGCCATGCTCGGCCACACGATCGCGGTGCACAACGGCAAGACCCACATCCCGGTGTTCGTCACCGAGTCGATGGTCGGCCACAAGCTCGGCGAGTTCTCGCCGACGCGCACCTTCCGGGGCCACGTCAAGGAAGACCGGAAGTCGAAGCGCCGCTAGTAGCGGATCGCATTCAGACACGTAAGTAACTCTGAAGGGACAACCATGGAAGCCAGGGCCCAGGCGCGGTACATCCGCGTCACGCCCATGAAGGCCCGCCGTGTGGTGGACCTCATCCGTGGCATGGACGCCACGGAGGCCCAGGCTGTTCTGCGATTCGCTCCGCAGGCAGCCTCGGTACCGGTCGGCAAGGTGCTCGACAGCGCCATTGCCAACGCCGCGCACAACTACGACCACACCGATGTCGACAGCCTCTTCGTTTCCGAGGCCTTCGTCGACGAGGGCCCGACCCTGAAGCGGTTCCGTCCGCGTGCCCAGGGCCGTGCCTACCGGATCCGCAAGCGGACCAGCCACATCACCGTGGTCGTCAGCAGCAAGGAAGGAACCCGGTAATGGGCCAGAAGGTTAACCCGCATGGGTTCCGGCTCGGTGTCACCACGGACTTCAAGTCCCGGTGGTACGCCGACAAGCTGTACAAGGACTACGTCAAGGAAGACGTCGCCATCCGTCGGATGATGACGTCCGGCATGGAGCGCGCCGGTATCTCGAAGGTTGAGATCGAGCGCACCCGTGACCGCGTCCGTGTGGACATCCACACCGCTCGCCCGGGCATCGTCATCGGCCGCCGCGGCGCCGAGGCCGACCGCATCCGCGGTGACCTGGAGAAGCTGACCGGCAAGCAGGTCCAGCTGAACATCCTCGAGGTCAAGAACCCGGAGACGGACGCTCAGCTGGTGGCCCAGGCCGTCGCCGAGCAGCTGTCCTCCCGCGTCTCCTTCCGCCGTGCCATGCGCAAGAGCATGCAGTCGGCGATGAAGGCCGGCGCCAAGGGCATCAAGATCCAGTGCGGTGGCCGTCTCGGCGGCGCCGAGATGTCCCGCTCGGAGTTCTACCGCGAGGGCCGTGTGCCCCTGCACACGCTCCGTGCGAACGTGGACTACGGCTTCTTCGAGGCCAAGACGACCTTCGGCCGCATCGGTGTGAAGGTCTGGATCTACAAGGGCGACGTCAAGAACATCGCCGAGGTCCGCGCCGAGAACGCTGCCGCCCGTGCGGGTAACCGCCCGGCCCGCGGTGGCGCCGACCGCCCGGCCCGTGGTGGCCGCGGTGGCGAGCGGCGTGGTCGCAAGCCGCAGCAGGCTGCCGGCGCCGAGGCCCCCAAGGCCGAGGCCCCCGCCGCTCCGGCTGAGAGCACCGGAACGGAGGCCTGACCGACATGCTGATCCCCCGTAGGGTCAAGCACCGCAAGCAGCACCACCCGAAGCGCAGCGGCGCTGCCAAGGGTGGCACGACGGTTGCGTTCGGCGAGTACGGCATCCAGGCGCTCACCCCGGCGTACGTGACGAACCGTCAGATCGAGGCCGCTCGTATCGCCATGACGCGTCACATCAAGCGTGGTGGCAAGGTCTGGATCAACATCTACCCGGACCGTCCCCTCACCAAGAAGCCGGCCGAGACCCGCATGGGTTCCGGTAAGGGTTCTCCGGAGTGGTGGATCGCCAACGTCAAGCCCGGACGCGTGATGTTCGAGCTGTCGTACCCCAACGAGAAGATCGCCCGTGAGGCGCTGACCCGTGCGGCCCACAAGCTGCCGATGAAGTGCCGGATCGTCAAGCGCGAGGCAGGTGAAGCGTGATGTCGGCCGGTACCAAGGCGTCCGAGCTGCGCGAGCTGGGCAACGAGGAGCTTCTGGCGAAGCTCCGCGAGGCCAAGGAAGAGCTGTTCAACCTCCGCTTCCAGGCGGCGACGGGCCAGCTCGAGAACCATGGCCGTCTCAAGGCGGTCCGCAAGGACATCGCCCGGATCTACACCCTCATGCGTGAGCGTGAGCTCGGCATCGAGACGGTGGAGAACGCCTGATGAGCGAGAAGAACGTGACTGAGCAGAACACTGAGGCGCGCGGTTTCCGCAAGACCCGTGAGGGCCTCGTCGTCAGCGACAAGATGGACAAGACCGTCGTCGTCGCCGTCGAGGACCGCGTCAAGCACGCGCTGTACGGCAAGGTCATCCGCCGTACCAACAAGCTCAAGGCGCACGACGAGCAGAACGCCGCGGGTGTCGGCGACCGCGTCCTCCTCATGGAGACCCGGCCGCTGTCCGCGACGAAGCGCTGGCGCGTCGTCGAGATCCTCGAGAAGGCCAAGTAATTCCTGCGGGGCAAACCCGCAGGTCAGTTCCGCCAGGCTCGGCAGGGGCTCTCGTAACTGAAGCCCCTGCCGGGAACCGGCAGACAAACAGGAGATAGACGTGATCCAGCAGGAGTCGCGACTGCGTGTCGCCGACAACACTGGTGCGAAGGAGATCCTTTGCATCCGTGTGCTCGGTGGCTCCGGTCGCCGCTACGCGGGCATCGGTGACGTCATCGTCGCCACCGTCAAGGACGCGATCCCCGGTGGCAACGTGAAGAAGGGTGACGTCGTCAAGGCGGTCATCGTTCGCACCGTCAAGGAGCGCCGTCGTCCGGACGGCTCGTACATCCGCTTCGACGAGAACGCCGCCGTCATTCTGAAGAACGACGGCGACCCTCGCGGCACCCGCATCTTCGGCCCGGTCGGCCGTGAGCTGCGCGAGAAGAAGTTCATGAAGATCATCTCGCTCGCGCCGGAGGTGCTGTAAGCATGAAGATCAAGAAGGGCGACCTGGTCCAGGTCATCACCGGTAAGGACAAGGGCAAGCAGGGCAAGGTCATCGCGGCCTACCCCCGCGAGGACCGGGTCCTGGTCGAGGGTGTCAACCGGGTCAAGAAGCACACCAAGGCCGGTCCGACCGCTCGCGGTTCCCAGGCCGGCGGCATCGTGACCACCGAGGCGCCGATCCACGTCTCCAACGTCCAGCTGGTCGTGGAGAAGGACGGCAAGAAGGTCGTCACGCGTGTCGGCTACCGCTTCGACGAAGAGGGCAACAAGATCCGCGTTGCCAAGCGGACGGGTGAGGACATCTGATGGCTACCACCACCACTCCGCGTCTGAAGCAGAAGTACCGCGAGGAGATCGCGGGCAAGCTGCGTGACGAGTTCAAGTACGAGAACGTCATGCAGGTTCCCGGCCTCGTCAAGATCGTGGTCAACATGGGTGTCGGCGACGCCGCCCGTGACTCGAAGCTGATCGAGGGCGCGATCCGCGACCTGACCACCATCACCGGTCAGAAGCCGGCCGTCACCAAGGCCCGCAAGTCCATCGCGCAGTTCAAGCTGCGCGAGGGCCAGCCGATCGGTGCCCACGTCACGCTCCGTGGCGACCGCATGTGGGAGTTCCTGGACCGCACCCTGTCGCTCGCGCTGCCGCGCATCCGCGACTTCCGCGGCCTGTCCCCCAAGCAGTTCGACGGCCGTGGCAACTACACCTTCGGTCTCACGGAGCAGGTCATGTTCCACGAGATCGACCAGGACAAGATCGACCGTACCCGGGGCATGGACATCACCGTGGTCACCACGGCGACCAACGACGCTGAGGGCCGCGCGCTCCTTCGTCACCTCGGCTTCCCGTTCAAGGAGGCGTGAGCGAGATGGCGAAGAAGGCTCTGATTGCCAAGGCTGCTCGCAAGCCCAAGTTCGGTGTGCGTGGCTACACGCGCTGCCAGCGCTGCGGCCGTCCGCACTCCGTGTACCGCAAGTTCGGCCTGTGCCGCGTGTGCCTTCGTGAGATGGCTCACCGTGGCGAGCTGCCGGGCGTGACCAAGAGCTCCTGGTAGTCCCGGTAATTCGGGATCACCAAGGCTCTCGGTAAGTAGATAGGGCGGTCAGACGCCCAGCCCGCATGCCTTAGGCTTGTGGGGTTGGGCGTCTGTCGCCGCCCGTACGACTTACTACGCCGTAGGTCCACCGCGCCGCACCCGTCCCGTCTCGGATCGGGGAGAGGGATGGCGCACCAGGAAACCCCGGCGAGAGAGGCCGAAGGCCAATTCATGACCATGACTGATCCGATCGCAGACATGCTGACGCGTCTGCGGAACGCGAACTCGGCGTACCACGACTCGGTGTCGATGCCGCACTCCAAGATCAAGTCGCACATCGCGGAGATCCTCCAGCAGGAGGGCTTCATCACGGGCTGGAAGGTCGAGGACGCCGAGGTCGGCAAGAACCTCGTCCTGGAGCTGAAGTTCGGCCCCAACCGTGAGCGCTCCATCGCGGGCATCAAGCGGATCTCCAAGCCCGGTCTCCGGGTGTACGCGAAGTCCACCAACCTGCCGAAGGTGCTCGGCGGCCTGGGCGTGGCGATCATCTCCACGTCCCACGGGCTCCTCACCGACAAGCAGGCCGGCAAGAAGGGCGTGGGTGGGGAAGTCCTCGCCTACGTCTGGTAGCAGAAGGGAACGGAGGAAACAGCTATGTCGCGCATCGGCAAGCTCCCCATCGCGGTTCCCGCCGGCGTGGACGTCACCATCGACGGCCGTACGGTCTCGGTCAAGGGCCCCAAGGGCTCGCTGTCCCACACCGTCGCGGCTCCGATCGACATCGCTAAGGGCGAGGACGGCACCCTGCAGGTGACCCGCCCGAACGACGAGCGTCAGAGCAAGGCCCTGCACGGCCTCTCCCGCACGCTGGTGGCGAACATGATCACCGGCGTGACCCAGGGTTACGTGAAGAAGCTCGAGATCAGCGGTGTCGGTTACCGAGTGACCGCCAAGGGTTCGAACCTGGAGTTCGCTCTCGGTTACAGCCACCCGATCCTCGTCGAGGCCCCCGAGGGCATCACCTTCAAGGTGGAGACCCCGACCCGTTTCTCGGTCGAGGGCATCGACAAGCAGAAGGTCGGCGAGGTTGCGGCCAACATCCGCAAGCTGCGCAAGCCCGACCCGTACAAGGCCAAGGGCGTCAAGTACGAGGGCGAAGTCATCCGCCGCAAGGTCGGAAAGGCGGGTAAGTAAGCCATGGCATACGGGCAGAAGATCCTCAAGGGCGACGCCTACAAGCGCGCCGCGATCAAGCGCCGTCACATCCGGATCCGCAAGCGGATCGCCGGTACGGCGGAGCGCCCCCGTCTGGTCGTGACCCGCTCCAACCGCCACATCGTGGCGCAGGTGATCGACGACCTGAAGGGTCACACCCTGGCGTCGGCGTCCACCCTGGACGCGTCGATCCGTGGTGGCGAGGCCGACAAGTCCGCGCAGGCCAAGCAGGTCGGCGCCCTGGTCGCCGAGCGTGCCAAGGCCGCCGGTGTCGAGGCCGTCGTGTTCGACCGTGGTGGTAACCAGTACGCCGGGCGCATCGCCGCCCTGGCGGACGCCGCCCGCGAGGCCGGGCTCAAGTTCTGAGCCGCTTGTAGCTAGCGGAAAGAGAGAGGTAATCCAATGGCTGGACCCCAGCGCCGCGGTGGCGGTGCCGGTGGCGGCGAGCGGCGGGACCGGAAGGGCCGTGACGGCGGCGCTGCTGCCGCCGAGAAGACCGCGTACGTTGAGCGCGTTGTCGCGATCAACCGCGTCGCCAAGGTTGTGAAGGGTGGTCGTCGCTTCAGCTTCACCGCGCTGGTCGTGGTGGGCGACGGTGACGGCACCGTGGGTGTCGGATACGGCAAGGCCAAGGAGGTGCCGGCCGCCATCGCCAAGGGTGTTGAGGAGGCCAAGAAGCACTTCTTCAAGGTCCCCCGGATCCAGGGCACCATCCCCCACCCCATCCAGGGTGAGAAGGCTGCCGGCGTCGTGCTGCTCAAGCCCGCGTCCCCGGGTACCGGTGTTATCGCCGGTGGTCCGGTGCGCGCCGTGCTCGAGTGCGCCGGTATCCACGACGTGCTGTCGAAGTCGCTCGGCTCCGACAACGCCATCAACATCGTGCACGCGACCGTGGAGGCCCTGAAGGGCCTGCAGCGTCCCGAGGAGATCGCGGCCCGCCGTGGTCTGCCGCTCGAGGACGTCGCTCCCGCGGCTCTGCTTCGTGCGCGTGCCGGGGCGGGTGCGTAATCATGGCGCAGCTCAAGATCACGCAGGTCAAGTCCTACATCGGCAGCAAGCAGAACCACCGTGACACCCTGCGGTCGCTTGGTCTCAAGGGGATCAACACCGTGGTCGTCAAGGAGGACCGCCCCGAGTTCCGCGGCATGGTGCACACCGTCCGCCACCTCGTGACGGTCGAGGAGGTCGACTGATCATGGCGGAGCAGAACCCGCTGAAGATCCACAACCTCCGTCCCGCCCCGGGCGCCAAGACCGCCAAGACCCGTGTCGGTCGTGGTGAGGCGTCGAAGGGTAAGACGGCCGGTCGTGGTACCAAGGGCACCAAGGCCCGCTACCAGGTTCCGGAGCGCTTCGAGGGCGGCCAGATGCCGCTGCACATGCGCCTCCCGAAGCTGAAGGGCTTCAAGAACCCGTTCAAGACCGAGTACCAGGTCGTGAACCTCGACAAGCTGGCCGCCCTCTACCCCGAGGGTGGCGAGGTCACCGTCGAGGGTCTGGTGGCCAAGGGTGCCGTTCGCAAGAACAGCCTCGTCAAGGTCCTCGGCCAGGGCGAGGTCTCCGTGGCGCTGCAGGTGACGGTCGACGCCGTCTCCGACTCCGCCAAGGAGAAGATCACCGCCGCCGGCGGTACGGTCACCGAGCTGGTCTGAGTTCCTCAGGTCCCTCGATGACGTGAACGATCCCGACCGGGGATACTCCACAAAAGGGGTATCCCCGGTTGGTCGTTCCAAGGGGGGTGCTCTCGCCGGTAAGGTGGCCAGCACTGCCTACTTTTTCTGGCTGCTCCCATGGGGCACCCTGAGCGGCAGTTGACCGTTAGCTATTCGTCTGTATCCGTCGAACCTCAAGACCGTCACCCTTGACGCAGTTGCGCGGGGGTCGCAGGAGGCACCGTGCTCACCGCGTTCGCCCGGGCGTTCAGGACGCCCGACCTGCGCAAGAAGCTGCTCTTCACGCTGGCCATCATCGTGGTCTACCGGGTCGGTACCCACATCCCGATCCCCGGCGTCAACTACAAGGCCGTCCAGCAGTGTGTGACCGAGGCCGGGGCCAACCAGGGCCTCTTCGGCCTCGTGAACATGTTCAGCGGCGGTGCGCTGCTGCAGATCACGGTCTTCGCGCTCGGCATCATGCCCTACATCACGGCCAGCATCATCCTTCAGCTGCTGACCGTGGTCATCCCGCGTCTGGAAGCCCTCAAGAAGGAGGGCCAGGCCGGTACGGCGAAGATCACGCAGTACACCCGGTACCTGACCGTGGCGCTCGCCATCCTGCAGGGCACCGGCCTGGTCGCCACCGCCCGCACCGGCCGGCTCTTCAACGGCTGCTCGGTCGCCACGAGCATCGTCCCGGACCAGGCGATCTTCACGACCATCACGATGGTCGTCTGCATGACCGCCGGTACGGCCGTGGTGATGTGGCTCGGTGAGCTGATCACCGACCGCGGCATCGGCAACGGCATGTCGATCCTGATGTTCATCTCGATCGCCGCGACCTTCCCGTCCGCGCTGTGGGCCATCAAGAAGCAGGGCACCCTGGCCGGCGGCTGGATCGAGTTCGGCACCGTCATCCTGGTCGGCCTGGTCATGGTCGCGCTCGTCGTCTTCGTCGAGCAGGCCCAGCGCCGCATCCCGGTGCAGTACGCGAAGCGCATGATCGGCCGTCGTTCCTACGGTGGTACGTCCACGTACATCCCGCTCAAGGTGAACCAGGCGGGTGTGATTCCGGTCATCTTCGCCTCCTCGCTGCTCTACATCCCGGCGCTCGTGGCGCAGTTCGCGGGGGGCAACTCGGGCTGGAAGAACTGGATCCAGAACAACCTGACCAAGGGCGACCACCCGATTTACATCACTCTGTACTTCTTGCTCATCGTTTTCTTCGCGTTCTTCTACGTGGCGATCTCCTTCAACCCCGAGGAAGTCGCCGACAACATGAAGAAGTATGGTGGCTTCATCCCGGGCATCCGGGCTGGCCGACCGACCGCTGAGTACCTCAGCTACGTGCTCAACCGGATCACCTGGCCGGGTTCGCTGTATCTGGGTCTGATTGCTCTCGTGCCAACAATGGCGTTGGTCGGGTTCGGGGCGACGAACAACTTCCCGTTCGGTGGAACCAGCATCCTGATCATCGTGGGTGTCGGTCTCGAGACGGTGAAGCAGATCGAGAGCCAGCTCCAGCAGCGCAATTACGAAGGGTTCCTCCGCTGATGCGTATCGTCCTCGTCGGGCCGCCGGGTGCCGGTAAGGGAACGCAAGCCGTCCGCCTCGCCGAAAAGCTGGCCATTCCGCACATCTCCACGGGCGACCTGTTCCGGGCCAACATCAGCCAGCAGACCGAGCTGGGCAAGCTCGCGAAGTCCTACATGGACGCCGGCAACCTCGTCCCCGACGAGGTCACCATCGCGATGGCCAAGGACCGCATGGAGCAGCCGGACGCCGAGGAGGGCTTCCTGCTGGACGGCTTCCCGCGCAATGTGTCGCAGGCCGAGGCGCTGGACCAGCTGCTGGAGACCGAGGGCATCAAGCTGGACGCCGTCCTGGACCTGGAGGTCCCGGAGGACGAGGTCGTCAAGCGGATCGCCGGCCGTCGTATCTGCCGCAACGAGTCCTCGCACGTCTTCCACGTGACGTACAGCCCGCCGAAGAAGGAGGGCGTGTGCGACGTCTGCGGCGGTGAGCTGTACCAGCGCGACGACGACTCCGAGGACACCGTCCGCAAGCGGCTGGAGGTCTACCACACGCAGACCGAGCCGATCATCGACTACTACAAGGCGCAGGGCCTGGTCGTGACGATCTCCGCGCTGGGTCCCGTGGACGAGATCACGCAGCGGGCCCTGGAGGCCCTCAAGCGCGAGAAGGCCGAGAGCTGAGATCCCGGCTCCTACGGCCGCGGCGCCCTCCCGGGTGCCGCGGCCGTACTGTTGTACAGATATCCCAGTCGATGTGAGTGACGGAGAGCGCAGGCCCCCATGGTGCAGATCAAGACGCCCGAGCAGATCGCGAAGATGCGTGCGGCGGGCCTGGTCGTCGCCGCCATCCACGCGGCCACCCGCGAGGCCGCGGTGCCCGGCGCCACCACCAAGGACCTGGACGAGGTCGCCCGCAAGGTCCTCGCCGAGCACGGCGCCAAGTCGAACTTCCTGGGGTACGGCGGTTTCCCCGCCACCATCTGCACGTCCGTGAACGACGTCGTCGTCCACGGCATCCCCTCCGACGAGGTCGTCCTCAAGGACGGCGACATCATCTCCATCGACTGCGGCGCGATCGTCGACGGCTGGCACGGTGACGCGGCCTACACGGCGTTCGTGGGCTCCGGTCACGCTCCGGAGCTGATCGAGCTCTCCCGGGTGACGGAGGAGTCGATGTGGGCCGGCATCGCGGCCATGAAGCAGGGCAACCGGCTGGTCGACGTCTCCCGGGCGATCGAGACGTACATCCGCCGGCAGCCGAAGCCGGGCGGCGGCAAGTACGGGATCATCGAGGACTACGGCGGCCACGGCATCGGCACCGAGATGCACATGGACCCGCATCTGCTGAACTACGTCGACCGGCGCCGCGGCAAGGGCCCCAAGCTGGTCCCGGGTTTCTGCCTGGCGATCGAGCCGATGGTCTCCCTCGGCACCCCGCGCACGGAGGTCCTGTCGGACGACTGGACGGTCATCACGACGGACGGCACCTGGTCCTCGCACTGGGAACACTCGGTCGCCCTGACCACGGAGGGCCCCCTGGTCCTCACCGCCCCGGACGGCGGCAAGGCCAAGCTGGCGGAGTACGGCATCACCGCTGCCCCCGATCCGCTCGGTTAGTGATCTCCCGCCTGGGGCAGACTGTCTCGATTCGCCTTTCCCGGTGCGCCGACGTAGACTGACTCGTCGGCTCTCGTGCACCCTCATGCCTGCAAGCGTGAGACTGCGACGTGAGTCGAACAAGGTAGTCGATTCGAAGGGCGAAGCGTGGCCAAGAAGCAAGGTGCCATCGAGATCGAGGGCACTGTCGTCGAGTCTCTTCCGAACGCGATGTTCAAGGTCGAGCTCCAGAACGGCCACCAGGTCCTGGCACACATCAGCGGCAAGATGCGTATGCACTACATCCGCATCCTCCCTGACGACCGGGTCGTGGTGGAGCTGTCTCCGTACGACCTGACGCGTGGCCGGATCGTCTACCGCTACAAGTAGATCTTGCCCGCATCCCGCTCCCGCGGGGTGGTGGCACTGACCCGGAGAACCTCAATCCAATGAAGGTCAAGCCGAGCGTCAAGAAGATCTGCGACAAGTGCAGGGTGATCCGCCGTCACGGTCGGGTCATGGTCATCTGCGAGAACCCGCGCCACAAGCAGCGCCAGGGCTGACGCACGACCGTAACCCTCTGCACCTCTATCGCAGAGATTCGCGCGACGCGAGCTGAATATGTTCATACGCAGAACCCGAGCCCACCAGCTCGACACCCCCGGTTCGGAGGCCGGGGACCCAGTTCGTACCTGATACGGCGACTGGGAGCCGGTTCTGCGGAAGACCTCCGAAGATCACCAGGAGCCATTGAATGGCACGCGTTTCCGGTGTTGACATCCCGCGCGAAAAGCGCGTGGAGGTCGCCCTCACCTACGTGTTCGGCATCGGCCGGACCCTCTCGAAGGAGACGCTGGCTGCGACCGGCGTCGACCCGAACACCCGCGTTCGCGACCTCTCCGAGGAGCAGCTCGTCGCGATTCGTGAGTACGTCGACAACAACATCAAGACCGAGGGTGACCTCCGTCGCGAGATCCAGGCCGACATCCGCCGCAAGGTGGAGATCGGCTGCTACCAGGGTCTGCGTCACCGTCGCGGTCTGCCCGTCCGCGGTCAGCGCACCAGCACCAACGCCCGCACTCGCAAGGGCCCGCGTCGCGCCATCGCCGGCAAGAAGAAGCCGGGCAAGAAGTAGTCCGCAGCGGACACCTGTCCACGGTCTTCGCTGTAGGACCGACCACCTCCCGTAGGAGTTAGTAGATGCCCCCCAAGGGACGTCAGGGCGCTGCCAAGAAGGTGCGCCGCAAGGAAAAGAAGAACGTCGCTCACGGCCACGCGCACATCAAGAGCACGTTCAACAACACGATCGTCTCGATCACGGACCCGTCCGGCAACGTGATCTCCTGGGCCTCCGCCGGCCACGTCGGCTTCAAGGGCTCCCGGAAGTCCACGCCGTTCGCCGCGCAGATGGCCGCCGAGTCGGCCGCCCGCCGCGCCCAGGAGCACGGCATGCGCAAGGTCGACGTGTTCGTCAAGGGCCCGGGCTCCGGTCGTGAGACCGCGATCCGCTCCCTGCAGGCCACGGGCCTCGAGGTCGGCTCCATCCAGGACGTCACCCCGACCCCGCACAACGGCTGCCGTCCGCCGAAGCGCCGCCGCGTCTGACGCACGGCCTTCGTCTGGCTCAGGATTCGGGCGGTACGGCACCGTAAGGGTCGTACCGCCCGTACCCTTGCAGTACCCGCACTTTTCACGGGTGCGGTTTCCGTCGGACGTCAAATAGCGGGCGTCCACGAATGAAGGATCTGATCCACACATGCTGATCGCTCAGCGTCCCTCGTTGACCGAAGAGGTCGTCGACGAGTTCCGCTCCCGGTTCGTGATCGAGCCGCTGGAGCCGGGCTTCGGCTACACCCTCGGCAACTCCCTCCGCCGTACCCTCCTGTCGTCGATCCCCGGCGCTGCTGTCACCAGCATCCGCATCGACGGCGTCCTGCACGAGTTCACCACCGTGCCGGGCGTCAAGGAGGACGTCACCGACCTGATCCTCAACATCAAGCAGCTGGTCGTCTCCTCGGAGCACGACGAGCCGGTCGTGATGTACCTGCGCAAGCAGGGCCCGGGTCTGGTCACCGCCGCCGACATCGCGCCCCCGGCCGGTGTCGAGGTGCACAACCCCGACCTCGTCCTCGCCACGCTCAACGGCAAGGGCAAGCTGGAGATGGAGCTGACGGTCGAGCGCGGCCGCGGCTATGTCTCCGCCGTGCAGAACAAGCAGGTGGGCCAGGAGATCGGCCGTATCCCGGTCGACTCGATCTACTCGCCGGTGCTCAAGGTCACGTACAAGGTCGAGGCCACGCGTGTCGAGCAGCGCACCGACTTCGACAAGCTGATCGTCGACGTCGAGACCAAGCAGGCGATGCGTCCGCGTGACGCCATGGCGTCGGCCGGTAAGACCCTGGTCGAGCTGTTCGGTCTCGCCCGCGAGCTGAACATCGACGCCGAGGGCATCGACATGGGCCCGTCCCCCACGGACGCCGCCCTGGCCGCCGACCTCGCGCTGCCGATCGAGGAGCTGGAGCTCACGGTCCGCTCCTACAACTGCCTCAAGCGTGAGGGCATCCACTCGGTGGGTGAGCTGGTCGCGCGCTCCGAGGCCGACCTCCTCGACATCCGCAACTTCGGTGCGAAGTCGATCGACGAGGTCAAGGCGAAGCTGGCCGGCATGGGCCTGGCCCTGAAGGACAGCCCGCCCGGATTCGACCCCACGGCCGCTGCCGACGCCTTCGGCGCCGACGACGACGCGGACGCGGGTTTCGTGGAGACCGAGCAGTACTGATCTCCACAGCCTCCGGGGTTCGCGTCAGCGGACCCCGGATCTCTGACAGACAACCGTCTGCTCAGATACTGACCCCGGTACCTGACACGGCCGGGGCAGACACACAGGAGAAGAACAATGCCGAAGCCCACCAAGGGTGCCCGTCTGGGCGGCAGCGCCGCGCACGAGAAGCTGCTCCTCGCGAACCTGGCGAAGAGCCTCTTCGAGCACGGCCGTATCACCACCACCGAGGCGAAGGCCCGCCGCCTGCGCCCGTACGCGGAGCGTCTGATCACCAAGGCGAAGAAGGGCGACCTTCACAACCGCCGTCAGGTGCTCCAGGTCATCACGGACAAGAGCGTCGTCCACACGCTCTTCACCGAGATCGGCCCGCGCTACGAGAACCGTCCCGGTGGCTACACCCGCATCACCAAGATCGGTAACCGCCGTGGCGACAACGCGCCCATGGCCGTCATCGAGCTGGTCGAGGCGCTGACGGTGCAGCAGAAGGCCGTGGGCGAGGCCGAGGCCGCCACCAAGCGTGCGGTCAAGGAGGCCGAGGAGGCCAAGGTCGAGGAGACCAAGGCCGAGGACGCCGCCGAGGCTCCCGCCGAAGAGTCGACGGAGGCCTGAGGCTCTGCCTTGAGCTGAGCGGGTCCGCCCTTCACCGGGCGGGCCCGCTTTTGCGTACCTGAGAGGATCCAAGGGTGAGTGAAGTACAGCCCGGTCATGTCCGTATCCGCCTCGACCTCTCCTACGACGGCACCGACTTCCACGGCTGGGCCAAGCAGGCCGGCGGCAGACGGACCGTGCAGGGGGAGATCGAGGACGCGCTGCGGACCGTCACCCGCTCCCGGGAGACGTTCGAGCTGACCGTCGCCGGACGCACCGACGCCGGGGTGCATGCGCGTGGGCAGGTGGCGCACGTCGATCTGCCCGAGGGCGTCTGGCGGGAGCATCACGAGAAGCTGCTCAAGCGGCTCGCCGGACGGCTGCCGAAGGACGTGCGGGTATGGGCGCTCAGGGAGGCGCCCAGTGGTTTCGACGCCCGGTTCGCGGCGATCTGGCGGCGCTATGCGTACCGGGTGACGGACAACCCCGGGGGAGTGGACCCCCTGCTGCGGGGCCATGTCCTCTGGCACGACTGGCCGCTCGACGTGGACGCCATGAACGAGGCCGCGCGGGCGCTGCTCGGCGAGCACGACTTCGCCGCGTACTGCAAGAAGCGGGAAGGGGCCACGACCATTCGGACCCTTCAGGAGCTGAGTCTGGTGCGCGGCTCCGACGGGATCATCACCGCCACCGTCCGGGCCGACGCTTTCTGCCACAACATGGTGCGCTCGCTGATCGGCGCGCTGCTGTTCGTCGGGGACGGGCACCGCGGGCCGGAGTGGCCCGGGAAGGTGCTGGCGGCCGGGGTGCGGGACTCCGCCGTGCATGTCGTACGGCCGCACGGGCTGACCCTGGAGGAGGTCGGTTACCCCGCCGACGAGCTGCTGGCCGCGCGCAGCAAGGAGGCGCGGAACAAGCGCTCGCTCCCGTCGGCGGGGTGCTGCTGAGCGACCGCGCGGCCGGACGGAACCGGTAATTTACCTGTGTGTTACAGGTAGATATCACGCTTTCCGGGCGTAGCGTACGCAAGTCCCTCACTGATCACTTACAAGATTCACACCTTTCATATATTCTCGCGTCGTTCGGTCGCTGATTCGAAAGGGGCGGCCGGGCACGGGTGGGGGTCGACGGGCCGTTCTCGGTCCAGGGGTGGATTTTTCATGACATCAGTTGGTGCTGCGCGCACCGGGGGGCGCAGGGCTGTCGCGCGTCAGGGCGGCGGGCGGCGGAGAGCCGGTCGGAACGACAGCGCCTCGCTGGGATTGCTGCCGGTGCCGCCGACGGACAGGGAGAAGTACTCCTATGCCCGCCGGCATCTGTGGATCCTGACGATCAGTTCGCTGGTCAGCTTCTGCTGCCTGGTGGTCAGCCAGTTCAAGCTGGCGCAGTCGACACCGGTGCTGTGGATCTACACGCCGCTGCTGGTGTTCACGGTGATCTACTACCTGGTGTCGTTGCGGGTGAACGGCTTCACCCGTGACTTCGACATCGCCCACCACCGGCGGCTGGTGCAGAACTGGCGGCCCGAGGTCTACCCCTCGGTCGACGTGTTCCTGCCGGTGTGCGGGGAGCCCATCGAGGTGCTGCACAACACCTGGCGGCACGTGCGGGCGATGGCCGACCGGTACCCCGGGGAATGCGTGCCGTTCGTGCTGGACGACGGCGCGAGTCCCGAACTGGCGGCAATGGCCCGGGACTTCGGGTTCCGCTACGGCACGAGGGAGAACCGCGGCTGGTTCAAGAAGGCCGGCAATCTCCACTTCGGCTTCGAGCGGTCCGACGGCGAGTTCATCCTCATCCTGGACGCGGACTTCACCCCGCGGGCGGATCTGCTGGAGGAGCTGCTGCCGTACATGGCCGCCGACCCGCGCATCGGCATCGTCCAGTCCCCGCAGTACTTCCGCGTGCTCGACTCGCAGAACTGGATCGAGCGCGGGGCGGGCGCGGTACAGGAGCTGTTCTACCGCTCCGTCCAGGTGTCCCGGCAGGGCAGCGACGGCGCGATCTGCGTGGGCTCCTGCGCGATCTACCGACGGGCGGCCCTGGAGACCAACGGCGGTACGACGCTGATCGAGCACTCCGAGGACGTGCACACCGGTTTTGACCTGCGGGGGCTCGGCTGGGACCTGCGGTATGTGCCGGTCGCGGTGTCCACCGGCGTGTGCCCGGACAGCGCGGGCGCCTTCTTCAATCAGCAGTACCGCTGGTGCTCGGGCTCGATGAGCCTGCTCGGCAGCAGCAAGTTCTGGAAGGCGAGAATCAGGCTCTCCAGCCGCCTGTGCTACATGTCCGGGTTCTTCTACTACATCCACACCGCGCTGTTCACCTTCGCGGCGCCGGTCGTCCCGATCGTGCTGCTGCTGTTGATGCCGGAGAAGCTCAAGGTCGAGCATCTGCTCCTGGTGCTGCCCAGCGTCCTCTACACCACGATCATCTTCCCCATGTGGCACCGGGCGCCCTACCGCCTGGAGGCCTGGGCGGCGCGCATGATGTACGGCTGGGCGCATGTTTTCGCCATCTGGGACATCCTGCGCAGGAACCGCATGGGCTGGCAGCCGACCGGTTCCTCCGGTGCCAAGAAGAACAAGACGCGGCGCTTCTGGATCGGCATGTGGGTGTGGAGCGGCGGCACGGCGCTGGTCTGGGTCACCGCGGCGGTGTACCGCACGTTCACCATGAACGCCCCGGACTTCGCCCTGATCCTGTCATCCGGGTTGTTCTACGCGCTGGTGGTGGGCCGGGTGCTGGTCCAACCGCGCGCGGAGGCGGCCGCCTGATGCGACTGAAGGAACGATTCTGCACCGTGCGTGCGGCCCTGACCGGCTGTCTGGTCGGCGTCCTCGCCCTCAGCGGCTGCTCGCTGCTCGGCGACGACTCCGGCGACGCGTCACCGTCCGACGGCACGGCGTCCTCGCAGCACTCCACGGACGGCAAGGACGTCCCCTACGACGCCACACCGCTGCTGAAGCCGGCGAAGAAGTACTTCGGGGCGGCCGTGCCGGACGCCCCCACCTCCATGAAGAACGTCGATGCGTACACGAGGGCGACCGGCAAGCAGCCGAACCTGATCGAGTACTACGCCGGCTGGGGCGACGGCTTCGACGCCACCGGCGTACGCAACGCCTGGGCCGAGGGCGCGCTGACGCTGATGTCCTGGGAGCCCTTCGACACCACGGTCGGCGACATCGCGTCCGGCAAGTCGGACGCTTACCTCACGGAGTACGCGACCGCGGTGCGCAGGCTGAACCTGCCCGTGGTGATCGACTTCGCAGACGAGTTCAACGGTCAATGGGAGAAGTGGGGCACGGACCATGTGACCCCCGCCCAGTACGTGGCCGCCTGGCGGCACATCCACGACACGTTCGTCGACGCCGGCGCCACCAATGTCATCTGGGCCTGGTCGCCCAACATCGTCAACCCGGTCCGGAACGTGAAACTGAAGCCCTACTACCCCGGTGACGCCTACGTCGACTGGGTCGGACTGATCGGGTACTTCACCCTCGGCCAGGACAACGCCTTCGACAGTGTCTTCGGGCCCACCCGCGACCAGATCCGCACCTTCACCAAGAAGCCCATGCTCCTGCTGGAGACCGCCGCCATGCCCGGCGAGCGGCGCCGCGCCGACGTCCGCAACCTGTTCGCGGGCGTCGAGGCGGACGACGACATGATCGGCTTCATCTGGTTCGACTACAAGAAGCGCGCCGACTGGCGGCTGGAGGCGAGCCCGCTGGCGCTGAAGGAGTTCAGGCGCCTGGCTGCCGACGACCGTTTCGGCTTCGACGTACGGAAGCCGTCATGACCTCTCGACCCGATCACTACACGCCCCAGCCGTACGACCCGTACGCCGAGGAAGAGGCGCAGGGCGGCTGGTTCAACTCCGACGGGTACATCCCGCGGCAGCCGCAGGGCTACGACATCCCCGAGACGTACGACTACGACTCCCGGACCTACCCGTACCAGCAGCCGGCGGATCAGCAGACGGTCGCCCTGCGCACGGTGCCGGTACCGGAGACGGCGGCGGAGCCGGAGTACCACGTTCCGCAGACGCCGGACGCGGGCTGGGACGACACTCCGAGCCGCCGCCGGGCCTGGGTGAGCCGCGCTCTGCTCGCCGTCCTGCTCCTGATCCAGGCGCTGCTGTCGCTGCGGCTGTCCAACACCGCCTTCCAGGACGAGGCGCTGTACCTGGCGGCCGGGCACAACATCATCGATCACTGGGCGCACGGCACCCCGCTGCACAGCGGCTACGACTCCTACTTCTCCGGCTCACCGATGCTGTACCCGGTGCTGGCGGCCTTCGTGGACGGCCACCTCGGCCTGTCCGGGGCCCGGGCGCTCAGCCTGCTGTGCCTGCTGGCGGCCACCGTGCTGCTGTACTCCTTCACCCGGCACCTGTTCAACGAGCGGGTCGCGCTGGTTGCGGCCGCGCTGTTCGCGGTGACCCAGCCGACGATCGTGCTCGGCTGGTTCGCGACCTACGACGCCCCGGCGATCTTCCTGCTCGCGCTGTCCGCGTGGATCATCGTCCGCACCGGCCGTGCCCCCGTGGTCGCGGTGCTGCTCGCCGCACCGGTCATGGTGCTGGCGGTCGCGGTGAAGTACGCCTCCGCCCTGTATGTGCCCACACTGGTCGTCCTCGCGGCGCTCACCGCCTGGCATCACCGCGGCTGGCGCTGCCTGCCGCGTGCGCTCCTGCTGGGTGTCGGCACCGTCGGCCTCGCCGGGCTCGGCCTCGTCTACACCGACGTGCTCGCCGGCGTGCGGCAGACCACCACCAACCGCGCCCACGGCACCGAGATGGCCACCGCGCTGCTGGAGAAGTCCCTGGAATGGGGCGGCCTGATGTTCGTCACCGCCGTCGCGGGCGCCGTCGCGTACGCGGTGCGCGGCCGGATGAACGAGTCACCGCGCTCCTACGGACTGGACGGCCCGGGCCGGCGCTGGCGCACACTGCTCGGCCTCACACTGACCGGCAGCGCGCTGCTGGCACCGGCGTACCAGATCTATCTGCACACCTCCGTCTCGCTCTACAAGCACCTCGACTTCGGTCTGCTGTTCGCCGCGCCCATGGCGGGCATCGGCGTGATCCGCCTGGTCGGCAAGCACTTCCGGTATCCGCAGCTCGGCGTCATGCTCTGGGTCACCGCGCTGTGCCTCGGCGTGGCGCAGTCCGAGTGGCGCTACGGGCTGTGGCCCGACTCCACGGCCATGGTCAAGGCGATCGAGCCGCACATGAGTCCCAGGGGCCACTATCTCGGCGAGACCTACGAGGTGCCCGTCTACTACCTCCGGGACAAGACGAACCACTCCCAGTGGACCTCCACCTACGGCATCGGCTACCCGGACAAGAAGGGCGTCGTCCACCACGGCAACGAGGGGTACCGCCTCGCTCTGCGGGACGGCTACTTCGACCTCGTCCTCCTGGACGGTGTCGGCACCCCGGCACAGGACGCCTACATCGAGCGGCAGGTCACCGAGAGCGGCCACTACCGGCTGGTCGGCAAGATCCCCTTCCGGCTCAGCTCCGGCGGCACCGGCGCGTACCGGATCTGGGTCAGAACCTCCTGACTCCGCCCCCTTCCACCCTGTACACGAAAGGCCGTCCCCATGCGGCTCACCGTCATCGGCACCGGCTACCTGGGTGCCACCCACGCCGCCTGCATGGCGGAGCTCGGGCACGAGGTGCTCGGGGTCGACGTCGACCCGGACAAGATCGCCGCGCTGCGGTCCGGGCGCGTACCGTTCCACGAGCCGGGGCTGCCCGAGTTGATCGCGCGGCACACGGCGAGCGGGCGGCTGCGCTTCACCACCTCGTACGAGGAGGCCGGTGCCTTCGGTGAGGTGCACTTCGTGTGCGTCGGCACCCCGCAGCGGGCGGGCTCCGATGCCGCCGACCTGACGTACGTCGACGCGGCCTTCGCGGCGATCGCCGCGCACGCGGCCGAGGACGCGCTGCTGGTCGGCAAGTCGACCGTGCCCGTGGGGACGGCGCAGCGGCTGGCGGACACGCACGGCACCGAGGTCGCCTGGAACCCGGAGTTCCTCCGGGAGGGCTTCGCCGTCGAGGACACGCTGCGGCCCGACCGGCTGGTCTTCGGGGTGGCCTCCGCCCGGGCCGAAGCGGTCCTGCGCGAGGTGTACGCACCCGTCCTGGCCGTCGGGACGCCGCTCGTCACCGCTGACTTCCCGACCGCCGAGCTGGTCAAGACGGCCGCCAACGCCTTCCTCGCCACCAAGATCTCCTTCATCAACGCGATGGCCGAGGTGTGCGAGGCCGCGGGCGGTGACGTCGGGGTCCTTGCCGAGGCCCTGGGACACGACGACCGGATCGGCCGGAAGTTCCTGCGGGCCGGGGTCGGCTTCGGCGGGGGCTGCCTGCCCAAGGACATCCGCGCCTTCGCTCACCGCGCCGACGAGCTGGGGGTCCGGCTCGCGTTCCTCCGCGAGGTCGACGCGATCAACATGCGGCGCCGCGACCGGGTGGTCGAGCTGGCCCGCGAGCTGTGCGGGGGAGACGTTCTCGGCGCACGGGTCGCCGTACTGGGTGCGGCGTTCAAGCCGGACTCGGACGACATCCGCGACTCGCCCGCGCTGAACGTGGCCGCGCGCCTGCACCTCGACGGCGCCGATGTCACGGTCCATGACCCGGAGGCGATGGACAACGCCCGCAAGTCCTTCCCCCTCCTCGGATACGCGTTGTCGGCCGAGGAGGCGTTGCTCGGGGCCGATCTCGTGCTGCATCTGACCGAGTGGCCACAGTTCCGGGAGATCGACCCGGTGCAGGCCCGGTCGCTGGTTTCCCGTCCGCGGATCGTGGACGGGCGGGGGGCGCTCGACGCGGAGAGGTGGACCGCGGCCGGCTGGCGGTTCCTGGCACTGGGCAGGCCGGTGCCGGCAGGGGAGGGAGACTGAATGGACGAGTCGTACCGGGCCGCACGGGTCACCGTGGTCATGCCCACGTACAACGAGGCGGCCAATCTGCCGCGTATGGCCGAGGCGGTCCTCGGGCTGCCGCTCGACGGCCTGCACCTGAAGATCGTCGACGACTCCAGCCCGGACGGCACCGGGCGGATCGCCGAGGAGCTGGCCGAGAAGTACGACTGGGACGGCCGGCGGCGGATGAGCGTGCTGCACCGCACCGAGAAGGACGGGCTGGGACGTGCCTACGTGGCGGGCATGAGCGCCGCGCTGGAGGAGGGCGCCCAGTACGTCGTCCAGATGGACGCCGACGGCAGCCACCCGGTGGAGGCGGTGCCGCGGATGCTCGGTACGGCCGTCGCCTCCGGCGTCGGCCTGGTGATCGGCAGCCGGTACGTCGAGGGCGGTGCGCTCGACGAGGAGTGGGGCAGGCACCGGGTGCTGCTGTCCCGCTTCGCCAACCGCTACGCCCGCGCCGTGCTCGGCACCAAGATCCGGGACATCACCGCCGGCTTCAACCTGTGGTCCGCGCCGACCCTCCGGGATGTCGACCTGGCCACCCTGGACAGCGCCGGCTACAGCTTCCAGGTGGAGCTGAAGTACAAGGCCGTCCGTGCAGGTCACAGCGCCGTCGAGATCCCGATCCGGTTCGAGGAGCGCACGGAGGGCGTGTCCAAGATGAACCTCGCGACGCAGATCGAGTCGGCGCTGGTGCCGCTGCGACTGCGGCTGCGCAACCGACGGAGCTGACGTCACCATGGGCGGACGGCACGCGGTTCCCTCGCGGCTGGGGAAGCTGTACCGCGAGATCGCGAAGTTCGGCCTGGTGGGGCTCTCGGGATTCGTGCTCAACCTCGCGGTCTTCAACATCATCCGGAGCGTTGCCCACTGGCAGCCGGTCAGGGCGAGTGTCGTGGCGACGGCTGTCGCCATCATGGGCAACTACCTCGGCCTCCGGTACTTCGCGTACCGGGACCGCGGCCAGGACGACCGGACCGGCCGGAGGAAGGAGCTGGGCCTCTTCCTCTTCTTCAGCGGGATCGGCCTGGTCATCGAGAACTCGGTCCTCTACCTGACCACCTACGGATTCGGCTGGGACGGCACGCTCGCCAACAACGTCTGCAAGTTCTTCGGCATCGGCATCGCGACCCTGTTCCGCTTCTGGTCCTACCGGACGTGGGTCTTCAGGACGGCGCGCCGCCGGCCGGAACGCACGGCAGTGGTCTCGCGCGGCCGAGCCCCCGCCTCAGCGGCGGGGGAGTCCTGGCTCACTGGTTCGCTGCCGCCGACGCCTGGGCCTGGCCGCGGCGGTAGATCTGGTTGAAGACGAACTGCTGCAGGTCGGTGCCGGCGCGGAAGACCGCCGTGTCCTTGTTGGTGACGTTCTTGCCGTTGAGGAAGCCGCCGGTCGTGAAGTAGGCGTAGCGGCCCACGGAGTTCGTGGTCGTCAGGCAGATCGCGGCGTCGCAGAAGTTCTTGACGCCCTTGCCGGGCAGGGAGCGCACCACGGCCTTCTTGGCGGCCTGCTTCCTGACCTTCGTGGCCTGCGCCTGGTCGTCGAAGACGGCGACGCCGACGGTGATCGCGACGCCGCCGTTGGTGTAGGTCGCACGGATCAGGCGGGTGCAGCCGCCCGCGGTGAGGATCTTCGGCAGATTGCCGCCGGCGGCGGAGGCGCAGTTCGTGGTGTCGGCCGTGGCGCCCTTCTTGTACACGGTCTCGCCCATGGTCAGCTGGGTGCCCGGGAAGAGGGTGTCGGCGCTGAGCGGGGCGGTGTCCTTCTTGGCGCTGGCTATGAAGTCTCTCGGGTCCAGCGGCGGCGGGGCGCTGGTGGACGCGAAGGACGGCGTGGCCGAGCCGCTGGGCACGGAGGCGCTGGCGGGCAGGCCGGTGGGACCGCCGGAGGCGTCGGTGCCGCTGTTCGCGGAGACGACGGCCATGGCCACGGCGGTGCCGACGGCTATCGTGGCGACGGCGCCGGCGCCTATGAACAGCAGCTTGCGGCGCTTGTTGCGGGTCTCCGAGGCCTCGGCGAGCGCCGCCCAGTCCGGGGTCCCGTCGTCACCGCCGCTGCTCCAGGACTGCTGGGAATGCGGTTTCCAGGGATCCCATTGAGACTGGGGTCCCCCCTGCCCGTAACTCATGGGGCGCATCTTAGACGGGGGGCGAGGGTGAGCACGCCGATCGCTCGTTTTGACCCTCACCGATGACCCCGGTATTCTGCTTGTTCGTTGTGTATTGGCTTGCTCATTCTCACGGGACGGGCCCTTACACCGGTCCACCGGGCCGATGACCAGCGACCCCACGTACGCGGTTTGCGTCGCCGCCGTGCGGTCAAGGCTGTCGTGATCGTTTCGGTGACCTGTTCAGGACCATTCACTCGAAGCGAAGGCTACGAACCGTGCGTACGTACAGCCCCAAGCCCGGCGATGTGACGCGCCAGTGGCACGTCATCGACGCTCAGGACGTTGTCCTGGGCCGTCTCGCCACCACCGCAGCGACCCTTCTGAGGGGCAAGCACAAGCCGATCTACGCGCCGCACGTCGACGCTGGTGACTTCGTCATCATCATCAACGCCGACAAGGTGCACCTGTCCGGCAACAAGCGGACCCAGAAGATGGCGTACCGCCACTCCGGCTACCCGGGTGGTCTGCGCTCCGTCCGTTACGACGAGCTGCTCGCGAAGAACCCCGAGAAGGCCATCGAGAAGGCCGTCAAGGGCATGCTTCCCAAGAACACCCTGGGCCGTCAGATGCTCACGAAGCTGAAGGTCTACTCGGGCGACCAGCACCCGCACGCTGCCCAGCAGCCGGTGCCGTTCGAGATCACCCAGGTCGCGCAGTAAGTCCGGCCACCCCCTAAGACTGAAGAGAATCTGAGGAGAATCGTGGCCGAGACCACTGCCGAGCAGCCGATCGAAGAGATCGACATCGAGAGCTACACCACCGAGTCCGAGGTCCCCGTCGAGGGCGAGTACACCTCGGAGTCCCTGGCCTCCCGCTTCGGCGAGCCCCAGCCGGCCGCCGGCCTGGGCCGCCGCAAGAACGCCATTGCCCGCGTCCGGATCGTCCCGGGCACCGGCAAGTGGAAGATCAACGGTCGCACCCTCGAGGACTACTTCCCGAACAAGGTGCACCAGCAGGAAGTCAACGAGCCCTTCAAGGTGCTCGAGCTCGAGGGCCGTTACGACGTCATCGCCCGCATCGCGGGTGGCGGTGTCTCCGGTCAGGCCGGTGCCCTGCGCCTCGGTGTCGCCCGTGCCCTGAACGAGGCCGACGTCGACAACAACCGCGGCCCGCTGAAGAAGGCCGGCTTCCTGCGCCGCGACGACCGCGCGGTCGAGCGGAAGAAGGCCGGTCTGAAGAAGGCCCGCAAGGCTCCGCAGTACAGCAAGCGCTAAGCGTCGCCTGCTCGTACTCCGAACGCCCCGGCGGCACGCCACATGTGCCGTCGGGGCGTTCGTTTATCCCAGGCAAGGGCGTATAACGACACGAGACGCTCAGCCGCTCAACGGCTTGTGTGATCGCAGTTTCCTCAGGAGGACAAGTGGGACGACTCTTCGGCACGGACGGCGTACGCGGTGTCGCCAACGCGGACCTGACGGCCGAGATGGCGCTCGGCCTGTCCGTTGCGGCGGCCCACGTGCTGGCCGAGGCGGGCACCTTCGAAGGCCACAAGCCGACGGCGGTGGTCGGTCGGGACCCGCGGGCGTCCGGGGAGTTCCTGGAGGCGGCCGTGGTCGCGGGCCTGGCCAGCGCCGGCGTGGACGTGCTGCGTGTCGGTGTGCTGCCGACGCCCGCGGTGGCGTATCTGACCGGTGCGCTCGGCGCCGACCTGGGCGTGATGCTCTCCGCCAGTCACAACGCCATGCCGGACAACGGCATCAAGTTCTTCGCCCGCGGCGGCCACAAACTCGCCGACGAGCTGGAGGACCGGATCGAGGCGGTGTACGACTCCCACCGGCACGGAGAGCCGTGGGAGCGGCCGACGGGTGCGGGCGTGGGCCGGGTGCGGTCGTACGACGAGGGCTTCGAGCAGTACGTCGGCCACCTGCTGTCCGTCCTCCCGAACCGGTTCGACGGACTGAAGATCGTCCTGGACGAAGCGCACGGCGCGGCCTCGGGGGTCTCGCCGGAGGCGTTCGCACGGGCCGGTGCCCAGGTCATCACGATCGGCGCCGAGCCGGACGGTCTGAACATCAACGACGGCTGCGGCTCGACCCACTTGGACCAGCTCAAGGCCGCGGTGGTCGAGCACGGCGCCGACCTCGGCATCGCGCACGACGGCGACGCCGACCGGTGCCTGGCCGTGGACCACACCGGCGAGGAGGTCGACGGCGACCAGATCCTCTCCGTGCTGGCGCTCGCCATGCGGGAGCGCTCCGCGCTGCGGGCCGACACGGTCGTCGCCACCGTGATGTCCAACCTGGGCTTCAAGCTGGCGATGGAGAAGGCCGGGATCCGCCTGGTGCAGACGGCCGTCGGCGACCGGTACGTCCTGGAGGAGATGAAGGAGCACGGGTACGCCCTCGGCGGCGAGCAGTCCGGGCACGTCATCATCCTCGACCACGCGACCACCGGAGACGGCACGCTGACCGGGCTGCTGCTGGCGGCGCGGGTCGCCGAGACCGGCCGCACGCTGCGGGAGCTGGCGTCCGTGATGGAGCGGCTGCCGCAGGTGCTGATCAATGTGCCGGACGTGGACAAGTCGCGGGTGAAGACATCGGCGGAGCTCGCTGCGGCGGTGACCGAGGCCGAGCGCGAACTCGGTGAGACGGGACGGGTGTTGCTGCGGCCTTCCGGGACCGAGCCGCTGGTGCGGGTGATGGTCGAGGCCGCGGACATCGATCAGGCCCGGTCCGTCGCCGGGCGGTTGGCCGACGCCGTGAAATCTGCGCTGGGCTGACCCGGGGCCGCACGGAGTGGCAATGTCCTGCGGCCGCCGTCCGACTACAGCTTGCGCAGTCTCAGTCGCTGCACCTTGTGGTCCGGGCCCTTGCGGACCACAAGGGTGGCCCGGCCGCGGGTGGGGGCGATGTTCTCCACCAGGTTGGGCTTGTTGATCGTCCGCCACAGGGTGCGGGCGTAGTCGAGGGCCTCCTCCTCGGAGACCTGGGTGTACTTGCGGAAGTACGAGTCGGGGTTCTGGAACGCCGTCTGGCGCAGTTTCTTGAAGCGGTTGAGGTACCAGCGCTCGATGTCCTCGGCGCTCGCGTCGACGTACACGCTGAAGTCGAAGTAGTCGGCGAGGCCGACCCGGGTGCGGCCGTCCTTGCCGGGCAGGGCGGGCTGCAGGACGTTCAGGCCCTCGACGATCAGGATGTCGGGGCGGCGGACCGTGAGCCTCTGGTCCGGGACGATGTCGTAGATGAGGTGGGAGTAGACGGGCGCGGTGACCTCGTCCTTGCCCGCCTTGATGTCGGCGACGAAACGGGTCAGGGCGCGGCGGTCGTAGGACTCGGGGAAACCCTTCCGCGACATCAGGCCGCGGGCCTCCAGTTCCCGGGTGGGCAGCAGGAAGCCGTCCGTGGTGACCAGCTCCACGCGCGGATGCTCGGGCCAGCGGGAGAGCAGGGCCTGCAGCAGGCGGGAGACGGTGGACTTGCCGCAGGCCACCGAGCCGGCGACACCTATGACGAACGGGGTGCCGGACTGGGAGCCCTGCTCGCCGAGGAAGGTGTTCAGGGCCCCTCTGAGTCCGTCCGTGGCGCCGACGTAGAGGTTGAGCAGCCGGGAGAGTGGGAGGTAGATGTCCCGCACCTCGTCCAGGTCGATCACATCGCCCAGACCGCGCAGCTTCTCCACCTCCTCGGCGGTGAGCGGCAGCGGCGTCTTGTCGCGCAGCGCGCTCCACTCGGCGCGGGTGAGGTCGACGTAGGGAGTCGCCTCCGGCCTGTGCCGGTGGGCGCTCCGGGGCATCGAGGAGACCGGTGAGATCACAGTCCATTGTTAACGGAGTTTGAACGAGGCGGCGGGTGGGGTGTGTCACGCCCCCCCGGCCCCTGCGGTCACTCCGGTTGCAGCAGTCGCTCCAGCCGGTCCGTGACGTACTCGGGGTGGTAGCCGAGGCGGGCGCAGAGGTCCTGGTGACGGGCGTACTGGGCGGGTGTCACCGGTACGTCGTGCGCGCCGAGCATCTGGTGGAGGAAGCGGAGGCCCAGGTCGGGGTCGACCGACGTCACCGTCTCCCGGACCAGGTCCGCGATCGCGCCGCGCGTGCTGCGGTCGAGCAGGGAGCGGATCTCGCCGACCTCGTGCAGCACCTGGTCCATGACGTCGTTCCGCGGCGGTGACACGGTCGGGGTGTAGCCGGGGGCGACCTCTGCCAGGCGCTCGGCGCACACTCCGGCGATCTTCCGCAGCCACGTCCGCCCGTCGGCGTCGAAGGTCTCGGTGGCGTACCGGCGTGCCGAGGCCGTGCGCCACAGGGCGGTGACCGCCGCGTCGTGCAGCGCCGAATCCAGCAGGCGCCGGGTGTCCTGGAGGAGGACGGCGGCCTGCGCGCCGGGGGCGATGCCGGCGTCCGCGCGGACCAGCCGGGCGATGTGTTCCCGGGGCGTGCCCGTCCCGGACCAGCGCCAGTCGTCGTACTCCCCATGGAACGTCGAGGCGAGGAACGGCAGCCCGAAGCGGGGCGCGAAGTCCCGTTCGCCTGCGTCGAGCGGCGGCCAGCGCACGGTGAGGCCCTCGAACACGGCGGCGCCGGGGTAAGCCAGCCGGTCGCCGAGATCCACCAGCCGGTCGTACTGTTCCTTCTCCACCGGTACGGCGTACGCCTTGAGGACGCGCAGCAGCAGCCGGAGGCCGAGGTCGGCGTCGACGTCGTCGACGATCCGGCGGAGCGTACGGGCGATGTCCGGTGGCACGGGAGCGGAGGCGGCCGACGGCAGCTCGGCGCGTACGGCCGCGCGCACTTCCTCCTCCGTGATCACCGGGCGACTCTCGTCCAGGACCTCCAGCGTCACCGGGGACCGGACCGGCGTGCGGGCCGGGCACGCCTCGGCCAGCAGGCGCAGCCAGGCGCGCGGGGCGATGCCGTGGCCGGAAGGATCGAAGTGCCCTGCTGTGAGCGCGGCCCAGAGGGCGCCGAGCGCGTCGTCCGGGTGCGGGGAGTCCAGCAGGAGGCGTACGTCGGTGCCGAGCCGGTAGTCCTCGTCCTCCGCGGCGGCCTGCGCCGCGTGCGCCAGCACGGACTGCGGGTCGGCGCCGGAACGCACGGTCCCCGTAAGTCCGCTGAGTCCGAAGTCCTCCTCGAAGTCGTAGTAGTACACCTCGCGGTACGGCTCGCTCACCGAGGTCCCCCCTGTCGGTCATCGCCGACGGCCATTTGATCACGGTGCGGCCTTCGTACGACGGTGGGAATTTCCGATTTCGGGCAGCAGGAGGCCAGTTCGGGCCGTTCCCGGGTCGTAGGCTGCCGCTCATGTGCGGAATCGTTGGATACGTAGGGTCACAGTCGGCGCTCGATGTCGTCATGACGGGGCTGAAGCGGCTGGAGTACCGGGGTTACGACTCGGCGGGTGTCGCCGTGCTGGCCGACGGCGGGCTGGCCGCGGCGAAGAAGGCCGGGAAACTGGTCAATCTGGAGAAGGAACTGGTCGAACGGCCGCTGCCGACGGGCGTGACGGCCATCGGGCACACCCGCTGGGCCACCCACGGCGGGCCGACCGACGCCAATGCCCATCCGCATCTCGACAACGCGGGGCGCGTCGCCGTCGTCCACAACGGCATCATCGAGAACTTCGCGGTCCTGCGGGCCGAACTCGCCGAGCGCGGCCACGAACTGACGTCCGAGACGGACACCGAGGTCGTCGCCCACCTGCTCGCCGAGGAGTTCTCCGCCTGCGCGGACCTCGCGGAGGCCATGCGGCTGGTGTGCCGGCGGCTGGAGGGCGCGTTCACCCTGGTCGCGGTGCACGCCGACGAGCCGGACGTGGTCGTCGGTGCGCGGCGGAACTCGCCGCTGGTGGTGGGCGTTGGAGAGGGTGAGGCGTTTCTGGCCTCGGACGTCGCCGCGTTCATCGCCCACACGCGGTCGGCGATCGAGCTGGGCCAGGACCAGGTGGTGGAGCTGCGCCGCGACGGCGTGGCGGTGACGGGCTTCGACGGCCGCCCGGCCGAGGTCCGCAGCTATCACGTGGACTGGGACGCGTCGGCCGCGGAAAAGGGGGGTTATGACTACTTCATGCTCAAGGAGATCGCCGAGCAGCCCAAGGCGGTCGCCGACACGCTGCTGGGCCGTATCGACCCGTCGGGTTCACTGACGCTGGACGAGGTCCGTATCTCGCCCTCCGAGCTGCGGGAGATCGACAAGGTCGTCATCGTCGCGTGCGGTACGGCCTTCCACGCCGGCCTGATCGCCAAGTACGCGATCGAGCACTGGACGCGCATCCCCTGCGAGGTGGAGCTGGCCAGCGAGTTCCGGTACCGGGACCCGATCCTGGACGGCCGCTCCCTGGTCATCGCCATCTCGCAGTCCGGCGAGACCATGGACACCCTGATGGCGCTGCGGCACGCCCGCGAGCAGGGCTCCAAGGTGCTGGCGATCTGCAACACCAACGGCTCGACGATCCCGCGCGAGTCGGACGCGGTGCTGTACACGCACGCCGGGCCGGAGGTCGCCGTCGCCTCCACGAAGGCGTTCCTGACCCAGCTGGTGGCCTGCTACCTGGTGGCGCTCTACCTGGGCCAGGTGCGCGGCACCAAGTGGGGCGACGAGATCCAGGCGGTGATCAAGGACCTGTCCCGGATCTCGGTGGAGGTCGAGCGGGTCCTGGAGACGATGGAGCCGGTGCGCGAGCTGGCCCGCAGCCTGGCGTCGAAGAACACGGTGCTGTTCCTGGGCCGGCACGTGGGCTACCCGGTCGCGCTGGAGGGCGCGCTCAAGCTCAAGGAACTCGCCTACATGCACGCCGAGGGCTTCGCGGCGGGCGAGCTGAAGCACGGTCCGATCGCGCTGATCGAGGAGGACGTGCCGGTCGTGGTCGTCGTCCCCTCGCCGCGCGGCCGCTCGGTCCTGCACGACAAGATCGTCTCCAACATCCAGGAGATCCGGGCGCGTGGGGCGCGCACGATCGTGATCGCGGAGGAGGGCGACGAGGCGGTGGTCCCGTACGCCGACCACCTGATCCGCATCCCGGCCACCCCCACCCTGCTCCAGCCGCTGGTGGCCACCGTCCCCCTCCAGGTCTTCGCCTGCGAACTGGCCACCGCCCGCGGCAACGAGGTGGACCAGCCGCGCAACCTGGCCAAGTCGGTCACGGTGGAGTAGCACCGCCCGCAGGTCAGGAGAGTTCGCGCAGTTCCCCGCGCCCCTGCGGGGCGCTGCTCAATGGACCGACAGGCCGCCGTCGATGAAGATCGACTGGCCTGTGACGTACGCGGAGGCGCGGCTTGCCAGGAAGACGGCCGCGCCCTCGAAGTCCTCGGCGAGGCCGTTGCGGCCGGTCATCGTGCGGGCGGCCAGGGCGGCCACCTGCTGCGGGTCGGACGACAGCCGCCGGTTGAGGGCAGTCATCACGAACCCCGGCACCAGGGTGTTGACGGTGACGCCGTACGGCGACCAGGCCTCGGCCTGCGAGCGGGCCAGCGACTCCAGCGCGCCCTTGGAGACGCCGTACGCCCCGCTCTGCACGAAGGCGCGGTGGGCCTGCTGGGAGGTGATGTGGATGATCCGGCCGAAGCCGCGCTGCGCCATGCCGGGCCCGAACCGCTGCCCCAGCAGGAAAGGCGCCTCCAGGTTCACGGCCATGGTGGTGTCCCACACGTCCTCGCCCAGCTCGCCCATCGGCGGGCGCAGGTTGATCCCGGCGGAGTTGACGAGGATGTCGGGCTCACCGAACACGCCGGCCGCCTCCTCGGCCGCCGCCCGCACACCGTCACGGGTGCTCAGGTCCGCCGCGATCCAGCCGGCCCGGCAACCGTCGGCCTTCAACTCACCGACGGTTTCCTCCAGTTGCTCCTCGGTGCGGGCCACGACCACCACGCTCGCGCCGGCCCGGGCCAGCGCCCCGGCGATGGCCCGGCCGATGCCGGAACTGCCTCCGGTCACCACGGCGACACGGCCGTCCAGCGAGAAGAGTCGGGAGAGATGGGCCTGGGTCGTCATGGACGGAGCGTAGACGGCACGCGCCCGGCGCGGCAGTTGGATTTCGGCAGGTGGGCGGGAGCTGCCGGGTCCGCGATCGTAGGCTGCCCGGCATGAGCATCATCGGAGTGGGGATCGACGTCGCCGAGATCGACCGGTTTCGCGCGTCGTTGGAGCGGACGCCCGGGCTGGCCGATCGGCTGTTCGTGGAGCGGGAGCTGCTGCTGCCCAGCGGGGAGCGGCGCGGGATCGCCTCGCTCGCTGTCCGGTTCGCCGCGAAGGAGGCCCTGGCGAAGGCGCTGGGGGCGCCGCCCGGGCTGCACTGGACCGATGCCGAGGTGTATGTCGAGGACAGCGGACAGCCCCGGCTGCGGGTGACGGGCAGCGTGGCCGCGCGAGCCGCGGAGCTGGGCGTGCGGTCCTGGCATGTGTCGCTCAGCCATGACGCGGGCGTCGCCTCGGCCGTGGTGGTCGCCGAGGGCTGAGCGCCCGGGTGTGGGCGAGGGCCGTTCCGGGGCAGACTCGGTGCCATGCGGAGTGCGTACAGCGTGGAGACGGTAAGGGCGGCCGAACGGGCGCTGATGGCGCGGCTGCCGGAGGGTGCGCTGATGCAGCGGGCCGCCGCGGGGCTGGCCGCCGCCTGCGCCGAGTTGCTCGGACGGGTGTACGGCAGCCGGGTGGTGCTGCTCGTCGGCAGCGGCGACAACGGCGGGGACGCGTTGTACGCGGGGGCGCGGCTGGCCCGGCGCGGCGCCGGGGTCACGGCCGTGCTCCTGACGCCCGAGCGGGCGCACACGGGCGGGTTGGCCGCCCTGCGGCGGGCGGGAGGCACGGTCGCCGCGGCCGGTTCCGCCGAGGGACTGATCGAGCGGGCCGACCTCGTCGTGGACGGGATCGTCGGGATCGGCGGCAAGGGCGGGCTGCGGCCCGAGGCCGAGGTCCTGGCCGGGGTCGCCGCGCGGTCCCGGGCCGCGGTGGTGGCCGTGGACCTGCCGAGCGGGATCGAGGCGGACACCGGGGAGGTGCGGGGGGCCGCGATCCGGGCCGATCTGACGGTGACCTTCGGGACGTACAAGCCGGGGCTGCTGATCGATCCGGGGCGGGAGTACGCCGGGGTGGTGCGGCTGGTCGACATCGGCCTGGAACTGCCCGCCCAGCCCGAGCTGCGGGCCCTCCAACACGCCGATGTGGCACGGCTGTTGCCGGTGCCGGCCGCGGAGAGCGACAAGTACCGGCGCGGGGTCGTCGGGATCGCCGCCGGGTCCGCGCGCTATCCGGGCGCCGCCGTGCTCGCCGTCTCCGGCGCGCTGCGGGGCGGGGCGGGGGCCGTACGGTACGTCGGGCCGGCCGGGGACGCGGTCATCTCCCGCTTCCCGGAGACGCTGGTGTCCGACCAGGGGCCGGCGAAGGCGGGGCGCGTGCAGGCCTGGGTGGTCGGGCCGGGGGCCGGGGAGGACGCGGCGACCGTGGTCGAGGTGCTCGGGGCGGACGTGCCGGTGCTGATCGACGCGGACGGGCTGCGGCTGGCCGAGCGGGCCGCGGTGCGCGGGCGTACGGCGCCGACCCTGATGACACCCCATGCCGGAGAGGCGGCCGCGCTCCTGGGCGTGCGCCGGGAGGAGGTCGAAGGGGCTCGCCTGGCCGCGGTGCGGGAGCTTGCGGCGTTGTACCGGGCGACGGTGCTGCTGAAGGGGTCCACGACCTTGGTCGCCGAGACCGGGGGAGGGGCGGTGCGGGTGAACGCCACGGGGACGTCGTGGCTGGCTACGGCCGGGAGCGGGGACGTGCTGTCGGGGCTCGCCGGGTCGCTGCTGGCGGCGGGGCTCTCGGCTCTGGACGCCGGGAGCACGGCGGCGTATCTCCACGGCCTGGCCGGAAGGTTCGCGGCGGACGGGGCACCGGTGGGCGCACACGACGTGTCCGACCGGATCCCGGAGGCATGGCGGGACGTGCACGTGCTGTAGCCGCAGGCTGCGCGGCAGTGCCCCGAAGAGGGGCGGGGAACTGCGCGACAAGCCCCCGCACACCCGCACCCGGCCGACGACCGCCGTATCCAGGTCCACCCCCCCGGGTGACCCTCCCGCGCGGCACCCCCGATCCGGCGGAGCCCCACGCTTGGCTGATCGCATGATCAGCAGACGAATCGCGCCCCGAGGTGTCGCGGTGCTGCTCGCCACCGCGACGGCCCTGTCGGCGGCCGGCACCGCCGTGGCATACCCAGCCGCCGGCGCCCCCACGGCCGGCCGCGCGGCCGGCGCCCCCGTGCCCCCCGCTCCCGAACTCGTCCCCGGTGTCGCGCCCCGGCCCGGGCAGCCCTGGCAGATCGACACGCCCGACCAGGCGTTGCCGCCGAGGGTGTACACGCCCACCGCCCAAGAGGACGCCGTGGAACCCAAGGCCGCGGCGCCGGGGACGTACGACCTCATCGAGTACGTGCCGCTCGCCGACGCCGTCACCAGGGTGACCTGCAGCAAGCAGCCCGGGCCCTATCAGCGGCAGGTCGAGCGGTGGCTGAAGCTGACGGTCGACGGGAAGCAGTCGTCCGCCGACTGCAGGGCCATCCGGGCGTTCCAGGTCAAGTACAAGATCAAGCCCGCCATCGGATTCGCCGGCCCCGTCACCTGGTCGACCATGATGCTCGTCTCGGCGAGGAAGAACCCGAACGCCGCCAAGAAGTGCCCCGTCCGGTCGTACAAGGTCGCCTGCGTCGATCTGGACCGTCAGCTCACCTGGGTGCAGAAGGGCTCCAAGGTGGTGTTCGGCCCGGTGCCCATGCGGAGCGGACGCAAGGGGCATGTCACCCGCACGGGCTGGCACAGCATCTACTGGCGGCACAAGAACCACTGGTCGACCCTCTACAACCAGCCCATGCCGTACGCCCAGTTCTTCGACGGCGGCGAGGCGTTCCACGCCGTCTACGGCAGCATCTACACCACCGTCGGCTCCTACGGCTGCGTCAATCTGAAGCTCGGCGACGCGCGTACCCTGTGGGGCCTGCTGAAGAAGGGTGACCGCGTCTACGTGTGGGGGCGGCGGCCGGGTACCTGAGACCCGGGTAGTCGAGACTGCGGCCGGGGCCCGAACGGCCCTCTGAGAGACTGGGGGCGCGATGAGTGAGACTGCGACTGTGCCGACCGCCCCCCTGCGCGCCCGCGCCGAGATCGATCTGGGCGCCCTGCGGGCCAATGTGCGTGCTCTGCGTGCCCGGACGCCGAACGCGGCCCTGATGGCCGTCGTCAAGTCCGACGCCTACGGCCACGGGGCGCTGCCGTGCGCCCGCGAGGCCCTCGCGGCGGGCGCGACCTGGCTCGGCACGGCCACGCCCGAGGAGGCCCTCGCGCTGCGCGCCGCCGGACTGCCGGGCCGCATCCTGTGCTGGCTGTGGGTGCCGGGCGGCCCCTGGCGGCAGGCGGTCGAGGCCGACATCGACGTGTCGGTGAGCGGCATGTGGGCGCTGCGGGAGGCCGTCGCGGCCGCCCGCGAGGCCGGGCGCACCGCGCGCGTGCAACTCAAGGCCGACACCGGGCTCGGCCGCAACGGCTGCCAGCCGGGGGACGACTGGGCCGAGCTGGTCCGTGCGGCCCTGCGCGCCGAAGCCGACGGGCTCGTCCGGGTCACCGGGCTGTGGTCCCACTTCGCCTGCGCCGACGAGCCCGGCCATCCCTCCATCGCCGCCCAGCTCGCCCGCTTCCGGGAGATGCTGGCGTACGCCGAGGAGCAGGGTGTGCGCCCCGAGGTGCGGCACATCGCCAACTCCCCGGCCACGCTCACCCTCCCCGAGACCCACTTCGACCTCGTCCGCCCCGGCATCGCCATGTACGGCATCTCGCCCAGCCCGGAGATCGGCACCCCGGCCGACTTCGGGCTGCGCCCGGTGATGACGCTCAGCGCCTCGCTGGCGCTGGTCAAGCGCGTGCCGGGTGGGCACGGGGTCAGTTACGGTCACCATTACGTCACCCCCGGTGAGACCACCCTCGGCCTCATCCCGATCGGCTACGGCGACGGCGTCCCCCGGCATGCCTCCGGCACCGGTCCGGTGCTGGTCGACGGCAAGTGGCGCACGGCCGCCGGCCGGGTGGCCATGGACCAGTTCGTGGTGGACCTCGGCGGCGACGAGCCCCCGGTGGGCAGCGAGGCCGTGCTGTTCGGACCCGGCGACCGAGGCGAGCCGACCGCCGAGGACTGGGCGCAGGCCTGCGGCACGATCGCGTACGAGATCGTCACGCGGATCGGAACCCGGGTTCCGCGCGTCTATGTAAATGCCTCCGAATAAATGCCTCTGTGCAGAGCCTCTGTGTCAACGCGCCGTGCCACACGGTCATGTGACCGTGTACATGTGAACGGGAAGGACTCGGATATCCCGTTCGGGAGACGCGACCTGGATCACGTGTAACACCGGTCATACCTGTTACGGCGGCAGCACAGGCACCATCGGTCGCACCCATGAGCGAACTGCAGTACGGCGAAGAGGAGCGGTACGTGAGCGAGAGCAGTGCGGAGGCCGTGGCGGACGTCGTCGCCTCGGCGGCCGCCGCCTCCGCCGCGGGGGCGGCCGGGAGCTGGCGCAGGGCGACCGGCATCGCCGGTGCCGCGATAGGTGTGCTCGCCGCGGGCGCGGCGGCCGGCGTCGCCATCGAGCGGATGACGGTGGGCCGCGGGGTGCGCAGGAAGGCCCGGCTGGCGCTGGACTCCGCGGGCCCCTACGGCACCCTGCGCGGCATCCCGGGCAAGGCGATCGCGGACGACGGCACCGAGCTGTACTACGAGATCGACGAGGCCGAGCCCGACCCGGGTCCGCACGTCTCCCCGCGCCGGCGCCGGCTGTTCGGCCGTAAGGCCCCCGCCCCGGTCACCGTGGTCTTCTGCCACGGCTACTGCCTCAGCCAGGACTCCTGGCACTTCCAGCGCGCGGCCCTGCGCGGGGTCGTCCGGACCGTGCACTGGGACCAGCGCAGCCACGGCCGCTCCGGGCGGGGCATGGCCCAGACCCGGGACCGGGTGCCGCTCACCATCGACCAGCTCGGCCGCGATCTGAAGGCCGTCCTGGACGCCGCCGTACCGGAGGGCCCGATCGTGCTGGTCGGCCATTCGATGGGCGGGATGACCGTGATGGCGCTCGCCTCCGAGTATCCGGAGCTGATCCGCGAACGGGTCGTCGCCACCGCCTTCGTCGGTACCTCGTCCGGGCGGCTCGGCGAGGTCAACTTCGGGCTGCCGGTCGCCGGCGTCAACGCGGTGCGCCGGATCCTGCCCGGAGTGCTGAAGGCGCTCGGGCAGCAGGCGGAGCTGGTGGAGAAGGGGCGCCGGGCCACCGCCGAGCTGTTCGCCGGGATCATCAAGCGGTACTCGTTCGCGGGGCGGGACGTCGACCCGGCCGTCGAGCGGTTCGCGGAGCGGATGATCGAGTCCACGCCGATCGACGTGGTCGCCGAGTTCTACCCGGCCTTCACCGACCACGACAAGACCGAGGCGCTCGCCTGCTTCCGGGACATGCCGGTGCTGGTCCTGGCCGGGGTCCAGGATCTGGTCACGCCCAGCGAGCACAGCGAGGCCATAGCCGACCTGCTGCCCGACGCCGAACTGGTGCTGGTCCCGGACGCCGGGCACCTGGTGATGCTGGAACACCCGGAAGTGGTCACCGACCGCCTCGCCGACCTGCTCACCCGCGCGGGTGCGGTGCCCGCAGGGGTTACGGTTATGGGCTATGGAAGCACCAGCAGCAGCGCAGGACCCCGCTGAGACCCGGCTGACGATCACCTCGCCCGAGCAGATGCGGGAGCTGGGCCGCAGGCTGGCCAAGCTGCTGCGGGCGGGCGATCTGGTGATGCTGAGCGGCGAGCTGGGCGCGGGCAAGACCACGCTGACCCGCGGGCTGGGCGAGGGACTCGGCGTGCGCGGCGCGGTCACCTCGCCGACCTTCGTGATCGCCCGGGTGCACCCCTCCCTGGGCGACGGCCCGCCGCTCGTCCACGTGGACGCCTACCGGCTCGGCGGCGGCCTGGACGAGATGGAGGACCTGGACCTCGACGTCAGCCTGCCCGACTCGGTGATCGTCGTGGAGTGGGGCGAGGGCAAGGTCGAGGAGCTGACCGAGGACCGGCTCCAGGTCGTCATCCACCGCGCCGTCGGCGCTGCGACATTTCCGGGGGACACCCCCGAACCCCCGGGCACGGACGAGGTACGGCACGTCACCCTGACGGGGCTGGGGGAGCGCTGGGCGGACGCGGGCCTGGAGACACTCACGGCCTGAGCTGCGCCCCGCCGGGATTCCGACAAGCCGTCGGCAACATGTTGCGCAGGACGTCCC
Organism: Streptomyces sp. NPDC030820; assembly: GCF_055572075.1. Classification (NCBI taxonomy): domain Bacteria; kingdom Bacillati; phylum Actinomycetota; class Actinomycetes; order Kitasatosporales; family Streptomycetaceae; genus Streptomyces; species Streptomyces sp. NPDC030820. Next base: position 149,569 of record NZ_JBVIEB010000002.1, read on the forward strand.
GGGCGTGGTCACATGGTATCCAGCCCGTGGTTAGGCGTGCCTAACCACGCGCGCCCGTACGTCAGGAGGCGCCCCGTGACCGAGTCCGGTCCCATCGCCGTGTCCATGCGCGACCTCCTGGCATCATGCGAGGCGGCGAGGGCGGTTTCCTGTCCACCCCGGGCCCCTGAGGAGCGCCCCGAAGGGGCGCGGGACCGTGTCGACCATGCGGCTCCCGGCGGGCGGGCGCGACCAGCCACAACGAACGCGACCAGCCGCAACGAACCCGCAGACGCCGGATGACACAAGGCGGCACGGCGCTCAGCGAATCACCACGACCTTCATGCCGATCGTCGCGAACATCCACATCGCATCCCCGTCGACCCGGGTCTCCCGAATCCCCCCGGTCCGCACATTCGGGCCGGCAGCCGCCCGCGGAGCGACCGCCGCGCTGAATCCGATGGTCAACCCGTCCACGGTGGTGAACCGGACCACGTGCTCGACCGGGACACCGTCCGTGCCGGTGGTCGCGCTCGACCGGGACGTGACCCAGTAGGAGCCCGGCAGCGGGTCGACCGTGCCGGGGTCGACCTTGAAGCTGCGCTCCATCCGGTTCCCGCGGTCGACCAGCCAGACCCGGTCGTCGTCCACCGAGTACACGACCCGTTCACCCGTGCCGGACCCGCCCGGCACCGCGGTCGGGCTGTGCCGGGCGGCCTGGCCGGCGCTCGCCGAGGGGGCGGCGTTCGGGCCGGGCCTGCCGCTCAGGCTCGCCGGCGCGTTCGCCTGGGCCTGGCAGGCGAGGAGGCCGACGGCGCCGAGGGCCGCCGCGGTCAGGCCGGCCACGATCACCGAGCTGGTCCCTGCCACGTGCGCCCCACCTCTGCCCTGCGATACGCCTCGCGCGATATGTCGTACTTCGTACAGACCGTAGCAGCCGGTGACCGTACGCCCAGGACGGCGATGCATGCGGCGCGGGCGCCGTAGGCTGTTCGCGTGCTCTTGCTCGCTCTGGATACCGCAACACCCGCCGTCACCGTCGCGCTGCACGACGGCACGGACGTCGTCGCCTCGTCGAGCCAGGTGGACGCGCGCCGGCACGGAGAGCTGCTGCTGCCGGCCGTGGACCGTGTGCTCGCCGAGACCGGGCTCGGGCTGGACGCCGTCACCGGCATCGTCGTCGGCATCGGCCCCGGCCCCTACACCGGCCTGCGCGTCGGCCTCATGACCGCCGACACCTTCGGTCTGGCGCTCGGCGTCCCCGTCCACGGCGTGTGCACGCTGGACGGCCTCGCCTACGCCGCCGACATGGAGAAGGGCCCCTTCGTCGTGGCGACCGACGCCCGGCGCAAGGAGGTCTACTGGGCGACGTACGCCGACTCGCGGACCCGGCTGACCGAACCGGCCGTGGACCGTCCCGGCGACATCGCCGAGCAGGTCGCCGGGCTCCCGGCGGTCGGCGCGGGCGCGCTGCTCTACCCGGACACGTTCCCGAGCGCCCACGAGCCCGAGCACGTCTCGGCCGCGGCCCTCGCCTCGCTCGCCGTGGAGAAACTGGCCGCCGGTGAGGAGCTGCCGGCACCCCGGCCGCTGTATCTGCGCCGCCCGGACGCCCAGGTTCCCAAGAACTACAAGGTGGTCACCCCGAAGTGACCGTACGACTGCGCGAGATGCGCTGGTGGGACATCGACCCGGTCCTGGAGCTGGAGAAGGACCTGTTCCCCGAGGACGCCTGGTCCCGGGGCATGTTCTGGTCCGAGCTGGCCCACTCCCGGGGCGCCGAGGCGACCCGGCGCTATCTCGTGGCCGAGACCGACGGCCGTATCGTCGGCTACGCCGGGCTGGTCGCCGCCGGTGATCAGGGCGACATCCAGACCATCGCCGTGGCCCGCGACCAGCAGGGCACCGGCCTCGGTGCCCGGCTGCTGACCGAGTTGCTGCGCGCGGCCACCGCCTTCGAGTGTCACGAGGTGATGCTCGAATGCCGGGTCGACAACGTCCGCGCGCAGAAGCTCTACGAGCGCTTCGGCTTCGAGCCGATCGGCTTCCGCCGCGGCTACTACCAGCCGGGCAACGTGGACGCCCTGGTGATGCGCCTGAGCGACCCTTCTTCATCAGTACGTTCACCAGTACAGGAAACCGAGAGCAATGACTGACTCACGCGACGAGCCTCTCGTACTCGGCATCGAGACCTCCTGCGACGAGACCGGCGTCGGCATCGTCCGCGGCACCACCCTGCTGGCGGACGCCGTCGCCTCCAGCGTCGACGAGCACGCCCGCTTCGGCGGTGTCGTCCCCGAGGTGGCGTCCCGGGCGCACCTGGAGGCGATGGTCCCGACGATCGACCGCGCGCTGAAGGAGGCCGGTGTCTCCGCCAGGGACCTCGACGGCATCGCCGTGACCGCGGGGCCCGGCCTCGCGGGCGCCCTGCTCGTCGGCGTCTCGGCGGCCAAGGCGTACGCCTACGCCCTCGGCAAGCCCCTGTACGGCGTCAACCACCTCGCCTCGCACATCTGCGTCGACCAGCTGGAGCACGGCCCGCTGCCCGAGCCGACCATGGCCCTGCTGGTCTCCGGCGGCCACTCCTCGCTGCTGCTGTCGGAGGACATCACCTCCGACGTCCGCCCGATGGGCGCGACCATCGACGACGCGGCCGGCGAGGCCTTCGACAAGATCGCCCGGGTGCTGAACCTGGGCTTCCCGGGCGGCCCGGTCATCGACCGGTACGCGCGCGAGGGCGACCCGGAGGCGATCGCCTTCCCGCGCGGCCTGACCGGCCCGCGCGACCCGGCGTACGACTTCTCCTTCTCCGGTCTGAAGACGGCCGTGGCCCGCTGGATCGAGGCCAGGCGCGCGGTCGGCGAGGAGGTCCCGGTCCGCGATGTGGCCGCCTCCTTCCAGGAGGCCGTCGTCGACGTCCTGACCCGCAAGGCCGTCCGCGCCTGCAAGGACGAGGGCGTCGACCACCTGATGATCGGCGGCGGTGTCGCGGCCAACTCCCGGCTGCGCGCCCTCGCCCAGGAGCGCTGCGAGAAGGCCGGCATCCGGCTGCGGGTGCCCCGCCCCAAGCTGTGCACGGACAACGGTGCGATGGTGGCCGCGCTCGGCGCCGAGATGGTCGCCCGTAACCGGGTCGCCTCCAGCCTGGACCTGTCGGCAGACTCCTCGCTGCCGGTCACGGAGGCGCACGTCCCGGGCAACCACGACCATGTGCACGAGGTCAGCAAGGAGAACCTGTACTCGTGACCGTCGCGCTGATGTGGGAGGCCCGGGCCGTCGCAGGCCGGGGCGAGGAACTGCTGGCCTGGGTGCTTGAACAGCCGCTGGCCCCGGAGCCGTTGCGCCGGGAGACCTTCCGCGCGCCCGAGGACCGGGTGCTGGTCGTCACCTGGTGGGACGCGCCGTACGACGCCGGGATCCCCGAACTGCCGGAGCCCGCGCCCGAGTGGGTGACCCGGCCGGTGCACCGGTGGCGGTTCGAGTCGGTGGCCGAGGCCTGAGTTGCCAAGGTCCCCCCGACCTGCGCTATGATCATCACACAGCGAACGGCCGGAAGAACGGCCCGGACGCAGTGCGTTGGTGGTCCAAGGAAAGACGCCCCGCTTCCTGCGGGGAAATGCAGGTGCAAGGCCTGCCCGGCGCTCCAGACGAACCCCGCCCCGGTACTCCCGGGGCGGGGTTTCGCGTTATCGGCGCCCGGCCTCCTGCGGCTTGACCGCTTCCCCCTCGGGGCCTGCGAACTCCGGGGCGGTGGCCCGCCGTTCCTGCAGATGCGCGTATCCCATCAGGCCGAACAGCACCGCGAGCAGCACCGCAGAGGAACCGGCCGTACCGAGGTCGAGGCCGCCCTTGGCGACCGGCTTGGTCAGCAGGTCGCCGGCCGTGGCACCGAGCGGGCGGGTCAGCACGAACGCGATCCAGAACAGCAGGACGTTCGGCACGGCGGGGACCTTCATCAGGGCGACCAGGACGAGCAGCACGCCGGTCACCAGGGCCGCGCCGCCCAGATAGCCCAGGCCCGAGCTGTCGGACAGGAAGTCGCCCATCGAGGTGCCGAGGGTGTTGGAGACCAGGATCGCCGACCAGAACAGAGCCTCGCCCCGGAAGGTGACGATCTCGGTGATCTGGAAGGTCATCCCGCTCAGCTTCCAGCCGAGGAAGATCAGCAGCAGGATCGAGATCAGGATCGCGGCGCCCTCCGGGTAGCCGAGGCCCAGCCCCTGCGGGCCCCAGCCGAGGCGTGTCGCGCCGTTGGAGAGGTACTTCTCGCTGGCGTCCCGGTTCATGAAGTCGGACATGGTGGTGCCGGCCATGGAGGTCGACAGGATCACGGTCCAGTAGAAGAACGGGTTGTAGCGCGCGGAGCGCAGCTGGACCACCAGCGTCACCACGAAGACCAGGAACAGGGCGATGGTGGTGAGGAAGTAGCCGAGTTTGAGCGTCTGGGCGAACAGGTCGCCGGCGGTCTCGCCCAGGGTCGTCGCCGCGATCTTCATGACCCAGAACGCGAGGGTGACCTCGGGCAGTTTCTTCATGACGGATTTCGTCGTCGAGGACGTCGTCAAGATTGCTCCTGTGAGGGGGTGTCAGGTGATCAACGACCCTGTCAGGGGCAACCTGAAAGCATCCTGAAAGCCCGTGTCAGGGGTCTTGTGGAAGCGCGGTCACTGTGCTTCCGCCGCGACTCAATACGTTCCACCCGGCCCCTGAGGTTCAATCAGTTCCCCGGGACACCACCACATCGCACCGCAGTCGCCGCTCGGGCCCGACCACCCGGACCGGCCCGGTCAGCCGGATCCGGGCCGTGTGCCGTACATCCGTGCTCGACGCGGCCAGCCGCAGCTCCAGCGCGCCCGGCTCCACCACCCGTGCCCCCGTGCGGTCCGTGAACGAGGACAGGTCGGCGTGGAAGCGGAAGGTCAGCCGACGGGACGCGCCAGGCGGCAGCTCCATCCGCCGGTACCCGATCAGGCGTACGTCGGGCCGGGTCACGCTCGCCACCGGGTCGTGCAGATACAGCTGGACCACCTCGGCGCCAAAGCGGCCGCCGGTGTTGCGGACGGTGACGGAGAGGTCGTAGGCGCCGTCCGTCGGGATCTCGGCCTCGGGGGCGTGCACGTCCTCCCAGGCGAACGTCGTGTACGAGCGGCCGTGACCGAAGGGGTACAGCGGGGTCGGGTCCAGGCTGCTGACCTCGCCGGCCAGGCCCAGCGGGGGCTGGAGATAGGTCCAGGGCTGGCCGCCGGGCACGCGCGGCACGCTCACCGGGAGGCGCCCGGAGGGGTTCACCCGGCCGGACAGCACCCCGGCCACCGCAGGCCCTCCCTCCTCGCCGGGGAAGAAGGCCTGGACGACCGCGCCGAGCCGGCCGTGCCAGCGGCCCAGGGCGTACGGCCGCCCGGTCAGCAGGACCAGCACCACCGGGACGCCCGTCGCCACCAGACGGTCCAGCAACTCGGCTTGGACTCCTGGCAGTTGGAGATCGGTCACATCGCAGCCCTCGCCCGAGGTGCCCCGGCCGAACAGGCCCGCCCGGTCGCCGAGCACCGCCACGCACACGTCCGCCTCCGCCGCCCGCGCCACCGCCTCCGCGAAGCCGGCCGTGTCCGGGTCGGAGACCTCGCAGCCTTCGGCGAACGTGACCTTGGCATCCGGGAGTTCGGTGCGCAGGGCGTCCAGGACCGTGGGGATCTCGATGCCGAGCGGCACGTCGGGGTGGTGGGTGAGGACGTGGGCGGGGAAGGAGTAGCAGCCGAGCATGGCGAGCGCGTCCGCCGCGCGCGGGCCGACCACCGCGATCCGGGTGTCGGGGGCCAGCGGCAGCAGTCCGCCGGGGTTGTCCAGCAGCACCACCGACTCCTCGGCCAGCCGCCGGGCCACGGCCCGGTTCTCCGCCGAGTCCAGGTCCACCGGGCCCTGCGGCTCCGGCCGCCAGTCCGGGTCCAGCAGGCCCAGCTCGCACTTCTGCAGCAGCACCCGCCGGGCCGCCCGGTCCACCAGCGACTCCGGGATGCGGCCCTCGCGTACGGCGGTGACGAGCGGGGTGCCGTAGCACTTCAGGGTCGGCAGCTCGACGTCGATGCCCGCGGCCAGCGCCCGGTGCGCCGCCTCCGCCTCGTCCGCCGCGACCCGGTGCAGGGTCTCAAGGAACCCGATGCCGAAGTAGTCGGCGACCACCGTGCCGGTGAACCCCCACTCCTCGCGCAGCAGCTCGGTCAGCAGGCGCCGGTCGGCGGAGGCGGGCACGCCGTCGGTCTCGGTGTAGGCCGCCATCACCGAGCGGGCCCCGCCCTCGCGCAGCGCCATCTCGAAGGGGGGCAGGGTGACGTCCGCGAACTCCCGGACGCCCGCCCGGACCGGCGCCAGGTTCCGGGCGCCCGCCGAGGACGCGTACCCGGCGAAGTGCTTGAGGGTGGCGACGACCCCGGCCGACTCCAGGCCGCGGACATAGGCCGTGCCGATCGTGCCGACCAGGTACGGGTCCTCGCCGATCGTCTCCTCCACCCGGCCCCAGCGGGGGTCGCGGACCACGTCCAGGACGGGGGCGAGGCCCTGGTGGACGCCGCAGGCGCGCAGGTCGCGGCCGATGCGCCGGCCCATCTCCGCCACCAGGTCGGGGTCGAAGGCCGCGCCCCAGGCGAGCGGCACCGGGTACGCCGTCGCACGCCAGGCGGTGAAGCCGGCCAGGCACTCCTCGTGGGCGACGGCCGGGATGCCGAAGCGGCCGGCGGCGGCGATCCGGCGCTGGGCGCGGGCCAGGGCCTGCGCACCGAGCGGCGGGTCCACGGGGGCGGTGCCGAAGGAGCGGGTCAGCTGGCCGAGACCGTGGGCGATCAGCTCGTCCCAGTCGAAGTCGGCGGTCATCTCGCGCTGCAGCGGGGCGACCCCGTCGCCGTCCGCAGCGGCGCCCACCCACACGCCGTACAGCTGGGCGGCCTTCTCCTGAAGGGTCATCCGGGAGAGCAGGTCGCTCACGCGGGCGTCGGCGGGCAGGGCGGGGTCACGCCAAGGAGCGGTGGTCATGGAACTCCCGTCACTCTGACTGTCGCTCACGAATGTTCCCGAATGTTTCGAAGAAGACATCGAATGTTCCGGGAACCTATGGCGCGCGCAGGCCTTCGTCAAGGGGGGCCGCGACGATACGATCGCGGGCATGAAGCCTTCGAAGCCCACAGAAACGCAGACGGCGACCCTCGCCGAGATCGCCCGTGAGGCCGGGGTGTCGGCTCCGACTGTTTCGAAGGTGCTCAACGGCCGCGCCGATGTCGCCCCCGCGACCCGCACCCGGGTCGAGGAACTGCTGCGCGCCTACGGCTACCGGCGCCGCCGCGCCGAGGCGTCCCGCTCCCCGCTGATCGACCTGGTCTTCCACGAGCTGGAGAGCGCCTGGGCGCTGGAGGTGATCCGGGGCGTGGAGAACGTGGCCCGGGACGCCGGGCTGAGCGTCGTGCTGTCCGAGTCGGCCGGCCGGCTCACCCCGGGCCGGACCTGGGCCGACCAGGTGGCCGCGCGCCGTCCGCACGGGGTGGTGCTGGTGCTGTCCGGGCTGGACGAGTCCCAGCGGGCGCTGCTGACCAGCCGTTCCATCCCGTTCGTGGTGATGGACCCGGCCGGTGACCCGGGCCCGGACGTGCCGTCCATCGGCGCCACCAACTGGCAGGGCGGGCTCGCCGCCACGCGCCACCTGGTCGAGTTCGGCCACACCCGGATCGGTGCGATCAGCGGCCCGTCGAGGATGATGTGCAGCCGGGCCCGCCTCGACGGCTACCGCGCCGCCCTGGAGACGGCCGGCCTGCCCGTCGACCCCTCGCTGATCGTGGCCGGCGACTTCCACCACGACGCGGGCTACCGGCTGGGCCTGGAGCTGCTGCGCCGCCCCGACCGGCCGACGGCCGTGTTCGCGGGCAACGACCTGCAGGCGCTCGGCCTGTACGAGGCCGCCCGTGAGCTGGGCCTGCGCATCCCGGAGGACCTCAGTGTGGTCGGCTTCGACGACCTGCCGGTGGCCCGCTGGGTCGGCCCGCCGCTGACGACCGTACGGCAGCCGCTGACCGAGATGGCCGAGGCCGCCGCCCGGCTGGTGCTGGAGCTGGGGCGCGCGCCGGAGGAGCGGGCGGCGACCCGGGTGGAACTGGCGACCAGCCTCGTCGTGCGCAGCAGCACGGCCGCGCCGCCGACCGTGTGACGGCGTTGGCCGGAAGCTGACGTATTGACGGGTGGGTGGGCGCCCCCACACTCCTCCGAAGCCAATCGCTTGCTGGATCGAAACTTTCGGAGTGGCCTAGGTGCAGGGCGTCCCGATCGACGGGGTGGGCCAGCAGATCGCCCAGGCCTGGAACGCCACCTGCGCCCAGTCGGGCGCGACGGTGTCGTGCACCAACGCCTCGTACAACGGGCCGGTGCCGGAGGGCGGTTCGGTGACGCTCGGCTTCAACGCGTCCTGGAGCGACAGCGATCCAGCACCCACGGTGACGCTGGGATGAGAATTTCCGAAGAAAGCCGATTCTCACGGCTTCCGCTAACAGTCCCCTAATAATTCGGACTTACGTTCCTCGCGTGATGCGACACGAGGAGCACGGCGACGCGGGCAGACCGGTGGGCCGGCGGTCAAGGGCGCTGAAGATCGTCGGCCTCACCCTGGCGGGCGCCCTGGTGCTGGGCACGGCCGCGGTGGGCTGGGCCTACTGGCACCTCAACCACAACATCAAAAGCGTCGACATCGACAGCGCGCTCGGCGACGACCGGCCCGCGAAGGCCGTGATCGCCCCCGCGGCCACCGCCTCCCCGCTGCCGACCGGCTCCCTGAACATCCTGGTCCTCGGCTCGGACTCGCGCAGCGGCAAGGCCGACCAGGAGCTCGGCGGCGGCCACAGCTCCGGCGCCCGCTCGGACACGGCGATGGTCGTGCACCTCGACGCGGGCCGTACGAAGGCCACCGTGGTCAGCATCCCGCGCGACACCCTCGTCACCCGCCCGTCCTGCCCGCTCGCCTCCGGCGGCTCGACGGCGGTGGCCCACGGCGCGATGTTCAACAGCGCCTACGCGGTGGGCGGGCCGGTGTGCGCGGTGAAGACCGTCGAGTCGATCACGAACGTCCGCATGGACCACTACATCGAGATCGACTTCTCCGGCTTCGCCAAGCTGGTCGACGCGCTCGGCGGCGTCGACGTGACCACGACACAGAACATCGACGACGACCAGAGCCATCTCCACCTGAAGGCCGGCCCCCACCACCTCGACGGCAAGCAGGCCCTCGCGCTCGCCCGTACCCGGCACGGCATAGGCGACGGCAGCGACCTCGGCCGCATAGGGCTGCAACAGATGCTGGTCAAGGCCCTGTTGGAGCAGATGGCCGGCACGAACCTGCTCACCGACCCGGCCAGGCTGTACCGGGTCGCCGACGCGGTGACCGCGAGCCTCACCACGGACACCGGCCTGGACTCCCTGGGCGAGCTGACGCGGCTCGGCCAGAGCCTGAAGGGCCTCACGGCCGACCACGTCAGGACGGTGATGATGCCGGTGGTCGCCGCCCCCTCCGACCACAACCGGGTGATCGCGAACGAGCCGGCGGCAAGCAGGCTGTGGGCGTCCCTGCGCTGAGCCGGTACGGCCCTGACGACGAGCGGGAAGGTCCCTCGGAAAAATCTTCGGTGAGTGTGTCGATCCGGGTGTCTGCCGTTCGACGCATGGGTGAGCGGCGGGGAGAGGCCCCGCCGCCCGACCGGAGGAGCCACCATGCCCCGCTATCTGTCGCTCGTGCGTATCGACGAGTCCTCCGCCCCCGCCGAGGGCCCCAGCCCCGAACTCATGCAGCGGATGGGCGAGCTGATCGAGGAGGTCACCAAGGCCGGCGTCATGCTCGACACCGCCGGGCTCACCCCGTCCGCCCAGGGCACCCGGGTGCGCTGGGAGGGCGGCAAGATCTCCGTCACCGACGGGCCGTTCACCGAGACCAAGGAGGCCATCGGCGGCTACGCGATCATGCAGTGCAAGGACAAGGCCGAGGCCCTGGAGTGGGCCAAGCGGTTCCTGCAGGTGCACGAGGACTTCTGGACCGTGACCTGTGAGGTGCGGGAGATCGCCGAGGGCTGAGTGCCTGGCGCCGTGTCCTACGGCGGTGTTGCATGGTGGGCTGTGGAACCACAGCCCACCCCGGCACAGCCCGGCACCGCCCATGCCATCGAGACCGTCTTCCGCCTGGAGTCGCCCCGGGTCATCGCCGGTGTCGCCCGGATCGTCCGGGACGTCGGCATCGCCGAGGAACTGGCGCAGGACGCGCTGGTCGCCGCCCTGGAGCAGTGGCCCCGCGACGGCGTGCCCGACAACCCCGGCGCCTGGCTCATGGCGACCGCCCGGCACCGCGCGGTCGATCTGATCCGGCGCCGCGAGACCTACGCCCGCAAGCTCGCCGAGATCGGCCACGACCTCCGGACGACCCCGCCGGCTTACGACGAGCCCGCCGACCCGGACGACATCGACGACGACCTGCTCCGGCTCGTCTTCACCGCCTGCCACCCGGTGCTGTCGCCCGAGGCCCGCATCGCGCTCACCCTGCGCCTGCTCGGCGGCCTGAGCACGGCCGAGATCGCCCGCGCCTACCTCGTGCCGGAGCCGACGATCGCCCAGCGCATCGTGCGCGCCAAGCGCACCCTGGCGAAGAAGAACGTCGCCTTCGAGGTGCCCTACGGCCCCGACCGCGAGGCCCGCCTCGGCTCCGTCCTGGACGTCATCTACCTGATCTTCAACGAGGGGTACGCGGCCACCGCCGGTGACGACCTGCTCCGCCCCGGCCTGTGCGAGGACGCGCTGCGCCTGGCCCGCGTGCTGTCCGCGCTCATGCCCAAGGAGCCGGAGGTGCACGGGCTGACCGCGCTGCTGGAGTTCCAGGCGTCCCGCACGGCCGCCCGTACCGGCCCCGACGGCGCACCCGTCCTCCTCAAGGACCAGAACCGCCGGCGCTGGAACCGCATGCTCATCGCCCGCGGCATCCGCGCCCTGGACCGGGCCGGCGCCACCGCGACCGGCGCCCCGGGCCCGTACGCCCTCCAGGCGGCCATCGCCGCCTGCCACGCGCACGCCTACCACTACGCGGAGACCGACTGGCGGGCCATCGCCACCCTGTACGGCCTGCTGGCCGCCCGCGCCCCGTCCCCGGTCGTCGAGCTGAACCGCGCGGTCGCCGTGTCGATGGCCGACGGCCCGGCCGAGGGCCTGAAACTGGTGGACGCCCTGACCGCCGAACCCGCCCTGCGCGACTACCACCTGCTGCCCAGCGTCCGCGGCGACCTGCTGGCCCGCCTCGGTCGTACGGCGGAGGCCCGGACGGAGTTCGAGCGGGCCGTGTCCCTCACGCGCAACGAACGCGAGCGGCAGCTGTTGCTCGCGAAAGCGCATTCCCTTCCTGATCACTGAGGGTTTACAGTTACGCGGCTGCCACGCAACCTGCGTGTCACCTTCCGCAGGCGGGCAGCATCATCCACTACCTGTGGGGGGTACACCCTTTGTCGTATCTCAGTTCCTCCGCGCGGCGCAGAGTCGTCGCGCTCTCCGTCGCCACGGCGCTGGCCGCCGGCACCGCCGTGGCGCTGGCCCCGGGCGCGTCGGCCGGTGCCTCCGGCTGGACCGCGACCGACGGCATCCTGACCGCCGACATGGACGGCACCGTCTCGCAGCTGTACGAGGACGGCACCGCGCCCGTGGTCCGGGTGAAGAACGCCATGAAGCCCGCCTGGTCGCCCGACGGCAGCCGCATGGCCTACGTCAACCAGTCGACCGGCCGCGTCAACGTCGTCGGCCACGACTTCACCGGGCCGGTGGAGCTGCCGGTCAACACCACCAACTCGATCCTCGCCGACGACCCGACCTTCTGGTGGGGTGGCAGCGAGGTCGTCTTCACGCTCAGCGGGCGGCTGCGGGTCGCCCCGTCCGACGGCAGCCGCACCCAGCAGCACCTGTTCGCCAGCGCGCAGGAGGGCTGCGACAGCCAGCCCAGCGGCGCCCTCGACGGCAAGCTGGCGTTCATCCGCTCGGGCAGCACGTGCAGCGGCGACACCCGCTTCGGCGCCGTGTGGCTGTACGACGGCACGACCGGCGGCCTCAAGCAGCTGGTCACCGGAAAGGCGAACGCCCCGGCCATCTCCCCGGACGGCACCAAGGTCGCCTACACCGTCGGCGGCAAGCTGTACACGGTGAACGTGGCCGACGGCACGGTCACCGCGCTGCTGCCCGACGAGACCGGCACCATCGCCAAGCCCGCCTGGTCGCCCGACGGCACCCGGCTGGCGTACGAGCTGACGACGACCTCGGGCTCGCTGCAGGACCAGGTCCTGGACCTGGCCTCGAACACCACCAAGGTCCTCTACGACTCGCCGACCACCGCCAAGTGGGACCTCGCCTGGCAGCCCCTGCGCAAGAACGCCGTCGGCCGGGTCTGGGGCGCCGATGTCTACGGCACCAACATCGCCGCCTCCCGCTGGACCTGGAACACCCTCGGCCAGAGCGAGCCGGGCCTGATGAACGCCTCCTCCGCCGTCCTGGTCTCCAAGGACAGCCAGGCGTACGCGCTGACCGCGCCCGCCCTCGCGGGCAAGAAGCACGGCCCGGTCCTCATGACCTCCGGCAGCGCGCTGGACTCGTCGGTGCAGACCGAGCTCAAGCGGATCCTCAAGCCGGGTGCGAGCGTCTATCTGATCGGCGGCACGTCGATCCTGAGCAGCACCGTCGCCTCCAAGGTCAGCTCGCTCGGCTTCACCCCGAAGCGGCTGGCGGGCACCTCCCGCTACTCGACGTCGGTCGCGGTCGCCAAGTCGGTCACCAGTACCCCGGACTACGTCTTCATCGCCACCGGCACCGACTACCACTCGGCGCTCGCCGCCGCGTCGGCCGCCGGCGCGGACGGCACGAGCAGCAAGGCGGTCGTCGTGCTCAACGACGGCAACTCGCTGACCTCGTCCGTGAAGTCGTACCTCGACGGTCTGGACCCGCGGAACACCTACATGATCCCGGTCGGTGCCTCGGCGAAGTACGCGCTCACGCACACGTACTTCTCCAACTGGCCGTCGACGTACACCTACTACCCGGTCACGGCGAGCACCAACGAGGGCACCGCCGCCGCCCTCGCCCGCTTCTGGTGGGCCGGCCCGAGCAATGTGGCCCTCGCCTCCACCGACAGCTGGCGCGGTGGCACCACGGCCGCCTCGGCGATGAACGTCTTCGGCCCGCTGCTGTGGACGTCCGTGGACTCGCTGTCCGCCGACACCAAGTCCTACCTGGTCAAGGGCGCCGCGAACATCAACGGCGTGGCGGCCTTCGGCGGCACCGGCTCGGTGTCCACCGCGGCGCTGAACTCCGCGGGCACCGCGGTCAGCGCGAGCAGCAGCCAGTGGACGTACACGCCGTACTACAACGGCCTGGAGCCGGCGACGAGTTCGCCGGCCACCCCGCAGCGGGCGACCACGGTCTCGCCCGACCTCGGCGCGCTGCGCACTACGGCAGCGCAGTAGCCGCGGGCGGTGTCGCGGGGGCCCCGATCAGCATGGTCGGCGCCCCCGCGACCCGGGTGAGGAACACGGTCGCCGCGTTCGGCCCCTGCGGCTTGACCTTCCTGCGCAGTTCCTCCGGCTCTACGGCCGACCCGCGCTTCTTCACGGTCAGCGTGCCGACCTCGCGCTCGCGCAGCAGGGCCTTCAACTTCTTGACGTTGAACGGGAGCTGGTCGGTGATCTCGTAGGCGCAGGCGTACGCCGTGGGGCGCAGTTCGTCGGCGGTGACATAGGCGATGGTGGGGTCGATCAGCCCGCCGTCCAGGTGCTCGGCCACCTCGGCGACCAGATGGGCGCGGATGACGGCGCCGTCGGGCTCGTACAGATAGCGCCCCACCGGCCGGACCGCCGGGTCGGGCAGCCCCTTGCCGAGGAGGGTGCGCGGGCCGGGCAGCAGGGTGGCGCGCACCGCGCCCGGCTCGGTGCCGAACCACACCACCGCCTCCTTGACGTCCCCGCCGTCCGAGATCCACTCGGCCTCGGCATCGGTGGGCACCGCCTCGTGCGGAATGCCGGGCGCCACCTTCAGCGCCGCGCGGGGTGCCGTGCGGGCGGCCTCGATCGCCCAGGAGAGGGGCGGGGAGTAGACCTCCGGGTCGAAGATCCTGCCGCGCCCGCCCCGCCTGGCGGGGTCCACGAACACGGCGTCGTAGCCGCCCGTGTCCACCTCGGTGACGTCCGCCTCGCGGACCTCGATCAGCTCGCCCAGCCCCAGCGCCTCGGCGTTCGCCCGCGCCACGGCGGCGGTCACCGGATCCCGGTCCACGGCGAGCACCCGGATCCCCGCCCGGGCGAACGCGATCGCGTCCCCGCCGATCCCGCAGCACAGGTCGGCGACCGAGGTCACGCCCAGCTTCGTGAACCGCTCGGCCCGGTAGGCGGCGACGCCGGCCCGGGTCGACTGCTCGACCCCGTTCGGCGTGAAGAACATCCGCCCCGCGTCCGCCGCCCCGAACTTCGCCGCCGCCCGCTGCCGCAGCCGGGCCTGGCCGAGCGCGGCCGACACCAGCTCGGCGGGGTGGTCGCGGCGCAGCCGGGTGGCGACGGCGAGTTCGTCGGCCGACGCGGTGTCGCGGACCTCGTCGAGGAGGGCACGGCCTTCGGGGGTGAGGAGAAGAGCGAGGTCGTTCACCGGGTCATTGTGGGCCAGGCGGTGGATCGTGCGCCTCCGGCGGCGGTGTCGGCCCGGGCTCCGGATGCCGGCCTGGAAGGATCCGACACCATGGGAGCCGTCGTACAAAACGATAAGAATCAGGCCTGTCGTGGACGTCTGGTCCTCGGCTGCGCAGCCGCCGCGCTGGCCTGTTCCGCCGTTCTGTCCAGCTGCGCCGGGCCCGAGACGACCCGCTCCCCGTCCAGCCAGGCCGGCCCCGACGCGGCCCGCCCCGCGTCCGGCCGGGGCGGCCCCGCACAGGCCCTGAGCCCCCAGGCCCGCCAGGCGGCCGAACACGCCCGCCTGGTCGCGGCGGCCAGACGCTGGGGGCTGGCGGAGGCCCCGCTGACGCCACCACCGCCACCCGGGACGAAACCGGAGATCACCGCGCGGGCCGGCTTCGAGGTGAGCCACCAGGAGGACTGGGACCTGCCCCCGGTCTTCACCACGATCCCCACCGAGCAGAAGATCGTCTTCCTCACCATCGACGACGGCTCCGAGAAGGACCCCGGATTCCTGCGGATGATGGAGGACCTGAAGATCCCGTACACCGCCTTCCTCAGCGACTACCTGGTCAAGGACGACTACGGCTACTTCCGCAGGATGCAGTCCTACGGGCACACCCTCGACAACCACACCCTGCACCACCCCTATCTGCCAGGTCTGTCCTACGAGGACCAGAAGGCCGAGATCTGCGGCATGCAGGACATCATGGAGAAGCAGTTCGGCAGGCGCCCGACGGTCTTCCGGCCCCCTTACGGCAACTACGACCAGGACACCCTGCGCGCCGCCAAGGCCTGCGGCATCAAGTACGCCCCGATCTGGAACGAGGAGGTCTACGTCGACCACTGGGAGTACCGCGAGGACGACCAGAAGATGCGCCGCGGCGACATCGTCCTCACCCACTTCCGCGGCCGCTCCGACTGGAACGGCACGATGGTCGACGACATGCGCCGCTTCCTGAACAAGGTCACCCGCGAGGGCTACGCCGTGGCTCGCCTGGAGGACTACCTGTGAGGCCGGGGGCGGGGTACCGGAGAGCCGGCTCCCGGCGGCGCCGCCCGGGCCGGTACTCCGTCGCGCTCCTCGCCACGGCCCTGCTCCTCACCGGCTGCGCCCAGTCCGTCGACCCCATCGAACGCCTCGGCAAGAAGGCCGCCGAAGGAGTGCGCCCGCGCGGGCCGGGCCCCGACCAGACCTACCGCCGCTGGGGCCTGACGGAGCCCCTCGCCCGCCCACCGAGGCCCGCCGCCCGCCCCCTCGTCCTCACCCCGCAGGCCGGGGGCGGTGCCCTGCCCGGCGTCGTGGACCACGTCCCCACCCGCGACCGGGTCGTGTTCCTCACCTACGACGACGGCGCCGAGAAGGACCCCCGCTTCGTCGACATGGTCCGCGAACTCCGGCTGCCGGTCAGCATGTTCCTCACCGACAGCATCGCCGGCCCCGCCTACGGCCACTTCGCCCGTCTGCACCGGCTCGGCGCCGGCATCCAGAACCACACCCTCGACCATCGTGCGCTCGCCGGACTGCCGTACGCCGGACAGCGCGCCGAGATCTGCGGCCAGCAGGACCGGCTCAGGGCCCGCCTCGGCCTCACCCCCCGCCTCTTCCGCCCGCCGTACGGCTCGTACGACACCGCCACCCTGCGCGCGGCGGCCGGCTGCGGCATCTCCACGGTCGTCCTCTGGCGCGCCGCGATGACCCCGACCGACCTCGTCTACACCCACGGCGAACACCACCTGCGCCCCGGCGACATCATCCTGGTCGGCCCGGACGAGACGACGGGGCCGAGCCTGCGGGAGCGCACGGCGCGGGTGCTGCGGAGGGTGCAGCAGAGGGGGCTGACGGTGGGACGGTTGGAGGACTACCTGTAGCCCCCAGGACGGCGGCGCGACACCGGCACACCAGTAACCCGGCGCGGACAGGATTCGGCCGACGCGCCGCACGGCATTGGCACTCCGCTTGACCGAGTGCTAACCCCGGTCATAGTCTCGGCTCTGGCACTCCGCAGGTGAGAGTGCCAACAAAGCGACGGGCAGGTCCGGCACCCGCGACGACGGATCGACCTGGTCGCCACCTCAGACAGTTAACCCCGTGAGATCTCCGAAGGGGGAGGTCGGATCGTGACGACCGCCAGCTCCAAGGTTGCCATCAAGCCGCTCGAGGACCGCATCGTGGTCCAGCCGCTGGACGCCGAGCAGACCACGGCCTCTGGCCTGGTCATCCCGGACACCGCGAAGGAGAAGCCCCAGGAGGGCGCTGTCCTCGCCGTGGGCCCGGGCCGGTTCGAGAACGGTGAGCGCCTTCCGCTCGACGTCAAGGTCGGCGACGTCGTCCTGTACAGCAAGTACGGCGGCACCGAGGTGAAGTACAACGGCGAGGAGTACCTCGTCCTCTCGGCTCGCGACGTGCTCGCGATCATCGAGAAGTAAGACCACCTCGAAGCAATCCATTGCTTTTGAGCTGCGCCCCTGGCCCCCGCGACCGATAAAGAAGCCGGGCGCCCGGGGCGCAGTTCGTCTTTCACCCACAGATTTCCGAGAGGGCTCCCGCTGTCATGGCGAAGATCCTGAAGTTCGACGAGGACGCCCGTCGCGCCCTCGAGCGCGGCGTCAACAAGCTGGCCGACACGGTGAAGGTGACGATCGGCCCGAAGGGCCGCAACGTCGTCATCGACAAGAAGTTCGGCGCCCCCACCATCACCAACGACGGTGTCACGATCGCCCGCGAGATCGAGATCGAGGACCCGTACGAGAACCTCGGCGCGCAGCTGGTGAAGGAGGTGGCCACCAAGACCAACGACATCGCTGGTGACGGCACCACCACCGCCACCGTGCTGGCCCAGGCGCTGGTGCGCGAGGGTCTGAAGAACGTTGCCGCCGGCGCCTCCCCGGCCGCCCTGAAGAAGGGCATCGACGCGGCCGTCGCCGCCGTCTCCGCGGACCTGCTCGCCTCGGCCCGCCCGATCGACGAGAAGTCCGACATCGCCGCCGTCGCCGCGCTGTCCGCCCAGGACCAGCAGGTCGGCGAGCTCATCGCCGAGGCGATGGACAAGGTCGGCAAGGACGGTGTCATCACCGTCGAGGAGTCCAACACCTTCGGTCTGGAGCTGGACTTCACCGAGGGCATGGCCTTCGACAAGGGCTACCTGTCGCCGTACTTCGTGACGGACCAGGAGCGCATGGAGGCCGTCCTCGACGACCCGTACATCCTCATCAACCAGGGCAAGATCAGCTCCATCCAGGACCTGCTGCCGCTGCTGGAGAAGGTCATCCAGGCCGGCGCCTCCAAGCCGCTGCTGATCATCGCCGAGGACGTCGAGGGCGAGGCCCTGTCGACCCTGGTCGTCAACAAGATCCGCGGCACCTTCAACGCCGTCGCGGTGAAGGCCCCCGGCTTCGGCGACCGCCGCAAGGCGATGCTGCAGGACATGGCGATCCTCACCGGCGCCACCGTCATCTCCGAGGAGGTCGGCCTCAAGCTCGACCAGGTCGGCCTGGACGTGCTGGGCTCCGCCCGCCGCGTGACGGTCACCAAGGACGACACCACGATCGTCGACGGCGCCGGCAAGTCCGAGGACGTCCACGGCCGCGTCGCGCAGATCAAGGCCGAGATCGAGAACACCGACTCCGACTGGGACCGCGAGAAGCTCCAGGAGCGCCTCGCGAAGCTGGCCGGCGGCGTGTGCGTGATCAAGGTCGGCGCCGCCACCGAGGTGGAGCTGAAGGAGAAGAAGCACCGTCTGGAGGACGCCATCTCCGCGACCCGCGCCGCGGTCGAGGAGGGCATCGTCTCCGGTGGTGGCTCCGCCCTGGTCCACGCCGCCAAGGTCCTCGAGGGCAACCTCGACAAGGCCGGCGACGAGGCCACCGGTGTCGCGGTCGTCCGCAACGCCGTGGTCGAGCCGCTGCGCTGGATCGGCGAGAACGCCGGCCAGGAGGGCTACGTCATCGTCTCCAAGGTCAAGGACCTGGAGAAGGGGCAGGGCTACAACGCCGCCACCGGCGAGTACGGCGACCTGATCAAGGCCGGCGTCATCGACCCGGTCAAGGTCACCCGCTCCGCCCTGGAGAACGCCGCCTCCATCGCCTCCCTGCTGCTCACGACCGAGACCCTGGTCGTCGAGAAGAAGGAAGAGGAAGAGCCGGCCGCCGCGGGCCACGGCCACGGCCACGCCCACTGAGCGCTGCGCTGAGCTGAGCCGAAGGTGCCCAGTTCCCTACGGGGGACTGGGCACCGTGCGTTGTGGCGGCCGCGCGGGTTCGCGCCTGCCCCGCCGGATCCATTTCCGGGTCAAGGTCCGGCGGGTGGCCGGTCACACGGTTCGCTGCGCCGGTCAAAGGGTTCTGACGAACCGTACGGGCTCTGTGAGAGCCGCTCGGGCTCCCTCCTCGTCCGCCAGGCGGGCCGCGAGCGTGGCCTGCGCGAGCCGCTGGGGCAGGGCCTCCGCGAACTTCAGGCCGCGGACCGCACGGGTGTCCACCTCGGGGAGGGTCAGGCCCGGCTCGGTGTCGGCGACGGCCGTCCGCCAGGACGCGGGGGTCGCGTCGTCGCGCAGGCGGACGAAGCGGTCGTCGACGAAGCGGTGGCGCAGGACGACGGACGGCAGCGATGCGGCCAGCGTGGCGTTCGCCCGGTGTCCGGCCCACGTCCACCAGCGCACGTCGTCGTCCCCGCGGCGGGTGATGACGGTCCCGGCCGGGTGCACCACGTCCAGGTGTGTCTCCCGGGCCTCGGCGAGTTTCGCCTCGCCCCGGCGGGTGAGCCGCACCGGGGGATCGGTGCCGAGCAGGATCTCGCGGGCAGCGCGGGTCAGCGTGAAGGAGCGGACGCGGTCCGGCCCGAAGCCGCTCCACTTGGCGCGCCCGCCCTCGTCCACGGGCTCCACGAAGCACCGTCGGCGTCGCCAGTCGATGTAGGTCACCAGCCAACTGCGCCCGGCCAGAAGCAGCTTGCGCGGTCCGTCGACCTCCTCGGTGAGCAGGTCGGGATCGGTACGGCCGATCTCCGTTCGACCGCTGAGCACGGTGAACTCGGGCGGCGCGGTGAACGACGCCGTCAGGTTCATGAAATGCCGGTGGCCGAAACGCCGTTCGGCCTCGGGGCCGATGAAGAGCGTGCCGCCGTCACGTTCCAGGTACCCCTGTTCGACGAGGTGCCGTACGACGGGTTCGGCGCCGCCTCCGAACGGTCCGAGGCCGCCCCACCACTCCTTCCAGAGGTTCTCGCCGACCCGGCGCTCCTGCAGACAGAGGGCGAGGAGTTGTTGCGCCACCAGGTGCCGCGGCTCCGGTGGGGCGGTCACCGGCTCCACCCAGCCACGCGACCAGGCGAGCAGCAGGGCCGCGGCGGACAGGAACCCGGCGTCGGTGAGGGCCAGGAACAGGCAGTTGCGGCGGGAGCCGGTGCGGCGCCCGGTGCGTCCGAGGCGTTGCAGGAACGAGGCCACCGTGGCCGGTGCCTCCAGCTGGATCACCCGGTCCAGGTCGCCCACGTCGATTCCCAGTTCCAGAGTGCTCGTGGACACGATCACGCAGTCACGGGCCTCGGCGAAGGCCTCCTCCGCGCGCCGGCGTTCGTCGTTGGAGAGCGAGGCGTGCGAGAGGAACGTGGTGACCCCGCGCAGCCGCAGCTGCTCGCCCAGTTCCTCTACGGTGCGCCGGGACTCGCAGAACACCAGGCGTTTCTCGCCCCGGTGCAGGGCCGCGATGACCGTTGCCGCGTTGGCGACGGAGCCGACGTAGTCCAGCTCGATGTCACCCGGCGGGACGCTCGCGGGTGCCGAGGACGGCAGGCCGCTACTGCCGGGCAGCGAGACCCCGGGCGCGATGACGTGCCCCGGCCGTTGGCCTCTGCCCGACCCCTGGAGCCAGTCCAGCAGCTCGTGCGGATTGCCGACGGTGGCGGAGAGGCCCACTCTCTGCACGGGCCGCTCGGCGATCTTCTGCAGCCGTTCCAGCACGGCCAGCAGATGCCACCCGCGGTCGTCACCGGCGAAGGCGTGCACCTCGTCGACCACCACACTGTGCAGTCCGGCGAAGAACGCCCGGTGATCCACGTGCGCGCTGACCAGCATCGCCTCCAGTGACTCCGGCGTGGTCAGCAGTACATCCGGGCGGTGCGTGAGGATCCTGCGGCGTCGGGACGAGGCGATGTCACCGTGCCACAGTTCGGCCGTCCGCCCCACCCAGCCGGCGTACGTCTCCAATCGGGGGTGCAGGTTGTTCAGAAGGGCCTTCAGCGGAGTGACGTAGAGGATTCCCGTTCCCTTCCAGCCCTGCCGTTGCGCGCGGGTGAGCAGGGGGAACGCGGCTGCCTCGGTCTTGCCGCCTGCGGTCGGCGCCAGCAGTACGGCGTCCTGCCCGGCCAGCAGGGGACTGATCGCCTCCTCCTGCAAGGGCCTGAGTGAGCGCCAGCCGAGCGAGTTGACGATGTGGTGGGTGAGGATCGGGTCGAGCAGGTCCAACGGGTCGCCGCTCATG
Organism: Streptomyces sp. NPDC030820; assembly: GCF_055572075.1. Lineage (NCBI taxonomy): Bacteria > Bacillati > Actinomycetota > Actinomycetes > Kitasatosporales > Streptomycetaceae > Streptomyces > Streptomyces sp. NPDC030820. The sequence goes on from NZ_JBVIEB010000002.1 coordinate 170,724, forward strand.
GCAGCTCCAGCTCCACGTCACCGGCGCCCGCGGCGGCGTTGCGCTCCACCTCGTCCAGTTCCGACGCCTTCACGGTGAGCGTGTAGTGGACGCGGGGATCGAAGTCGTCGAACGTGTCGATCCGGTCCAGGACGTCGGCGACCAGCTTCCGCAGGTACAGCCGGGGGGCGATACCGGCCTTGCCGCCGAGCGAACCAGTGACGGCACGCGCCAGTTCGTCCAGATAGCCGTCGTCAGCCTGTGCCGCGACGCGCTCGGGATGACGGGCCGTGGCCTCGTACACACCCCGCACCTTGCGGCCCAGCTCGCCCAGGGAAGCGAGATCGAAGCCGGGAAGGCGGAGCTGGACCGCGCGCGGGGAGTCGAACCGCGGGTCGGTCGTGAAGTCGGTGGCCAGGCGCTGGGCGAGCGGTGCCAGACGCTGCACGCCCTGCTGCCCGTCGTAGAACGCGGGGGTGCCGGTGATGACCAGGAAGAGGCCGGGGAACCGGCCTGCATCGATCTCGTCGAGGAGCTGGCGCAGAGCGTTCAGGGACTTCTCACGTACGTCCCCGCGCACTCGTTGCAAGGTCTCCACCTCGTCGAGGACGAGCAGGAGACCGGGATGCCCGCAGTCCCGCAGGACGGTCAGCAGTCCCTGAAGGAAACCCAGGGCGGCGAAATGGTCGAGGTCGCCACGGACTCCGGCGGCTCGCTTGGCGGAGGCCGCCACGGACTTCTGTCCGCCGAGCCAGGCGATGAGTGCCTCCGCACGGGCTCCGTCACCGGCGGCGACGGCCTCCCGATACCCCCGGAGTGCTGCGGAGAAGGCGGGCGTGGTGCGTGCCACGTCCGCCAGCCGCAGTTCGAGCAGCTCGTCCACGGCCCGCGCGAGACCGGCCTCGTCGCTCTCGTCGGCGTCCCCGGCGTCGAGGACTTCCTCCTCCAGCGCGTAGAACCAGGAGTCGATCACGGCCCGCAGCGCGGACGGCGGATGGGTGGAGGTGGTCAGCCGCTCGGTGAGCCGTCGGTAGACCGTCTCCAGCCGGTGCAGGGGGGTCTCCGTCTCGGAGATCTGCACCTCGCTGACGGCCAGACCGCGTCGTTTGGCCCGTTCGGCGAGCCAGCGGGCGAAGAACGTCTTTCCGGAGCCGTACTCTCCACGCAGCGCATGGAAGGCCGAGCCGCCGCGGGCGACGGTGGCGAGGTCGTCGTCGAGGGCGTCCGCGAAACGGTCCAGGCCGACGGCGAACAGCCCGAGTCCCTGCTGCGGCACGGTGCCGCGGCGCAACGCGTCGACGACGTCCCGGGCGCGGGCTGTGCTGATGGCGGAGCCACCCGTCGGGTCGGGGGTCGGGGTACTCACGGTGTGGTGCCTCCCGGGAACTGCTGGCGCAGCAGCTCTCTGTCCAGGTGGACGGTACGGCCGGACTCCACCAGTTGGAGCACGGGGTAGCCGTCGATGTTGAGCAGCCTTTCGAGCATGGTCACGAACCGCTGCGGGTTCCGTTCGGACTTTCCGGTGGCGGCTTGGGCGGCCGCGGCGACGGCGGCCGGGGACAGCTTGCCGCCGGCCTCCAGCAGCGCGTCGAGCGCGGCGGAAACCGCCGTGTTGGTGGGTGCGTTCCGCACGAACTCGCGCTGGCTCTCGAAGGGTTTGCTGCGTACCGTTCGCTCGCCGAGCGTGCGATGGCCCGGCTGCGGAAACAGCCCTTCGGACTGCGGCTGCTGCTTGCGCGTGCTCCTGCCACGAGGTGTCGGCACCGGCGATTCCGGCTTCGCGGGCTCGGAGCCGCCCAGCCACCATTCCGGAGCCGTGCTCTCGGCGGGCAGGGCCGTCCAGCCCGCGGGGATCTCGCTGCCGGCCGGGATGAACGCCAGGACCGGCACGGTCACCTCGGCGAGCGACGCACCGCCGTGGTACCCGGCCTGACGGGCGGTGTAGCGCAGGTCTTCCCGCCAGGCGGCGGTGATCCGCCCGCCTGCGGCGCGTACGCGTGGTCCGGAGAGTCCGACTTCCCCGGGTTCGACCGCGCCGATGCGCCAGCGGGCGCCCTGCACGCCGTCGGCCACCGTGGGACCGGCGTCGCGGGGACTGCGGTCCAGGACATGTCCATGGTCGGAGACGAGCAGGACGGGACGGCCCGCGCCCAGGGCGGCGCCGAGCAGGTCGGCCAGCTTCGCGATGTCCCCTATGCGCCAGCGGGCGCGCCCGTTCTCCCGGCCGTCGGCGAGCGCGTCGTCGATGGTGTTGAGGACCACCCCGACGATCTGCTTCTCGTCGGCGAGGGCGCCGAGCAGTTCGGGTGCCAGCCGGTGCCCGGCCGTGCCCTCGTAGCCGCCCTTGTGGAAGAGCACCGCCTCGCGTCGGCGCTTCTTCCAGAAGGCGGTGAATCCGGCGCGTTCCACGTCCTGCCCGCCCTCGGCGGGGGCGCCGGACAACAACGACGCCCGGCTGATCTTGGTCAGGGTCGGCAGCATGGCGACCGCGGCGAGCCGGCCGGGACGACCGCCCGTCGGCGCGGTCGGCACGATCTCCGTCCAGGCCCGTCGGTCCAGTCCGGCGGCGAGTTCGATGGCCACGTCGGCGCTCATCCCGTCCAGGACCAGGACGAGTGGCCGCCCGCCGTCACGGGCGAGTGGTGCGACAGCCTCCGCGAGGACTTCCTCGATCAGCAGCGCACCGTTCGGAGCCTGCTGGGAGGCCGCCTCCGTCCATGTGGCAAGGGCCGCCGTGAACTGCTCGTCGAGCTGCCGACGCCGGTCCCGGACCCGGCTGATCAGCCGGTGGTAGGCCTCGCCGACCTCGCTGTCGCGCGAGGCGTCGCCCTCGGCGAGGATGCCGGTCGCCAGGTCGACCCAGCCGGTGGAGTCCAGGTGGTGGCGCACACTGCTGCCGACCGCGTCCAGCACGGGCTGCGGGGCGTCGAGCCAGCGCAGCAGGCGTACGGCGGTCCGGGCGCGCTCGGTGGAGTCGGCGTGGAGGAGGGCCAGTTGGTGGTCGGCGAGGTCACGAAGCGCTGCCTGTGCGGGGCCGGGCCGTCCGTCGAGCGCCGCGGCGAGAGCCCGCAGCCGGGCACGGTACCCCGAGGGAAGCAGCCGGTCCCCGGCCAGGAGCCCGGTCAGAAGCGCGGTCTGGGCGAGTTGGTCGGCCCGCTCCAGCACGGCCAGGACGCGGGCCCGCGCGTCCGCGCCCGCGCTGCCGCCCGCCTCCGCCTGCGCGATCCACCGGCTGAGGACACCGGTGGCGGCTGTCGCATAGGGGGCGAGTGCGTCGAAGGAGCCGAGCGCCCGGCCGAAGAGGGTGCCGAGCGCGAATCCGGCATCGGCGGCGGACGGGCAGGCCAGGGCGGCCGAGGCGAGCGCACCGAGTGGCAGCGCGTCGGCACCACGCCCGTCGGCGGCGAGGGCGAGCAGCGTGGGCGCGGCGGGGCCGGTCGCCTGCTCCAACCACGCGGCCAGACCGGCGCGTTCCTGCTCCGGCAGTTCGGCGTAGCGTCGGGGACCGGCCGGGGTACGGCTCCAGTCGAAGAGCGTGTCGGCGTCCAGGTCCAGCGATTCGTCGCGGGTGTCACCGAGGCCGATGCGGGCGGCGAGGAGGGCACGCACGGCCTGGTCGCGGGTCAGTACGGAGCCCGCTCGGGGCCAGCCCCCGGTCGGCTCGGCCTCCAGCAACGCGTCGAGCAGCCAGGTTTCCCGCACCATCCGGGTGTCCAGGTCACCGGCGCCGAACAGCTGCTTGACGATGTCGGCCCGCTCGACGGCCAGCGGGCGGCGCCGCACCGCGTGCCCGCGCAGGTCCCAGCCGAGCTGGTCGGCGGGAACCTTGCCGGTGACCACCAGGACGCTGTCCCCCTCGGGATCCGTGTCGGTGGTGTGCCGCCGCCACGCCTCGGCGATACCGAGCGGCGAGTCCTGGTCGGTGACGTGCACGCGCCGGGCGGTCTCGCCCACCTTCACGGTGAACTCGCGTTCCTCCTCGCCGCCCGCCCACACGGCGTCGACCAGCACGAGCCGACGCCCCTCGGCGCGCGGCAGTTCCGCCTCCAACAGCACCTCGATGGCGCGCCGCCCCGCGGCGGGCCGGGCCGCCATCAGCGAGCCCCCTCGATGCCCTGCCCGGAGTCGGCGGAGTCGACCGGCTGCCAGCTCACCTCCACCGTGACGCCCGGGTGGGCGGCCAGGAAGGCCCGGATGTCGTCCCGGACACCGGCCAGCTCGCCGGCGAGGCGCTCCTCCAGCGGGGTGGCACCACCGGCGGCGATGAGCCGGCGTCCCGACCGGCGGGTCGGGGCCGGTGCTTCCGTCCCCTCGCCGGGCGCGGGCTCCGGCTGCGCGGGTACGGCAGCCGGTTCCGGCCGGGGGTGATGGGTGGGCACGTCTGGCTCGTTCACCCGGATGTCCTGCGCACCGGGAGCGGGCTCCTGCCGCGGCGCGAACACGTTCTCCACCTGGAGCGCGGCATTGATGATCGCGTTGGCCTTCTCGCCGGCCGCGCCGAGCACCGGCACCAGCGAGCGCTCGAACTCGGAGGCGTGCGCGGCCTGGGCGATCTCGTCGAAGAGCCGTCGAGCCCGGTCGCCCACGCCGTCCTCGCGGCCGGTCAGCCCGCGGACGTTGGTCAGCACGGGCCAGGCGGCGTCGTCCAGCGCCCCCAGCACCTCGCCGGCACTGCCCATCGCCGTGTTCAGGTCCCGCTCGCTCGCGGAGTACGAGGCTCCGGCCAGCTCGCGGACGAGCGCGGTGGCGTCGCTGCCGTGCCGGGTCAGCCGGGCCAGGAGCCCGGCGGCCTCCCGCAGGATCGCAACCCGCGGGGCGGCCTGGTCGGGAGTGTCGAGGCCGAGCAGCGCGGCATGCCGGTCCAGCGAGGCCCGTACCCCGGCGACCTGCTTCTCCCAGGTCTCGGCCTTGGCGCGGATGTCCTCGGCGAGCCGGTTGACGTTGCGCGCGTACATGTTCGGCTTCGCCGGGACGCCGAACAGCCGGGCCGCCCGCTCGCGGGCCGCCGCGTACTCGTCCTCGCTGGGCAGTGGCTGCGCGCGCAACGACCAGCCGGGGCCGATCTCGTGCAGCGCGGGCGCCTCGCGCTCCGGCCCGCCCTGGAAGGCCCACGCCCGGTCGTCGAGCAGTGCGTAGGCGGCGATGAGCAGGTTGCCGGTGAGCTTGTCGAGCCCGCCGTAGCCGAGGTCCTTGGTGATCCAGGTGCGGATCTCCTCGACGCTGAGGTCGCCGCGCTGCTTGTGGGCGGCGGCGGCCTGGTTGATCCGGGTGCGCCAGTCCTGACGCATGACCAGCGGTCCGTCGTGCACGGTGCCCAGTTCCAGCGGTTCGACGATGCGCTTGACGGTCTTCAGGTGGTGGCTGTCGACGTTCTGGGCGCGCCCGCCTTCGTCCATCGCCCTTGTGATCCACTCCAGGGCGGTGCGCAGCTCGGCGGCCGTCACCGCCTTGCGCTGGCCCTTGCCGTCGAGCCCGAAGTCGGGGTGTTTGGAATACAGCGCGGAGAACATGCCGTCGGCCAGGTGCTGTACGTTCGCCTCGAAACCCTTGCCGCCCTCCTCACGGGGCTGCGCGAACTCCGGCTGGAGCGAGAGCACATGGCGCCCGTCGGGGACCTCGGGGCCGGGGTTGGAGTCGGTCGGCCGAGCCAGCCCGTACACCTCGGCCAGGGCCCCAGTGAGCTGGTCGGTGAGCGTGTCGCGGGCTACCTCCAGCTGCCGCCGGACCTTGGCCCGGTCGTCGGGCGGGAAGTTCCCGGTGTAGTCCGTGAGTCGGTCGCGCTCCAGCAGGAAGTTGATGCGCATGAGCCGGCCGAGCTGGGCGCGGCGCTGGTCGGAGAAGAAGTCGGTGAGCCACACCAGCGTCGGCGCGGTGACCCCGTCCTTCTTCAGTTGCTCGACGCGGTGGAAGTCGTCGCTCGGGAAGTGGTCGCCGTCGTCGAAGGGGTAGTCCACGACGAACCGCACATTGCCGGCGGTGGCGGGGGTGAACTGCTCGTCGGGCAGGTCCGCGCGGTCCCGTACGTTGCCGAAGACGAACTCGGCGACCCGGCGGGTGCCTCGCCAGACGATCTCCTTCTCGGCGACGAACTGCCCGTCCCGCACGCCGACCGCCTCCCACAGCCGGTCGCGCAGCCACACTCGGCGCACGCCCGCCTTGTCCTCCTCGGCGACGGCGTCGAGCAGCGGCTCGATGTCGAGCTCGGACAGATGGAGCGAGAACACCGGGTCGGCCTCGCCGTCCGAGCGCACCTCGGAGGGGAACGCGGCCTGAAGGTCCCGCATACGCCGTACGACCACGTCTCCGGCGGGCACGGTACGGGAGCGCACCGAGCCGTGGTTGAGGGCGGCGAGCCGCGCCCCGGTCAGCCGCCGCAGCGCGGGCACGTCCGGCGCGAGCGCGCCGAGCAGCAGCGTCTTCACGAACCGGTCGTCGGCGCGGAAGTCGGTGTGCGTGTCCGAGCCGTATTTCTCCAGCAGATGACCGCGCGCCTTGGCGTAGAACTTCACGGCTGCGTCGGACTCGCGCTTCAGCTTGTCGGTGAAGGCGGCACCGCTGCCGTCGATCAGAACGTCCCACAGGTCCCCGAGCGGGATCAGCTGTCCGACGGCGGCATCGGCGTTCCTCTGCAGCAGCTGCTGGACGAGCTTCAGACCGGTGCGCTCGCGCTGGAGGGCGCCGGAGAGGGCGACGAGCACGTTGAGCAGTGCGGGGGAGAGGGGGTAGACGGCCCGGAAGTCCGCCCAGTCGGCGTGGGTGGCGCCGCCGCCGTCCAGCAGGATGTCCTTGACTTGCTGGTTGGACCGGTCGACCCCGCCGAAGGCGTTCTCCAGCACCGTCTCCTTGCCGGGGAGCGGCTTGAGCACGCGCTCCTTGATGATCTCCGGCAGGTTGCGGTCTTCGAGATCGACGGTGTCGAACCGCTCGTTGAGGTATTCGAGGGCCTGCTCCATCGCCTTGACGTCGGCGCCGAGCACGTCGGAGCCGACGAGCTGGGACAGGTCGCGCTGACGCGAGATGAACGACACGATCGGCACCGGCCGGTCGGCGTCACCGGACTCGATCAGCTTCACCAGCTTCTGGATCTCGCTGTTGACGAAGGTGCGGTCCCGCATGTGCGCCTGGAGCCACAGGACCAGCTCGTCGAGGAAGAGCACGACACCGTGGTAGTTCAGCGCACGCGCGTGCCGACTGATCGCGGCGAGCCCGTTCTCCAGCGGCACGTACTTGGCGGCGTCGCCGCGCGCGCTCTGCGCGTACGACTGCATCGGACCGCTGAGCAGCGCCGACACCAGGCGTTCACGGCGTGAGTCCCCGGCGGGCGCGCCGAAGGCGTCGTCCAGCTCACCGGACGTCCAGGCGCCGCCGGCGCCGATCACCTGAAGCTCGTCATCGTCGCCGTCACCGGCCGCGCCGCCGCTGTCGGCGGGCAGCAGCCGTACGAAGGCGTCGTCCCCGAGCTGCTCGCGCATCCGCCGGGCGTCGGCCAGCATCGCATCGGAGCGGAACACGGTCGGGGTGGGCGCCTCCGGGTGCTGGTCTCGTACGGCCCGTACATACCCGCCGAGCAGCGCCTCGTCCAGGTTGGCCGCGCCCACCAGGTGGTACGGCACCATCAGGAACTTCTTCCCGCGCAGCCACTCGTCGTGCTCGGCGATGACCTCGCGCAGCCGCGGCTTGGCCCGCGCCGAGGCGTCTCCGTTCAGCACGGCGTGCAGCACGGTCAGGAAGTGGCTCTTACCGGCACCGAAAGAACCGTGCAGGTAGGCGGCGTACGAGGCGTTCTTGCGCACGGCGCCGCGGACCAGCTTCAGCGCCTTGTCGAACTCCTCCCGCAGCTGCGGGGTGACGACGTACTCCTCGACCCGCCCGGCCGAGTCGCCCTTGAACCCCTGGGACAACTCGACCTTGAAGTCGCCGGCGTACACGTCCTCCTTGATGTCGAGGACGTCCCTCAGTACGACCGTCTCGCCACCCCTGGCCATCGGCTGCTCCCGCTCCCCGGTGAAATCCGTGCCCCTTACAACTCCTCCATATCCTGCCAGCTCGGCCGGCTCTGCGGACCCCGGAGTCACCGGTCGGTCATCGACCAGGCTCTGTGCTTTCACAGGCCGGTCGCGATGGCCGCGCGGTGGCGAGAGGCCACCCGGATCAGAGGCCGCGCAGCGCGGCGGACAGATCCGCCACGAACATCTGCCACGAGGGAACCTCGCCCACCGGCCCGTTGCGGTCGAGCAGGTCGAGCAGTCTGTGCTGGTTTCGCGGGAAGCGCTGCTGCAGGTCCGCGAGGCGTCGGCCCTTGCAGCCGCTGGCCTTCGCCAAGGTGTCCTTGAGGCGTTGCTTCGGATCGGCGATGCGCTCCACAGCGGCTGCTTTCGGCAACTCCAGTGGTATACGTCCTCGAGGGTTGCCGGCCACTTCCCGGATGGCCTGCTCGTCGAGGAGGAGCCAGGCTTCGAGCATGCGCACCGGTACGACCGGAACGTGAGCGAGGCCCGGCCAGGTCTCGTGGATGGCGTCCGCGATCTCTGCTTTGCGGATGTCCGGTGACCCGCCGTCCGCATCCCGCTGGACCACCGCGAGATCGTAGGTGGACCCGAGATCCCTTGCCGTGCGCAGTTTGTCCGCGACGGAGTGTCCCGCCGAGGACCGCAGCCAACGCAAGTCCGGTGCGCTGACCGTCACAGGAACTCCCAGATCCGCCGCGATCCCCTCAACGTGGGCTACGAGGCCCTGATCGCTGGTGCCCTCGCTCAGGAACAGGACACGTACGGTCATGCGGCCCGCCCGTCCACGTCCAGGGTGAGCTGCGCGTCCGGTGGTGATTCCAGGTACGGCAGGATGTCGAGCTTGGTGACGTAGTCACCCGTCCCGCCTGCCGCCCGCCAGGTTCCGGCCAGCGGGCGCAGTCTCAGCCGCCGGGTCACCTGCCCGGAGTCTGTCCGGAAGGCGGCCGTGTCGGCGAAGAGCAGATCCTGGGAGTCCACGAGCTGCACGAGGCCGGGAGAGTGCGTGTTGATGAGGACCTGACGGAACGGGTTGTCGTCTCCTGGGGTCTCCTGCGGATCGACGGCCAGATCCCGCACGAGGTCCACCATCGCCGAGAGGTTGGCCGGATGGATTCCGTTCTCCGGTTCCTCCATGCACACCAGGCCCCTGATCTCGGGGTCCTCCAGCAGCACGCACAGGGCGAGGAACCGCAGTGTTCCCTCGGAGAGGCTTCGGGCGGGCAGCACCATGCCGCTGATCTCGTGCAGCCTGATGGTGAGCAGTTCTCGTACGTCGTCCTCCTGCACGTCGAGTGTGCGCACCTGGAGGCCCGACAGGTCGGACAGCCGGCCGGCCACGCGTGAGTAGACCTGGGCGGGGTCGTCCGGCGAGGTATGAAGCGCGATGCGGAACAGGGTGCCCGGCAGGTGCAGCCCGTCGGGGCCCATCGACCGTGAACCGGTGTAGCTGTCGGAGCTGCGCAGCGCGGACGGTTCGAGGGCGAGCCGCCGCCAGGACTGCATTTCGCGGCGCACCGCCAAGATGGTGGGATCGTCACTGGTGTTGACCGTCGAGACAACCGTGGCCCGGGCTCGCGATGCCGCCGCGGGGCGCGGCTGGCCACGGCTCCCCCCGTCCTGGTGGATGCGGATCACGGACTCGGCTCCCTCCACCGTGGTGGAGATGTAGGAGACACCGGAACGCCGTCCGGTGACCACCGCGTCGCGGAACCGCGCCTTGGAGTGGGGGAAGCGGAGCCGGGCCCGCGCGTCGCCCTGCTTGATGTGCCGCAGGCTTTCGTGCAGCAGTGACAGTCTGCCGATCTTCTCGGCTCCCGCGGGAGGCTGATAGCCGAGTTCCAGCTCATAGCGCAGGAAGGACGTCGTCGGTACGGCCGGCCGTCCGAAATCGTCCTCGACCGGTTGCGGTGGTACCAGCATCTCTGCGGCGAACCGCATCCGGTGCGTGCCCTCGTCGTAACCGTTCCAGAACAGGTCGCGTGCGTCGCCGTGCCGCTCGCCGTGAGTGCCCCGGACCTCCTGGGCCGCCTCCATCAGGGAACGGTCGGCGAGCAGGCTCAGGAACTGGATCGCGTCGAAGACGTTGGACTTGCCCGTCCCGTTCTCGCCCGCGATACAGGTGAACGGACCCAGCTCGACCGTGAGTCCCGGAAGGTTCTTGAAGCCGTCGACCTCGAGCCGTGTGAGCATCCGTCCTCCCAGGCGGTGCAGCCGGCCCTCGCCCGGCCGGATCAGGTTCCTCAGCAGCATATGTCCCACGGGAGGGCCGCACCGGTGCCGTTCACCTGCCGCCGTGAGGGCGGCGTCCTTCGAGCGGTGATCGACCCTCCTGGTTCAGTTTGGTCAGCTCATCGACCGCGGCATGCCGTCCACCGTCGTCCGGCCTCGGATTCCTTCTCGTCCACACTCGGTGGGTACGACGGCCCACACGGTCTTGCCGGGAGCGCCGAGGCGGGACACCGCGCCCCACTCCATGGCGAGTGCCGCCACCAGGACGAGCCCCCTTCCGCCGTCCTCCTCTCCCTCGGTGTCCCGCACCACGGGCAGCCCCTCCTCGCGTGTGTCGCTCACTTCGATCCGCACCAGGCCCCCGCCGTCCTGCCTGCTCAGCCGTAGCTCGGCGTCCCGGCCCGGGACCAGCCCGTGGGTGACGGCGTTGGCCGCCAGTTCGGCGACGATCAGTTCCACCGCGTCGTGCGCGGGGGTGCCGTGGCGCCAACCCCAGGCGTCCATCTGGCAGGAGGCGAGCCTGCGGGCGAGCCGGGCACCGCGCGGTGAGGAGGTGAAGCGGAAGGAGAACACCGTCTGATCGGGGAGCGGGAGCGGGAGCGCGGCCCGTCGCTCCCGACGGGGGGAAGTGGTCATGCCTCGAAGATCCCGCGCCGCCACCCCCGCTCACCAGGTGTGACGCCCCCACTGCGGCGCTCTGTCGGGGCGGCGGGCGATGGTGTCGGGCCTGTCGGGGCGAGCGTCACTCGAACCGCGTCCCGTCGGCGCGGGCACGGTCACGCGGACAGCCGCCGCACCCTGTTGTCGTCCGTCACCTCGTACACCTCGATCCGCAGCAGGTCGCGGACGTGACCCGGAACGCGCTCGACTGCCTTCACGGACGAGGACGGTACGACCAGTGCGTACCGTATCCGGGCGTCCTGGCTCGTCATGCGGCGCAGCAACTGCCCGTAGGCGATGTCGGCGTCGATGCCCTTGTCGCTCGTGCGGCCCTTGGCCTCGCAGATCAGCCGCTCGTCGCCGCGCACCGCTTCGAGGTCGGTCCAATGGTCCGTGGGCTCGACCGGCGTCCAGTCCTCGGCCAGCAGCCAGGTGCGGAAGGCGTCGGTGACCCGGTCCTCGTCGCTGTCCCGGGCCAGGATCTTCCGCAGGCAGGCCAGGTCGGCCTCCTCGTTGCGCCGCAGCCGCCCGCGCCCGTCCGCATCCAGGTCGGCGGGCCGGATCACGACCAGCCTCAGTCCGTGGGCGGGGATCTCGGCTTCACGGCGCGCGTCGTACAGTGCCCGCTGCTCGCCCCGGTGAACTCCGCTGACGGTGAGCCGGTCGGGTTTGTCGAAGTGCGGCACCGCCTGGTCGTGCTGCAGCTCCCGGTACTCCACCACCAGTTGGTGACCGGGCCAGTACGCGTCGACCGGCAGTCTGACCCGCCGGCCCCCGGTTCCGGGGTCCCCGAGCAGCCAGTCGAACCTGTGCTGCGTCAGGGCCGTTTCGCCGAGAACCCGGTTGCACAGGCCGACGACGTACGCCTCGTCGCTGTCGTGTCTCGCTCCCATGGTGTGCATGCTGCCAGCGGCCTCTGACATCGGGGAGTCATGTGAGGACCGGACCCCACGGTGGGGGCGGCATACGGCGACTGCTCCGGGATGCGGGGGAGTTGAGGCAGGGAAGAAAGAGGGCGGACCGGTAACGAGCGGGACACAGGATCGTACGCCCCCTGCATTTCCTGGTGATCAACCGGACACATGTGTCACCATCAACCTCCGCTTTATGCAGGGGGGTTCTGAAATGGCGGGTTTCACCACGGACCACAAAGTCAAGATCATCGTCGCTGTGCTCGGAGCGCTGGCCGTGATCATCGGGGCCGTCCTCACCGGCCTGATGAAATCGGATACCAATCATGTGACCCAGAAGACGGGCAGGGACGGCAAAGTCTGCATTCAGTCGCAGTGCTAGGCGGGGGACGGACATGACGCAGACATGGCGAAGAGTGGCGCCAGGGCTCGCCCTCGTGGCGCTGTGCGCCCTTGCCGCCACATCGTGCAAGGACACCACCATCAACCAACACGCGGGCCGGGATGCCGGTGTCTGTGCGCAGGGCTCGGTGTGTGACGGCAGCGACTCCTCGGGTGGGCAGAACACCTCTTCCGCCGCCGGCGGCGAGTCCTCACCCACCGACACGCCGTCGACCGAGACCTCCACGCCCAGCGGCGACAATGGAGGGCAAGGGGGCGGGGACTCGGGCACGGACGGCACCACCGGTTCCAGCGGAAGCTCCGACGGGGGCAGCACCAGCACGGAACAGGGCGAGGCGCCTCCGGTGCGGGTCGAGCTGTCGGGCGGAAACCTTCCGGACGGGCTCCGGGACTCCGGGGACGGGTGCGATCTGGGTATATGCGCCACCTGGAGCGCCGACAACGTGGTCATCGGAAACCAGTCCTTCAGGACAGGTTTCGTTCTGACCTGCTCGATCGCGTGCGGAGCGAACGACAACGGCTACTTCCAGATGAAGCTGGCCGGCAAGTACACCAAATTCGACGGGACTTTCGGAATCGCCGCGGATTCTCCGGGGAGCGACAAAACCCAGACGCTGGAACTGACCGTGGCCGATCAAGGCACCGGAAAGGTCCTGTACTCGAAGACGCTGGAGTACGGCAAGTCCTACACCCTCAAGGGCCTGGACATCTCGAACGTGGGACTTCTGCGCATCACGTTCGTGGGGCCGCTCGCGTCGGCTCACGGTGCGGTGGGGGCGCCGGTCGTGCGCAAGTGAGGGGAGAGGAGAGGGGCGACGACCTCACCGAGCGCGAGTAGACGGCACGGGCGTCCATGGGCGCCCGTGTGCTCCTTCCGTCACCCGGAGGATCCGGCCCTGCCTAAGCCGGTTGGTGGCCGGCCGACCAGGCCGACCTGGTGTCTGCGCAGCGCGGACAGAGTGCTTCGTCACCGAGCGGCCGGAAGAGGGTGGGCTGGACGTGCGGGCCTTCGCATTCCCGGGCGCCGGTGAGGCGGGGGGAGATACGGCGGCCGGGTGCGGGGTCCTGCGCGGCGGGCTGGTGGGGTGCGGGCGGGGTGGCCGGGGCGGCCGGGGCGGCTGGGGTCCGGGACGGTGGCGGCGTCTCACGGAGCAGGTAGCGCAGGAGGCCGCCGGGGCGGTGGACGCGGGTGTCGCCGTCGGGGAGGTTGCGGAGGATGTGGGCGCGGATCGCGGCGGGCGGGTGTCCGGCGACGAGCCAGCGCGCGGTGAGGTCTGTCAGCTCGGCGTGCATCGCGCGGGGGATGGCGCGCAGGGCCGGATCGAGGTCGCGGTAGGAGGCGGCGAGGGTGCGGGCCTCTTCGAGGTGGGGGAGCGAGGGATCGGGCCGGTGGTTCGCGAGGGCTACCTGGGCTTGCGGGGCTTCCGGGGCTGACGAGGTGTGCGCGGCTTCGGGGGCTTCGGCGGGTGCGGGGGCATCGGGTGCGTCCTCGGGGGGTTTGGGGGGTTGGTTGTGGGTGTTCTCATGGGTGTCGCCGTAGGGAAGACCGTCGGTGAGCCGACTGGTCCGCTCACCGGCCGCCGGATGCAGGGCACTCGGTGCGACCTGCGGCGGCGATACAGGCATGCGGGCGAGGAGCTTAGCGGCTTCCGCAGGGCTCAACGGCACGTTGGAGACGAGCTGTTGGGTGGTCCAGTGACCGCCGGAGCCCTGGACACGCCTCTCGTGTACGAACCCTTCCTCCTTGAGCTGGCGCTTGGCGCGGGTGAAGGCGCAGGCGCCGATGTTGGCTCGTTCGGCGGTGCGGGAGAGGGATTCCCGGGTGCCTTGGGGGAGGGAGAGCTGCCAGGTCAGCAGGCGGACCGCGTCGGAGGACAGGCGCGGGTGCCGGATGATGTCGTGGGAGAACTGGGTGTAGGCGCGCGGGGGCGCGATATGGTGCCGGTAAATCACGGTGGGAGCCCTAACTTCCACTGGTGGTTCAGGCCCTCGCGAACGGTTGCCGCCGTTGCGGGGGCCGAGTTTTTTGTGTGCTGTGGGGTGACCGTACCGCACGGAGAGTGCGCACATGAACGCGTTGAGTGAAGAAAGCTTTCGCTGGTCGGCGTTCACTCACACGAGTCAACCTGCCCGAGTTTGCGATCGGTTGACGTACGCCGCTCCTACTCTGCGATCACGACAGTGAGCGGTGGGCGAGGAGGGTCGTATGGAGTCGGGGGCGGACTCGGGCGCGGGGGTGGGGGGAGAGGCCGGCGGGGAGTTCCTGCGATGTTTCGGGCGGCAGGTGAAGCTGCTGCGGGAGGCTGCTGGGCTTACTCAGGCGCAGTTGGGGGAGCGGGTCGGGTACGGCGAGGCGCAGATCGCGGCGGTGGAGCAGGGGCGGCGGATCCCCAAGCCGGAGCTGATCGACGCGGTGGACCGGGTGCTGGGGGCGCGGGGTGTGCTGGTGGCCATGAAGGAGGAGGTGGCCAAGGCTCGGTATCCGTCGTTCTTCCGGCGGTACGTGCAACTGGAGGCGGAGGCCGTCGAGCTGCATGCCTACATGAACCATGTGGTGAAGGGCCTCTTGCAGACGGAGGAGTGCGCGCGTGCGGTGTTCCGTATGTGGCGCCCGCTGCTGGACGAGGAGGCCATCGAGCAGGGCGTGTCCGCGCGTATGGAACGGCAGAAGCTGTTCGGTCGGCGTCCAGCTCCGCTCTTGAGCTTTGTTATTGACGAGCATGTGCTTCGGCGGCCTCTGGGCGGCCGCGATGTCTGGCGGGGCCAACTGGAACAGCTTCTGCTCTACGGGCATCAACGCAACGTCGAGTTGCAAGTCATGCCGATGGGGCGCGATGAACATGCAGGTCTCGCTGGGCCGTTCACATTGATCCACTCGAAGAATCAGCGCAGGATGGCTTACATGGAAGTGCAGGACGTGAGTGCCCTGTACGCGGAGCCGAAGAAGGTCAGCCCGCTCGAAGCGACGTACGGCGTTCTCCGGGCTCAGGCGCTGACTCCCCGCGAGTCGCTGGCCTTCGTCGAGAAGCTGTTGGGAGAGCTATGAAGACAGGCAGTCCCGCGCCTGCCGCTGACACACTGCGGTGGTTCAAGAGCAGCTACAGCGCGGGCAACGGTGGTGACTGTGTCGAGGTCGCGGACGCCGGTACGGCCGTGCTGGTCCGTGACTCCAAGCGGCCGGGGGAGGCGTTCTTCTCCGTCGGCGCCGATGAGTGGGCCGCGTTCGTGCGGATGGCCGCGCGCGGCTGAGGTGAGCAAGGAGGGGCGGTCGGCAGCCGACCGCCCCTCTTCGCTTACTCGCTCTTCTTCTTGCGCCCGCCGGACTTCTTCTCGGGGCGCCAGTTGACGAGGTCGGACTCGGAGAGCTGGCGTTCCGTACGGCCGGTCTCCAGGGCGGACTGGAACTCCTCGGCGGGGTTGCCCTCCCACTCCTCGTCGTATTCGCCGTACCACTGGTGGACCCAGGGCAGGACCTCGCGCAGACCGGCGAGCAGCGGTACGAAGCGGGGGTCCTCCTTGGCCCAGCCGCCGTTCTCCACGCGGTCGCGGATCATGCCGACGAGGGCGTCGGCCTGGTCGCGGTGGTTCCAGCCGGCCCAGCCGAGGAGGAGGGATCCGTCGGAGTCGGGGGAGGCGCCGGGGTAGGAGATGAACCGCTCCTTGGGCACGTCCAGCTTGCCTCGGTTGGACCAGTAGGAGTTCTTCAGGAAGTCCGCGCTGGTGTACTTCGGCGGCACCTTGATGTCGAGCCGCTGCCCGGTGCGGTCCTCCTCGCGCTGCTGCTCCCAGACCTGCTCCCACTGGGCACGCTTGCGGAGGCCAGAGTCCTTGTAGCGGAGGGCGGCGAGGTAGGGCACGTGCTCCGCGTCGATCACGGCGGCGAGAACGGTGGCGAGGGAGGCGTCCCGCTTGCCGAGGTGGTCGGTGGCGTACAGCTCGGCCACGGCGTGGACGTCCTTGTCATGGCGCAGGGCGTCGGCGAGCTGGTTGACGGTGAGGGGGCGAGGCACTGTGAACCCGTCCCGCTCCTCGAACCAGAAGTCTTCCCGCTCGGCGGCATCGAGCAGCCAGTTCCGGAGAGCAGCGGCCTCGCGCTTCTCCCAGGGTTCCGTGGACCAGCGGCGCTTGTACTCGGGGCGCTCGATGAGGCGGATGTCCTTGTTGGCTTCGATGAGGTCGATACGAGCCTGGACGACCTTGCGGTATGCCTCGGGCCAGTGGGCGGGGATTTCGGTGGTGGGGGTGGACCCGTGGCGCTCGAACCAGGCGGTCTCGGCTTCCCCGGCGGCCACCTTCCGAGCGAGCACGATCTCGAAAGCCCGCTGACCGAGGGCGACCTCCGGGACGTCATCAGTGGTGGTCCGCGCGACCTCCTCGGCGGTAAGCAGCCCGTAGGCCCCGTAGACGGTCCAGTCCAGCTCCTCCTGCAACGCGATCATCCGGGCACGGATCTGCTCCTGGGCGCGACGTGCTTCGTCCAGGGCTTCGCGGGTGGGTACGGCGTTGTCGGTCAGGGCGGAGGGGGCGTGCTTGGCTGACGCCTGAGCAAGGGAGTCGAGTTCACGCCCGAGGTCGAGGGGGAGCTCCCTGGGCAGCGGGAACTCCTGGAGCTTAGTACCGGTGAACTCGTAGCGCTCCTCCCACGCTTCATCCTTGATGCCGCAGCCTACGCCGCTGCCGCCCTTGCCCTGGCTGACCTGCTTGAGCCAGAAACAAGCGGCCGAGGAGTTGAGCACCCCTAGCAGCTCCAGATGCCGATTTTCATCCGCACCCTCTGGCAACTTGATCACCGGCGCGGAACGAATAGGAACCGCGCCTCCTCGCATCACGGTGAAGTGGTTGTGTGTAGCAACGAACGCAAAGCTAATGAGGTGACGCGACCAGCATCGAGAGCGCGAGAAGCTTGAGTACTCGAACCACGTTAGCCCCTGGTCTTCTTGGGTGCCGGAGAGTGCTCGCCGAAGCTTGAGGAGCGTACGGTTGGGCCACAGGAACTTTTCAGCGGGCTGGCTGACCCAGGCAGATCGATCGGATTCTCGGTAGGGAAATAGTGAAGGCTGCCCGCCGTCGTTCAGCCAGTCGCGCAGAGAAGTGCCAACGATGAGGGACCTGTAGTTGTCGCTTGCCCACTGCCCTTGTAGCCAGGCTGCGTTGCCGAGTAGATACGCGTCATCCTCACGTGTTACGGCGCCGAACCCGATACTGTCCACCGAGTTGCCAAGTCGTCCAGTGTCGGCCTCCAAGAGTTTCATCACGCTTCCGGCGCCTCCACCGCTGAGTGACCATGGGTGTGCCGAGAACCGCGCTCGGAGCGCGTCTTCCACCGACATCCACTCCGACTCGCTTCCGGGCACCCCAACCTGATTCACGATCGCCCGCCATACGAACCCGTCCTCGGGCTTCTCCGGCTGACTCGGCTCCCCCCGAACCCCCAACGCAGCCCGCACACTCTCACCCTGCCGAGCCACCTGATTCCGCCCCGCCAAAATGACCGTCGGCGTCCCATGCCCCGGAATATAGGCCCCGGACGTATCAATCACATGCGTAAGCTGAACCCTCGGAAAGAACTCCTCAATCAGCTTCTTCCCGAACTCCCTCTTCATGAACGAGTTGGCCGTAATCTGCCCGGTGAACCCACCATTCCGATGGTCACCCCCTGCCCGCACCGCCAACTCGAAGATCCGCTGAGCGAACGGCACGGACAACGCGTACTGCCGATAACAGGCGTCGTACGCGGCCTTGTAGTTCTTGTTCTCGTTCGCGTCCTTGACCGTGATGTAAGGCGGATTCCCCACCACCACGTGATACGACCCCCGCCCGAGAAGGTCGACCTCCCGCGCGTACCCCTCCACGTCCTCGGTCCGGAAATAGAACGGCTCGTTCTCCGCGAACAACGTGTCCAGAGCCTCGGTAACCGTCTCCGCACCCCGCCCATGAAGCAACGAGTCCGCCACAGCCACCCGAATAGGCAGCCCAGGAGCCGCGCTCAACTCCCGTACACCACCCGCCTTCAGCGCAGCCACCAGCAACCGGAACCGGGCGATGGCCACAGCGAACGGGTTCTTGTCGGCGCCGTGCACGGACTCCAGCGCCCGCCGCACCAGCACCCACGGCTCAGTCCCCGGCTCAGCGTCCCGCCACTTCCCCAGCAACCGCTCGAACATCCCCAGCAGGAAGTGCCCGGAACCACACGCGGGGTCGATGCACCGCAGCCCCCGGACGACCTCCTCGCCGCCCGGACCGTCGGCCCACACCTCACCGTCCCAGCCCGCCGGCCGGTGCTTCCATGCGGGCGTGAGGCCGAACTCCTCCACGGCCGGCTCCAGCGTCAGGTCGAGGATGAACTCCTCCACGAACACCGGGGTCTGGAGCAGCGCGTACGTCTTGCGGGCGTGCTCGGACAGGTCCTGGTACAGGTCACCCAGGAACCGCGTGTCCAGCTCGGGGTCGGTGAAGTCGTGGACGATCTCGCCGTCCGCGCCCCGCTGCCGCCAGAACGCGAGCAGAGCCGTCGCAGCCTCATACGAGGGCGTGACCTCGTACAACGGATTGTGGGCCGCGTCGAACAGCCCCTCCACCGTCCGGTGGGACTTGGCCAGCGCGTCGAACGACTCCTCCAGCCAGTCCCGGTCGTTCTTGGCCGGGTTGTCCCGGAAGTACGCGTCGTGCCGGTCCTGCGCCTCCGCCAGCCGGTCACCCGGCCCCGACAGCCACGCGTCCGGGATCAGCCCGTTGTCCTCGCTGAACCGCACGAAGACGCACGCCAGCACCCACGCGGCGGCGATCTGCACGACCCGCTCGTCACGCCACGTCTCGTACATGGCCGCCGTACGCTCCGCAGCGACGGCCTTCTCGTACTCGACCCGCAGGGCGTCCCGGAACTCGGGCTCGCTCTCGGTCCGCTCCCGGAGATCGTCCTCGAGGAGTCGCGCCTGCGTTTGGAGATCCTTCAGCAGCCGTGTGCGATCGAGCGAGGCCCCCGCCTCCTGCGTCCCCTCAGCGGTCACCGTCACAGCCGCACCTCTCATCCTGCTCACGGCCCCGCGATCACCGCGGATGCACCGATTTCCCGGCGAACCCCCCAAGGTCCGCCGTCCCATCCTGCCAGCCTGGCCACAGCGGCCGTAGACATCGGCCGACAGTCACCCGAACCCGCGCCGACCCCGGCACGGCCGGACGTCACCCCGAGCCCTCCACATAAGGACGGGCCAGACGGCGCAGCGGCGACGTCCTGTCCCACACGTGCCAGCGCGCACGGCACACCGGATCGGTCGCATACGTCACCTCGGCCGGGAAGCCGTCGACCTTGACGCGCTCGGCCGGTGGACCGGTGAGACGCCTGCCGCAGCGCGGACAGTGGTCCGGCGTACGCATCGGGTACATGCCCATCGCTCTCCTCCCGCTTGCCTCAGCGCCTGGCCGCACCTGTGTGGCAGTCCTCTCGAACGCCGCCCATCCGCTCACCGACGCGGCGCCGGTGTCGCAGGCCAGGACACGCCAGGCACCGGGAGTCCAGGCGAAGATCGCGTCCTGTCCGAAGCGGCGACCCAGGTCACGCGCGGCGGTGTCGCTCAGGCCGACGACGGCGACGCTCTCCTCGCTGTGGGTGCCGTGCACGTCGCCGCCCTCCGCGGACCACCAGGTGAGGCCCCGGCGGCGGATCTCGTCGAGCAACAGGCGGTGGGCGCGGGTGTTGGCCTCGGCGGACGCGGTACGGCCAAGGGGGTTCCACGCGGTGATCACATGGACGGTGGCGCCGCCGGCCGGTTCCGGGAAGGAACCGTCGGCCGTGCCCGAAGGGCGGGGTTCCACGCGAACGGTCCGGTGCTGGAAGCGGATGTCGACGACCGCGGTCCGGTAAAGGCCCCAGTTACGGGGCGTGACGGCTGCTTCGATGATGCGCACAAGGGCCTCCTGTGGAACGAAGACCCCCTTACAGCTCGTGCAGGGAGATCGGTGCTTGTCCCCGACCCGGTCGCACTCGGCCCGGGTCGGCCAAGCCGCAAGATTTCATGATCGTCACCCCGAAATCAAGGGGTTGTGAAGATCTTGCGGAAGATTGTTGCGGGTGTTAGCTTCCCGCTCGGTCGTGTGATCCGGCGCCAGATCCTGGCTTGCAGGCGACGGCCGTCCCGCGCGAGGTGCGTGGGAAAGTGCAGATCACCGGGGTGCGCCAGCGCGCTACCGGGGTCCTCAGACTCCGGGAGGCTGTTCGACATGCCCGTACCCTCCGAAACCGAGGCAGGCCGCGCGGGCCTTCCGCTCATCGATCGCGCCGCCGCGCGGGAACTGTTCCGCACGGCCGAGTGCACCGGCCTCGGCAGGCCGGGGACCGATGAGATCTTCGACGAGTGGCTCGACAGCCACAGCGACATCGCCTTCTACCGCAACGGGGACCTGCCTCTGCAGGTACGTCCCGTCGACGCGAGCGGCGGGTGGGTGCCGGAATCGCTGACCAACAGCCGTGTCGGAGACGCGCGGCTGGAGGCGGTCTTCCTCAACCCGACGCGGTCCGCTCCCTCTTCGGGCGAGGAGCCCGCCGAGGAGTCCCCGGAGGCCGAGGTGGACGAGGAGGCCGACGAGAGGGATGAGGACGACGAGGCGGACACCTGCACCTGTGACGGCATGCCTGGCCTCTGCTGGCACTGCGAGCCGGACAAGGAGCGCTACGCGAAGATCGACAGCCACTATGACCCTGAGGACGGCGACGGCGACCCTTGGGTCCTTCAGTTCGTGAACACCTACCCGGGAGGGATGGGGGAGGACCCGTCCTACGGCCTGAGCGGCGAACTCCCGCCGGACTTCTCCGCGCGCTCGATCCGGGAGCTCACCGTTCTCACCGAAGCCGCCCAGGGGAAGCTGGACACGGAGGGATGGGACACGGACAGGCTGTGGCTTCTGACATGGTCCTCCTGCGAGAGCGACGTCACCCATCCCCTGTACAAGGGTGAGGACTTCGACTCCTCCGGCGACGACCTGAATGACGAATC
This sequence comes from Streptomyces sp. NPDC030820, assembly GCF_055572075.1. Taxonomy (NCBI): domain Bacteria; kingdom Bacillati; phylum Actinomycetota; class Actinomycetes; order Kitasatosporales; family Streptomycetaceae; genus Streptomyces; species Streptomyces sp. NPDC030820. The sequence continues at coordinate 191,904 of NZ_JBVIEB010000002.1, forward strand.
AGGCGAGATCCGCTATTGCGCCTCGATCGAGAACGACGATGACACCCCGACCCTGCAGATCGTGGGGACGCGCTGGGGAGAGCAGCACGTCGTGTACTGCCAACCCGTGTCGGCACCCGGCGGCGAGGTCCCGGACACCGAGACCCTGGAAGGGCTGCGGGACTTCCTGGGACGGGCGACCGAGCAAGTGGGCGAGGCCGGTTACGAGATGGGCGGCGAGTGGACCGTCCACTGGTCGCGTTGCTACGTCCTGCTGAACGACTGAGACCGCTGACACGGGCTACGACGCCCTGTGATGTGTGATGCGTGGGGGTGTGATGGGCAACGGCACGAGTGCCCGGGTCGGAAACCCGTCGGCCAGGGGCGGGGGCACGTCGAAGGGAGCCGCGACGAGGCTCTCCAAGCAGGAGGAGGACCTCCAGCGCCGACGTGCCCTACAGGCCGCGGAGTTCGCCCGGGACGCCGAGCGGCGACGCAACGGAGGGGCTGCTCCGGTCAGGACCGAGAAGCCGGCGAGTCCCGCCGGGACCGTGCCGCTGAATCGGCGGAGGAAGAAGTCGACGAAGGTTACGGATGCCCGCGGGAGGACTTCCTACGTTCCATTCGTCAAGAACAGCAACCAGGGGCGTGTACGGACTCCCGTCAAGGTCGCGTCGGCCTATATGCGACTGACCCCGGAAGAAATACAGCGCGAGCGTCGGCGGCGGGAGGCCCGGGAGAAGAAGGAGGCGGAACGGCTGGCGAAGAAGAAGGCGGCGCAGTCGGCGAAGAAGTCCGGGACGGCCCGAGGCCGTACGAAGACGAGCGGAACGAGACCCCAGGAAACCAAGCCTCGTCCCGCCGGCAGCGGGTGAGGCCGTCCCCTCGTCAGCCGGTGCTGCGGCCCGTCGGCCAGGAGGCGAGCAGCGCTGGACTCCCACGAGAGGCGACCGGTGTCCCGCGCTGCCTACATGCCACGCTCATGCTCACGAACGTACGTGTAACCGCGGGGCAGCTCGTGCGGCCCCGCCAGACCGGCCCTCTGGTGATCCTCTCGATAGGCGGCTTCCGCCTCCGCGCTGGCTCCTTTGCCGAGGTGGCCGATGCGCATCAGATGTCCCGCGACGCGGTGGGCGGTCACGCTGTGCGCGGCGCTTTCGTCCTTGCGCAGGTCCTCACGTTCCGCCGGGCGGAGCGTGGGGGTGTAGCAGAGCAGCCGCACCGGCGTCTCCCCGCGCCGGGCGGGGTAGCGCAGCATGCCTGCCCGGTTGACGCTGCCCTGCTCCCAGGTGAGGATCCCGCGGGACAGGAGCCGCTCGATCGCCCCGTGGACCTTCTTCCTCGCCGGTCGTTCCGACTGCGCGCGCTCAAGGGTGTTGCGGACCAGCGCCTCCCGCGGAAGCAGTGCCCGACCCCCCTCGTCGAGGTACCCGAGCTCACGCAGGGCGATCAGTACGAGTTCTTCTACCCGGTCCACGCGGGCGTCGAACGCCGCCAGCTCACGGGTCATGATGCGCGGGTCGTGGGCGTAGCGCACGACCGTACCGCCGAACACGATGGGCTCGTCCAGCGGTGTGTAGACAAGACGGAGCTTCCTCCGCATGTCCCAGCGCACCGACACACGCGTCCCGGGGAGGACGAAGGGCTGCCACGCCAGCCCCGTCAGCACGGTCTCGCCGCCGCTCACCCGGAGCTTCGCGCCCTGCTGCTCGTCGAGGAGACGTATGCGGTGACGCCCCCGCAGAAACCAGAGGTGCAGCGGTTCCTGGGGAGCGGCTCGGGCGGCCATCTCGGCAGGCACGGGACACGTGCCGTGCAGGAGATGTTCGGCACGCACGTAGAACTTCCACTCCACAGAGAGCCCCGTGTTGACCACCGAGTGAGGCAGCCCACCGTCGAGTTCCTCGACGACGACGTGCGCGGGGTCCTCCGTCTGCGCGGACGACGATCGCTCAGCGGACTCCGCGGCCAACGCTTCCACGCGCCCGTAACAGCCGTTGCAGAACAGGGCGTCACCGCGTACGGCAACAGAACGTGCCGTCTTCGTCTGAGCGCACCGCGAGCAAGTGAACGACGCCACGGCCGCCAAGCGGACGAGCTGCATGCCGCCACGAGGTGGGTGGGTCTTTACGATCTTCTTGCCGAGTAGCCCTTCACCGACGTTCATGACAGCCAATCCCCCTGGGTCGCCCTGGCTTGGCAGCCATCCAGTCCCACCCGACGTCATACAAATAATCTGCTCGTAAGACGCTCGGCAAGCGGAATCGGGCAATCAGGAGGGCGCACCGGCCATCCGCAGGCTCTTCAGGAACAGCCCGTCCAGCACCTCCCACTCCGTGGCCCGGTCCACCACCTCCACGGTCCGCCCGTCCAGCGTCGGGGTGGCCCGTGGATCCTCCACCGGCAGCAGCAGCCACAACCCGTGCGGGACATCGGCGGGGCGGCGCGCCGACTGCTGGAGCGAGGCCAGCAGCTCCCGGCCTCCCGCCTCCCAGTACCGGGCGATCAGACCCGCCTCATGGGCGAGCAGGACGGCGCGGGGGCCGGACCGTTCCGCCAGCTCGACGACCCGCTGCCGCACCCGTTCCGCCGCCAGCCGGGTGTAGGAGGCCAGCGCGGCACCCAGGGTGCCCGTCGCCGTGAACTTCGCATCCGCCTTCAGCAGGGCCGGCCAGCGCACCGACTGCTCCTCGGCCAGCTCTTTGAGCGCGTCCAGGAACAGTCCGTTCAGTGGCACGGCGGTGGTGTGGAACCGCTCGGTCAATGCCTCGGCGACGCCCGGCAGTTCGGCGCCCTTCAACGTCAGCGCCAGGAAGCCACCGCGACGATGGGCTTCCGTGAGCCGTGCGGACAGCACCTCTCTCGGGTCCCGGCCCTCGGCCATGCGGCCCTGAGCAGCGGCGTAGAGAGAACTCGTGCTGGTCAGCACCGAGGAGGACAGGTTCAGACGACTGCCCGTACCCTCCTGCACCTGGGGGAGGAAACGGCGCCGCTCCGGGTCGTAGACCAGGGGGAATCCTGCTTCCACCAGCGCCTCGGCCAGTTCGACGTACGTCGTCTCGTCCAGCACTGACAGGCCCGGGAACCGTGCCCGGATCCGGGCGAGCAGGTCGGTGGTGGAGATGCCGGTGTCGGGGCGGACGCCTGCCGGTGCCTGCGAGATACGCAGGGCCCGCTCCAGATCGAGCGACAGCGGGAACAGCTCCAGCCTGGGCGAGAACGCGACACCGCCCGCCATCGAGGCGGCCAGCTCCACCAGCCGGGTGTCGGCGAGCGGGGCCATGCCCTCGGGGGCCGCTACGGCGCGCAGCTCCCGCAGCACGGTGGCGCGACCGGGCAGGGGATCGCGTCCGGCCAGGTCCACTGCCTGCTCACCCAACATGGTTGCGTAGTCGGCGAGTTCAGCGGGAGTGGGGTCGTCGGCGCCAGGCTGGTCCTCCAGCGCGATGACGACCCGGCCGCCACGGCGCTGCACGGCGAACCGGGGTGGCGCCTCGCCTCCCTCAGCGGGCTCGCCGTCGGACCGCTCGTCCTCCCGCTTGCGGATCTCCGTCTCGACCGCGGCACGCACCACGGCCAGCGCCCTGGCCTGGGCCTCGGCCGGATCACTGGTGCCAGCACCATGCCGGGCGCGAAGCTCCGAAGCCAGCTCCTCCGCCGTCGACACACGGTCCCGGTCTGCCAGGATCGCCACCAGCTCGTCGCGGACCCGGCTGAGCCAGGGCAGCCCGGCCCACTGCTCGACCGCGGCCTGCTGGTTCTGGGAAACGGTCGGCTGGCTGATGCCCAGGGCCTTCGCGATCAGGCTCTGCGCCGGCCATGGTTCCAGCGGCTCGCCTGTTTCCAGGACACCCGGGAGCTGGAGGGTCGCGCGCACCACGTCGGGGCGAGGCCGGGCGCGGCGCTTGCCCTCCGGGGGCGTGAGACGCGCGGCCAGGGTGTCGATCGACTCCAGGACCTCTTCCGGTGCGTCCGGCTGGAGTGCCACGGGCCTCTTGGCGGCGGCTTTGCGGCGCAGGTTCTGTGTCCACTGGCGATGCCGGCGGTTCAGCTCCTTGCGGATCGCGTTGCCCGCGCCGCGCGCCCGGGAGATGTGGTGCGGCGGAATGTCCAGCAACTGCTCGACGGTGTGGGCCTTCAGGCTCTCGGCCACCGACACCGCGCGCGGTGAGAGCCCCGCCGCGGCCAGCGGAGTCTTGAGACCGGCGGCCTCGGCGGCCTGTTCCCGGGCGTCTTCCAGGTCGTCCGCGGTAAGCCCGACCGTGGCCGGCGTGGTCGCGGGACGGGCGGCGTCCGCCTTTCGGAACACCTGGCGCCACGCCTCTTGCAGCTGCGGCAACGTGTCGTACCGCTGCTCCACGTCCCGGTGCAGCGCACGCTCGAAGAAGGCCTTCAGCCCTTCGCTCAGGGCCTGCGGGAACAACTCGGCCGACACGTGCAGCGTCGCGTCAGCGACCATGCGCGGGTCGCCCTGCCCGTCGCCCCACACCGGCCGCTCCCCGGAGGCCATCTCGTGCAGGGTCACGGCGGCGGCATACCACTCGGCGTGATCGTCGTAGCGTGACCGTCCGGCCCCGCCGAGGAAGGGGTCGAGGTATCCCCGGGTGCCCGCATGCAGGTCCTGGTCCGGGGCGTCCGCCAGCGAGAAGTCGAACAGCATCAGCTGCCAGGAGCCGTCGCTGCGCTTGAACAGCCCGAGGTTGTCCGGCTTGATGTCCCGGTGGCGCACTCCGCGAGCCGCCAGGATGTCCAGTGACTGGAACAGGTCGGTGCCGAACCGCTCCAGCTGGTCGTAGCCCAAGGGTCCCTGATCCCGCAGCCGGGATCCCAGGCTCACCGGTTCACGGTCGTCCTCGGCCCGGAAGCCGCCCGCGTACTCGATCTCGAGCACCGTGTGACCGGCCAGCTCCCGCGGCTCGGCGAGCAGCTTCACGATATGGCCGCCGCCCACCTCCTGCAGCGCCTTGGCCTCCGCCAGCAGCCGGGCGTCCTTTTCCTGGTCGAGGGCGACCTTGAAGACACGAAGGGCCTGCTCCCCGTCCTCGGCGTCGGTACGGCGGACCAGCAGCGCGCGGGCCGTGGCACCGGTGCCCAGAACGCGGACGACCGTCCAAGTGCCGTCCAGCGGTCGTCCCGGCTGCACGGTGAGCGGATCGGCGACCGGCCCGGCGCCCGACGGCGGCGCCGCTGCGTCCGCTTCCGCCGCGCTCAGAAGCTCCAGGAACTCGTCGACCGACGCAAGGCGGTCCCGGACGTCCGCAGACGTGGCCCGGAAGACGAGGGCGTCCAGAGCTGCCGAGACGGAGTCGGAGACGGCGTAGGGATGCAGCCCGCCGTCGCTCTGCAGGCGTTCCAGCAGCGCGCTGCGACGGTCAGCCGGCGGCCGGCCCGTGAGCAGCAGGTAGGTGAGCGCGCCGAGCCCGAAGACGTCCAGGTCCACCGGGTCGGCGAACTCCTGGTCCGTCTCCGGCGCCAGGTACACCTGTGCCGTGTCCGCGATCAGTCCCGCGTCCAGGGGGGTGTCCCCGAGCGAGCGGTGCAGCGTCGTCTCGAAGTCACGAGCCGCGGTCTGCCAGTCGGCGATCCGCAGGACGGGGTCGCCGCCGTCCTCACGTGCCGAGAGATAGACCGAGCGTGCGGCCAGCGCCCGGTGGTACAGGGACCGGTTGTGCGCGTACCGCACGGCTTCGGCGAGCTGTCGCACCAGGTCGAGACGCTGGGCGGGGGCGAGGCGCCCGCCGTACGCGTCGAGGTAGGCGTCCAGCCGCAGGTCCGACTCGCGATGCCGGAACAGGATCGCCGGCCCACCCTGGTGCTCGCGGATCTGCACCGCCTGCACGATGCCGCGGTGGTTGATGCCCTGCAGCACCTGGTACTCCCGGCGCGCGGCCCGGTCCACCTTCGCGCGCTGCTCCTCCGAGGCAGCCGCGCCGGCAAGATATATACGGACGCGTCCGCTCTCCTGGACGAGGCCGTCGTCCCGCACCGCCAGCCGGTCCTCCCAGCCGGGGCCCGCGTCGAGAGCACGGGGTTCGAGCTTCCAGTCGTCGCCGAACCGCAGGTGCGCGGTGGAGTGGCTGATGCCGATCGTCTGCATCAGCCGTTCCAGGCGCTGGCTGATCAGCGGGGTGATCCGCCAGCTCTCCCGCTCCGGGGGCCGGCCGAGCAGATCGTCCCAGATCTTCGGCAGCCCGCTGGTGCCGTCGTTGCGGCCGTAGACCGCTGTCCGCTGGAACTCGTCCAGCTCACTGACCAGTCCCGGATCGTGCAGGAACACCACCGGCTTGATGAACGGGACGTCTTTGGCGCTCATGCCGAGCGTGCGCGCCGCGCGCTCCAGCCGCCCCTTCAGTTCTTTGGCCTTGAGATCGGTCAGATAGAGGGGGTTGCGCAAAGTACGCACCCGGTCACCATGGAACTGCCAGGTGTCGCCGTGGTTGACCACCCTGCCGGGATGGCCCTTCAGCTCCAGGAGATAGAGGCCACCGGGAACAGCGATCAGCACGTCGCACTCGTTGACGCGACCGGACGCTCCCGTGAACTGGAATGTCACCCACGCCCGGAACGGCTCGGTCCCGGGCATCAGCTCCTTGAGGTGGTCGAGCCCGTCCTGCTCCCACTGAAACCCGGATCGCCGCGGCTGGAACCAGCGCTCCCGCGGGGCAGGAGCCGTCGGCTTGGGGACAGCGGGCACCGAGCACCTCCGAGTAGTGGATGAGGAGGAGCACACGACGCGACCCCGTGCCCCCCTCGATGGCAGGGAACAAATCGTAATCCGCCCCTCTGACATCCGATCGCGGGCCAGGACGAGTCGCTACGGCCGCGCGGACCGAGGAGTGCGGTCAGCGGCCGTGCACGGACGGCGATCGGGCTGCACGGAAAAGCCCCCGACGACGGGGGCCTTCCACTGCACGTCGGCTACTGCTCCAACTCGTCCAGCGCCCCCAGCTGTTGCATCAGCCCCAGCTGGTCGTGCTGCCACCACATCTCGGCGATCTTGCCGTCCTCCGTGAGGCGGAACAGTGTCATCCCGGTCATGGTGACCTGCCTGCCGGTGGGCGGGATGCCGAGGAAGTCGCCGTTGTGCGTGGCGTTCCAGGTCCACCGGGCGCAGGCCCGGTCGCCCTGGGTGAGCACGTCCTCGACCGTGAACGTGAAGTCGAAGCCCCCGCGCCACATCCGGAATTCGCTGCGGGCGTTGTCCAGCCCGATGGTGTCCTGGGGGTTCACCGGATCGTGGCTGTGGATGTCCTCGTCCAGCAGGTCGTTGAGCGGCGGCAGTTCGCCGGGGGCCTGCAGCGCCGCGTAGAACCGTCGTACCGTGTCCTCGGCCAGCCGCTCGTCCCGTACGACGTCCAGGTCGATGAACGTGGGCACCTCGTCGCACAGGGCGGCCATCCCCTGGAAGATCTTGTCGGTCTCCGGCAGCCTCGAGTTCCGCATCGCATCCTCGTACGACGGGAACTCCACCACTTCGACGATGTGCGACGCGTCCGAACGGTCCTTGCCGACCAGCGCGTGCGTCGCCGTCCGCTTCCCCTTGGTCTGCGCGACCCAGTCGTCCATGAGCCGGTTCATCTCGTCCAGCCGGCTGGTCCTGCACTCGATGAGCTGTACGAAGGTCATGACGCCGCCTCCCGGCTCCCTTCGCTTGGATAGGACGGCACAATTGTCCCACTTGCTGGTTTTTGTCGCTTAGTGCTCTGTGATGCGCATATCCGGGCCGACCGCTTGCCGTCTTTTGCCGGTCTTTTGCCACTATGAGTCATGCATGCTCGGGGGGAGCGCTGCATCTGGTGGTGCGGGACCTAGTGCATGCCATGGTCGTGCTCGGGGACTTCGACCGCGCAGTCGCTCACAGAGAGTCCCGGGCTTGTCCGACAGGGCCACGGCCCAGGCGGAATACCCGGCTCGGCAGATCGGCACGGGACGGGAGGCGGCCAGGGCGCATCTGACCCTCGCCCGGACTGTGACGGGGCCCCGGGCGAGAGTGCACCTGGCTCTGGCTCTGCAGCGTGGCCGGTGGCCGGACGGGAGGCGCCCGCCGGGACCCGGGCCGTGGCTACTGCGGCCCGTACTTCCGCCCCGTCTTCGACGTGATCCCGCCCAGCAGCCCGCGCGGGGTGACCTTCACCAGGCCCATCAGCGCCTTGTAGCGGGGGTCGGGGATCGACAGGGACTTGCCGCGGGCCAGGTCGGACAGGGCCGCCGCGACCAGTTTGTCGGCGTCCAGCCACATCCAGCCGGGGATGTTGTCCGTGCCCATCCCGGCCCGCTGGTGGAACTCGGTGCGCACGAAGCCGGGGCACAGGGCCATCAGACGGACGCCGCTGCCGGCCAGGTCCTTCGCCGCGCCCTGGGTGAACTGCACGACCCACGCCTTGGAGGCGCCGTAGGTGCCCCGGGGCACGAAGGCGGCCACGGAGGCGACGTTGACGACTCCGCCCCGGCCCCGCTCGCGCATCGCCTCGGTCGCCGCCGACGTCAGCCGGAGCACCGCCTCGCAGTGCACCTTGAGCATCTTGAGCTCGTCGGCCATGGGCACCTCGAGATAGCGGCCCTTGTTGCCGAACCCGGCGTTGTTGACCAGCAGGTCGACCGGGTTCTTCCGGTCGCCGAGGCGGTGGGCCACCGCCTCGATGCCCTTGTCCTCGGCCAGGTCGGCGGTCAGCACCTCCACCTCGATGCCGTGCCGGTCGTGCAGTTCGGTCGCCTGTTCGCGCAGCCTCTTGGTGTCCCGGGCCACCAGGACGAGGTCGTGCCCGTCAGCCGCCAGCCGCCGCGCGAACGCGGCACCGATCCCCGCGGTCGATCCCGTAATCAGAGCCGTTGTCATGGCCCAAGGGTATTGACCCGGAGCGAGCGCGTCCGCTCCCCTCGGACACGGGAGTTGGCGGCTACCGCCGCGCGGGCACGAGCAGCCACGACGGACCCGCAGACCGGTTGACGGGTGCCTCGCCCGTGCCGGACCACCGGGATCATCGCTGACGGCTTCTCAGCCCTGCTGCTCCGCCACGTACTTGCGAGCCTTCTTCAGCGCCTCCGGGTGCAGTGCCTCGCCCGCCGCGAGCAGCCGCGGCAGCAGCTCCCGCTCGGTGGTGACCGCGCGGAACTGCATCGCAGCCGTCACCCCGTGATCCGGCCGGTGCACGATCTCGATCGGATCGCCCGCCCGTATCTCACCCGGTTCGATCACCCGGAGGTAGGCACCCGTTACGCCCTTCTGTGTGAACCTCTTGACCCAGCCGCGTTCGCCCATATGGCCCTGGAACGTGCGGCACGGGATCCGGCCCGAGGTCACCTCCAGGACCACCCCGGAACCGATCCGCCAGCGCTCGCCGATCAGCGCCCCGGAGACGTCCAGACCGTCCGTCGTCAGGTTCTCGCCGAAGCACCCGTCGGCCAACGGTCGGCCGAGTGCGCGCTCCCAGTCGTCGAGGTCCTCGCGCGCGTAGGCGTACACGGCCTGGTCGTCCCCGCCGTGGTGCCGCAGCTCGCAGACCGCGTCCCCGGCCAGCCCGCTCGCGCCGACGCCCTTGGGGCCCGGCGGCGCCACTCGCACCGGCCCGTCGGCCGGCTTCTTGTCGATGCCTGTCACACCCTCCGCCTGGTCCGTGTACGGCACCGGCTGCGGGCGGCCCAGATTGACCGAAAGGAGCTTCATGACCGCACGATACGAGACCAACCTCAAAGCGTCGAGCGAATATCGCCAGCGAACCCCAAGTTGCCCTTATGCTCGAAGGGTGATCGAGGCCCGTCATCTCCGCGTCCTGCGCGCCGTCGCCGCCACCGGTTCCTTCTCGGCGGCGGGGCGCGAGCTCGGCTGCACCCAGCCCGCCGTCAGCCAGCAGATGAAGGCCCTGGAGACCTCGGTCGGCACCCCGCTGCTGGTCCGCAGCGGCCGCGAGATGCGGCTGACCCAGGCCGGCGAAGCCCTGGTCAGACATGCGGCCGGCATCCTCGCGGGGCTCACCGCGGCCGAGGAGGAGGTCGCCGCCATCGCGGGCCTGCGGGCCGGCCGGGTCCGGCTGGTCTCCTTCCCCAGTGGCAGTTCCACCCTGGTCCCCACCGCCCTGGCCGCCCTGCGCGCCGCCCACCCCGGCACCCGTGTCTCCCTCGAGGAGGCCGAGCCCCCGAGGTCCGTCGAGCTGCTGCGCGAGGGCGACTGCGACCTGGCCCTGGCCTTCCGCTACGAGGGCGCGGCCGTCGCCGAGGACTGGGACGACCTGGTCGTACGGCCCCTGCTGATGGACCGCCTGGTGGCGCTGGTGCCCGAGCGGCACCGCCTCGCGCGCGCGGAGAGCGTCGCCATCGGCGAGCTGGCCCAGGAGCCCTGGATCGCGGGCTGCCCGCGCTGCCGCGGCCAGCTGGTCGAGGTGTGCGAAGGGGCCGGTTTCACCCCGCGCATCGACTTCGCCACCGACGACTATCCCGCGGTGGTCGGCCTGGTCGGCGCGGGCCTCGGCGTCGCCGTACTGCCCCAGCTGGCGGTGGAGTCGGTACGGCCCAGGGGTGTGCGCGCGGTGCGCCTGGAACCGGCGGTACGGCGCGAGATCGTCGCCCTCACCCTGCCCGACCTGGCACAGGTGCCGGCCGTGGCGGCGACGGTGGAACAACTGGCCCGGGCGACGGGGCGCGGCTGACGCGAGGCGGGCGTCGGCAGAGTCAGACGCGAGCGTCGGCAGAGTCAAGGGCACGCACGTGGTGACGCAGCGTGCCCTGGGGTGGTGGACATGAGCGCACCCAGCGGGCTGTAGGTGCTGAAACGTTCCTTCAGTGGTTCGGGGCGGTGTCCGCGCCGGCGGCCGAAGCCGTCACCAGGCGGTTGCGCGCGCGCCCCATCAACTCCTCACGCTCGTCCTCGGTCAGGCCGCCCCACACGCCGTACGGCTCGCGCACCGCCAGTGCGTGCGCCGCGCACTCCGCGCGGACCGGGCACCTCATGCAGACCTCCTTGGCCGAGTTCTCGCGAGCGCTCCGAGCCGCCCCGCGCTCGCCCTCGGGGTGGAAGAAGAGCGAGCTGTCCACGCCGCGGCAGGCAGCCAGCAGCTGCCAGTCCCACAGGTCCGCGTTCGGTCCGGGAAGGCGGGAGAAATCTGCCATTACGTGACCCCTTGTAGCCGTTCTGAGCGGATACGGTGCCAACGACCGTACATCTCCGGTCTAAGGAGATGAAAATATGACTCATTGCGAATCTAGCCGCAGACACCGCAAAACGGGAAGAAAAGGGGCCAAACGGGGCATAGTTGTGATGAAAAGTTGAGGGTCTGATGTCCACGTCTGCACCGTGACGAGACCCTCACGTAGAGTGCCGAAGACGGCACGTAGCCCCGTAACTCTTTCGAGTGACCGTCGTTGAGAGTGCGGAGGCGGTTGAAAACAGAAGCGCTCGGGCAGGCGTCCGAGACGGTCGACCGCACAGGTGACGATTCCGTACCAGCCTGGAGGCTCAAGGTGACGCGCATCAGCTGCGGAGGGCGGTCATGACATCCGTCCTCGTCTGCGACGACTCCCCGCTTGCCCGAGAAGCGCTCCGCCGCGCGGTCGCGACCGTGCCCGGTGTCGAGCGTGTGACGACGGCGGCCAACGGCGAGGAAGTCCTCCGCCGCTGGGGCGCCGACCGCTCCGATCTCATCCTGATGGACGTGCGCATGCCCGGCCTGGGCGGCGTGGAGACCGTGCGCCGCCTGCTGTCCGCCGACCCCGGCGCGCGCATCATCATGCTCACCGTCGCCGAGGACCTGGACGGCGTGGCCCTCGCGGTCGCCGCCGGCGCCCGGGGCTACCTGCACAAGGACGCCTCGCGCGCGGAACTGCGCGCCACGGTGACGCAGGCCCTCGCCGACCCCACCTGGCGGCTGGCCCCCCGCCGGCTCCGCTCGGCCGAGATGGGCGCCGCGCCCACGCTCACCGCGCGTGAGATCCAGGTCCTGGAGGGCATGAGCCACGGCCGCTCCAACGCCGAGATCGGCCGCGAGCTCTTCCTCTCCGAGGACACCGTCAAGACGCACGCGCGGCGCCTGTTCAAGAAGCTCGGCGCCTCGGACCGGGCCCACGCGGTGGCGCTCGGCTTCCGCTGGGGACTGGTCCGGTAGGCAGTGCCCAGCCCTGCGGGGCAGGCGGGGCCGGCCCGGCACCGGGCACGTATCCGCCTCCCCTGGCAGCAGCGGGATGTCTCACCGGCCCCCTCGGGGAGTCCCGGCCCGAACGCGACGCACGTACGGCACCGCGCCGGGCTCAGGCACCGGAGCACCGTGCCTTGGCCCAGCGCGGGGCCGGCCGACCGCGCCCTTCGGAGGCGCTGCCGGTCCCGAGGCCCATCGACGCACCCTGGCGGCACGCCCACGTGCCCGGAAGCGCCCTGCGGCTCCGCTGCCGGGCGCGTTCTGCCCAGCCGTGCTGTGCGTTGCGTGGGCGACGGCGCCTCTCTGCTCGGCTATGCCCCAGCCATGCGGTGCCGGTGTGGGCGGCCACCTTGCGGGGGGCGGTACGCCCGCGTGCCCGGAAACGTCCTGCGGCTCAGCTGCCGTACCGGCGCGTCGTGCCCTGCCGTGCGGTGCGTTGCGTGGGCGACGGCGCCTCTCTGCTCGGCTATGCCCCAGCCGTGCGGTGCCTGGCGTGGGCGACCGCCCTGCGGAGAGCGGCACGCACGCGTGCACCGAAACGCGCTGCGGTTCCGTTGCCGCGGGGCGCGGCGGCCATGCGCTGTGCGGACGACCACCTGCGGGCGGGGCGCCCTGCTCCTGTGTGGACGATCGCCCGCGCACGGCGTGTGGCGTGCACGCGCTGCCCGGACCACGGACCGTCCCTCGACCCGTCCCTCGACGCGGCGCCCACGCGCAGCCTGGGCGATCGCACCCCTCGGCCCTGCCGTCGTGCCCACGCGTCCGGGTTCCGGTCCGCTCACGGAGGTGGGTGCCGGTGAAATGCCGTGACGGGTGTTCCGGTTGCCCGTGGGCGCGGCCGTGAGGGGCGCTCGCGGGGTGGACCCGGTCACATCCGAGCAGTCGCGCGGCAGGCGGCCGGCCGGATGGTCGGCCACGCGCGCGTACGGAGATCCACTCCGTCAACAGCCGTGGTCCGCGCCGCCCGGTGAGGCGCCCGGCGCCCCCGGCTTACGACCCCGCAGGCCGCCTCGGCGGAGCTTGCGCAAGTCGGCCTGCCGGACGCGCGCTGCTCGTTTCGGCGCGGATGCCGCATCCTTGAGATGTGGAGTCTCTCGGGGACGAGTCGGTCGAGCGGAAGGGGAGGGCGCAGGAGATGAGTGCCGGCGCACCTGCTCATAACGCTTCGGTGCACAACCACGAGCACAATGCGACGGACCGGACGGCCACAAGGCACCATGGACCGATGCGCGACGACGAGGCGGGCACGGCCCATGGGGCGATCGGTGCGCTCGTCCATCGGGCCGTCGACGGGGACGAGCAGGCCACGCACGATCTGCTCGCCCATGTCCACCCGCTGGCGCTGCGCTACTGCCGTACCCGGCTGTCGCGGCTGCCCGGCGATGCGCGTCACTTCGTCGAGGACCTCGCCCAGGAGGTCTGCGTCGCCGTCCTGCTCGCGCTGCCCCGCTATCGCGACACCGGCCGCCCCTTCGAGGCGTTCGTCTTCGCCATCGCCTCCCACAAGGTCGCCGACCTGCAGCGCGCCGCGATGCGCCACCCGGGGTCGACCGCGGTGCCGTCCGATGAGATGCCCGAGCGGCCGGACGACTCCCTCGGCCCCGAGGAGCGCGCCCTGCTCAGCAGCGACGCCGAGTGGGCCAAGAAGCTGCTGGCCAACCTGCCGGAGAACCAGCGCGAACTGCTCCTGCTGCGCATCGCCGTGGGCTTGACCGCGGAGGAGACCGGGCAGATGTTGGGAATGTCACCCGGCGCGGTCCGGGTCGCCCAGCACCGGGCGCTGAGCCGTCTGCGCGCGCTCGCCGAGCAGTAACACCCCTGTACGGAGCGCCTGCAGCTCCCTTTGTTGAACAGGCATGCTTCTGCTTCCGTACGAACATACGAAGCCTGAAGTCACCCCGTACCGTGGAATTTGCTAGCGGTGCTTCCCGTTAGCATGGACATCCGCACCGATCAAGGCCATTTGGGGAAGGTGTCATGACTGCCAACGTCGACGGAGTGCCCGGGAAATTCGCGACACTCGGGCTGACCTACGACGACGTGCTGCTGCTGCCGGGCCCGTCGGACATGGCACCCGACGAGATCGACACCGCCTCGTACGTCTCCAAGAACGTGCGGGTGAACATCCCGCTGCTGTCCGCCGCCATGGACAAGGTGACCGAGTCCCGCATGGCGATCGCGATGGCCCGCCAGGGCGGCGTCGGCGTGCTGCACCGCAACCTCTCCATCGAGGACCAGGCCAACCAGGTCGACCTGGTGAAGCGCTCCGAGTCCGGCATGGTCACCGACCCCATCACCATCCACCCTGAGGCCACGCTCGCCGAGGCCGACGCGCTGTGCGCCCGGTTCCGCATCAGCGGCGTCCCGGTGACCGACGGCGACAAGCGGCTCCTCGGCATCGTCACCAACCGTGACATGGCCTTCGAGAGCGACCGCGGCCGCCGGGTGCACGAGGTCATGACCCCGATGCCGCTGGTCACCGGCAAGGTCGGCATCTCCGGCCCGGAGGCCATGGAGCTGCTGCGCAAGCACAAGATCGAAAAGCTGCCGCTGGTCGACGACGAGGGGGTCCTCAAGGGCCTGATCACCGTCAAGGACTTCGTCAAGGCCGAGCAGTACCCGAACGCCGCCAAGGACGCCGAGGGCCGCCTGCTGGTCGGTGCCGCGGTCGGTGTCGCCGGTGACGCCTTCGAGCGCGCCCAGGCCCTGATCGAGGCCGGTGTCGACTTCATCGTCGTGGACACCGCCCATGGCCACTCCAGGCTGGTCGGCGACATGATCGCCAAGATCAAGTCGAACTCCTCCGGCGTCGACGTCATCGGCGGCAACGTGGCCACGCGCGACGGCGCCCAGGCCCTGGTCGACGCGGGCGCCGACGGCATCAAGGTGGGCGTGGGCCCCGGCTCGATCTGCACCACGCGCGTGGTCGCCGGCGTCGGTGTCCCGCAGGTCACCGCGATCTACGAGGCCGCGCTCGCCGCCAAGGAGGCCGGGGTCCCGGTCATCGGCGACGGCGGTCTGCAGTACTCCGGCGACATCGCCAAGGCCCTGGTCGCGGGTGCCGACACCGTGATGCTGGGCTCGCTGCTCGCGGGCTGCGAGGAGTCCCCGGGCGAGCTGCTGTTCATCAACGGCAAGCAGTTCAAGTCGTACCGCGGCATGGGCTCGCTGGGCGCGATGCAGTCCCGCGGCGACCGCAGGTCGTTCTCCAAGGACCGTTACTTCCAGGAGGGCGTCGCCTCCGACGAGCAGCTGATCCCCGAGGGCATCGAGGGCCAGGTGCCCTACCGCGGCCCGCTGTCCTCCGTCGTGCACCAGCTGGTCGGCGGTCTGCGCCAGTCGATGTTCTACGTCGGCGGCAGGACCGTGCCCGAGCTGCAGGCGAACGGCCGGTTCGTGCGGATCACCTCCGCGGGCCTGAAGGAGAGCCACCCGCACGACATCCAGATGACGGTCGAGGCGCCGAACTACAGCAGCAAGAGGTAGCTCCCAGGCGGCACGACCGCGCCTCCACGCGCGCGTGAAGCACATCCAGCGGCGGTCCCGGAGCATCCGGGGCCGCCGTTGTCGTCCCCGCGGAGGGCTTCTGCCGTACCCGTCGGCGATACTGGAAGGCGCTGCAACGCATAGGGAAAGGCCTAGAGACGTGACTGAGATCGAGATCGGGCGCGGCAAGCGCGGCCGCCGGGCGTACGCCTTCGACGACATCGCCGTCGTCCCCAGCCGCCGTACGCGGGACCCGAAGGAGGTCTCGATCGCCTGGCAGATCGACGCCTACCGCTTCGAGCTGCCGTTCCTGGCCGCCCCCATGGACTCCGTGGTCTCCCCGGCCACCGCGATCCGCATCGGCGAGCTGGGCGGCCTCGGCGTGCTCAACCTCGAAGGCCTGTGGACGCGGTACGAGGACCCGCAGCCGCTGCTGGACGAGATCGCCGAGCTGCCCGCCGAGCAGGCGACCCGCCGCCTCCAGGAGATCTACGCCGCGCCCATCAAGGAGGAGCTGATCGGCGCGCGCATCAAGGAGGTGCGGGACTCCGGCGTGGTCACGGCCGCCGCGCTGTCCCCGCAGCGCACCGCCCAGTTCTCCAAGGCGGTCGTGGACGCGGGTGTGGACATCTTCGTCATCCGCGGTACGACGGTCTCCGCGGAGCATGTCTCCCACTCGAGTGAGCCGCTGAACCTGAAGCAGTTCATCTACGAGCTGGACGTCCCGGTGATCGTCGGAGGCTGCGCCACCTACACCGCGGCCCTGCACCTGATGCGCACCGGCGCGGCCGGCGTGCTGGTCGGCTTCGGCGGCGGCGCCGCCCACACCACGCGCAACGTGCTGGGCATCCAGGTCCCGATGGCCACGGCCGTCGCCGACGTGGCCGCGGCCCGCCGTGACTACATGGACGAGTCCGGCGGCCGGTACGTGCACGTGATCGCGGACGGCGGCGTCGGCTGGTCCGGCGACCTGCCCAAGGCGATCGCGTGCGGCGCCGACGCGGTGATGATGGGCTCCCCGCTGGCCCGCGCCACGGACGCGCCCGGCAAGGGCCACCACTGGGGCATGGAGGCGGTCAACGAGGAGCTGCCCCGCGGCAAGAAGGTGGGCCTCGGCACGGTCGGCACCATCGAGGAGATCCTCACCGGCCCGTCCCACACCCCCGACGGCTCGATGAACTTCTTCGGCGCCCTGCGCCGCGCGATGGCCACGACCGGCTACAGCGAGCTGAAGGAGTTCCAGCGGGTCGAGGTGACGGTCGCGGACAGCCAGCACCGCCGCTGACGCGCCCACCGCAGCAGTACGACGCACAGGGCCCGGCCACCGACGAGGTGGCCGGGCCCTGCCGCTTGCGGGAAGGCGTTACGCGGCGGCCTTCTTGGCGCCGGAGAACGCGGCGAACGCGGCGATGGCGAAGAAGAGGAAGGTCAGCGGGTCGGCGTCGTCCTTCCAGACCTTCTGGACCACGTCGAAGTGCTGGAAGAACAGCTGGTTGAAGCCGACGTGCAGCTGGTCGGCGCCGATCATGGCCTCGCCCACCAGCTGGCCGATGTACACCGAGCCGAGCGCGAGGATCGCGCTCACCACGGGGAGCGCCGGGTTACGGCCGCCCACCTTGCCGGCCGCGACACCGACGACGAAGCCGACGCCGACGGCCGCGTAGCCGATCTCGTGCTTGGTGGCGCCGATGACGAGGCCGTAGAGCGCGGCGGCGACCGCGGCGGCGACGACCGCGGCGACCATGCCGAGGAGGACGTTGTTCCGGGCCGGAGCGGTCGGCGACGGCGGGGCGAAAGCGCCCGCCGGGCCGACCGGGGCGCCCGGCTGCGGCGGGTAGGGCGTGCCGGCCGGGGCCTGCTGCGCGTACGGGTTGCCGTCGACAGGACCGGGCTGCGGCGACTGCGGCGGTGGAGCTGACTGGCTCATGACAGAAATCCCCCGATATGGAGCACAACTGAAGGACGGAAACGGAAAACCCCCGGCACACGCGTGTGCGGCGAGTCCGGGGGAGATTAACAGCCGGGGACGACAACGCCCCCGGCTGTTTTCCGTTCGTGACCGGGCTCAGAGCCGGTGCGCCGCCCCCGTGGGCGTGGCCCCGCGCGTGTCCAGCAGCAACTGCGCCTTCACCGACAGCCCCTGCAGGTCGTAGGTGCGGTGCTGCTGGAGCAGGATCGTCAGGTCGGCGTCGGCGGCGGTCTCGTACAGCGAGTCCGCGCGCGGGACCGGGCGGTCCAGCACGCTCCAGGAGGCCACCAGGGGGTCGTGGAAGCTCACCGAGGCGCCCAGCTCCATCAGCCGGATCGCGATCTCCTGGGCCGGTGTGCCCTGCAGGTCGGCGAGATCGGGCTTGTAGGTGACGCCGAGCAGCAGCACCCGTGCGCCACGGGCGGACTTGCCGTGCTCGTTGAGGAGGGTGGCGGCGCGCTGGACGACGTACCGGGGCATCCGGCTGTTGACCTGCTGGGCCAGCTCCACCATCCGCAGGGTGCGGGTGGCGTGCCCGGTCAGGTCCTGCGCGACCCCGTGCCCGCCGACGCCCGGGCCCGGCCGGAACGCCTGGAAGCCGAAGGGCTTGGTCTCCGCGCACCGGATGACGTCCCAGAGATCGACCCCCAGCTCATGGCACAGCACGGCCATCTCGTTGACGAGGGCGATGTTGACGTGCCGGAAGTTGGTCTCCAGCAGCTGCACGGTCTCCGCCTCGCGCAGCCCACGCGCGCGTACCACCTTGTCGGTGAGCCGCCCGTAGAAGGCGGCGGCCGACTCGGTGCAGGCGGGGGTGAGGCCACCGATGACCTTGGGGGTGTTGGCGGGGACGTGGTCGCGGTTGCCGGGGTCGACCCGGCTCGGCGAGTAGGCGAGGTGGAAGTCGCGGCCGGCGCGCAGTCCCGAGCCCTCCTCCAGCAGGGGGCGCAGGAACTCGTCGGTCGTGCCCGGGAGCACCGGCGACTCCAGGATGACGGTGGTGTGCGGGCGCAGCCGCTCGGCGAGGGTGCGGGCGGCCGCCTCCACCTGGCCGAGGTCGAGTCCGCCGTCGGCGCCGCGCGGGGTCGGCGCGCAGATCACCGCGGTGCGCACCCGGCCGAGCTGGGCCGGGTCGGTGCCGGGCCGGAAGCCCGCGGCGTGCATCCGGCGCAGTTCGGCGGGGCTGAGGGAGCCGGCCTCGGGGCCGGTGGCGTAACCGACGGTGGAGATGCCTGCGGCGACGGCGGCCTGAGCGAGCGGCAAGCCGTAGGGGCCGAGTCCGATGACGGCGAGGTCTGCGGGCATGGCGTGGGGCGGTCCTTCCCATAGCCGAAGCGGGACAGGCGCGCAACCGCTGTGGACAGGATGAGCGCGTGCAATGTCAGACTAGGTACACATATGACTGTTATGTGTGATTCTGTTCGTGTGTCTTCCGAGGGTTGTGCGCGAGTTGTCCACAGGTTGGGAACGCGTGGTGGCTGAAGTCGGGCAAGCCGGTCAGAATTTGGGCATGAGGAGGGGATGAACCGGGCTTCGCCCACCGGGGTGCGGCCGACGCGAGCGAGTCTGCGACAGCGGGAGGCAGCGTGAGGACAGCGACTCTGGGGCCGACGCAGCGCGCCGAGGCACTGGCGGCGATGGCGGAGCGGGAGCTGGACGTGCTGGTGATCGGCGGCGGGGTCGTCGGCGCGGGCACCGCGCTGGACGCCGTCACGCGTGGCCTGTCCACCGGTCTGGTCGAGGCCCGCGACTGGGCGTCCGGCACCTCCAGCCGGTCCAGCAAGCTGATCCACGGCGGTCTGCGCTATCTGGAGATGCTCGACTTCGCACTCGTCCGCGAGGCCCTCAAGGAGCGCGGCCTGCTCCTGGAGCGGCTCGCCCCGCACCTGGTCAAGCCGGTGCCGTTCCTCTACCCGCTGCAGCACAAGGGCTGGGAGCGGCTCTACGCCGGCTCGGGCGTCGCGCTCTACGACGCGATGTCCATGGCCCGCGGCCACGGCCGGGGCCTGCCCCTGCACCGTCATCTGAGTCACCGTCAGGCCCTGCGCGTCGCCCCCTGCCTGAAGAAGGACGCCCTGGTCGGCGCCCTGCAGTACTACGACGCCCGGATGGACGACGCCCGCTTCGTGGCCACGCTGGTGCGCACGGCGGCGTCCTACGGCACGAAGGTGGCCAACCGCGCGCGTGTGACCGGGTTCCTGCGCGAGGGCGAGCGCGTGGTCGGTGCCCGGGTGCAGGACGTGGAGGGCGGCGGGGAGTACGAGATCCGCGCCAAACAGATCGTCAACGCCACCGGGGTGTGGACCGACGACACGCAGGCCATGGTGGGGGAGCGGGGCCAGTTCCACGTCCGCGCCTCCAAGGGCATCCACCTGGTCGTGCCCAAGGACCGCATCCACTCCACCACCGGCCTGATCCTGCGCACCGAGAAGTCCGTCCTCTTCGTCATCCCCTGGGGCCGACATTGGATCGTCGGCACCACCGACACCGACTGGAACCTCGACAAGGCCCATCCGGCCGCGTCCAGCGCCGATATCGACTACCTGCTGGAGCACGTCAACTCGGTGCTCGCGGTCCCGCTCGGCCGCGACGACGTGCAGGGGGTGTACGCCGGCCTGCGCCCGCTGCTCGCCGGCGAGTCCGACGCCACCAGCAAGCTGTCCCGCGAGCACACGGTCGCCCATCCGGTGCCGGGGCTCGTGGTCGTGGCGGGCGGCAAGTACACCACCTACCGCGTGATGGCGAAGGACGCGGTCGACGAGGCGGTGCACGGCCTGGACACGCGGGTCGCCGACAGCGTGACGGAGGAGATCCCGCTGCTGGGCGCGGAGGGCTACCAGGCGCTGTGGAACGCGCGCGCCCGGACGGCCGCCCGTACCGGGCTCCACGTGGCCCGCGTGGAACACCTGCTGAACCGGTACGGCTCCCTGGCCGAGGAAGTCCTGGACCTCATCGCCGCCGACCCCGCCCTCGGCGCGCCCCTGCAGGCGGCCGACGACTATCTGCGCGCCGAGGTGGTGTACGCCGCCTCGCACGAGGGCGCCCGGCACCTGGACGACGTCCTCACCCGGCGCACCCGTATCTCCATCGAGACCTTCGACCGGGGCACCCGCAGCGCCCGGGAGGCGGCCGAGCTGATGGCACCGGTCCTCGGCTGGGACAAGGACCAGATCGAGCGCGAGGTCGAGCACTACGAGAAGCGGGTGGAGGCCGAGCGCGAGTCCCAGCGCCAGCCCGACGACCTGACGGCGGACGCGGCGAGGCTGGGCGCGCCGGACATAGTGCCGTTCACCTGAGCGAGCGCGGCCGGAGCCGCCCCATGAGCCGGGCGCCGGGGACAGCCGAACGCCCGTCACCCCCGCCGAAACCAGGCGCATTTCCCCGAAACCGGTGCACCGGATCCGGCCTGAGACGAAGGGCCCCCTGGGCGTTGGGCACTTGTCGGGTGAGAGACAATGGAGCCTCGGTCAGGGCGGGTTGTATGAGGGGACGCATGTCGGAGGCGGAGCGGGCGGGTACATCTCGTCAGGGGACTCGTCAGGACAAGAGCGAGCGTCGTCTCCTCGCCGGGCGGTACCGGCTGGGAGACGTGCTGGGCCGGGGCGGCATGGGCACGGTCTGGCGCGCCGAGGACGAGACCCTGGGCCGGACGGTCGCCGTCAAGGAGCTGCGGTTCCCGTCGAACATCGACGAGGAGGAGAAGCGGCGCCTGATCACGCGCACTTTGCGCGAGGCCAAGGCGATCGCCCGGATCCGCAACAACAGCGCGGTGACGGTCTTCGACGTGGTCGACGAGGACGACCGGCCGTGGATCGTCATGGAGTTGGTGGAGGGCAAGTCCCTCGCCGAGGTCATCCGCGAGGACGGCCTGCTGGAGCCCAAGCGGGCCGCCGAGGTGGGGCTCGCCGTCCTCGACGTGCTGCGCTCCGCGCACCGCGAGGGCATCCTGCACCGGGACGTGAAGCCGTCGAACGTGCTCATCGCCGAGGACGGCCGGGTCGTGCTCACCGACTTCGGTATCGCGCAGGTCGAGGGCGACCCGTCCATCACCTCCACCGGCATGCTCGTCGGCGCCCCCTCCTACATCTCCCCCGAGCGCGCCCGCGGCCACAAGCCGGGGCCCGCGGCCGACCTGTGGTCGCTCGGCGGCCTGCTGTACGCGGCGGTCGAGGGCGTGCCCCCGTACGACAAGGGATCGGCCATCGCCACGCTCACCGCGGTGATGACCGAGCCCGTGGAGGAGCCCAAGAACGCGGGCCCGCTCAAGGACGTCATCTACGGCCTGCTCACCAAGGACCCGGCCGAGCGGCTCGACGACGCGGGCGCCCGGGCCATGCTCAACGCCGTGATCCACGCACCCGAGCCGGAGCCGATGGACGCCACGCGCGTGGTGCCGCTGCCGCCGCAGCCGGGTTCGTCCGAGGGCAGGCGGGGCGAGGAGGCCGGGGAGAAGCTGCGCGGCGCGCTGCGTTCGGTCCGCAAGGCGGCCGGGGCGGCCACGTCGGCCGCGTCCGCCCGGACGAAGAACGGCGGCGACTCGGCCGCGCCGGGTGCCGGTGCGGCCACGGGCGCGGGCGGTGCCACCGCGGGCGGGGCACGTCCTGCCGGCCAGGGCGGGACGCGGCCGGCCTCCCCCGGCGGAGCGCGGCCCACGTCCTCCTCGGGCGGAGCGCGGCCCACGGTCTCCGGCGGGGGCGGCGCCGGATCCGCCGGGAGACAGGCGGGTCCGGCCACCCATGCCGTCGGTGGCGCCGGTGGACCGAACTCCAGCGCGAACAAGCCGAGTTCCGGCTGGCCCGTGATGCCGCCGCCGGACCTGGACCTGCCGCCGCGGCCGGTGCCGAGGGCGCCGCTGACCGACGTGGTGCCCAAGCGCACGCTGGTGATCACCGCCGTGGTGGTCGTCCTCGCGGTGCTCGGCATCATCCTGGCCTTCGCCCTGAGCGGCGACGGCAAGGACGACAAGAGCAGCGGGGCCAGGACGGCGGCGAGCGCGAGCGCGTCCACCAAGCGGGACAAGGGCGCCAAGGGCACGGGCAGCGGGACGCGGACGGGCGCGGCGAGCCCGTCGACCGGCGGTACCGGTGCCACGTCGGGCGCCGGCGTCGACGCGAGCGCGTCCACCGACGACTCCGGCTCGGCCGGCTCCTCCGGCGCGTCCGGTGCCAAGGGCGGCGGGAGCGCGCCGGTGGCGTCGACCCGCAAGGGCGGTCAGGGGTACTCGATCGGGCTGCCGAAGGGGTGGTCGTACCAGTCCACCGGCCGCGCGGGAGACCACTACGCCGGTCCGGACGGGCAGACGTTGCTCATCGGATGGACGAGTGCTCCCAAGTCCGACCCGGTGGCGGACTGGGAGAACCAGGAACACGCGATGATCCGGTCCCAGTACCAGCGCATCCGCATCGAGAAGGTGGACTACCGCGGTTGGAACACGGCCGACTGGGAGTTCACCTACGTCGACGGCGGCACCAAATACCGTGCCATCGACCGCGGCTTCGTGGTCAACGGCCGTCTCGGGTACGGGATGATGTACACCGCGAAGGCCGCGAACTGGGACAGCGAGCTGCGCAAGGACACGTGGAAGACGCTCACGGCCTCCTTCGAGCCCAAGTCGTAGGTGTGTGGCGCCGGTTCGAGAGGTGTGAGAAACCGTCACGCATCCCGCGCTGGGCAAGAAGACTGTCAATCGATCCCGGAGCCGTCCCGAGGAAGCCACTTTCCGGAGGTGGCGTTCACCAGCACGGAGAGCGGACTGTAGGAATTACTGGCGTCCTTCGACCGGACATACGTGAAATCCCATGCGGTGACCCAATCCGTGCCTTCTTTGACAAGCCTGAGCTCTGCGGCTGACTGAAGCCAGTGTGCAGGCGCATGCAATGCAGCTGTACGAGAGGCCGTCTTCAGGGGCACCTTGGCCGGTGGGACACGGTTCGGTACCGGACTGTCTTCCGCCGTGAGCTCCATAAGACGGCCGTCTTTGGAGAACGTCACATCGAACAGAAGCGGCATGGTGATGTCATTCTGCTTCTGCTGATAGGCAACGCGCCAGGCCTGCGAGAACTGCGGATCCGGCGCAGCGGAAATCTTGGTGGCTGCGGCGGCCCACGGAAAACTCCTGGCGACGAGCCAGGAGGCCAGGGACTTCGCCGCGGACCCACTGGAGATGTTCGAGCCCTGTCTGGGCCCGCGGAGGGCTATTCCTTCGCTGGTCCATATCTTATGGATCTTGGCGCTCGGCCAGGAAAACTCTGCGTTTCCGCTCTGCCATGAGGCGATAAGTGTTTGCTGTCCCGGCTCGTAACTATTCGGCAGGTTCGAGACCTGAGTCCTTGTGAGCCTGGGGCTGGAGCCGAAAAGTGCCGCAAGTGTGCGCGAAACTTTTCGCTCCTGACTCGAACTCGCTTCCTTGATGGGGGTGTCCGAGTCCACGTAATTCATGGTCAACGTGGAGAATCCCGTGACGGCCACCAGTGCGATGGCGGCGCCGTGGACCACGAATGCTCGACGATGCCGTCCGGCTTTGGGCCGGCTCGCATGAAAGCCGCCCCTCAAAGATGACGAAGCGGTGATCACTACTGCGACGATCGCTGCGCCGAGAGTGTTCGCGACGAAATCGTCACTGTCACATGCGCGCCCGATCCCCGGCAGCGTGGCTTGCGTGAACTCTATGGCCATCGACATGGTCGCCACGGTTGCCACGGAGCTCATGCGTGAGGCGCCTGCCAGGATCAGGAAGAGAGCAGCCGGGGCGAACAGCAGCAGGTTGAAGAGCCACTGCTCGGTGTCCATGGACTGGAGGAGGTCCTTGTTGATCGTGCATGTGCCCGAATAGCCCGATGACTCCTTGGCCGGTGTGAGCGTTGCCGAGATCGCGATGCCCAGTCCGGCTCCCGCCAGTGCCCAAAAGAAGCGTTTTGGGTGATTGAACCTGCGGCCAAGAAAAAGGCCTGTCGTGGCCAGTACCGCAGAAATCGTCACCAGCAGCGCCATGAGGAGAGGCTGAGCGGAAAACACTGCTTCGATCATAGAACCATTCCCGAACCGCGTCGGGGGGGGGGGGGGGGGGGGGGGCTCCCCCCCCCCCCCCACCCCCAAAAAAGACAAACAAGAAGAGAGACGCACGGGGCGAAAAAAAGGG